>NZ_JBVJIP010000006.1:0-155189 GCF_055586225.1 Actinoplanes sp. NPDC051388 | reverse complement strand
GGGGAGAGAAAGGAAGCAAGGGGACAAACCTCTACCAGAAGACGGGTGGCTTTGTTGTTTTTGTTTCTCTTCCCCGTGGGCGGGCTGGCGTTCGCCCCCCCCGCACCGGCCGCCGCCGCACCGAACCCACTGGCCGCGCCGGGCGACAACGGCGACGACGGCGAGGGTGGCTCGAAGTCACTGATCGAGCAGCTGGAGGCGGCGTCCAAGGGCTTCGTCGAGGCCAAGGAGGCGCTGGACGCCTCCAAGAAGCGCCAGCTGCAGCTGACCAAGCTGCTCAAGCAGATCGAGGGCGAGCTCGGGCCGCGGCAGGCCGCGCTCGACGACATCGCCGGGCAGACCTATCGCACCGGCCGGCTCGGACCGATGACGGCGCTGCTCAACGCGTCGTCCACCGGCAGCATGCTGGACCGCGCGGAGACCCTGCAGACCGTCGCGATCAAGCAGGACACCGCGCTGCGTGAGCTCAAGGACTCGCGGGATCGGCAGCTGCGTGCCAAGGCGGCGGTCGACAACGAGATCCGCGACCAGCAGAAACAGCTGACCGTGATGGCCAAGCGCAAGGCCCAGGCGGAAAACGCGCTGAAGGCGGCCAACCAGGGCCGGGACACCGGTTCCCCGGGCGGCGGAGGCAGCGGCTCCAGCCAGAAGGCCAGTCCCGGCGGCAACCTGAGCGGCGGCTGCTCGGTCAACGACCCGACCAGCGGCGGCTGCATCACGCCGCGGCTCCTGCATGCGATGAAGGAAGCCCAGCAGGCGGGCTTCAAGCGTTACGTGCACTGCTTCCGCCAGCAGAACAGCGGTGAGCATCCCAAGGGGCGGGCGTGCGACTTCGCCGCCGACAAGAGCGGCTTCGGCGGCGCCGCCACCGGCAGCAGCAGGACCTACGGCAACAACCTGGCGAATTACTTCATCAACAACTCGGGGACGCTGGGCGTTCTCTACGTGATCTGGTTCCGCCGGATCTGGCTGCCCAGCAGTGGCTGGAAGTCGTATTCGGGAGCGGGCGGCGACCCGTCCAGCGATCACACGAACCACGTGCACCTGTCGGTGAAGTGACCTGACGAGGCAGTGCGGGGCCTACTTACGCATGTAGGTCTCGTACTGCTTCATCACATCCTCGGTCGGACCGTCCGCGCGGATCACGCCCGACTCCAGCCAGATGCTGCGCTCGCAGGTGTCCTTGATGGTCTGCTCGCTGTGGCTGACCAGGAACACCGTGCCGGCGTCCGCCCGCAGGTCGCGGATCCGCTGCTCGCTGCGCCGGCGGAACTTGGCGTCACCGGTGGCCAGCGCCTCGTCGATCAGCAGCACGTCGTGCTTCTTCGCCGCCGAGATCGAGAACCGCAGCCGGGCCGCCATGCCGGACGAATAGGTGCGCATCGGCAGCGAGCTGAAGTCGCCGCGCTCGTTGATGCCGGAGAACTCGATGATCTCCGGCGTCTTGGCCCGCACCTCGGCCGGCGACATGCCCATCGCGAGGCAGCCGAGCATCACGTTGCGCTCGCCGGGCAGGTCGTTCATCAGCGCCGCGTTCACGCCCAGCAGCGACGGCTGGCCGGCCGCATAGATCGCGCCGCGCTCGGCCGGCATCAGCCCGGCGATCGCCCGCAGCAAAGTGGACTTGCCCGACCCGTTGCTGCCCACCACGCCGATCGCCTCGCCGCGGTAGGCGACGAAGGTGACGCCCTTGATCGCGTGCACCTCGCGGATCTGGGCCGCCTTGGTGCGGGTGACGAGCCGCTTGAAGCTGGCCACCGGGCTGCCGCTGCCCGGGCTGGCCGAACCGTGCACCCGGTAGACGATGTGCGCGTCGTCCACGATGACCGTGGGCACCCGCTCGTCGGTGAGGTCAACCACGGCCGTAGCCCTTCTCTCCGCGCCAGAAGTAGACGAAGCCGATGCCGAACATGACCACGGCCCAGGCGATCGCCTCGAGCCACAGCACCCAGACGTCGTTGGCCAGCGGGATGTCCTCCATCAGCGCGTGCCGCATCAGCTCGATGTAGACCAGCAGCGGGTTCGCCTCGACGATGGCGAGCAGGGTGGGGTGGTCCTTCAGCGCGGTGGTGAAGTGGGTCACCGGGTAGAGCACCGCGGATCCGTACATCCAGAAGCGCATGAAGAACGGCACGATCTGCCGGATGTCGGTGAGCTTGGAGCCGAGCCGGCCGCCGAGCATCGCCAAGCCGAGATTGAAGATCGCCTGAACCAGCAGGACCAGCGGCACCAGCAGCCATTCCACGGTGATCGGCTCGCCGGTGATCAGCACGATCAGGATCAGCACGCCCATCGAGGCCGTCATGTTGCGCAACTCGGTCAGCACGATCGAGATGGGCAACGCGGCCCGCGGGAAGTGCAGTGCGCGGATCAGCCCCAGGTTGCCGGTGATCGAGCCCACGCCGGCCTGGGTCACCGTCTGGGTGAAGCCGAAGAGGAACACCCCGGCGCACAGATAGACGATGAAGTTGTCGATGTCGCGCTTGGTGTTGAGCAGCACGCCGAAGATCACGTAGTACACCGCGGCGTTGAGTATCGGCGTCAGGACCTGCCACAGCATGCCCAGCCGCGTGGTGCCGAGCGACGACGTGATCTTCGCGTTCGCGTACGCCGTGATGAAGTGCCGGTAGGCCCAGATCTCCCGGACATACGCCGGAAGGCTCGGCAGGGCGGAGGCCGCGTGCAGGCCGTTCCGCTCGGCCAGCTCCTTGAGGGAGACGCTGGTGCCGGAATCGGCGACCGCCGTCTGGGGCATGGGAGGGCGCTCCGATCTGGTCGGTCCCTGGGATCGAGGGGACCTGGGAGACTTGCGCGACAACACACTAACCAGTATCCACCGACGAAACGCAAGCGTATCGACGTCCGAATGACGGTATCCGACCTAACGGCGGAACGCAACCGTTACGTCGTAGCGCTATAGTCACCGGGTGGCGACAAGCAAGCGTGCACCGGCCGGAGCCGCCGTCCTCCGCGGGGACATCACGGTGGCGATCCGCAACGCGGTGATGAACGAGCTGGCCGAGGTTGGTTACGGCCGGCTGTCCATCGAGGCGGTGGCTCGTCGCGCCGGTGTGGGCAAGACCGCAATCTACCGCCGCTGGTCCAACAAACTCGAGATGGTCCTCGAGATCGTGTCCGATGTCGCCGGCCGCTCGGTGCCGTTGCCCGACACCGGCACGTTCGCCGGCGATCTGCAGCTGCTCATGATGATCGTGAGCAAGGCGCTGCAGCACCGGATCGCGTCCCAGATCATCCCCGACCTGATGGCCGAGGCCTCCCGCAACCCGCAGATCGCCGAGACGCTGCATCAAGCGCTGCGCACCCACCAGCACTCGGTGGGGGACAAGCTGGTCGGCCAGGCGGTGGCCCGGGGCGAGCTGCCGCCGACCGCCGACCCGGAGCTGGCCGTCGACCTGATCCTCGGGCCGCTCTACTGGCGGCTCGCGGTGGCCCGCATCCCGATCGGCGACGACTACCTGGAAAAGCTGACCGAGGCGGTCACCGCGGCACTGAAAGCCGGTCCGCCCGCAGTGCGGTGAGCTCGCCGGCCGGCATCGGCCGGGCGAAGTGATAGCCCAGCGCCCGGGGATAACCCACGGCGGTCAGGTGCGCGGCCTGCTCGGCGGTCTCCACACCCTCCGCCACCGCCTCCATGCCGAAGGCCGCCACCGACGGCGGTCGACTCGGTGATCTCCAGCGTCAGGCGCCGGGCCGGCAGGCCGCTGTCGGCGAGCGCGTCGGCCACCTCCGCGGCGAAGTGCGGGTCGCGAAGCTGGCGGGCGGACACGTTCACCGAGACCGAGATCTGGTCGTCGTCGTCCCAGAGCAGCGCGTCGCCGACCGCGTGACCGAGGGTGTCGTTGACCGTCTTGAAGTCGTCCAGGTCGACCAGCACGATGCTGAACCGGGCCCGCCGGTCGGTGTGCCCGACCGCCGCCGACAGCCGGTCGGCGAAGAGCACACGGTTGGCCAGGCCGGTCAGCGAGTCGTGGGTGGCCTCGTGACTGAGCCGCTCCTGGATCAGCGGGGTCTCGGTGATGTCCCGTGAGTTGCTGACGATCCCGTTGCTGCCGGGCTCGTCATTGAGGTGCTCAGGGTGTGGCGTTGAGCAGGTCGAGAACGCTGTGCTGGCAGCTGTGGTTGGTGGCGACGAACGGGCCGGCCCAGTGGCTGCCGTACTCGTCGAGCGTGTTCCGGTTGTTCGCGGAGTTGCTGTCCGCCTGCCGCCGCAGATAGGTCGTGTACGCGCCACCCGCCGCCGAGTTCAGCACGCCCAGCCCTCGGATCGCGGCGCCCTTGAAGGAGGCGCCGTCACCGCCGCACCCGACCTCGTTCGGCTCCCGCAGGATCCCGCCCGGGCTCAGATAGGAGCTCGTGGTCATCGCGTCGCCCACCCGGCGCGCGGTGGCCAGCGCGTTCGCGTCCCCGGTCAGCCGGTTGAGCTGCACCAGCGCGTTCATCAGCACGCCCTGGTTGTAGGTCCAGGTCACGTCGCCGTTGTTGCGGCAGGTGCTGAGATTGATGCCGTCGTTCACCAGGTTCGAGCCGTTGATCATGCCGGTGCTCTGGAACCAGGACCAGCCGGCCTGGGCCCGCTGGCGATAGACGCTGTCGCCCGCGATCCGCTGGGACAGCTGAGCGTTGAGCTGGATGTAGAGGCTGTTGGAAATGGCGTTCTTGTAGGTGCGGGCGGTGCTCCACCAGACGCCGCCGCCACATCGGGTGTCCCAGTAGGCGTGCATGTGGTCGGCGTCCGCGCGGGCGGTGTTCAGATAGCGGCTGTCGCCGGTCAGGTCGTAGGCCGCCACCCAGGCCAGGCCCCACCAGCCGGTGTCGTCCAGATATTCGTTGCGGAACTGGCCCTGACGCGAGTTGATGTTGCGGTTGTAGGTCTCCGCGATCGCGTACTCGTAGCTGTGCATCCCGCTCACCCGGATGCTCTCGATCAGCGCGGACATCCCGTTCGCGCCGGTCCACCAGCCGTTGCCGTCGAAGAGGCCGGTGCCGCGGTCCCAGCGCATCATCAGCGCGGTGGCGGCGGCGGTGCGCCGGTCCCAGGCGTTCCAGGTGGTTCTGGCCCAGGCCGTGCACGAGATCTCCGGCCGATCGCCGGCCTTGCCGCAGGTGCGGATGGCGCCCACGCCGCGCGCGGCCCAGTCGTCGACGTTGAACTGCCCGGTGCGCCAGCCGGTCGAACCGGCCGGGACGACGGTGTTGCCGAGGCGGCCGTTGTCCGGCCAGGAGCGGCCGCCGTCGAAGGACCGGTCCAGCCAGACCTCGTCGCCCGCCCGGCCGCCGTCGACCGTGCCCCACGCCATCGCGTCGGTGTCGTTGACGTGCAGCCGGAACGTGCGGCCGTAGAGCGAGCTGCTCACCGGCACGCGGTCGGCGGGTGCGAGCCCCGCGTCCCGGCCGTCGCAATATCTGTTACAGACGACCTGGGCGGCCTGTGCGGGGGAAGCGGCGAGGGGGGCGGCGACCAGGGTCGCAGCGGTGGTGACGATCGCGAAACCGGCAAGCCTACGCATCGACATACTTGTAACAAACCGTAAAGATAGCCAGGCGTCAATGCCTGCTGATAAGAAAAGCAACCGGCGTTCCCCTTCATCCGAGCCCGGTGCGACCGAAGGATGCACCATGCGCGACACCACCATCCTCGGCTCGGCCTCCCTGCTCGCCCTCGCGATGAGCGGCGAGGGCGCCGCGCTCGCGCCGGCCCCGGTCCGGATCGACCCCGCGATCCCGGCCGTGGCTGGGGTCTGGTGCAGCGCCGACGGCTTCGTGCGGCTCACCCTCACCGCCGATTTCCGGTACGAGGTGAGCGTCCGTGGCCGCGCCCGGCCGGCACACGGCTCCTACTTGCTGGACCGCACCGGACTCCGGCTGCGCGACGACAGTGGACTGTGGACACCCGCGCGGTTCCGCGGCGAGCTGATCGAGATGGCCGGGCACGAGCTGCACCCCGCCTGAAAACTTTCAATGCGATGCTGGCCCGGTGATCGACTGGCTGAACAGCACCGCACTCACCGCCCTCGGCGCCGGCACCAGCTGGGCGGAGGTGCTCGGCTTCGCCACCGGCCTGATCAACGTCTGGCTGCTGGTGGTGCGGCACATCGCCAACTGGCCGGTGGGCATCCTCAACGTCCTGCTGCTGATGCTGGTCTTCTGGTCGGTCGGGCTCTATGCCGACGCGGGCCTGCAGATCGTCTATGTGGTGCTGGGCTTCTACGGCTGGTGGGCATGGCTCTACGGCGGCGCCCAGCACACCTCTCTGCGGGTGCGGAACACGACGGCGCCCGAATGGCGCGGGCTGGCGGTGGCGGGCGTGCTGCTGACCGGCGGGCTGTATTTCTTCCTCGACCGGTTCACGGGTTCCACGGTGCCGCTGGCCGACGCGTCGACCACCGCGCTGTCGTTGCTGGCCACCTATGGCCAGACCCGCAAGCTGGTGCAGAGCTGGTGGCTGTGGATCGCCGCCGACCTGATCTACATCCCTCTCTACGGTTACAAGGGCCTGTGGCTGACCGCCCTGCTCTACATCGCGTTCCTCACCCTGTGCGTCTTCGGCCTGCGCTCCTGGCGGGCCGCGGTGCCGGTCAAGGCGGCCGCGTGAAGAGGTTCGGGCTCGGCTTGGTGGTCGGCAAGTTCTATCCGCCGCACGCCGGGCACCACCTGCTCATCGACGCCGCGGCGGCGGCCTGCGACAAGGTGATCGTGGTGGTGGCGCCGTCGTCCGCCGAGTCGGTGCCGCTCGAGCTGCGCCTGCGATGGCTGCGGGAAGCGCATCCGGCGCACGTCGAGGTGGTCGGCCGGCACGACGACTTCCCGGTCGACTACGACGACCCGCTGGCCTGGGAACGGCACGTCGGCGTGTTCCGGGGCGCGGCCGGCACCGACCGGGTCGACGCGGTGTTCTCCTCCGAGCCCTACGGCGCCGAACTCGCCGAGCGGTTCGGGGCCGAGGCGGTGACCGTCGATCTCGGCCGGCAGCGGGTGCCGGTGTCCGGGACGGCGATCCGGGCCGACCCGATCGCGCACTGGGATCTGATCGGGCCCGGCGTGCGCGGCTGGCTCGCCCGCCGGGTGATCGTGGTCGGGGCCGAGTCGACCGGCACCACCACGATGGCCCGGGCGCTGGCGCGGCACTTCCGGCTGCGCGGCGGGGTGTGGCGGGCGACGCGGTGGGTGCCCGAGTTCGGGCGGGAGCTGACCGCCCGCAAGCTCGAGGCCCTGCGCAGGGTGCGGCCGTCGGCGGTGGTCGAGGACGTGACCTGGGATCGCGCCGATTTCGTCGCGGTGGCGACGGAACAGAACGCCGCCGAGGACCGGGCCGCGCGGGACGGGTCGCCGGTGCTGTTCGGCGACACCGACGCCCTGGCCACCACGATCTGGGAGGAACGCTATCTGGGCAGTGCCTCGGTCCAGGTTGCTTCTCTGGTACGCCGGCCCGACCTGTATCTGCTCACCGACCACGTGGGGGTGCCGTTCGAGGACGACGGGTTGCGGGACGGGGAGGCGATCCGGGGCTGGATGACCGGGCGGTTCCGGGGCGAGTTGGGTGCGGTGGGCGTACCCCACGTGGTGTTGAGCGGAAGCTTCGCCGACCGACTCCGCGCCGCGGTGCGCGCGACCGACGACCTGATCGCGCGGGGGTGGTCTTTCGTCGACCCGCTAAGCGCCGGGGGATCCGCGCCGATTGGAAAGTGACTTCGACGGGGAGGCCGCATGCGGCGGAAGACTGCTCTGAGCGTGGTGGCGCTGGTGGTGCCGCTGATGCTGGCGGGGTGTGGAGCGCTCGGACTGGACAGCACGATGGTGCCGGCCCCGTCCGAGTCGGCCGCGCCCGGTCCGGTCAGCGACGCCGGCTGGATCGTCAGCGCGACCGGCAGTCCGACGCCGAGCCCGTCCGCGTCGCGCGGCAGCGGAACCACCGCTCCGGCCCTGCCCCCGGTGAGTTTCCTGCCGGTCGACCCGGACTGCGCGAAGAGCTGGACGGTCGACCCGGTGCTGATCCCGATGACGGTCGAGCCGGCCGCCGGCTCGCTCAAGGTGACCTGGCCGCGGCAGCACAACTCGGACTACCGCATCACCGCGGTCCCGCAGCCGCTGATCTCCGGCAACCAGCCGGCCTACACCTGGCAGGACGTCGCCGCGGGCAGCGGTTGCACGGTCACCGGCACGATCACCGGCCTCGAGAAGGGCCAGCCCTACGTCGTCTGGCTGGACGCCCCCAACACCGGCTACGAACGAGACGGCACCCGCCACCCGTACAGCGGCAAGTCCGGCGTCGTCTACCCCCTCTGACCCGGCCGGGTCAGGCGGCTATGGCGTTTCGGCCGCTCCACTTTGCGGCGTAGAGGCGCTCGTCGACCGCTCGGAAGAGGGCCTCTCCCGTTACGCCCTCGGTCAGCTCGGCCAGGCCTACGCTCACCGTCAGGCGGACGCCCGGGAGCAGGTCGAGCCGGGCCACCTCCTGGCGGATCCGCTCGGCCAGGTCTCGGGCCGCGGTCGTGTCGCCGCGCAGGAACAGCACGAACTCGTCGCCGGCGTAGCGGACCGCCTCGTCGCCCGGCCGGCAGTGGCCGCGCAGCAACGCGGCCACCTCGCGCAACACCCGGTCGCCGGTGGTGTGGGAGAAGGCGTCGTTGACCGCCTTGAAGTGGTCCAGGTCGACCAGCAGCAGGGTGAGCGGCCGGCCCAGCGCGCCCTCGTCCACCTTCTCCATCAGCTGGTCGAAGTGGCGCCGGTTGCCCAGGCCGGTGAGCGCGTCGCGGCGGCTCTCCTGCTCGGCTTGCGCTCGCGCCGCCTCCAGCTCCTCGCGCTGGCGGGCCTGGCGCAGCATGCCGACCCGCTGCAGGCGCAGCAGCCACAGCTCGCGCACCTGATTTTCCACCGCGGCGAACAGGTCCCGGCTGGGCTGGCCGCCGTCCAGGGCGAGCGCGGTCAGGCCCATCTCGTAACGGATGATCGGACGCTCGTCCGGATGCGCGGTGAAGCTGCACAGCTGGTGTGCGGCGAGCAGTTCGCGGCGGGACTCGGCGAGCTCGCCCGCCTCGCGCAGGCTGATCCCCAGGGCCAGGTGGGCCATCCGGGCGAACTCCCAGCTCGCGTTGGCCCGCAGCGGCATCACCGCGGTGCTCGCCAGCTTCTCCGCGGTCGCGGTGTCGCCGAGCTTGGCCAGCGCCAGCGCCTGGACCGCGGTCATGCACGGGTCGCCGGGGTGCTGGTCGAGCCAGCGCCGGGTGATCGCGGCGCTGCGGCGCAGCCGGGTGGCCGACTCGTCGGCGCGGCCCACGTGTGCCAGGCGCACGCCCCAATAGAGCAGCGTGCGCGAGTAGATCAGGTCGAACGACGTGGTCCGGCCGGGGCGCTCGTCCAGCAGCACCAGCCCCTCGTATGCCTCGGCGGCCGTCTCGTACATCTGCGCCACCGCGGCCGCCTGGGCGAACGAGCACGTCGCCGAGCGGTGCCGGTCGGTGCGCGGACTCGCGTCCAGCAGCATCCCGGCCCGCGCCAGATAGCGCATGCCGTCCACGTATCGCGTCTGCAGCACCCGCATCTGGGCCAGGTCGCACAGCACCTTCGCCTCGGCGAGCACGTTGCCGGTCCGGCGGTGGGTGCGGAGCAGCTCCTCGCCGATCGCGGTCGCCTCGTCGATCCGGCCCATGTCCAGATATGCGTACATCCGGCCTTGATGCAGGAAGTTGACCGATTTCTCGTCACCGAGCATCTGCGCGATGACCAGGAAGGCGTTCGCGGCCTCGAGCGCCTCGGGAGCACGGCCGGTGGTGGCGAGTTGATGCACTTTAAACGCAAATAGCTGGAGATTCCCGTAAGCGGTTACAGGCACGGGCAAGCGCCGGTCGCCCTCGATCCACTCCGCCATGCCCTCAGTATCGAGGCTTTGCTGCCCATGCCAAGACCGGAGACTGATACGACGGAGTTTTTCCCTTTTGCGTTTTTCTCCAAAGCTGATCCTCGCCGTCGCTCAAGGTAACACTGAGCGACGGCGAGGGGGCCGTCGGTTACTCAGGACGCCGTCCAACCGCCTCGGCTCCGAGCCGGTGACGCCGGCAAGCTCCTGACCTCATTGCCGGACGAGTTCCCGCCGCGGTTCGGCGGCCGGGGCCGGGCGGCCCTCGACGTTCGGCAGCAGGCGGTCCAGCCAGCCCGGCAGCCACCAGTTGGCCCGGCCGATCAGCGCCATCGTGGCCGGCACCAGCACCATCCGGACGATGGTCGCGTCGATCAGCACGGCGACCGCCATGCCGACGCCGAGCGTCTTCACGGTGACGTCCGGGTCGAGCGCGAAACCGGCGAACACCGCGATCATGATCGCCGCCGCGCCGGTGATGACCCGTCCGGTGGCGGCCAGCCCGCGCACCACGCTGCCGTTCGCGTCCCCGGTGGCCAGATAGTCCTCGCGCACCCGGGAGAGCAGGAACACCTCGTAGTCCATGGAGAGTCCGAACAGGACGGTGAACATCAGGATCGGCACCCAGCTGGACACCGGGTTCCCGTGCGGCAGACCGATCAGGCGCGCGCCGGTGTCGGTCTGGAACAGCGCGGTGACCACGCCGAACGCGGCCGCCACCGAGAGCAGGTTCATCGCCGCCGCCTTGAGCGCGACCACCGGCGCGCGCAGCAGCACGGTCAGCAACAGCACGGAGAGCGCCACCACGAAGCCGATCACCACCCAGAGCCGGCTCGCCAGCCGATCGGAGATGTCCGCATAGGTGGCCACCGCGCCGGTCACGTGCACGCCGTCCGGCACCGCCGCGCGCACCCGCCGCACCAGCTCCGCGGTGTCCTCGTCGGACGGTGCGGTGGCCGGCTCGACCACCAGCACGCCGGGCGCGGCCGCGCTGACCAGCGCCACTCCGGGCAGAGCCCGCAGGGTCGCGGTGACCGCGCCGGCGTCGGCATCGCCCACCGCCACGATCATCGTGCCGTTCGCGCCCGGGCCGTACTCGGCGGCCACCAGGTCATAGGCCCGCCGGACCGTGTTCGACTCGGGCTGGGTGCCCGCGTCCTGCGGCCAGGTGCGCATGCCGAGCAGCGGCGCGGCCAGCGCGGCGAGAGCGATCAGGGACAGCACGGCGGCCAGCACCGGCCGGGCCGCCACCCGGCGCGCCCAGTTCGCGATGGCGCCGGGTCCGGTCGCGACGCGGCCACGGCGGGCCCGGCGCGGCATCACCCGGCGGCCGGCCAGCGCGCAGAGCGCCGGGACCAGCGTCAGCGCGGCGACCATCACCGCGCCGACCGTGGCGAAGGTGGCGTACCCGAAGGACGAGTAGACCGGCAGCGTCGACAGCTTCAGGCCGAAGAGCGACACGAGCACGGTGAGCCCGGCGATCACCACGGACCGGCCGGCCGTCGCGGTCGACTCGGCCGCGGCGTCGCGCGGGCTCAGGCCGTCGCGCAGGCCGTCGAGGTGCCGGGCGACCAGCAGCAGCGCGTAGTCGATGCCGACGCCGAGGCCGACCATCACGGCCACGGTCGGGGCCGTGCCGCTGATGTCGGTGACCGCCGAGAGCAGGCCGATCACCGCCATGCCCACGCCCAGCCCGAACATCGCGACCAGCAGCGGCAGCCCGGCGGCCACCACCGAGCCGAGCGCGAACAGCAGGATCAGCAGCGCCGCCACGATGCCGATGCCCTCGGCGACGCCGTTCGGCGCCGAGAAGTTCTCCGGCACCGATCCGCCGAGCTCGACCTGCAGGCCGGCGTCGCGGGCCGGGTTCACCGCCGAGTCCAGCGCGTCCACGCCCTCGGTGCCGCGGAAGTCGGTCACCGGCACGTCGTAGCTCACCGCGAGCAGGGCGGTGTCACCGTCGGCGGACATCCGCGGCGGCGCCACGGCGGCG
Source organism: Actinoplanes sp. NPDC051388 (assembly GCF_055586225.1). NCBI lineage: Bacteria > Bacillati > Actinomycetota > Actinomycetes > Micromonosporales > Micromonosporaceae > Actinoplanes > Actinoplanes sp. NPDC051388. Next base: position 143,322 of record NZ_JBVJIP010000006.1, on the reverse strand, counting down.
ACCCCGGGCAGACCGGTCAGTCTGGTGCTGACCTCGGTGAGCAGGGCGGGGTCCACCGAGTGGCCGGCGGTCGTGCACGATCACCCGGGCGTCGGCCCCGGCCGCGGCGGGCACGGTCGCCCGCAGGAACTCCGTGCCGGCCTGCGACGGCGTGCCGGGAATGTTGTAGTTGTCGCGCGGCTCGCCGCCGAAGAACGAGTTGAGCAGCGTGGCCGCGACCACGATCAAGAGCCAGGCACTGAGCGTACGCACGGGATGTGCGGCCGTGGCACCGCCGATGCGGCGCAGAAGGGCAGACACGGTGGGTCCTCCGATACGGGATTCGTCGTCCCGTGCACTCTCGGACCCGGCACTTGGCGCGCACTTGAGCGTGACTAAAGAGCCCTGCGTGCGGCCTCGGCCCAGTGCGGCGCATCCCAGTGCAGGGCGACCCTCTCGGCCTGCCGGAAGTATTCGCGCGCCTCGTCCTCGCACCCGGCCAGCCGGCACAGCTCGCCCAGCGTCTGCGCGACCGGCTGCAGGGCGAGCGTGCAGCTCAGCGCGCCGGGAATCTGGTCCGCGACCGGCCGCAGCAGCTCGATCAGCCCAGGGGCCCGGTCCCGCTCGCCCAGCGCGACCACGGCCAGCGCCCGCAACGTCGCGAAGATGGTGAAGAAGAAGTCCGGCCGGACCGGGCCGAGGTCGACGTGGATCGCCCGGGCCTCCTCCGTCCGGCCCTGCGCGATCATCGCCAGCACGAGCGGATCCAGGGCGTCGCGGTAGTGCTTCGCCGTCTCCCGCATGGCCGGCTCCATCTCGGCCATCCGGCCCTGGCTCAGCCGCAGCGTGGTCACCGCCATGACACCGAAGCCGGCGGCGTGCACCGACCCGGCCCGGCCGAGCCGGTCGGCCGCCGCCAGGTAGACCTGTTCGGACTCCTCGAAGCGCCCGGCCACGTGCAGCAGCCGGGCCTCGCTGAAGCGGTGGATCGCCTCCGCCTCGGTCATCCGGAAGCGGCGGGCGAGCTCGTCCGCCTGGGTGAGTCGGCGGCGCAGCTCGGCCCGGTCGCCACCGAGGCCGGCCGCCGCGGCGAGGGCGTAGACCGCGTACCAGTGGAAGGCCGGCAGGCCAAGGCTCTCGGCGAGGCCCTCGAGCTCGGCGGCCAGCTCGCGCCGCCGGTCGGTGTGGTGGTCCATCTGGGTCGCCTTGATTCCGGTGGCCAGCGCGAAGGCCAGGATCTGCTTCTCGCCGGTCTGCCGGGCCAGCGCGATCGCCTCCTCGCCGGCGGCGAGCACTCGCGGGTCGTCTTCGCCGGCCAGCTCGCTGACCAGGGTGTCGAGCAGTCGGATCCGGGTTTCCGGATCGAGGTCCGCCCGGTCGAGCAGGGCCGCCACGGTGTCCACCACCGGCCGGTCCACCACGCCGTACTGCCGGGCCTGCCACGGGATCGGCTCGGACCACGCGGTGAAGGCGGCGATCAGCAGGTCGTCGCGGCCGGCCGCGCGGGCCGCGTCGAGCGCTCGCTGCCGGGTCTGCCGGGCGGCCGTCAGCGCGCCGGCCCGCAGCTGCGCGCGGAGCAGCCGGCCGAGCAGGTCGCTGCGCCGATCCTCGTCACGGGGCAGCCGATCGAGCGCGACCAGCGCCCGGTCGAGCAGGCGGACCGCGGCGTCGTGGGCATAGCGCAGCTCGGCCTCCTCGGCGGCCCGCACGCCGTAGTCGACGGCCAGATCGTCGGCGCCGGCGGTGTGCGCGTAGTGGTGGGCCAGCGCGGCCAGGTCGTCCGGATGCAGGTCACGGATCACCGCGGCGACCCGGCCGTGCATCCGGGAGCGGCGCAGGTGGGTCAGGTCGGCATAGAGCGTGTCGCGGACCAGCGCGTGGGCGAACCGGACCCGGCCCGGCGCCGGCTCACCGAGCAGTCCGGCCACCACGCCGGTCTCCAGTGCGTCGTAGACCGTGTCCTCGTCCGTCTCGGCGGCGGCGACCAGCACGTCCACTTCGGACTCCCGGCCGAGGACGGCGGCCAGGCGCAGCACCGACACCGCCGCCTGGGGCAGGCGGGCGAGGCGGCGGCGGAGCACGTCGCGTACCCCCTCGGGGACCTCCGCCAGCGCGACCAGCGCGCCCTCGCTGCGCAACAACCGGGCGCTTTCCCTGACGTAGAAGGGGTTTCCGCCGGTGCGCTCGGCCAGTGCCCGCACGGTGTCGCCGTCCACCGGGTGCCCGTGCACGGCGGCGACCAACGAACCCACCTCGACCGGGGCCAGGCCGGTCAGCGCCACCCGTTCCGGCTCGCGCCGGGCCAGCTGCGCGAGCGCCTCCTCCAGCCGTTCGCCGCCCTCGGCCGGCCGATAGGCGACCAGCAACAGCACCCGCACCCCGGCCAGCTCACGGGCCGCCGCCTCCAGCAGGGCGAGGGTTTCGCCGTCGGCGCGATGCAGGTCGTCCAGCAGCACCGCCAGTGGCTCGCGCGCGGCGGCCAGCCGCAGCCAGTCGAGCACCGCCCGATGCAGCCGGAACCGCCCGGCCGACGCGTCGTCCGCCATCGGGGCGGACGCCTTCGTCAGCGCCGCGACCGCCGCCGCGTCGGGCGGCGGATGCCGCTCGGCCAGTTGTCCCAGCGCCTCCACCCAGGCCCAGGCCGAGGGTGCGCCGTCGGTCTCCGGGCAGCGACCGACCGCGACCGTCCAGCCGTCCGCCAGCAGCCGGCCGCGGATCCGGACGAGCAGGCTCGACTTGCCCAGCCCGGCCTCCCCGGTGATCAGGCCGACGCCGCCCGCCGCGCGGGCCCGCCCGGTCAGCGCCCACAGCCGGTCCAGTTCCGGGACGCGGCCGACGAAGACGCCGTCCACCTGCTCCTCGACGGCCACGGCGGTCCGGGCCGGCGCGACCGTTTCGATGATCTCGGTGCGCTGGTGCAGGATCGCGTCCTCCAGGGCGGCGAGCGCCGGACCCGGGTCCAGGCCCAGCTCCTCGCTGAGCGTGCGCCGGGCGGTCCGCAGTGCGGCCAGCGCGTCCGCCTGGCGCCCGGTCGCCCACAGCGCGAGCGCCAGCAACCGCCAGGCCTCCTCGCGCAGCGGGTGCTCGCGGGCCAGCAGCTCGGCGGTCGGCACCGCCTCGGCGGCGCGGCCCAGCCGTACCGTCAGATCCACCGCCAGCTCGCGCCCGGCCAGCCGCAGCTCGCCCAGGCGGGCCGCCTCCGCGGCGGCCCATTCCTCGTCCGCCACCTCGGCATAGGCCGGGCCCTGCCAGAGCGCCAGGCCCTCGCCGATCAGGTCCAGCGCGCGGGCGGGCGCGTCGGCCGCCTGCCGCTGCGCCTCGCGCAGCAGGTCCTCGAACCGCCAGGCGTCCACCGCGTCGGCCGGCAGTCGCAGCGCATAGCCCGGCGCGCGACTGACCAGCAGCGTTGCCGCAGTGCGCTGGGCCCGGCCGGGCTCCAGCAGTTTGCGCAGGTTGGACACATAGGCCTGCAGGGACGCGATGGCCCGCGGCGGCGGCTCGCCGCGCCACAGCTGCTCGATCATCCGGTCCACCGAGACCACCTCGCCGCGGCCCACCAGCAGCAGCGCGAGGACGGCACGCTGACGCGGGCCGCCCGGGTCGACCGGACGGCCGCCGACTTCGGCCTCGATCGGGCCGAGCACGCGCAGGCGCACCACGAGTGTTGAGGATACGGCGCTCCAAGCGCACGCCAAGTGAGCTGCAAAGCAGGTGACAGAAGGTTTGTGCCATGACCGACCAGACCGTTCGGGACCGCCCGGACACCCATGACATGCACGTCGTCCACCGCGTCTTCCGCCGGGAGAGCGCCCTGATGCCGCGGCTGGTCCGCAACGTCCGGGCCGGGGACATCGACCGCGCCCGGTACGTCGCCGCGCACTACCGCGACTACGCCCTCGGCCTGCACCACCATCACACCGCCGAGGACGACCTGATCTGGCCGTTGCTGCTGGCCCGGGTCGACCTCGAGGCCGAGCTGGTGCTGCGGATGGAGAAGCAGCACGAGGGGGTGGCGGCCGGCCTGGAGGCGGTGGCCGCGTTGCTGCCGCAGTGGGAGCGGACCGCGTCGCCGGCCGACGGTGAGCTCATCGCGGTGGCGCTGGAGCAGCACACCGCGGCCCTGCACGAGCACCTCGCCGACGAGGAGAACCACCTGCTCGCGCTGATCGAGGAGCACCTGACCGTCGCCGAGTACGCCGCCCTGAACGAGCGCTTCGCGGCCGAGACGCCCAAGGACAAGCTGCTGTTCTTCCTGGGCGCGCTGCTCGAGGAGGCCACCCCGGCCGAGGCCGCGGATCTGATGCGCAACCTGCCGGTGCCCGCCAAGGTCATCTGGCGGCTGGTCGGGAAGCGCCGATACGCCAAGCGCATCCGGCGGCTCCGCGCGCCACTCAACCGCGGTGCTTGGTGAGCCCGTCGATCAACATGTCCAGCCCGAACTCGAACCGTGCCTCGCCGTCGCCGCCGACCAGCGAGCGCGCGTGCTGCCGCAGAAGGGGGAAGCGGTCGGCGGGCAGCGCCTCGTAGTACGTCACGAGCTGCTCGCCGAACCCCTCCCAGTACTCCCGCACGTCCTGCTCCGAGGCGAGGGAGTGGCGGGAGCCGAGGATCGCGCCCTCGTAGGCGTCCGCGGTGATGTAGAGGAAGAGCCGGTCCAGCGCCCACCCCGCCGTCTCGGGGGTGAGGCCGCCGGCCACCATCATGGCGAGCATCGCCTCGGAGATCCGCAACGCGTTCGGGCCCACCGGGATGGTGCCGAGCGCGGCGCGGGCGATGTCGCCGTGCCGGACCATCGCGTGGTAGCCGTCCCGCGCGAGCTGCTTGATCTGCTCCTGCCAGCGCGCCGGATCGATCTCCGGCACCGGCACCTCGGCGCACATCTCGTCGAACATCAGCTGCAGCAGCTCGTCCTTGTTCGCCACGTGCGCATAGAGGCTGGACGGGCCGGTGTCGAACTCGGCCGCCAGCCTGCGCATGCTCACCGCGTCGACGCCCTCGGCGGTGACGATCTTCAGGGCGGTGCGGACGATCTGATCACGGGTCAGCGGCGCGCGGTCGGCGCGGTGGGGACGCGCGGCGACGGTCTTGCGCCACGGCGGCGGGGGGAGGTCTGTAGCGGCCATCACGAACAATGTACTTGACGCGAACGGTGTTCGTCCGTAGAACGGTGTTCGTACACAACGAACACTGTTCTGAAGACGGGGTGGTCGCATGCAAGCGTTGGTCGAGGAGACCCGGACGCCGTACCGGTGGCGCTGGGTCGGGCTCTTCGTGATCCTGGCCGTCGAGGTGATGGATCTGCTGGACTCGCTGGTCACCACGATCGCCGGGCCGGTGATCCGGGCGGAGATCGGCGGGTCCTACAGCCTGATCCAGTGGCTCGGCGCGGCGTATACGCTGGCCATGGCGATCGGCCTGCTGACCGGCGGGCGGCTCGGCGACATCTTCGGGCGCCGCCGGATGTTCCTGCTGGGCGCGGCCGGGTTCACCCTGGCGTCGCTGCTCTGCGCGGTGTCCTGGAGTCCCGGGGTGCTGATCGGCGCCCGCGCGGTGCAGGGCCTGTTCGGTGCCATCATGCTGCCCCAGGGTCTCGGCATGATCCGGCAGATGTTCTCCCAGGAGGAGCAGGCCAAGGCGTTCGGCGCGTTCGGCCCGGTGATGGGCCTGGGCGCGGTGGGCGGGCCGATCCTGGCCGGCTGGCTGGTCGACGCGGACTACTTCGGGCTCGGCTGGCGGATGATCTTCTTCGTCAACCTGCCGCTCGGCGTCTTCGCGATCATCGGCGCGCTGCGCTTCCTGCCCGAGTTCAAGTCCGAGCGCCGGGTGCGCCTCGACCTGGCCGGCGTGCTGCTCGCCGGGGTCGCCGCGTTCCTGCTGCTCTATCCGCTGGTGCAGGGCCGCGAGCTGGGCTGGCCGGTCTGGATCTTCGTGATGCTGGCGGCCGGCGTGGTGGCGTTCGGCCTGTTCGGGGTCTTCGAGGGCCGCCGTCAGCGGGCCGGCCTCGACCCGCTGGTCACGCCCAGCCTGTTCCGCAAGCGGGCGTTCACCGGCGGGCTGACGCTCGGCCTGGTGTTCTTCGCCGCGCTGATCGGCATCGGCCTGGTCTGCACGCTCTATCTGCAGGTGGGGCTCGGCTATTCGCCGCTCAAGGCGGGTCTGACCACGCTCCCGCAGGCGATCGGCACTGTCGTCGGCTTCATCGCGGCCGGTTCCGGGCTGACCGAGAAGTTCGGGCGCAAGCTGCTGATGCTGGGCACGCTCATCATGATCGTGGCGACCGCCGGGCTGGCGCTGACGGTGGCGTCGGCCGGCTCGGACATCACGCCGTGGCTGCTGATTCCGGCGCTCTTCCCGCTGGGCGCCGGGATGGGCCTGGCGATGGCGCCGTTCTTCAGCATCGTGCTGGCCGGGGTGGACGACGAGGAGACCGGCTCGGCGTCCGGCGCGCTGACCTCGGTGCAGCAGCTGGGCGGCGCGTTCGGCATCGCGGTGCTGGGCACGATGTTCTTCGGGCTGCTGCCCGGCGCGGTCACCCAGCACGTCGACTCGTCCGTCGCGGAACTGCGGCCGGCCCTCACCGCCGCGGGCGTGCCGGCCGGTCGGCAGCCCCAGGTGATCGCCGGGATCCGCGCCTGCCTGCACGACCGGGTGGCCGAGGACGACCCCGACGTGCAGCCGGCTTCCTGCGAAGGGTCCGGCTCTGATCAAACCATCTCGGCGTACGCCCGGAGCGTCGTGCGCGACGGCTTCCGGGACGCCACCGTCTCCGCGCTAGGCGTGGCTTTCCTGATGCTGCTGCTGTCCTTCGCGGCCGCGTTCCTGCTGCCGCGACAGGGCCGGCCCGACGCGCATTAGCCGCCCGGCGGGCCGGTCCGACTCCTTCGGTGGGGCGGTCCGGTCCGCTGTGGACCTGCGCAGCCGCCGGTTGGAGCGGCGGGTCAGACGCCACGCCATCAGGCCGGCCGCGATCACGCCGAGTCCACAGTGCACGAGCAGCACGCCGGCGAGACTCGGGCCGCCCCAGTCGTTCTGATAGGTGGCCGGGTCGTTCAGGTCGATCACGAACGGTTCGACGACGGCCCGGGCCACGAAGTAGATCCCGGCAAACCAGAGGAGGAAAACACCGATTCGCTTCATAGGTCTGACGCTAGGGAGGCGCACACCGCGCCGAAGTGGTGTTAGCACCACCAACCCACCCAAGTGTTTCCCCTTAGTGATCTCCGGGTTGAATGAGCCCGGATTCGTAGATAGGCCGACAGGTCCAGGGTGGCGGGCAGGTCCACCGGCTCCCCGACCACGGTCAGGCGCACGTCCAGCCCGGCGCCGCGCACCTGCGCCGCCAGGTCGTCCAGCCGCTTGAGCGACGGCGGCGGACCGAGCCCGTCGGCGTCGTCCGGGCGCAGCAACTCGACCACCCGCCGGATCTCCTCGACGCTGCGCCGGCCAGCTCCTCGACCTGAGCCAGCGCGTCCCGCTCGGCTGGCGATTGGACCCGACGGTGGTCGGCTCGGGTGGTGGTTGGTTCAGATGGTGGGCAGGCCGGCCGCTTGCCAGGCGGCGAAGCCGCCGGCCAGGTCGGTGGCCCGGGAGAGCCCGAGGTCCTGCAGCGCCGCCGCGGCCAGCGAGCTGGTGTAGCCCTCCTGGCAGGTGACGATGATCTCCAGGTCGTAGCGGGTGGCGAAGCTCAGCCGGGCGTCGCTGCGCGGGTCGAGCCGCCACTCCAGCACGTTGCGTTCGATGATCAGCGCCCCGGGGATCTCGCCGTGCTCGGCGCGCTGGGCGGCCGGGCGGATGTCCACCAGGATCGCGCCGCGCTCGACCGCCGCGAAGGTCTCCTCGGCGGACAGCCGGCGCAGCCGGGTCCGGGCCATCGTGAGCAGGTCGTCGATCCCGGTGGAGCCGGGCGGCGGCGCGGTGAAGGCGGGTGCGGTGCGCAGCGCGGGGGCGGTCACCACTGCACCCCGGCCTTCTCCACCGTGACCACGTCGAGGGCGCCGTCGGTGATCCGGTAGCGGGTCATCGTGGTCAGCGCCGGGCCGTAGACGTGGATGCTGATGGCCGGCCGGGACGACCGGTTGACGATGCGGTGGATGTGCCGGGTGCCGAATCGCCGGCTCGCGCTCTCGCCCAGGTCTCGCGCCACGATCCGGGCCGGCGCCTCGCTGGTCACGGAGTCCTCGGTCAGCGTGCCCGCATAGACGTGGAACGCGCCCGCCGAGCCGCCGTGGTCGTGCAGGTCGGTGCCCTGGCCGGGGAGCCAGGTGAGCAGCCACACCTCGTGGTCTGGCTCGGACGCCAGCCGGTGATACCACCGTTCGCGTGGATTGAAGCGTGGCGCGACCGGCCACTGCTCGGGCTCGGTCGCGTACCGCTCGGCCAGCGCGAGGTGATCGAGCCGCCCGGCGTCGGCGCGTTCGACACGGCTGCCGGGCGCGGCGAGCGGAACGGCGCAACCGTCGGGGGTGGCGAGCAGGGCGGGGCGGATGTCGACCGCGGTCACGGGAGCTCCTCGCTTTGCATATATTGCCTATCAGTTCTATAGGTTTACCGCTAGATGGCGGTCAAGCGCACGCAGACGCGCGCGAACGCGGCCGGAAATCCGGCGGATGCGGGAATCAGGAATGCAAGAAGCGCTGGTCAGCGCGGACAGCGCGCGCTGGCGCACCGCGCCAGGTCGATCGCCAGGCGGGCGGTGAGGAGGACACTCTGCCGCTGCATGGGCCCATCGTCGTCGGGACGGAGAGTCATGGTCAATTCGGTACCACGATGTGAGATCAGCTCAAACTGGCGATCATCAGGCCCAGCAGCGGCTCGTCCGTCCCGATCCAGCGCAGCGCGTACGCGCGATCCGGCGCCATCCGCAACAGCACCCGCCGCTCCTGCCGTGGCGGCCCGGAGGCCGGCTGCCAGGTGTACTCCCAGTCGGCCCCGCCGAGCTTGAGGTCCAGTGCGGCCATGCTGATCAACTGATACCCGGGCAGCGTGCCGGCGGCGAGCGCGGCGCTCTCCTCGGCACGCCACACGGTGATCGGATCGGCGGTCACCGGGCCGTCCGTGCGTACCCGTAAGGATCTGTTGCTCCCGGGGTCGCGGAAGCAGGTCGCCGTGCCGTCGGTCGCGCTGGTCCAGCCCATCGGCACGGCCATCGCGAAGCCGAGCGGATCGGTGTGCCGGACCCAGCCGGGCGGCAGGTAGCCGCGGACGGCGCCGGTGGCGACCACCACATCGCCCGCGGTCAGCTGGTCGTCGCAGATGGCCGGCTCGGGCGGCGCGACCGCGGAGGCCATCGCCGCGGGCCGGTCCGACACCGCGTCCCGGGCCAGTGCCGTGCCGGTGGTGGCGGCCAGCAGCAGCGCCGCCACCGCGACGGTGATCCGGGTGCTGCGGGTCAGCCGGCGCCGGCCGTCCATGATCGGCACCGGGAAGATGCCCATCGTGCGGTCGGCCACCCGGCGCAGCAGCGGCTCGGTCTCCGCGGCGGTCAGCCGCTCGGCGGGCTCCTTGGCCAGCAGGCGCTCGATGATCGGGGTGAGCGGACCGCGCCTGGCCGGCTCGTCCGGTGGCCCGGTGAGCACCGCGTGCATCGAGCCGAGCGCGGTGTCCCGGGCGAACGGCGACCTGCCTTCGACCGCCGCGTGCAGCGTCACGCCCAGCGACCACAGGTCGGCGGCCGGCCCGGACTCCTCGCCACGGATCCGCTCCGGCGCCAGGTATTGCGGCGAGCCGAGCGTCGGGTCCGGCCCGGCACTGTCCACGGTCGCCAGCCCGAAGTCGGTGAGCATCACCCGGCCGTCGTCGGCGAGCAGCACGTTGTGCGGCTTCACGTCGCGGTGCAGCACCCCGGCCGCGTGTGCCGCCCGCAGCGCTTCGAGGATGCCGAGGCCGATCCGGGCGGCTTCGCGATGGCTGACCGGCGGGGCCTGGTGCAGCGAGCGGGACGGCACGTACTCCATCACGATCCAGCAGCTCGCGGCCTGCCAGATGACGTCGTAGACGCGGACCACGCCGGGGTGGTCGAGGCGGGCCGCGGCCCGGGCCTCGGTCATCGCGCCCGGCGAGCCGGCGAGGGTGATCTCCTTGATCGCCACCTGCCGGTGCAGCAGCTCGTCGTCGGCCAGGAAGACACGACCCATGCCGCCCACGCCGATGAGTTCCAGCAGGCGGTAGCGATCGTTGACGAGGTCGTCCACATGACGTGGTTCGTCGCGGGCACCGAGGTAGATGGGTCCGGCCTTCCGATTATCTGATCGAGTTCGATGTAGTGGACATGTCCGGAAGGCCCGCGTTCCGCGTCGTGGAATATCAAAAATTGCTGATGTGGGCAATTGTGGACGCGCGGCACTTGTTCCGTTGTAGACATTCGCGAACTGCAAGTGGATGACATTTAAGAACGTTAGTAAGTGCACTCTGGAACGTTCGCCCAGATCACCACATCATCGCGCAAAAGGAGCATCTCGCCACTGTTGATCTAGTTCGGCTCGGCGCCGCCCACGCTCAGCCGAGAACATGCACGCCGGGCACGGTTGCCACGCTAGACACGAAAGAGTCACTTGGCAGTTTGCCTCTTTCTGAACACCCGCCGAAATCGGCGCACCGCAACCATGTGACCACGCTCCGTCCATCACAATGGTCCTGCCATCACCAGATCGGTCCACAGCCTCAACCGTTAAGGCGGAAAAGGAGTTCAGACCGCGACTGCGCAATCGAGAGCGCTATATGGTGAGCGTCGCCGCCGAGAGCCGGTGCCGGAGGTTTCCCTCGCCCATAACCTCCGATCCCCCGATGAACTAGGACGGACACGTGTCGATTCCCCGCCGCGGCTTATTAGCCGCCGGCTTAGCCACCGCCTTAGCCGGTTCCCTGGGTGTCTTCTCGACCTTGAACGCCGGCGCCGACGAGGTGCCGGAACCGCCCGCTGCTGTCGCCGAAGTCGCCGCCGCCGGCATCGAACCGCCGCCCGAGGTTCTCCCCTGGGGCGAGGAACCCGAACAGGTGAAGTCCGGCGCTCCCGGCGCCACGAGCGCCGCCCTCGCCGCCACCGGCGCGGACATCGCACCCGCCACCAAGGCCGCCTCGGACATCCCCGTGCCCGAGTTCGGTCCGAAGGGTTACACCTCCCGGTCGCGCACGCTGCGCCACAGCAAGACCACGATCGCGCCCCAGCCGCCGTTGACCGGCGTGCTGACGGAGCCGGTCCCCGGCATTTCCCGCGAGGTCAAATACCACTACGCGTCCGGCTTCCAGTACGCGAAGACCGAGGGCAGCTACGCGAACATCGTGATCGGCAAGCCCTTCCTCGACCGATCCGACTACCACACCCTTGCCGAGATCGCAGTGCAGTCCGCGGACGGCAAGCAGATCGTGGAGGTGGGCTGGACGGTCGACCGCAACGTGAACGGTGACGAGGACCCGCACCTGTTCGTCTATCACTGGGTGGACGGCAAGGAGTCCTGCTACAACGCCTGTGGCTGGGTGCAATACAGCAAGACCGTGATCGCCGGCGACACCCTGCCGACCGGCGTCGCGAAGCGCTTCGGCATCCAATACTCGGGCGGCGCCTGGTGGATCGCGTACGACTCGGAGTGGATCGGCTACTTCCCGGACCGGCTCTGGGGCGGCACGTTCACCTCGTCCGGCCTGATCCAGTGGTTCGGTGAGGTGGCCTCGACCACCCTCAAGCCCTGCTCCGACATGGGCACCGGATCCGACGCCAACACCGACTCGGCGGCCCGGTTCGGCACGATCTCGCTGATCAACGGCCCCGAACCGGTGGTCACCGTCAAAGCGACCAGCCCGGAGACCGACACGCCGGTCTTCGCGGTGAACCGGCTCTCCGATCGCACGTTCCGATACGGCGGCGACGGCTACAACTGCAAGACGTAGAGCTCGCGGCTGAAGGCGGTGCCCGGTCCCCGGCGAGGGGGGACCGGGCATCTTTTCGTGCGCTTCCGAGCGAACACGGCACCCCCGGGTCGAACCGAAACGTCCGGGACGGTGTAGAAGAAGGTGGCCGTGCGGAACGCCGAGCAGAGACCGGGGCGGGCGATGAAGAGACGGGTTAGTCCCGACGAGGAGTTGATGACCGCGCTCTACACAGAGCACTACGCGGTTCTACTCAGCTTCATCTCGCGTTATGTCCGTGATCGGCACAAAGCGGAGGACCTGGTTCAGGAGACTCTGCTGCGGGCCTGGAAACACATCGATCACCTGGACACCGATCCCGGCCGGACCAGGTCCTACCTGCTCACCATCGCCCGCAACGTGGTCACCAACGCCTGGCGGGCCGAGCAGCGCCGGCCGCACCTGGTCGCCGACGAGACCGCGGTGAACGCGGTGCCGTCCGCCGACAACGTGGACCAACTCGTCGAGGGCTGGCTGGTGGCCGAGGCCCTGGAGCGCCTGTCGGCCGAGCACCAGGCGGTCGTCCGGGCGATGTATTACGAGGGGCAGAGCGTCGCGGACGCCGCCCGCAAACTCGCCGTTCCCGAGGGCACGATCAAGTCACGGGCCTACTACGCAGTCCGAGCTCTGCGAACCGCGTTCGAGGAGATGGGGGTGCTGCGATGAGCCTGGGCGATCACGACGAACTGCGCCGACTGCTCGGCGGCTACCTGCTGGGCGGCCTCGACGAGACCGACACCGACCGGCTGGACGCGCATCTGCGCGACTGCGACGAGTGCCGAGCCGAGCTGGACATCCTGGCGCCGGTGCCGGAGCTGCTCAAGAGCGCGCCGGAGGCGGTGCGGGCGAACGGCGGCCCGACCGAGTCCGGGCCGGCCCTGGCGATCGGCACCCGGCCCAGCCCGGAGCGCATCGAGGGCCTGCTGCGCCGGATGCGGGCCGAAAAGTCCCGGGACACCCGGATCGCCCGGGTGCGCTGGCTGGCCGCCGCGGCCGTGGTGCTGGTCGCGGTGGCGATCGGCTTCGGCGTGCTGACCGCCGACCGGTCCAACCTGCAACCTCAGGTGCTGCCCAGCCCCGAGCTGGTCACCGCGCAGTTCGAGTCGGCGGCCGGCAGCGGTCTCTCCGGCGAGGCGGTGCTGACCCCGAAGACCTGGGGTGTCTCGGTGTCGCTGGACGTCTCCCGGCTGGAGGGCGACGGCCCCTTCGTCTGCCAGGTGCGCAACTACGGCGGCCAGACCGAGCAGGCCGCGGTCTGGGGACCGACGCCGACCGGCAACGCCAAGGTGATCGGCGCCAGCTCGATCCAGTTGCGGAACGTCAGCGCGATCGCGATCGCCGACCGGCAGGGACACGTGCTGGGCACCGCGCACCTGAATTAGGCGCGTTTGGCCCGCAGGACGTCCCAGCCGGCGCCCAGCTCGCGGTAGATCTCCACGGCCGACGGGTCGCCCGCGTCCTCGAGCGCGGCGGCCATCTCCGGGATGCGGCCGACCGAGCGGTAGTGCTCGGCGGCCCGCATCGCGTGCGACTTCTCGCCGGTGAGCAGGGTGCGGATCCGCGCGGCGGCCGCGAACGCCCTCGCCGGGACGGTCTCCGCCGCCGCCTCCTCCGCGCAGATCGCCTCCGCGGTGCGCACCACCTCGTCGTTGCCCACCGCCAGAGCCAGCCGCACGATGTCCGGCAGCCACTGGTGGCGCAACATCATCGGGGCATAGGACGTGTCCCAGAGCGGCGTCAGCACGGCCAGCGCCTCCTCGGCCCGGCCCTGTTGCTCCAGCATCAGGGCGCGCGCCACCAGCAGGAAGTCGCAGCTCTCCCGCTCGGCGCTGGTGGTCGGCAGCTGCGCCTCGGCCGCGTCCAGGTGCAGGGTCGCGGCATTGCGGTCGCCGCGGCGGCCGGAGATCAGAGCCGCCACCCCGTGCAGCAGCATCGCGACCGCGGGTGGTTCGCGGGTGCCGTGGAAGGTGATGCCCGGGTCGTCGTCGGTGACCATGCTGATCTCGGCCATCGCCTCGTCCCAGCGGCCCAGCCAGTAGCCCTGGATCGCGGACGCCACCTGCAGGCTGGCCGGCAGGTCGTTGCGCTGGGCCACGTCGGCGGCCGAGCGGATGGTGGCGCCGGCCTCGGTCAGCCGGTCCAGGTTCTGCAGCGAGAACACCCGGTTGTCCAGCAGGTCGTAGAGCAGCGCGCCGTCGTCGTCGCCGATGGTGGCGATGGCCGCGTCGATGTGGCTGAGGGCGGCCAGGTGGTCGCGGCGGATGGAGTCGATCAGCCAGCGGGTCTGCAGCGCGAACGCGGCCTCGTATGCCGACTCGGCCTCGTCGTGCACCTCGATCGCGGTGTGCTCGGCCTTGTCCAGATCGGTCAGGTCGCCGCGGCGGAAGTTGGCCAGCAGGATGCGATGCCGGGTGCGCCAGATCGGCGGCACCGACTCGTCGTCCACGGCGTCGCTGAGCAGCGCGATGGCGCCGATCGCGTCGCCCCGGCGGAAGCGCATCGCGGCGAGCAGCTGGCGCATCTCGGCCCGGTCCGCCGGGTCGGCCGCCACCGCGAGCGCCTCGCGGGCCTCCACCTCGGGGTATTCGTCGAGGCGGAAGAGCAGTTTGACGGCTGCCACGAGCAGCAGCGCGCGCTGGTCGGGAGTGGGCACGTCGGTGGCGATCGCCTGGCGCAGCAGGTCGCCCGCGATCCGGGCGGCGCGCTTGGTGAGCCGGGTCAGGTTGGCGGTCAGCCAGCCGACCACCCAGGTGTCGATCACCGTGGACTCGGCGGCGAGCTGCTCGGCGATCCGGGTCACCGGGCTGCCGGCCCGGGCCAGCGCCTCGGCCGCGTGCCGGCGCAGCGTCGACCGCAGCGGCACCGGGATCGCGTCGTGCAGGGCCTGCCGCAGGAACGGGTGCCGGAAGGTGAGGAACTGGCCGGACTCGACGATCACGTGCGCGTTGACCGCCTCGTCGAAGGTGCGGACGAGCAGCACGGGGGAGCGGCCGGTCAGGGCCACCACGTCGGCCGCGGCGAACTCCATGCCCAGCAGCGCGGCCAGGCGCAGCACCTCCTGGGTGTCCGGGGACAGCGACTCGAGGGTGCGCTGGACCGCCGCGATCAGTGATTCCGGGAGGCGGTCGGCGACCGTACCGTCGATCTCGGCGATGCCGTCGACCACCGTGACCGACCGTTGCCGGACCAGGTCGGCAGCCAGCTCGCGGGTGTAAAGGGGGTTGCCCGCGGTGCGGGTGGCCAGCGCCCGCAAGGTCGCGCCCGGCGCGCCCCCCACGATGCCGCCGATCAGCGTCTCGACGTCCGGAACGCTCAGCGGCTCGAGCTCGACCATCCGGGCCTCCCGGGCGATCAGCGCGCGGCGCAGCTGACTCAGCCGCCCGGTGTCCGGCCGGGCGGCCGCCACCAGCAGCAACGGCAGCCGGCGCACCGCGGTGGCGAGCCGGCCCCAGACCAGCAGGCTGGCCTCGTCGGCCCAGTGCATGTCGTCGACCACCAGGATCAGCGGCGCACGCAGGCAGGCCTCGCGGATGAAGGTGAGCAGCCCGGAGTCGCCCTCACCCTGCATGCGCTCGGCCGCGGCGGCCAACCGGGTGTCGCTCGAGGTGGTCTCCAGGCCGAGGGCTTCCATCAAGACCTGCAGGGGTACGCGCTGCCCGAGCTCATCGGCCACCGCCCAGGCCAGCTGGCACCCGGACCCGGTGGCTCGAGCGAACGCGCAGGTCAGCAGCTCGGACTTGCCGATGCCGGGTTCGCCCTCGATCCACACCGTGCCGCCCTGCCCGGCGGCCAGGTCGTTCACCAGGCCGGCCAGCAGCTCCAGCTGATCGGCGCGCCCGACGAACGGCAGCTCCGACCGCGAGCGGGTCACGTGCGCCGGGACCACCTGCAGCCACGGCACGTCGTCCGGCTTCCGCTCCGGGGCGGCCTCGCCGGCCAGCAGGTCACGCTGGATCTGGCGGAGCGCCGGACCCGGCTCGATGCCCAGTTCGTCGACCAGGATCTGCCGGGCGTTCTGATAGACCTCCAGCGCCTCGGCGGTGCGCCCGGCCCCGGCCAGCGCGCGCATCAACAGCTCGTAGAGGGCCTCGTGCAGCGGGTGGTCGCGGACCAGGGCCTGCAGGTCGGTGACCTCGCCGGCGCCGCCGCCCAGTTCCAGGACGGTGCGCGCACGCTGCTCGAGCATGCCCAGCCGCAGCTCGCCGAGCCGCCGCCGCTCCTGCTCCACATATGGTCCCGAAACGCCCGCGAAGGGCTCGCCGTGCCACAGCGCGAGGCCTTCCTCCAGGGCCGCGATGGCGCCCCGCCGGTCACCCTCGCGCAGCCGCCGGACGGATTCGTTGCGGCAGCCGGTGAACCGTTCCACGTCCACCGAGGTCGCCGAGAGCTGGTAGCCGCCGGCCACTGTGGAGAGACGATCCGCGGCCGCGCCCAGGCTGCGGCGCAGGCCGGACACGTACGTGTGCAGGCTGCCGCCCGCGCTGGCCGGCGCGCTGTCCCCCCAGACCGCGCTGACCAGCTCGTCACGTGAGATCGCCCGGCCGGCCTGCGAGGCCAGCACCGCGAAGACGGCCCGCTGCCGGGACGGCCCGAGGGCAACCTCGACACCGTCGACGACAGCCCGTAACTGCCCGAGCACCTCCGCGTGTAGATCGCCCCCCACTGTCACTCCTCGCCGTAGTTGCCCTATTTCTCCCCCGGCTCGGGACATTGTCGTGCATCACTGCAAGGAGTGTTGATCGGGATGGAGGATCTGTGAAGAATCCGTGGAGCGGCCCTCCCCACACTGCGAAGCCTTGACAGGTTATGAGGGGATAGAGCACGTGAAGATCGTTCTGCAGGCATCCGACCCGCTGAGTCGCGCGGGGCTGACCGGGCTGCTCGAGGCCGACCCCGCAAACGAGCTCGTCACGGATTGGGCCGAGGCCGAGGTGGCCGTGGTCGCGGCCGAGCGGCTGCGGCACGACATCGTGTCCACGCTGCGCCGCGCGGCCGAGGACACCGGCAAGCCGGTCGTGCTCATCTGCACCGAGCTCAACGAGGGTGATCTGCTCACCGCGGTGGAGTGCCGGGTGGTCGCGGTGCTGCCGCGGCAGGCGCTGACCGAGGAGCGGCTGCGGCACTGCGTGCGCACGGCCGCGGCCGGCGGCGGGGTGATCCCGCCCAGCCTGGTCGGTGAGCTGCTCAAACACGTCGACCGGCTGCAGCGCGAGGTGCTCGCGCCCAACGGGCTGAACGCCTCCGGCCTGACCGCCCGCGAGATCGACGTGCTGCGGCTGATGGCGGACGGCATGGAGACGCCGGAGATCGCCGCTCAGCTGTGTTACTCCGAGCGGACGGTGAAGAACGTCCTCTACGGCGTCACCCACCGCCTCAAACTGAAGTCCCGCTCGCACGCCATCGCCTATGCCATGCGAGCGGGCGTCTTCTAGGCCTCTTTCCCGAGCTACCAGTGGTTCAGACCGTCACCGGCGCGCCGGCGGTTCGCACCGACACCCCGAGGAATCCGGTGTCCAGCGAGCCGTCGGCGTGTGCCGTGAAGCGCCAGCGTGCCTCGCGGGCGCCGCCGATCATCACCACCGACCAGTCGCAGCCCGGGGTGCCGAGGAACGCCTGCAGCTCGGCGGCATCCCGCCCGGACGCCGGGCTGGCCAGGAACAGCACGCCACCACGGTCCTCCAGCGCGGCCAGCGCCTCGCGCAGGTTCGCCGCCGTCGTGGTGCCGGCCAGCGGCACGCCGAAGCCGCAGCGGACCACGCGCACGTCCCGCGACCACGGGTTGGAGACCAGCTCGGCGGTCCAGCTCTCGACCACGGCCCGCTGGGCGCGCTTGTCGCCGTCCAGCCCGATCAGACCGTTGGCCTGACCCAGGTCGAGCAGCACCCGGTCGCTGCCGGCCACGCCGAGCGTGACCAGCCGCGGGTACGGGTCGGCCAGGTTCGGGTCCACCGGCGCCGCCTGCAGGTCACGCAGCGAGGCGGTCCAGGTGCGGCCGGAGCTGTCCGAGGTCCACGGCGCCGGGGTGTGGTCGTCCGGCACGGACAGGCTGAGTCGCGCCTCGCCGGGCGCGAGGGTGACCGCGTACACGTCGGGCAGTGACCGGCCGCTCTGCGCGCACGCCGTGGCCAACGCCCGCAGCGCGCGGTCCGCGGTCCAGGACGCGGTGTTGTCCCGCGGGTCGATCAGCGCGGGCTGGACGGCCGGGCGGCGGCCCCGGCGGCGGTAGAGCCAGAAGCCGGCGCCACCGGCGGCGAGCAGCACGACCAGGCCGACCGCGACGATCCACCAAGGGAAACTGCTTTCCTCAGCCGCGGCCGGAGAGGGAACCGGCGCTTCGGCAGAGGGGGCTTCTGCGACCGACGGCAGCGGCCCGATCTGCACCCCGTCACCCTCGGCGTCCGGCGGCAGCTGCAGGATCCAGCCCGGCTCGATCACCGCGGCGGTGGTGAAGACCAGGCCGCCCGGCTGCTTGCGCCCCTTGTTCAGCTCGAAGATCTCCGGGTTGCGGTTGCCGTCGCCGAGGAAACGCTCGGCGATCTCGTAGAGGAACTCCGGCTCACCGTTGTACTCGGGCTGCACGACGTAGTACTTCACGTCCTCCAGCGCACGCCGTGACACCCCGGCCTGCGCGGGCGCGGCGAGCATCGCCAGCAGCGCGACGAGCACGGCGACGGGCAACAGGACAGTGGGCAGGGGGCGCTTGGACATTCGTCAACCTCGACATGGTCGGGATGGGACGGCAGAAACGTAACTTCGGCTGACCAGAACCGTCAGACCTGCCGCCGGACCTTTGTCCAGGTGCGCACGCAAGCTTTCCCGGAGGCACCGTGCAGCTGTTCCTCACCGTCGCCGACCCGCTCGGCGGAGACCGGATCGACGTGGTCGCCGATGTGGACGGCCGCACTCCGGTGGGTGCTTTCGGCGCGCAAGTGCAGACCCTGCTGCGGGATGCGGCGGACCGCACGGCGGCCACCCTCTATGTGGACGGTCGCCCGATCGACCCGCAGGCGGAGATCGCCGACTCGCCGATCCGCGACGGTGTGGTGGTCAGCATCGACGACCCGGCCGGCTGCCCGCCGCCGGAGCGCCGCGGCATCATCGAGGTGCGCGTGGTCAGCGGCCCGGACACCGGCGCGGTGCACCGCCTCGGGGTGGGCGACGGCGACCTCGGCCGGGCCCAGCACTGCTGGGTCGGTGTGGCCGATCCGGCGATGCCGCCGATCGCCGGCGTGCTCACCGTGGACGCCGCCGCGCGCTGCTGGTTCGAGCCGGCCCCGGGCGCCGGCGCCACCATCGAGGGCGCCGACGTCACCGGGCGCACCGAGTGGAAGGCCGGCGACTACCTGGCGGTCGGCCGCAGCATGCTGACCGTGGCCGAGTACACCCGGCCGGACGCCGCGCTGGCGCCCAGCGCGGACGGCGCCGGGCTGGACTACAACCGCCCGCCGCGCATCCTGCCGTCCCGCCGGCAGACCGTCTTCAAGCTGCCCAACCGACCCAAGGAGCCGACCCGCCAGCCGCTGCCGTGGCTGATGGCGTTGCTGCCGCTCGGCGCCGCGGTCACCCTGGCGCTGGTCACCGGGCGGGCCTCGATGCTGCTGATCGCGCTGTTCAGCCCGATCTCGGTGATCGCCAACTACCTGACCAACCGGCGCAACGGGCGTCGCTCGCACACCGAGCTGATGCGCGAGTACAAGGCTCGGAAGATCACCATCCGGGCGGACGCGCAGCAGGCGGTGGACGCGGAACGCGCGGAGCGCCGCAGCAACGCGCCCGACCCGGCGGCCGCGCTGACCATCGCCACCGGCCCGCGCAGCCGGCTCTGGGAGCGCCGCCGCCGCGACGACGACCACCTGTGGTTGCGGGTGGGCACCGCCGAGGTGCCGTCCGAGGTGGTGGTCGACGATCCGGAGCAGGAACTGCACCGCCGCACCGGGGCCTGGACCATCGGCGACGCGCCGGTCACCGTGCCGCTGCGCGAATGCGGCGTGATCGGGTTCGCCGGGCCGGGGGACACCGCCCGGTCGCTGGGCCGCTGGGCGCTGATCCAGCTGGCCGTGCTGCACAGCCCGATGGACGTGCAGGTCGTGGTGCTCACCTCGCCGGACGGCAAGGAGAGCTGGGACTGGGTGCGCTGGCTGCCGCACGCCCGGCAGGCGAACGGCCCGCTGGTCTCGATCGGCGCTAACGCGGAGACCATCGGCCGGCGCATCGCCTGGCTGCTCGACGTGGTCACGCAGCGCGCGTCGGTGCGGGACAGCACCGGCGCCGCCGGGTTCCGCGAGGCGGATATCGTGGTCGTGCTGGACGGCTCGCGCCAGTTGCGGGCGCTGCCGGGCGTGGTGCAGGTCCTGCGCGACGGCCCCGCGGTCGGCGTCTATGCGGTCTGCCTGGACGCCGGCGAGCGGCTGCTGCCCGGCGAGTGCCAGGCGGTCGTGGTGGTCGAGGGCGACACGCTGCGCGCGGCCCGGTCCAACGCCGACGAGGTGAGCGGCGTACGCCCCGATTACGTGACGCCGCAATGGTGTGCCACGGTGGCCCGGACGCTGGCGCCACTGCGCGACGTCAGCGGCGACGATGACGACGCCGCCCTGCCGGCCGGCAGCCGTCTGCTCGACGTGCTGGCCCTGGACCCGCCGACCGGCGACGCGATCGCTTCGCGCTGGTCGATGGGCGGCCGCACCACCGCGGCGGTGATCGGCGAGTCGTTCGACGGACCGTTCACAGTGGACCTGCGACGGGACGGGCCGCACGGCCTGATCGCCGGCACCACCGGCTCCGGCAAGTCGGAGCTGCTGCAGACCGTGGTCGCGTCGCTGGCGGTGGCCAACCGGCCGGACGAGATGACCTTCGTGCTGGTCGACTACAAGGGCGGCAGCGCGTTCGGTGACTGCGTGGCGCTGCCGCACACCGTCGGCATGGTCACCGACCTGGACGAGCACCTGGTGCGCCGGGCGCTCGAATCGCTCACCGCCGAGCTGCGCCGCCGCGAGCACCTGCTGGCCGACGCCGAGGCCAAGGACATCGAGGACTATCAGCGCAAGCCCGGGGTCGCGTCGCTGCCGCGGCTGCTGATCGTGATCGACGAGTTCGCCTCGATGGTCCGCGACCTGCCGGACTTCGTGAAGGGCCTGGTCAACATCGCGCAGCGCGGTCGCTCGCTGGGCATCCACCTGCTGCTCGCCACCCAGCGGCCGAGCGGCGTCGTGTCGCCGGAGATCCGGGCCAACACCAACCTGCGCATCGCCTTGCGGGTCACCGACGCGTTGGAGAGCACCGACGTGCTCAACGCGCCGGACGCCGCCCGGATCGCGAAGAGCACGCCCGGTCGCGCGTTCGTCCGATTTGGACACGCGTCGCTGGTGCCGTTCCAGGCGTCCCGGGTCGGCGGTCGCAGCCCGGCAGCGTCGCAGCAGGGTTTGCCGGCGCCGCGGCTGCGTACCGTTGGATGGGCCGACCTGGGCCACCCGCTCAGCCTGCCGCCGGGTCCGGCCGCGACCCAGCAGGAGGTCACCGATCTCCAGGTTCTGGTGCACGCGATCCGCGAAGCGGCCGCGGCCGCGCGGGTGCCCCCGCAGCCGAGCCCGTGGTTGCCCGCTCTGCCGGCGGCACTCACGGTTTACGACCTTTCTTCGGTACGCGGCGCGGGACCGCTCCCCACCCTGCCCTTCGGCGTCGAGGACCTGCCCGCCCGCCAGGCGCAACGCACCGCGGCGATCGACCTCGCCACCTTCGGACATCTGCTGGTCGCCGGGGCGCCGCGGTCCGGGCGCTCGCAACTGCTGCGCACGCTGGCCGGCGCGGTGGCCGCCACCCAGTCCTGTGCCGACGTGCACCTCTACGGCCTGGACTGCGGCAACGGCGCCCTGCTGCCGCTGACCTCGTTGCCGCACACCGGCGCGGTGGTGGCACGCTCCGAAGTGGAGCGTGCGATCCGGCTGATCCGCAAGCTCAGCGAGGAGATCCGGCGCCGCCAGGGGGTGCTGGCGAGCGGCGGCTACGCCGACATCACCGAGCAGCGCGCCGCTCAGCCGCAGCAGCGCCTGCCGCACATCCTGCTGATGCTGGACCGCTGGGAGGGCTTCACCGCCACCATCGGCAACATGGACGCGGGCGCGCTGACCGACGAGATCTTCGGCTTCCTGCGCGAGGGCGCCAGCGTCGGCGTGCACCTGATCATCACCGGCGACCGGTCGGTGGCGTCCGGCCGGATCGCCGCGCTGACCGAGGACAAGATGGCCTTCCGGCTGCCCGACCGTGGCGACTGGTCGCTGCTCGGCCTGGTGCCGCGCAACATGCCCGAGCAGATCGAGCCGGGCCGGGCGTTCCGCTCGGAGTCGGGCGTCGAGCTGCAGGTGGCGCTGCTCGACGAGGACCCGGCCGGCGCGGCTCAGGCGGCCGCGCTCACCCGGCTGGGCGCGCACGCCTCGGGCCGGGACGCCGGGGTGGACGCGGTGCGACGGCCGTTCCGGCTGGGCGATCTGCCGGCCGAGATCTCGTACGCCGACGCGGCCGCCGTCTCCGGCCCGGACCACCTGCTCGTCGGCGTGGGCGGCGACCAGCTCACCGGTCACGGCCCGGATCTGTCGGCCGGCATCCCGGCGTTCACCATCGCCGGGCCGGCCAAGTCCGGTCGCAGCACGGCGCTGGTGACCGTGGTGCGGTCGGCGCTCGATGCCGGGCAGGAGGCGATCCTGCTCGCGCCGCGCAGCTCCCCGCTGCGGGATCTGGGCACCGGGCCCGGCGTGCTGGCTGTCTTCACCGGCACCGACGTGCAGCCGGACGAGCTGCTCGCCGCGGTGGAGAAGGCGCAGGGCAAGCTGCTGATCGCGGCGGACGACGCGGGCGCGTTGAAGGACTGCGCGGCGGCGACGCAGCTGCGCGACATCATCCGCACCGGCGAGGCGCGCGGCTGGGCGGTGGTGG
Organism: Actinoplanes sp. NPDC051388; assembly: GCF_055586225.1. Lineage (NCBI taxonomy): Bacteria > Bacillati > Actinomycetota > Actinomycetes > Micromonosporales > Micromonosporaceae > Actinoplanes > Actinoplanes sp. NPDC051388. The sequence goes on along the minus strand of NZ_JBVJIP010000006.1, from coordinate 120,516 downwards.
TCGCGGGCGACGCCGAGGACCTGGGCGCCGGGTTCAGCGGCTGGCTGGTGGACGCCCGCAAGGCCAAGCGCGGGCTGCTGCTGTCGCCGCAGAGCCGCAATGACGGCGAGCTGGTCGGCATCCGGCTCGAGCGCACCGCAGTGGGCCAGCCGATCCGCCCGGGCCGCGGCCTGCTCTGCCTGGGTTCTGGCGACCCGATACCGGTGCAGGTGCCGCTGTCGACGTAGGGCTAGCACCACCCGGGTCGGCGGCGTATCACCCCTGACTCGGGCGCCGGGCGCGCGCAGGCTCAGTCCCATGACGACTTCAAGGGTGCTGCAGAGCTCGACCTCCCGGCGGACGCTGCTGGCGGTCGGCGGCGCCGTGGCGGGCCTGGCCGCGACCGGCGCCGGCAAGAACACCAGTGGTAGCTCAGCCGGGTATCCGGCTGCCGGACACACGCGTGAGCTACCAGTCGGGGGTTGGCTCGCGATCACGGGAGCCACGGTGATCGACGCCACCGGGGCGCCGCCGCGCAAGGATGCGACAGTGCTGATCCGGCACGGTCGCATCGTTGCGGTCGGCCCGTCCCGGCGGGTGCCGGTGCCGGCCGGCGCCACGGTGGTCGACGGCCGCGGGCGCTTCCTGATTCCCGGCCTGGCCGACATGCACTCGCACAGCACGCAACTGGAGCGCACCTATCCGCCGCTCTACCTCGCGAACGGCGTGACCACGGTGCGGGAGATGGCCGCGAACCCGGAGATCAGCGCCTTCCGGGACCGGGTCGAGGCGGGCACCCTGCTCGGTCCACGGTGGACGATCGGCAGCAAGATCCTGGACGGGTCGCCGTCTTTGTGGGACGGGCTGGGCGCGGACATCTACCGGGCGATCGGCACGCCCGCTGAGGCTCGGGCGGCGGTGCGCGAGGAGCAGGCGGCGGGTGCGGCGTTCATCAAGACCTACACTCGGCTGACCCGCGATTCGTTCCACGCGCTGGCCGGCGAGGCGCGCCGGCGCGGCATTCCGTTCGCCGGTCACTGCCCCGACTTCGTGCCGGTCGGCGAGGCGAGCGACGCCGGCCTGCGGACGCTCGAGCACTCCTGGCAGATGTGGTACGACATGTCGTCCCAGGAGGATCGGCTGCGTGCGGCGATCGCCCGGGTGCCGATCGGGCCCGGGGAGTACAGCGGCTGGTTCACCAAGATGCACCCGATCGAATACGCGGCGGCGCGCAGCATCGACCGCCGCAAGGCCGAGCGGCTCTTCGCCCGGCTGGCACACAACGGCACCGCCGTCACGCCGACGCTGTCCGTGCACCGGGTCGCGGACCTGCCGCAGGACGTCGACCTGCACGACCCGCGCTACCGCTACTTCCCGGCCGAGATCATCGCGGTGTGGGAGTGGTCGATGAACGAGATCTATCTCAAGAACCGCCCACCCGAGCAGGACGGCGAGAAGCGCGAGCTCTTCTATCGCCGGATGCGCCTGACCAGGGCGCTGTACGACGCCGGGGTGCCACTGCTGGCCGGCACCGACACCGGCACGTCCTATCTGATGCCGGGTTTCAGCCTGCACGACGAGCTCGCGCTGATGGTGTCGGCCGGGCTGCCCGCGATGGCCGTGCTGCAGGCCGCGACCCGCACGCCGGCTCGGGTGCTCGGCAGCAACGGCGGCACGATCGAGCGTGGCCGGGACGCCGATCTGGTGCTGCTGGACGCGGATCCGCTGCGGGACATCGGCAACACCACCCGGATCCACTCGCTGGTCTACCGAGGCCGCTACATCGGCCCGGCCGAGCGGCAGGCGATCCTCGACGACGTCCTGGCCGCCGCCCAGGAATCGCCGGCCGCACCGATCGCCACGCGCACCTGCCCTTGTTGAGGGGTGATTTTTGAAAGGACGCGGCCCGGCGAGAGATCGCCGGGCCGCACGTCGCTACTACTTGGAAATGGCGTTCGCCAGCTCCTGGTCGGTCTGCTCCAGCGCCTCGGCGGCCTTCGTCAGATACTCCGACATGCCCTGCAGCCCCTCGGCGGCCTGGGTGATGCCCTGGTTGAACTCCTGGTACGAGTCGTCGAACTGCTTGCTCGACTTGTCCGTCACGTAACCGTCGCTGGTCAGCGCCCGGACCATCTCCCGCAGCTGCTGGAGCTTGTCGAGGATCTCCTCCTTGCCGGAGTTGAGCCGGTTCGAGGCGTCCCGCATCTCCTGGTAGGTCACGTTCATGTTCGGCATTGCGGGGTGTCCTTTCAGGTCAGACGAATCGGAAGGTCGCCGTGATGGCGTCGAACAGGTCATGCATCTCCGCGGTGAGCGGAAGGATCGGGGTGCTGCCGGTGATCAGGGCGATCCGGGCCTGACCCGGGCCGGGGAACGGCACGAAGGTCTGCAGCAGCGCGCTGCGGATCCAGCCGGTGCCCTCCGGCATGGTGATGTCCTCGACGCCACGGGTCCGGGTGACCCGGCCGGCGTGCGGTAGGTCCACCGTCTCGACCACCCGCCACGGCTTGTCGTCGCCGCGCTTCTCGATCGGGCGCAGGTGCTCGCCGATCGATTGCACGTCGCCGGGCGCGGCCACCACCGAGACGGTCATGGTCGCGGTGAGCAGTGCGGTGTCGAAGCCCTGCACCATCACGCCGCAGTACGCGGCGCCGCTGGTCTGTGCCGTCCGCGCGGCGCTGCGCAGCGCCCGGACCAGGGCGGTCCGGTGTGCGAACAGCTCGGGCACGTCCTTGACGCGCTCGCGCACCAGGCTGTTGATGCTGCCGTTGCGGGTGCTCGGGTGCAGGTCCACTTCGAACCAGCCGTGCGGCACCGCGAGGGCGAAGCCGGTCGGCGCGGCCACCTGTGCCGTCGTCACTTCTTCTCCCTCGACTCACGCAACGTCTTGTCCAGCTCCTCGTCGGCCTCGGTGAACCGCTGAGCCGCGTCGTCGGCGATGTCGCCGAGCTTCTTGCAGTTCTCCTGCACCTTGACGCGCCCGTCGGACCAGTCCGACTCGAAGTGCTCGATGGCCTTGTCCACCTGCGGCTCGCCGATGTCCCCGTTGAGCCAGCCGGGTGCGGCCCACATGGCTTCCGAGATCTCGTTGAGTGTGGTGGAGAACTTCCGCAGCCCGTCGATATCGACCACTAGTTGATCCACGGATCGAACAATGACACCGCCGGTCGGCGGGCTGTAGCGATTGGTGCAAACGGCTCGGAGTTCAGGGGTGTTCGTCCCAACGGCTCGGTGGGCGGCGGTCGCCGAGCCACCATCTGTCGGACAGATGTCACGAGGAGGCACGCGGATGAGTCGGCCGACGGACTGGTGGGTCCTGGACCTGGAGTCGGACCCCACGCCGGGTTCGGTGGAGGAGGCCGAGCAACTGGCCCGGCGCCTGCACGAGTTCGCCGACAAGGCCGAGTACGCCCACCAGGCGATCAACTCGATGCAGGGCGACGACGCCGTGCTGGCCTGGGTCGGCATGTCCGGCGACAAGTTCCGCGAGCAGTTCGGCGAGTTCCCCGCGCAGATCGACAAGGTGCACCGGTCGCACCGGATGGCCGCGGACGCCCTGGTCGCCTTTGTTCCCAAGCTGCTGGACGCGCAGTCCGACGCCGACCGCGCGCTGGCCGACGGGCGAGACGCGCGCAGCAGCCTGGACGCGGCGAACGCGGCGCTGACCGGCGCGCAGAACGAGGCGAGCAGCAAGAAGCAGGCCACCGAGACGATCACCGATCCGGAGCAGTTGAAGCAGGCCACCCGCGATGCGCAGAGCGCCGACCAGCAGTTGACCAACGCGCGGGGCGAGGTGTCGTCCGCGCAGAACGCGCTGGACGCGGCCAAGGCGCTGGCCGAGCAGGCCCGGCAGATGCGCACCGACGCGGCCGGCGTCTGCGCCAAGGCGATCAACGACGCCTCCGACGCGGGCATCCAGCCGCGGTCGTTCTGGCAGAAGCTGGCCGACGGCTTCAAGATGCTGTGGGACGCGATCTGCGAGATCGCCAAGTGGGTGGCGCTGGTGGCCGGGGTGATCGCGATGATCATCGGTGGTCCGCTCGCCTGGGTGGCGCTGGCCGCGGGGGCGATCCTGCTGATCAAGGCGGTGGTCGACTTCGCCAACGGCAAGGGCAGCGTCATGGATCTGGTGTTCGGGATCCTCGGCGTGATCCCGGGCGTGAAGGGCCTGACCACGCTCGGCAAGCTCAAGGACCTGTACAAGGCCGGCGGCGTCCTGGCGATCGGGAAGAACACGCTGAACTCGATGAAGGAGTTCGCGCTCGGGGCGATGAACACGCTGAAGAACATCGTCAAGAACGGGGTCGGCGCGATCGGAGCCAAGTTCAACGACCTGCCGTTCTTCACCTCCAAGACGGGCAAGCAGACACCGGCCTGCGGCGACCCGATCGACATCAGCACCGGGCGGATGTTCCACTCGGAGACGGATCTCGAGATGGCCGGCGCTCTGGCGATCACGCTGACCCGCACGCATCGCTCGGATCTGCGGCACGGCCGCTTCTTCGGGCAGAGTTGGGCGTCCACACTGGACCAGCGGGTGCAGGTCGAGGACGGCGGCGTGCACCTGGTGCTCGAGGACGGCTCGCTGCTCAGTTATCCGGAGCCGGATTCGGTCGGGCCGGTGCATCCGCAGCACGGCACGGATCGTCCACTGCGGCGCACCGGCGACGGGGGGTTCGTGGCCTCGGACCCGGAGTCCGGGCGCCGGCTGTGGTTCGCCAAGCCCGACGACGAGGGCGCCGCGCTGCTGTCCGCGATCACCGAGGGCGAGCACCGGATCGACGTGCTGCGCAACGGTCTCGGGGTGCCGGTCGAGGTGCGGCACTCCGGCGGCGCGCGGGTCACGGTCGGCTCGATCGACGGGCTGATCACCGCCTACAACGTGCTCGCCGCGGACGGGCAGCCGGTGCTGGTGCGCGAGTTCGACTACGACGACGGGCAGCAGTTGGTCGGCACGGTGAACGGCTCCGGGCTGGCGATGGCCTACGGCTACGACGAGGCCGGCCGGATCGTGCGCTGGCAGGACCGCGTCGGCATGTGGTACGCGTACGACTACGACGCCGCCGGCCGCTGCGTCCGGACCACCGGCAAGGACGGCTTCCTCAACTACACCTTCGACTACCAGCCCGGCCGCACCCGCGCGACCGACTCGCTGGGCCACGTCACCACGTTCACGCTCAACGACCAGTTGCAGGTCACCTCGGTCACTGACCCGCTGGGCCGGACCACCACGTCGCAGTGGGACGCCAAGCACCGGTTGCTCTCCCGCACCGACCCGCTGGGCCGCACCACCACCTGGACCTATGACACCACCGGCGCGGTCACCCAGGTCACCCTGCCGGACGGCCGGGCGATCACGCTCGGGTACGACCGCGGCGGCCGCCCGACCGAGGTGGTCGGCCCGGACGGCGCCCGCTGGAGCTTCGAGCACGACCGGGACGGGGTGTTGCTGGCCCGCACCGACCCGGGCGGCACGGTCTTCCGTTTCGGCGGGGACTTGCCGGTCGGCGCGTCGTCCATCGGCGCCCCGCCCTCGGTGGCGCCGCCACAGCTCGACGACTTCGGCCGGATCGTCGCGGACGACGCCAACCGCTACGAATGGACCGCCGAAGGCAACCTCCAGCGTTGGAGTGTGGCCGACGGCGGCACCGAGACGCGCAGCTATGACGCGGAGGGAAATCTGGTCGCCGTGGTCGACGCGCGCGGAGCTCGGACCAGCTTCGAGTACGGCCCGTTCGACCTGACCACCGCGCGGATCGACGCCACCGGCGCCCGGATGACCTACACCTGGGACACCGAGATGCGGCTGACCGTGGTCACCAACGAGCTCGGCCAGACCTGGCGCTACGACTACGATCCGGTCGGCCGGCTCAGCCGCGAGGTGGACTTCGCCGGTCGTGAGCACCGCTACGAGTGGGACGCGGCCGGTCAGCTGGTCCGGTTCGACGACCGGCACTACCGCTACGACCTGCTGGGCAACCTGGTCGAGGAGCGGGCCGGCGACTACACGGTCGCCTACGCCTGGAACAAGGGCGGCCTGCTGATCGCCGCCGACGCGCTGGAGCTCCGCCGGGACGCGCTGGGCCGGGTGGTGGCCGAGGCGATCGACGGCGAGATCACCAGCAGCGCCTTCGACGGCGCCGGGCGACGGGTCCGCACCACCACACCGTCCGGTGTGGACGTCGCCTGGGCCTGGGACGAGCAGGGCCGCGCGGCCACCGCGACGGTCGCCGGGCACGTGCTCGACTTCACCTACGACGCGGCCGGCCACGAGTGCGGCCGCCAGCTCGACGGCGCGTTCTATCTGGCCACCGAGCGCGACGCGGCACACCGCCCGATCACCCGGATCCTGGTCGGCGGCGACCTGTTCAACAACCCGGTGCTGATCGACCGCCGGGTGCTCGCCCGGGCGAACGGCGACCTGGTCGCCATCGAGGACCGCGCCGATCGGCGCGAGATCACCCGCGACGCGCTGGGCCGGGTGGTCGGTTTCGGCGCCGAGCGGTACGCGTTCGACCCGGTCGGCAACCTGACCTCACCGGCGACCGGCGACCTGCAGGCGCATGACGTGCACGGCCGGCTCACCGCGCGGACCGCCACGGACGGCCGGCAGTGGCTGCACGAGTGGGACCCGTTCGGCCGGATGAGCGCGGTCACCACCCCGGACGGCGAGCACTGGACCTACCGCTACGACGGGCTGGGCCGCCGTATCGCCAAGGAGTCGGCCCGCGAGCGGGTCGAGTTCAGCTGGCTCGGCTATCAGCTGGTCGAGCAGCGGTCCTTCCTCGGCGGCATCAGCCAGGTGATCACCTGGGTGCACCACCCGGTCACCGGCGAGGTGATCGCGCAGGTCGAGGACGGCCGGGTGTTCGCCGTGGTCACCGATGAGGCGGGCACGGCGACCGACCTGATCGACACCGACGGGAACCGGGTCTGGCAGCGCTCCGCGACGCTCTGGGGGCTGGACATGTCGACCGAGACGCCGCTGCGCTTCGCCGGGCACTATCACGACACCGAGACCGGGCTGCACTACAACGTGCATCGCTACTACGACCCGGGCACCGCGCGTTACGTCAGCCCCGACCCGCTCGGACTGCTGCCCGGGCCGAACCCGTACGCCTATGTGCCGGACCCGTTCGCGGCGAGCGACCCCGTCGGCCTCTATCACTGCAGCGAGTACTTCGGCATGTTCCCGAAGAACGACTACGTGCTGCACGTGGGCCGGCACGCGGACACCCAGGGCTGGTCGCAGCGCGGCGTGCGGGAGAGCGAGCACGTGATGCCGACGCAGGCCGTGCAGTCCTCGGGCATCTGGTCGCCGGGCATCCGCAACGAGATCAGCATCAGCATCCCGTACTCGGCGCACCGCGCGGGCGTGGACGGCATGGGGGTCGGTGTCTCGTCCACCGGCCGCTCGACGACGGCCACGAACTGGCGGGCCGACCTGGCCAACCAACTGGCCAACGGGCAGGGATTCGACGCGTACAAGCGGGTGATCGCGGACGAGCTGAACGTGGACATCCGGGCGGCCGGCGGCCTGTGCCACTTCGTCGACCAGGTGGTCGCGATGCCGCGCCCGGCCAACGTTCCGGCCCGGCTGACCCCGGCCCAGGGCGAGCAACTGAAGCAGTGGATCGCGGACACCTACTGGCGCAACCAATAGGGCCAACCATCGTCAGTGGACGGTGTTAGGCTCCCCGCGCTTCCGCCCGGCAGAGGGCGCGACGCGGGGGAGAGAGACATGCACCGTTGGGGACACGCCCTGCTCGCGATCGCGCTGGGCAGCGCCGTTGTCGTGACCGGGTTCGCCCAGCCCGCACAGGCGATGAACTACACGTCGGCGGACGTGACGAAATGGACCTATGTCGACGCGGCCGACCCGTCGACGCCGCGGATCAACCCGGAGGGCGACGCGCCGCTGGGTTCCTCCCGGGACGCCGACGGGGTGCGGCACACGGTCCGGGCCTACGTCACGTTCGACCTGACCCGATACCGCGGCCAGGTGCTGCACCGGGCCAGCCTCTACACCTCGGAGCGGTCGGTGGTGGACTGCACGCGGGCCACCACGGTGGAGATCTGGCGCACCAGGCCGGTCACCGCGACCACCACCTGGCAGCACCGGCCCAAGGACCTCGAGCTGGTCGACGAGCATCACCTGGGCGCCGGGACGATCTGCCCGGGCGCCTACTTCGACGCCGACGTGCTGGGCCTGGTCAACGCGGCGCTCGCCCGGCGGGAGAGCACGATCAGCTTCGGCATCCGGGTGGCCGGCGGCGGCGAGACCGACCCGCGCCTGGGCCGCACGGTGCGGCCGTTCGCCCTGAGCTTCTCGTCCAACCACGCCCCTGAGGTCAGTGATCTGAAGCTGATCTCGCCCGACCGCCCATGCGGCACGCTCGCCAAGCACCCGGTAGCCGGGTCGTTCACCTACTTCTCCGCCACGGTCACCGATGCCGATCCGCGCGGGTACCAGTCGCGCTGGTTCGCGATCTGGCCGGTCGAGCACCCCGACCAGCGCGCCGAGTTCAACCGCATGGATTACGACCTGCGCGGCTTCGCGGACGGCACGGTGCTCGCCTGGAGCGCACAGGGTCGCGATGACGACGACGCCGGGCCCTGGGGCCGCACGTGCTATCTGACCGTGGACAACACCGCGCCCGCCGCGGCGCCGGTGGTGACCTCCAAGAAGTACGGCCCCGGCGACTACCCCGGCACCGGCGGCACCGGAGTCCCGGGCACCTTCGTGCTGGACGCGTTCGGCGATCGCGACGTGGTGGGCTTCGACTACCGGGACTCGAGTGCCGGCTTCCCGCGGACCGCGATCGCCCGCGGACCGGGCGGCCGGGCCAAGGTGACCGTCACCCCGTCCCGCTGGGGTCCCAACGAGCTGACCGTGCGGTCGTTCGACGCGGCCGGCAACCGCGGCCCCTGGACGACCTACCGGTTCTATGTCCGCAACACCGCGCCGGCCGCCGAGGTGGAGATGAACGGCGTCGGCCTGACCAGCCGCATCACGCTGTTCACCCGGATCGAGGGAGTGACCGCCTTCGGCTACGCGATCGGCGACGGCCCGGAGACCCGGGTGCCGGCGGCCGAGGGCACCGGCGCCGGCGACCTCGTCTTCGACCACACCGGCTTCACCTATGTGCGGGTCCGGTCTTTCGCCGGCCGCAAGTTGGTCGGGTCGGACACCGTGGGCGTCCCGGTGACCGACGAGCCGCGCGTCACGTCGGAGGAGTTCGACTGGTCCACCGATCCGATCGCGGGCGAGCCGGGCAGCTTCACCTTCGCCCCGCGCATGCCGCACGTGGTGGCCTACGAGTACGACTTCGGCGACGGCGTCCGGCAGAGCATCCCGGCCGCTGCGGACGGCACCGCGGTGCTGCCCTGGACTCCGGCCGAAGGCGGCTACTACTCGATGTCGGTGTGGGCGGTGAACGACGACGGCGACAGGTCGTTGGCGGCCAGGCACTACTTCGTCGTCATCGATCCCCGGCCGCGGGTGACGGTCGGCGGCGGCACCGGCGACTTCGACGGCGTGGGTGTGCCGGTGCGCATCGACCTCTACAGCGAGCTGCCGGACGCCACCGGGTTCGTCTACCGCTTCGACGGCGGGCCGGAACAGACCGTCGCCGGCTCCTATGCGGACATCGAGGTCGTGCCCACCCACGCGGGCGAGAACCCGTTCACCGTGCGGGCCACGCTGGCGGACGGCACGCTCTCGCCGGAGCGAGCGATGACCTTCACGGTCACCTCGGCGCCGCTGGTCTCGACCGCCGGTCCCTACGGTGCCAACCCGGTGATCGGGCGGGAGTCGACGTTCACCTTCCGGCCGGGCCTGCCCGGCGTGACGCACTACCGCTTCGCCTGGAACCCCTGGGGTGAGGATGTGCAGACCGTGCCGGCCGGCCCGGACGGATCCGCGACCGTCGCCTACACCCCGAGCTCGACCTGGGAGGTGCTCGAGGTGACCAGCGTGGCGACCGACGGCAGCGTCTCGGACACCCGCCGGTTCGGCTTCACGCCGGACGACCCGGCGGTGGGCGTCGGCGGAACCTGGGACTCGTGGAGCCCGACCGGCGGCCTCGGGGTGCCGGGCAGCTTCGTCTTCTACGACTCTCTCTGGGCGGTCGTGGCGAAGTACCAGTGGCGGGTCGACGACGGCCCGGTGCACGAGACCGCGCCGGTCGAGGACTACGGGGTGCGCGTGCCGTGGACGCCCGATCGCATCGGGGAGCACACGCTGCGGGTGTGGGCGGAGTTCACCGACGGCGCGTCCTCGCCGGTCGTCGAATACCCGTTCCTGGTGGGCACGCAGCCGATGGCCGAGTCCGCCGTCTATCCGGCCGATGGCTGGGGTGGCGGCGCCGGCGTGCCGGGCGGGTTCCGGCTCAGCGGCGGCATGCCGGGCGTGGTGTCCTTCGACTACCGCATCGTGAACTACTCCACCGACGAGGAGGCGGCCGCCGGCACGCTGCCCGCGGACGCGGCCGGCGTGGCCGAGATGACGTTCACCCCGGCGGAGTCCGGCTGGTTCACGCTCACGATCACCGGGCACACCGCGGACGGCACGGCGACGGACATCGGGCGGGTCGGCTTCGGAGTGAGCTCTTAGCCGAGGCGCCGTAGCGCTGTCTCGACAGCTACCTCGACCCGGGAGGTCATGCCGGGCACATCGACGGGACGGCGCCCAGCGACCTGACCGCTGATCCACTTTGCCCCGCTGTCGTCATAGTGCAGCAGGGCATACAGGTCCCACCACGGATCGAGAGTCACCCCGGCGATCGACTCGTAGAGCGACCGCAGCTGCTCCGACCACTCGGGCGAGTAGAGCGCCGCCAGGTATCGCCGGCAGTGCCCGACGTCGATCGCGCGCGACCCCCGATGGATGGAGTTCCAGTCGGTCAGCCCGGTGATCCGCCCGCGCGACCACAGCATGTTGACCGGCAGGAGATCGCAGTGCAGAAAGACGGCAGGGTCCTTGGGCGGCGGCGTCGCCATGACACCGAACGCCGCACTCCACACAGCCGGCTTCGGTGCGTCGACCGGCACCTGAAATCCGCCTGGAGGAGCGATCCAGGAATCCGTCCAAGGTCTGAACGTCTGTGCGGGGAGATCTTGGGAGTGCAGCAACACAGCGAGTTCCGCGATCCTCGTCATCCACGACCGAGGTTCCGCCGGACTGAGTTGCACATGCCCCGGTAACCGTGTCATCAGCAACGACGGCGCGCCTCCCGTCGAAGCGCCGGCGACATCAGCGGCCAGGATGCTCGGAACCGGGAGCCCGCTGCCCGCGACCACACCAAGGTTGGCGATCTCCTTCGCCAAGCTGCCCTGTAGGTCGAGCCCGCCCGGGTACTGCCGCAGCACCACGGACGTTCGCACTCCACGTCGCTCGACGGTCAGCCGGTGCACCGCGGAGCAGACGCCACCGGTCAATCGGCGGTGGCCGACGATGCGGCTGCCCCGGCCCATCGACGCCGCCACCCAGGCGAGAGTCTCCTCGGAGGGCCGACGCCGCCGGAACTCGCCGTCCCGCCAGTCGCCGTCGGTCATGAGCGCGAGCTTATCCGGAGCATCGGCGTACTAGGTGACTCGTCTGAGCTTGTTCAGATAGGTCTGCGCGACCACGACGACGGCCAGGAACGCGCCGCTGATCACCTGCTGGTAGCTGGACTGCACGTTGCCCACCTGATTGATCATGTTCTGGATCACGCCGAGAAGCAGGACTCCCGCGATGGTGCCGGCGATCGTGCCGGCGCCACCGGTGAGCAGCGTCCCGCCGATCACCACCGCGGCGATCGCGTCGAGCTCCATGCCCGTGCCCAGCACGGTCACGCCGGAGCCGAGCTTCGCCGCGTTGATCGCCCCGGCCAGGCCGGCGAGCAGCCCGCTCAGAACATAGACCCAGATCTTGGTACGCCGCACCGCGATCCCCATCAGGCTGGCCGCGTCCTCACTGCCACCCACCGCATAGACCGCATGCCCGAACCGGGTGCGCGCGAGCACCACGATGCCGATCACCACGAGCACGGCCACGAGCCACACCTGGTAACCGATGCCGAGGAACGACCCCGTGCCGAAGCGGCGGAACGCGTCGCTCTGCACCAGATAGGTGTTCGAGCCCTCGGTGCTGAGCGCGCGCATCAGCCCGCGCGCGCCGAGCAGCGCGGCCAGCGTGACGATGAACGGCGCCATCCGGGTGTACGCGATCAGCACCCCGTTGATGACCCCGATCGCCCCGCAGAGCAGCAGCGGCGCCAGAAACGCGGCCCACAGTCCCCACTGCGACGCATAGGCCGAGACCACCCCGCCGAGCACATAGAGCGAGCCGACCGACAGGTCGATGCCGCCCGTGATGATCACGAAGGTCATGCCCAGCGCGATCAGCATCGGCGGCGCCGCGGCCACCAGGATCGTCGCCGCGTTGTCGTAGCTCCGGAAGTTCGTCCAGGAGATCGACGCGATCAGCACGACCACCACGAGCACCGCCAGCGCGCCCTGCCGCTGCACGACGCCGACGATCCGGTCGGTGCGCTCGGCCCGGCGCACATCCGCCGCGACCACCGCCGCCGGGACCTCAGGATCGGTAGCCAACTGGGTCACCGGGTCTTCCTCTCACGGGCGACGTAGACGGCGATCAGGATGATGACCGCCTGCACCATCTCGGTGGTGGACGGCTGCAGGTTGTGCTTGATCATGGTGGCGACCACCAGCTGCATCAGCAGGGCGCCGGCCACCGTGCCGAGGACGCGCACCTTGCCGCCGGTCAGCGGGGTGCCGCCGACCACCACCGCGGTGATCGCGGACAGCTCGATCAGCAGGCCGACCGCCGAGGCGTCACTGGACTGGATGCGGGCCACCGCCAGCACGCCGGCGATCGAGGCGAGCATCGCGCACACCACGTACACGGTGATCAGGACTCTTTTGACCGGCAGACCGGCGAGCTCGGCCGAGGCCCGGTTGCCGCCGATGGCCAGCAGCCGGCGGCCGAAGACCGTGCGGCGCACCACGAACGCGACCACCAGCACCAGCACCGCGGCGATCCACACCAGCACCGGCAGACCGAAGAGGTCGCCGGAGCCGAGGTAGATGAAGTCCTCGTTGCGGATGTCCTTGAGCTGGCCGCCGGAGATCACCAGGGCGAGCCCTCGACCGCCGACGAACAAGGCGAGGGTCGCGACGATCGGTTGCAACCCGACCCGCGCCACCAGGGTGCCGTTGATCAGGCCGACCACCAGCCCGGCGATCAGCGAGATCAGGATCGCGGCGAACACGCCGTAGCCCAGGTAGAGCGGGATCAGCGCGGCGGCCAGCGCCATCACCGAGCCGACCGACAGGTCGATGCCCTCGGTGCCGATCACCAGCGCCATGCCGAGCGCCACGATCACGATCGGCGCCACCTGGATCAGCTGGATGCGCAGGTTGCTCCAGGTCAGGAAGTTCGGCGTGAAGAACACGTTGTAGAGCACCAGCAGCACGATCGCGGCGTAGACGCCGTAGACCGGCAGCCAGGCCTTGACCCGGGCCAGATCGATGCCCGGCCGGGCGGCGGCGACTTCAGTGGTCGTCATCGTTCTCCTCGGTGGACGCCGCGGCGATGACCGCCAGCAGGTCCTCAGTCGTCACCTGGTCGCCGGTGAGCGTGCCGACCACCACCCCGTCGCGCAGCACGACCACCCGGTCCGCGCCTTCGATCAGCTCCTCGGCGTCCGAGGAGACCAGCACCACGCCGAGCCCCTCGCCGGCCAGTTCGTCGATCAGCGACTGCACCTCGGCCTTGGCGCCCACGTCGATGCCGCGGGTCGGCTCGTCCAGCAGCAGCACCTTGGGCTCGGTGGCGAGCAGCCGGGCGAGCAGCACCTTCTGCTGGTTGCCGCCGGACAGGTCGCCGACCCGCTGGTGCGGGCTGGACGCCTTGATCTGCAGTCGCTTCATGTAGCGGTCGACCACCGCGTCGATCTTCGCGTCCGACACCACGCCGAGTCGCGACATCCGGGGCAGGACCGCAAGAGCGATGTTCTCCCGTACGGACAGCCCGGCGACGATGCCCTCGGCCTTGCGGTCCTCGGGCTGGATCGCGATGCCCGCCTTGACCGCCCGCACCGTGGTCGGGCGGCCCAGATCCCGCCCGTCCACCTCGACGTGCCCGCCGTCCAGCGGGTACGCCCCACCGATCGCCTTGATCGTCTCGCTGCGCCCGGCACCGAGCAGCCCGCCGAGCCCGACCACCTCACCGGGCCGCACGTCGAAGCTGATGTCGTGCAGCTTGTGCCGGCTGTTCAGGTCGCGGGCCCGCAGCACCGGCGGGGCCTGCGTGTCACCGGTCATCTCGCCGGAGAACGCGGTGGCGCCCTCGCGCCGCACCTCGGACATGTCCCGCCCGAGCATCAGCGAGACCAGCCGGATCCGTTCCAGGTCCTTGATCTGCCCGGCGTGCACCACACGCCCGTCCCGCAGGATGGTGACCGCATCGCAGATCCGATAGAGCTCGTCCAGCCGGTGGCTCACATAGACGATGCCGATGCCCTGCTCGTGCAGCCGGCGGATGACCCCGAACAGCGTCTCCACCTCGCGCGGCTCCAGTGAGGACGTCGGCTCGTCCATGATCACCACGCGCGCGTCGATCATCACCGCGCGGGCCAGCGCCACCATCTGCTGCGCGCCCAGCGCCAGCGTGCCGAGCCGGCGCCGCACGTCCGCGGTGACGCCGTAGCGGCTGAGGATCTCGCCGGCCTCGCGGTTCATCCGGGCCTCGTCGAGCATGCCGAAGCGGTTGCGCGGCTCGCGGCCGAGGAAGAGGTTGTGCGCCACGCTCATCAGCGGGATCAGGTTGACCTCTTGATAGATGGTCGAGATCCCGGACCGCTGCGCGTCCATCGGGGTGGCGAACGAGGCCGGCTCGTCCTGGTAGCGGATCTCGCCGCCGTCCGGCTGGTAGACCCCGGTGAGCACCTTGATCAGGGTCGATTTGCCGGCGCCGTTCTCGCCCACCAGCGCGTGCACCTCACCGGCCCGCAGGGTGAAGGAGACGTCGTCCAGGGCGCGCACGCCCGGGAACACCTTGGAAACGCCTTCGACTTCTAGCAGCGGCATGAACGCATTCACTCACTTCCACACATATTCCGTCAAGACTTGAACATTGACGAGGCCGGACGCCGTGGCGCCCGGCCTCGTCACCACCTCAGCCGCTCAGCCCAGCGGCGCCGCGTTGTTCCAGGTCGCGTCGGCGTTGTAGCTGCCCGGGTTGTCCCAGGCGTTGCCGCCGCCGTTGCCCGCGATGTAGACCGCTTCGCCGTAGTGGCGCCAGTGGTAGCCGGGGTAGTTGATGGACTCCAGCGACACGTTGCCCGCGCCACCGTTCAGCGGTTGCTGCGCGCAGAATGTCGCGTCCTGTGCGAACACCGCGGTGCCGTCGTTCGAGGCCTTCTGCACCCGGTATCCCGCGTGCCGCAGATATTGGCCCGGGTAGTTCGCCGACTCGAACGTGTAGCAGCTGCTCTCCGCCAGCCCGGCCCGCACGATGAAGGTCGCGTCCAGCCTGTCGGTGGCCGCACTGCCGGTGTTGATCACGTCGGTGCGGGCCAGGTTGTCCCGGTGCCGCAGATAACGGGTGTCGTAGCCGGCCGTGGTGACCCGGAACGACCGCCGCGCGCCCAGCGCCAGATCGGCGCCGCTGCGCCACCAGCCGCTGGTGACGGCCCAGGTGGCGTCGGCCGTGAACGAGCCGCCGTTGTTCTGGTCCATCCAGACCTCAGCGCTGCGGTGCCGCATGTAGAAGCCCGCCATGTTGGCCGACTCCAGCGACGTGCCGCCCCCGGAGAGGCCCGGCCTGGCACAGAACGTGGCGTCCGCGTTGAACGTCCCGCCGGTGCTCGCCTCGGCGTACACGCGGTTGGCGCGGTGCCGCAGGTAGCGCCCCGGGAAGTTGCGCGACTCGAACGAGTAGCAGGCGCTGTTGGACAGGCCGGCCCGCACGAAGAACGTGGCGTCCTGCTTGTCACCGACCGCGCTGCCCGCGCCGATCACGTCGGTGCGCGCGGCGCCGTCCCGATGCCGCAGGTAGCGGTCGGTATAGCCGGCCGTGGTCACCCGCAGCGAGACCGGCTTGTTCAGCGACAGCGTGGTCCCGTTCGCCGCGCCCAGCACCCGCTGGTGCACCTCGCGCACGCGAGCGAAGTCCATCTTCTGCAGCTGCCGGTCGTAGGTGAAGAAGCCGTTGAGCTCCTCCTCCACGTCGGTCGGCTCGGTGTAGACCGACCCGGAGAGCCCGTTGCTGTTCATCAGCTCGATCAGCCGTGCGGTGATCTGGACGTACCGGTTGGTCAGCGCGTTCGAGTCGGGCAGCCACTCGTAGGCGAACTTGCCCGCGGTCGGCCACTCCCGGTTGGTGCGCAGGCCGAGCCCGCCGTATTCACCATTCACCGCGATCCGGGTGGCCGTCGGCGGGCGACTGATCCCCGGGCCCACATAGGCGTGGTCGTCGATCACGTCGCCGTTGCCCGGGTCCGGGTCGGAGTCGCAGCAGTTCGAGCCGGAGTTGTGGTTCACCAGGCGGTTCGGGTCCCAGCTCTTGACCAGGTCGGCGATCCGGCCGGCGTCGTATTCGCCCCAGCCCTCGTTGAACGGCACCCACTGCACGATCGACGTGATGCCCTTGTGCTCGTCGATCATCTCGCGCAGTTCCCTCTCGAACCGGGTGCGCCCGGCCTGCGAGGGTTCCCGGCCGCTGGCCAGCGCCGGCATGTCCTGCCAGACCATCAGGCCGAGCCGGTCCGCGTGATAGAACCAGCGGTCGTTCTCCACCTTGATGTGCTTGCGGACCATGTTGAAGCCGAGCGCCTTCTGCTGCTCGAGGTCGAAGGCGAGCGCGGTGTCGGTCGGCGCGGTGTAGATGCCGTCCGGCCAGTAGCCCTGGTCCAGCGTGCCGAGCTGGAAGACGAACTTGCCGTTCAGGGTGGGTCGCAGGGTGCCGCCGAGCATCGCCTTGCCCACCGAGCGCATCCCGAAATAGCCGCCCACGGCGTCACCCGAGGCGGTGGTCACCCTCAGGTTGTAGAGGAACGGATCGTCGGGCGACCACAACCGGGCATTGGGTACGGGGATCCGGAAGCTGGTGCCGGTGGTGCCGTTCGCGGTGCCGACCACAGTGGAGCCGCTGAGCACCTGGGCCGTCACGCTCTGCCCGGCCTGGGTGCCCTGCACGACGAGGTCGAGCCCGCCGGCCGCGACGTTCGGCGTGGTGTCCAGCCGGGTGATGCGCTGGGCCGTGGTCGGCTCCAGCCAGACGGTCTGCCAGATGCCGGAGGACGGCGTGTACATGATGCCGCCGCGGTTGAGCCGCTGCTTGCCGACCGGGATGTCCTGACCCTCGACCGGGTCCCAGACGCCGACGATGACCTCGTTGGCGCCGGCCCGCAGCTGGGCGGTGATGTCGTAGGAGAACTTGTCGTAGCCGCCCTCGTGCGTACCCATCAGGGTGCCGTTGATCCAGACCTTGCTCTGCCAGTCCACGGCGCCGAAGTTGAGCTGCACGTTGCGCCCGGACCAGCCGGCCGGCACGGAGAACGTTTTGCGGTAGTACATGAAGTTCTCGTGCCGCATGATGCCCGAGAGAGCGCTCTCGATCGGGTACGGAACAAGCACCTCTTCGCCCAGGGTCTGGTTCACCGGCGGGGTGTTGATGTTCCCGGCCCCGGCGAACTGCCAGATGCCGTTGAGGCTCTGCCAATCGGGCCTGGTCAGCTGCGGTCGCGGATATTCGGGCAGCGGGTTCGAGGTGGACACCTGGCCGGTCCACGGGGTGGTCAGCGGGGGAGTCTTGGGGATGAAGGCGGCCGCAGGGGTGGCGAAGGCGACCACAGCGCCGGCCGAGGCGACGAGCGCCGCGGTGGCCGTGGCGAGTAACCGGCGCCAGGAGGACGGGGAGCGGGGATGTGCAGTCACGTTCTCTCTCCTTCGAGAAAGTTCGCTGGTGGGGGAACTCATCGTGACCCGAACACACATCTGGGTGCAATAGATGCGCATCAATACTGCGAAGCGGAAACGGCGGCGCCGCTCGTGACGACGCCGCCGTTGCCTGCTGCCTGGCTCAGCTCAGTACGCGCTGCCCAGGTCCGCCTTCGCGTTGGTGGCGTCGTACTGCCGGTCGGAGATGATGATGTCCTCCGGGATCGGCTCGCCGTTGAAGAACTTCGTCGCGGTCTCGAACGCCAGCGGGCCGAAGCGCGGGTTGGACTCGATGACCGCCGAGGCCCAGCCGTCCACGACCGCCTGCACGGCGCCCTTGGTGCCGTCGATCGTCACGATCTTGACGTCGCCGGCCTTCTTGGCGGCGCCCTTCAGCGCGACGATCGCGCCCAGCGCCATCTCGTCGTTCTCCGCGTAGATGCCGTTGATGTCGCCGTTGGACTGCAGCAGCTGCTCGGAGACCTTCTGGCCCTCCTCGCGGGAGAAGTTGCCGGTCTGCTCGAAGGTGATCTGCACGTCCGGGGCGACCTTGGCGATCTGGTCCTTGAAGCCCTTGGTGCGCAGCGTGGTGACGTTGTTGCCGGGCGCGCCCAGCAGGATCGCCACCTTGCCCTTGTTGCCCAGCGCCTTGGCCATCTCGTCGGCCGCGCGCTGACCCTGCTTCTCGAAGTCCGATCCGATGAAGGTCAGGTAGTCGGTGCAGGACTTGGCGTTGATCTTGCGGTCGATGGTGATGATCGGGACCTTCTTGGCCGACGCCTTGGCGAAGACCGAGTCCCAGCCGTCCGAGTTCAGCGGCGCGATGACCAGCAGCTGCACGCCCGAGTCGATCATCTGCTCGACGTCGCTGATCTGCTTGTTGAACTGCGAGTTGGCGTTCGTGGTCTGCAGGTTCGCGGCCGGGATGCCGATCTTGGCGGCCTCGTCCTTGATGGACTGCGTCTCGGCGATCCGGAACGGGTTGGCCTCCTTCTCCGACTGGGAGAAGCCGACCTTCGCGGTCTTCAGGTCCACCTTGGTGCCGCCGTACTGGTCCAGCGTGCAGGTCGCGGCGCCGGGCGCGGCCGACTCCGCCACCTGCGCGCCGCCCGTCGCGGGGGTGCCGGTGCTGCCGGTCCCGCTGTCCTCGGATTTGGCGCAGGCGCTGATCAACAGCAGAGCCGCGCTGAGAGTAATGACCGCCGGCCTGAGACGGCCGGTGCGAGCACTCATGACATGAGCTCCTTGAGGGGTGGGTGAGACATCAGGGGGTAATCACCCGGAAACACATTCACCCACTATCAAACTTTTGTTGTCAAGGTCGTGACCATAACCAATCAGAAACGAACGTGGCGCGGGTGAGGGAGCGCTCTCCCGCTGGTCACGGCTTACCGTTCAGTGTCGACACGGGCAGAAAAACAAGGCCAGCGGGGCATCGACCGCCACCCCGCTTCCCGCCACCCGCCAGGCCTGATGAACTGTTCCCATGTCCGAGGGCCAGCCGTTCGCCGGCGACGTCTTCCTCGATCTGGTCCGCGACGGGCGGCTGACGATCGAGGCGGCCGAGGCCGCCCGTCTGGTGTGCGGTCTGGAGCGAACCCTGGCCACGGTGACCGAGCGGCTGCGGGTGGTCCGCCGGTGGCGGGAATTGGACGCGCCGAGCCTGGACGGGCTGCCCGGACCAGCCGCGCAGATGGTCGCGGACGCCGTCTTCCAAGACCAGACGCTGCCCGGCCGGCTCGAGGAAGCAGCCATTGAGCTGCCCAAATACATCGATGCCCTGCGGCGGGCCGCCCGCGCGTAGACGCGCGTGGAGCGGATGTAGAGCGAATGTAGAGATCGACCTCCGAGACTTTGCCTCGTCGTCAGGTGAGGTACGTCGAGGAGGACTCCGTGCACCAGATCAGCGTCGTCGTGCAGTCGTCGGACCCGTTGACCCGGGCCGGCCTGCACACCCATCTGCAGGACAGCGCCGGGGTCAGCGTGGTGCCGCAGGACCGGTGGCTCGACGCCGGTGTCCGGGTGGTCGCCACCGACCGGCTGCGCCCCGAGTCGGTGACCGCGCTGCGGCGCTCGGCGACCGACAGCACGGCGCCGGTGGTGCTGATCGTCGACGAGGTGTCCGAGCACGACCTGCTGGTGGCCGTCGAGTGCCGAGTGGTGGCCGTGCTGCCGCGGGCCGCGGTGACCGCCGAGCGGCTGGTGCACTCGGTGCGCACCGCGGCGTCGGGTGGCGGGGTGCTGCCGCCGCAGCTGGTCGGCGAGCTGATCAAACACGTCGAGCGGATGCAGCGCGAGGTGCTCACCCCGACCGGCCCGGGCACCGCCGGGCTGTCCGCGCGGGAGATCGACGTGCTCCGACTGATGGCCGACGGCCTGGACACCAACGAGATCGCCGGGAAGCTGTGCTATTCCGAGCGGACCGTGAAGAACGTCATCTACGGCGTCACCCACCGGCTGAAGCTGCGCAACCGCTCGCACGCGGTGGCCTACGCGCTGCGTACCGGAGTGATCTGAAATTGGGTTAAATGGTTTGCCCGGGTGGGTTTGATGGGGGCATGCCACCCGAACTCGTGAGTCCGCCCAAGCTTCGTCCCGGCGACAAGGTCGCGGTGGTGTCGCCGTCCTGGGCCGGGCCTGGGGTCTATCCGGATCTGCACGAGCTGGCCATGCGCCGGCTGCGTGAGGACTTCGAGCTGGAGCCGGTGGAGTTCCCGACCACGCGCACCCAGGCCTCGGCCGCCGAGCGGGCGGCCGACCTGATGGCGGCGTGGGCCGATCCCTCGATCCGGGCGGTGCTGGCCACCATCGGCGGCGACGACCAGATCACCGTGCTGCCGCACCTCGACCCGGCGGTGTTCCGCGCCGACCCCAAGCCGTTCTTCGGCTACTCCGACAACACCAACCTGCTGAACTGGCTGTGGACGCACGGGCTGGCGGCCTACCACGGCGGGTCGACCATGGTGCATCTCGCGCGCGGCGCCGGGCTGCACCCGATCTCCGCCGACTCGCTGCGGGCGGCGCTGTTCACCAGCGGTGACCTCGAAATCCGGCCGGTGCCCGAGTTCAGCGAGGAGGAGAGCGCCTGGGGGTCGCTCGAGTCGCTGGTCTCCTCGCCGCCGACGATTCCGAGTCCGGGCTGGGTGTGGCACCGGCCGGACCGGGTGGTCAGCGCCCCGACCTGGGGCGGCAACCTGGAGGTCCTGTCCTGGAACCTGGCCGCGAACCGGTGGATCCGCCCGGTCGAGGACTATGCCGGCGGGGTGCTGATCCTGGAGACCTCGGAGGAGTTGCCCGCTGCCGAAGAGGTGTTCCGGATGCTTCGCAACTTCGGCGAGCGCGGCCTCCTGCAGCAGTTCCCGGTCGTGCTGATGGCCACCGCGAAGGCGGCGTTCTTCGGGAAACCCCCGTCACCGTCGGCGCGGACCTCTTATCGCGAGGACCAGCGGGCCGCGGTGCTGCGCGCGCTGGCCGACTACAACCCGTCCGCGATGGCGGTCTTCGGTGTCGATTTCGGACACACCGACCCGCAGTACGTGTTGCCCTATGGCGGCCGGATCACCGTCGACGGGCCGGGCCGGAGGGTCGTCGCGCACTACTGAAGTGCCCGCACCTCGAGGTCGAACAACCGGTCGGCACTCAGGCCCATCGAGGCGAAGTTGCCCTCGATCTCCAGGCTGACCAGGCCGTGCAGCCGGCTCCACGCGGTCATCGCGTGCAGCACCACCGCCGGATCGGCCTCGCCCATCTGGCGCCGCCGGGCCCAGGCCGCGATCTCGGCGCTCAGCTCGGGCCCGGGGTCGGCGGCCGCCGGGCCGAGCCGGTCGAGCAACACCCGCATCGCCGCCTGCGAGGCCGCCACCAGGCGTTCGTGGTGCGCGTCGTAGCCGGGGAGCGGCGCGGCGAACAGCAGGCGATAGCGATGCGGCTGGGCCACTGCCCAGGCGCGGTAGGCCGCGGCCAGTGATTCCAGGCCCGGCTCGGCGGCCTGCATGGCGGCGGCCAGGTCCGCATAGGCGTCCAGGATCAGCTCGGTGAGCAGGGCGTCGCGTCCGGCGTAGTAGCGATAGAGCGCCGGCCCGGAGACCCCGAGTTGCTTGGCGATGGCACTCACCGACAGTGCCGGCGGGCCACCCTCGGCCAGCTGGCGCAGGGCAGCATCCTTGATCTCCTGAAGCATCTGTGTGCGGAATCGGTCACGAATCCCGCCTGCGGTCGGCGCCATCACATCACCCTCTCACCAGAGCTAGAAGGTATCACGCTCACCGGCATTTGCGGTCCTTGCATCTGCACGTGCATGCACGTGTGCATCGGTCCTTGCAGAAGTCGCCGTGCGCGCGGCAGGATACGCCCGTGCTGAGAACACCATCGGGCATCAACGCCCGGGAGATGCTGGGGCGAGTGCTGCGCGACCTGCGCGTGCAGAGCGGGACGTCGCGTGCCGAAGCGAGCACGCACCTCGACGCGTCGCCGTCGAAGATCAGCCGGATGGAGCTGGGCCGGGTCGCCGCGAAGGAGTTCGACGTGCGGCGCCTGCTCACCCGCTACCGGGTCGACCCGGCCGAGCGTCCCGCCGTCATCGACCTCGTCCGGCAGCTCGGCGAACGGCAGTGGTGGCACGACTATCCCGAGCTGCCCGGCTGGTTCTGCTCCTACCTGGTGTTCGAATCCGTGGCGCAGCGCATCCACACCTACGAGGTCCGCTTCATCCCGGGGATCCTGCAGACGCCGGCCTATGCCGAGGCGCTCATGCGCACCCGCTATCGCGATCCGGAGGAGCTGCGCCGCCGGGTCGAGGTCCGGATGCAACGGCGCGATCTGCTGCTCAAGGGGCGCCCGCCGCTGCTCTGGGCGGTGATCGACGAGGGCGCGCTGAGCGAGCGGATCGGCGGTCCCCGGATCATGCGCGCGCAGATCGACTTCCTGATCCAGATGGCCAGGCATCCGAACGTGCACCTCCAGGTGCTCGACACCGGGCGGGGCGGCTACATCGGGGTCGGCAACTCGTTCTCCACGCTGCGGCTGCCGATCGCGAGCCTGCCGGACATCGTCTATCTCGAGCAGATCGAGACGGCCAACTTCTTCAGCAGCCGGGAGGAGTCGGAGCCGTACATGGAAGCGTTCGTCAGCCTGACCGTCGAGGCGGGCGACCTGCGCGAAACGAAGCCCATCGACGTCGTGGAGAAGCTGACGCAGGCCCGCGATCGGATCGGGAGCCTTCCCCGCCGTCCGGACCGATCCGCATGACGCCGACATGCTGGTCGACGAGAGCGACACAGTGGACCACTGGGTCGGCTACTACCGGGAGCAGATCGAGGAGTCCCGCGCCATCGTCGCTTCGATGGATCTCGACAGTCCCTGCGCGCGAAAAGACATCATCGAGTGCAACGTGCGTTACGTCCTCTTCCACATGATCGAGGAGACCGCACGCCACGGCGGCCACGCGGACATCATCCGCGAGACCATCGACGGCATCCGCCAAAGCTGACGAGTCAGCGGATCGCGGTCACCAGATAGATGACGGCGGTCGCCAGCATCGGAGCCTTTTCCAGACGGGCGAGCCAGGGCGCGGCGTCGCGCTCGCGGACGGCGCGCACCTGGATCGCCTTCGCGGTGGTGCGGCGCAGGCCGAGGATCCGGTCCGCGGTGGCGAAGTCGCGGAACAGCACCGGGATCGCCTCCACCGAGCGGATCTCGAAGCCCGCGGCGGGGGCCAGCCGGATCAGCTGACGGCCGATCGTGCAGTTGGCGACGAGGCCGGCGGTGAACCGCGCGAAGGCCCGGCTCATCGCGATGTCCTCATCGGACACGGTGAGCGTGTCCCAGTCCGGCTCGGCCATCGCCAGCACACCACCCGGCCGCAGCACCCGATGCAGCTCCGCGAGCGCGGCGGCCGGGTCACGCAGGTGCTGCAGGATCCGGTCGGTGCGGGCACGATCCACCGACGCGTCACGCAACGGCAAGTGGTGGGCATCCCCGGCGCGGAACGAGACCGTGGCGAGGTCACCCAGCCGCCGGGCCGCCTCGTCGAGCATCGCGGTGTCGTGGTCGACACCGATGACCGAGCCGGTCGCGCCCGCCCGCTCGGCCAGACCACGCAGGTCGATCCCGGGCCCGCAGCACCACGTGGCCGGGGCGGACGTCGAGCGCGGCGGCGGCCCGGTCCTTGTAGTCGGATCCGGCCGCCGCCGCGTCCAGGTATTCGATGGTGTCGGGCCGGCTCATCCGTCCACCACATCAGAGAGTTGTGTGCGATCGGTGATGCGCCGGTGCCGGTTCAGTGGCGCCTTCAGCAGCGCCAGACGATCGGCGTCGAGCTCTCCTCGTGGGTGTGTTCGCCGGCGATCACCCGGCCGTCGGCGCTGACCGCCGTCGCCGTTTCGAGGTCGCGGGGTCCGGTGAGCGCCGGCAGGGTCACCGGTGTGCCGGCCCGGCGCACCAGGGCGTCCCGGTAGGGCGGGGTGGCGGCCGGCACGTCGTCGGTGCCGACCAGGTCGCCGGCGGCGGTGATCCCCGACGCCTCCATGCCGTTGATCGGCTCGACCGTTCCGCGGCTCAGACTCCAGCGCACCTGGCGGTTGCCGGACGTGCCGAGCACCCAGTCGCCGGCGATGGCGGTCGCGGTGCCGGTGGTCTGGCCGTTCAGGCCCGGCAGGGCCCGGGTCTCGTCGGTGTTCAGATCCCACAGCTGCGGGACGCCCGCGCCGGAACCCACCATCTGACCGGTGGCGGAGATCCCGGAGGCGGTGGAGGGCACCGGCCCGACCGGCGCACGCACGATGCCGGGCCGGCCGGCCTCCCAGACCACCGCCTGGTCCCGATCCTTCGGGCCGTGCGCGCCGCCGGCGATGTCGCCGCGGTCGTTCACGTCGAACGCGACCATCTGATGCCCCGGCAGCGCGGCCAGGATCTCGATCCGGCCGTCCCGGAAGGCCCACGCGACCTGACGATGGTCGCGGGTGACGCCGCCGACCACCGTGCCGCTCGAGTTCACCGCCAGCGGCGTCGGGCTCAGCCCCTCGACGTCCAGCACGCGCAGCCGGCCGTTGTCCCAGAGCAGGGCCGTGCCGTCCACGCCGGTCTCCTCCGAGCCGAGCACCGCGCCGGCCACGAAACGCCCGTCCGGCGAGACCGCTGTGGCCGTCGCGGGCGTCCCACCCGCGGGCACCGGCAGCGCGGCGACCGTGCAGCGCAGACGCGTTTCGGTGACCACCGGTGCCGGGGTCTCGGAGCGATCGGTGAGCGCGACGACGCCACCGGTCACCGCGAGCACGCCGGCCGAGACCGCCGCGACGGTCCTGGTGCGCTGCCGCCGGCGCCCGGTGGCCACCGCGCGCTGGATGCTGACGTCGAGCGGCGGCACGTCCTGGTCGCGCAGCGGCGCCAGGGTGTCCACCCCGTACTTGCTTTCGGTGTCCATCACGACTCCAAGAGGACGGTGTCCGGGTGATTCAAGAGGCGGCGCATGGTGGCGAGGCCCTTCGAGGTCTGGCTCTTGACGGTAGTCAATGAACGAAAAAAGCCAATCGCGTTGTGGAACCCGTTCCGCATGCGAAAACCGTTGCACCGTAAGGCATCCCGCCTTATGTGATTCCACCGTGTGCACTGCCGACCCGGCCAGTCAGGTCAACGAACACCGGTCCGGCCCAGGTGGCGAACACCGGTCCGCTCCCATCCCGCTCAACCTCACTGCGGCCATGTGGCTACCGGTCCGCGAGGGGACGGCGTGGCTGTCCCAGTCGTGCGCCCCGTGGCCGTGCGCTGTCTTCCTGCGTGTGCAGGTCGGGGACGTGGAGTTGTCCTTGTCCGCCGACGACGCCGTGCCGGTGCTCGATGCCCTGTCAGCGCTGCTCGCGTTGGCATGCCCTGCCGAGGGGGTGACTCGATGAACACCCGAACCGACAAGACCTTGTTGATCCTTACTGCGTTGTTCGTCGGCGGGCTGGCCGTTGTCGCGGGCGCCATCAGCTTCTCCCACATGCGCGAGCTCGCCATGCAACATGGGCAGTTGGGATGGAAGTCGTTGGCGTTCCCGATCAGCGTGGACGGGTTGGAGATCGTGGCCAGCCTCTATCTGGTAGCGCAGCGTCGGGCCGGGCGGCCCACGGGCTGGGTCCCGTGGATTGCGCTGATCGTCGGCACCGTGGCGAGTCTCGCCGCGAACGTCGCGGTAGGCGGCGCGGACCCGGTCGGCAGGGCCCTCGCAGGGTGGCCGGCGCTTTCAATGTTGGTCTCGGTCAAACTGCTGTTCTCCATGTTCGATCATGAAAGTGTTGATCAGCGGACGACCGTCCCGGACGATCAGCGGACGTCCGGGACGGTCCGCCCTACGCAACGGGACGACGCGGCACCGTCCGGGACCGTTCCCACCGAGCGGACGAACACCGTCGCGCCGTCCGCAACCGCCCCGGACGACCGGCCAGCCGACCCCGCCTCGGGCCAGTCGGGCACCTCCGGCGACGCGGCCCCGGCCCGCACCAGCGACCTCGGCCACCGGGCTGCGCTGCACGACACCCGCACCGTGGCACACCTGATCCCGGCCGCGCGGGCGGCCCGCGCGACGCTGGCCGGCGTCGGCCGGTCGCTGTCGCGAGACAACCTCGCGGACGTCCTGCGCGAGGATGGGCACGGCGTGTCCAACGCACGCGCCTCACTCCTGCTGAAGATCCTCAAGACAGAACAGGGCGTGGGCGTGACCACGATCGGCTCGGCGTCCGTCCGGCCCGGTTTGGAAACCTGGGGCCCTCGGTCTGAGGACGTGGCATAGGGCGGCGGCGTGGCGCCCGGCCGAGGAGCCAGCGGCGCGGGGGCCAGCGGCGCAGGGGCCCAGCAGAGCCCACAACGGTGGGGCCCATTGCAGGCGCTCTTGCGACGTACAGCAGTCGGGTGATTGCGATCGCCGCTGGTTCGCCGGGCCGAGCTGTGTCAACAATGCCGTCAAGGCCGATGTCATACACGTATATCGCGGACGGCTGCAAACGCGGGGTACGCTCGTGTGCACACCAGAGTCGCCCGCCATTCTCGCCGACCCCGTTCGTCCTTGTCCGCTACCCGGGGAGCGCTTCATGCCACGACGTATGGTCATAGTCGATCCGGCTTTCGCGCCGCGGCTCAAGGAGATGCGCGGACAGCAGGGATTGTCCCTTCGCCGACTCGGCCAACAAATCCACTGTTCACACGGCTATCTGTGGGACTTGGAGGCGGGGACTAAGCGGCCCAGTGTTTCCGTCGCAGCTCTACTTGACGCTGCCCTCGGCGGCAAAGGTCAACTCTCCGCCATGGTGCATGAGGTGTCAGCCGACACTGGTGAACATGCCGCTGCGGCTCAATCAGGGGGTGGGCTACCGCCGTCGGGGCTAGAGTTCGCGCCGGACTGGCGGCACGGCGTGGATGTCGCGGCGACCTTGTGGCAGGGAGATATGCAGCGGCGGGAAGTATTGCGGGCGGTCGGCTTCAGTGCTGCGGCGTTCATGCCGCCCTCCATGCGCTGGCTTATGTCACCGATGGACGAACGTCCCACCGGCAATGGTGAGCGCCTGGTCGGCGAGCCGGACATTGAAATGATCAAGCGGATTACTTCCACATATCGCACTCTTGACAATCAGTACGGCGGAGGGCACGTACGCGAAAGCCTAGTTCGGTTCCTTGATGCAGAGGTATCCGTAATGCTGCGCGGTCGCTATGACGCTGATACCGGACGCGCGTTGCTGTCGGCGGCCGCGGAGACAACACAGTTAGCCGGTTGGGCTTCCTACGATGCCGGGATGAACGGCCTGGCGCAGCGGTATATGGTTCAGGCATTGAGATTGGCCGGCGGTGCGGGCGACCGCGCATTGGGTGCGGAGATTCTCGCTGCGATGAGCCATCAGGCGGCATACATGTTCGCTTCCGCTGAGGCCGTCGACCTCGCTCGCGCTTCCGGCAAAGCCGCTACGGAAGCAGGTGTTGTGGCGATCCAGGCCGAGTCTGCGGTGCTTGAGGCGCAGGGACACGCATCCGGCGGCGATGAGGCGGCGTGCGCAGCGGCACTGGACCGCGCTGAGCGAGCCTTCGACAAGGCTGATCGGACGAGCGATCCGCAATGGATCGGATACTTTGATGAAGCGTACCTAGCCGCCAAATTCGGGCATTGCTTTGCGGCCCTCGGGCGTGGTGATCTCGCGCAGCGTTTCGCCGCTCGCTCCCTGCAGATGGATGGTCGACACTACGCGCGTGGAAAGCAGTTCAACCTGGTCCTGCTGGCCGTTGCTCACGCGCAGTCGGGCGAAATCGAGCAAGCCAGCGAGGTAGGAGTCTCCGCAGTGGAAGCAACGGAAGGTTTGGATTCGTCGCGCGCCAGAGACTACCTGACGGATCTGTCCAATCGCCTCGCAAAGCACGTTGGACTACCTGCCGTGCGGACTTTCGCGGAACGAGCGCAATCCCTTCTGCGGTCAGCCTAAAGTCGCCCGGTGGCTTTCAGTAGCAGCACTGACAATAGGCCGGAGACAGAGCCGGCGCCGATGATCTCGCCGTCGGTCATGAGTTGTTGAATCTGGGTAAGTGGAATCCATTCGACCCGCTCTGCCTCATTAACGTCAGGCGCGGTGCCAGTATAATCCGCGCCACGCGCAAGGTAGATCACATTCTCTTGGTCAATGGTTCCAACCATGGGCTGGAACCGCACCAACTGTTCGATCGCACGGGGACGCCAACCCGTTTCCTCTTCAACTTCTCTTGCCGCGCCGGTTACCGGGTCCTCATCCGGATCGAGATAGCCGCCAGGTAGTTCCCATACCCAGCGGTTGAGGATGAATCGATGGCGCCACATCATGAGCACACGGTCGGCGTCGTCAACCACGATCACCATTGCGGCAGCCGGCATACGAAGCACGTATTGCTCGAAGCGGACTCCATCAGGCAATTCCACGTCCGCAACGCTGAGGATAGCGCGTCTGGTGTCGTCGACCACTCGCTCGCCGTGAATCGTCCATTCGCTAGCCCTCTTCGCATCGCCGCTCATGGACGGCACCCTAGTTGACGCGGCCTTTCGATGTACTGCCGGTCTGCGTTCGTGTCGGCTGACAGAGGCTGACGCCTGTCGTCTTCACGACCACGGCATGCGGCCATCACGCTACTGATCGAGGGTCGTGGTGGTCGCCGTCGGTCTACATACCACCTCCCCGTCATCCCGAGCACAGGGAACGATTGAGGTGATCATCGTGTTGATCGGCGCCGTAGTTTCTGCCCTGCTGGTGGGCTTCCTCGCAGGACTGCTGTCGTTCAATGTCAAGAACCGGTGGTGTCCCGACTGTGGAGCCACGACCAGTGACATTGCCGGTCGGCACGCAAGGCGCCTGCGATGACCGCACCCCAGATCGGCGACGTCATCGACGTCGAGGACAACGACTACAGGTACGGGATCGGGCGGCTGATCCTGCGCGTCACCACGATCGGGAATCGGCAGAGCACAGCCGATGGCGACTGGGTTGACCTCGATGGGCTCGAACTCCGACCGGACGGCACGCAACTCGGCGTGCAACCGCGCCATGCCGCAATCCGGATAACCGCGCTGCGCAATCAACGGCGACCGGGAGCACGGCCATGAGCGCCACGACCGAAATGGTCGCCCGCCGGACCGCGTCACCAGCACTGACAACGGCGGCTCACCCACCGTCGGCTCGCACGGCGCCGCGACAGCCTCTTACCCCTGCTCGGACACCCGGCACCCCCGATTGCCTGCTCGGAAGCGTCACTTGTGAAAGGGACTGTTGATGCCACCAGTGGAGCCGCGCGGGCTCGCCGATGATCTGTGGCTCGCGGCGCACGACAGCGTCAATGGCAAGTCCCAGATTGGTGACTGGCCATTGGGTGTCGGGTTGGCTACTGGGCTGATCGCCGAGCTGGTCCACCGCGGATTCCTCGAGTTCCGTCAGGGTGAACTGTTCCGTACCACGGCTGAGCTGCCCGATGATCCCGCCCTGCGCCCACTGTTGATCAAGATGGACGCCGAGGAACAGACCTGGCCGCCGCCCCCGCCAGCGCGAGCGGCGGGGAGGGCACGAGATGACTTCGACTGGCCGCCGAGGGCGTCTGACGGCCGAGGTTGGTCGTCACCGGTGCAGGAGGAGAACCGGCACCGCAGGCGCGGCCATGAACTCGGCGTGTGGATGTCGTATCTGGCCTACGAACAACGCGCCGAGACCCGCGTCCTTGACCGGCTCTCCCGTACCGGCCTGGTCCGGCGTGAACAGCGCCGCCGGCTGCTGGGCGGCACGACGGTCAGCTATCTACCTCTCGACTCCGTGGTCTCCGGAACCCCGGCAAACACGATCACGATCGCCGTGCAGAGCAGCCGTCGCCTCGACCGGTCCCAACTGGTGCTCGCGGGCCTGTTCCTGGCCACCGGCTTGCATCACCACGCGCTGGCCACGCTGACCCCGTTCGAGCGCTCGCAGCTGGCCGAGGAACTCAAACGGGGTCTGGACGACACGTCACGGGAGTTGCTGCGCGCCGCGGACGCCGCGGTCGGTGAGGCCGCCATGCGCTGACCACCACCTCCCACCATCCCATCACCTCCACCACACCCCTCGACCCTTTGCAGGAGGAACCTCACGGTGTCCGCATCATCCCGCCTCAAAGCGCCGACCAGCGTGACTCACGCGCTGGCCCGTAACCGGCTCGGCCCGTTCGCCATCGGCGCAGCCATCGCCTCGTCCGTGGCGCCGGAGACCGTCGTCGCGTTGGTCGTCAGCAGCGCCCTGGCCGTCACCGGCCTGCTCGGCTTCCCGATCGCCATCGTCGCCGTCGCCGCGATCCTGCTGATCTTCGTCGTCGGCTACCTGGCGATGGCCCGGCACATCCCCAACGCCGGAGCGTTCGGCGCCTACGTCGCGCACGGCATCGGCCGGCCGTTCGGCGTCGGCACCTCCTGGTTCGCCCTGGCCACCTACACCAGTTTCCAGCTGTGCTGCTACGGCGGGCTCGGCGCCGCGATCGGCGCCCCGCTGCTCAAAGCCTGGTCCGGCTACGACGTGCCCTGGTACGTGCTGGCGTTCGCCGCCTGGATCCTCATCGGAGTCCTCGGCGCCAACGAGGTCAAACTCTCCGAGAAAGTCCTGGTGGTCCTCGTCGTCGCCGAAACCCTCCTGGTCGTGTTCTACAGCCTTGCCATCATGCTCGGCCCCGGATTCGCCTTCACCGGCGCGGCCCTGGCCCTGGACAACCTGTGGGGACCGTCCGCCGGTGTGCTGATCGTGCTCGGCATGACCGCGTTCGCCGGTGTCGAGCAATCCGCGGTGTACATCGAGGAGAGCAAGGACCCGAAGCGCACCATCCCGGTCGCGACCTACGCCACCGTGCTGACCATCGCCGCGGTGTACGTCCTCGCCTCGTGGGTGCAGATCTCCGCCGGCGGCCCGCAGATCATCGAACGGGCCACTGCCGAAGGGGCGGACCTGTTCTTCAACCAGGCCGCCGTCCTGCTCGGCGACCTCGCCGTCACCGTGGGCCGGGTGTTGCTGTTCACCGGCCTGATCGCCGCTTTGCTGGCCTTCCACAACGCCATCGCCCGGTACACCTTCGCGCTCGGCCGCGAAGGTGTGCTGCCGCGGGCGTTCGGCCGCACCACCATCAAAGGTGCCCCGCGTAACGCCTCCCTGGCGCAGACCGCGGTCGCGTTCGTCGTGCTCACCGGGTACGCGGTCGCCGGCTGGGACCCCCTGGTCCAGTTGTTCTACTGGGGCAGCACCAGCGGCGGCCTGGGTGTCCTGCTGCTCTACACCCTGACCAGCATCGCCGTCATCTGCTTCTTCGCCCGCGACGCGCGCGGCGAAAGGCTGTGGCAGCGGCTCATCGCCCCGCTGATCGCTACCGGGATCCTGCTGTTCCTCTCCTACCTGGCGCTGGTCAACTTGGCCACGCTGTACGGCGTCACTGCTGGCACCGGTCCCGCCCAGGTCGTACCCATCGCGTTGATGATCATCTTCGCCGCCGGAACCGTCTGGGGCCTGATCCTCAAACGCACCAAACCTGAGGTCTACCAGGGCATCGGCCGCGGCACCCGCAGCGCCACCGCCACCAACTCTGGCCTGTCCGCCATCCTCTGACCGAAAGGACATCTACCGATGACCAGCACCACCGCGGTCCTCCGCATCGCCGGTCCGGGTGACATCGACACCGTCGCCGACATCGTCGCGGACTCCTTCCTGCACCTGGACGCCATTCGCTTCCTGGTTCCCGATGACCAGCGGCGGCGGCGGGCGTCCCGGGATTGGTACCGGCTGTACATCGCTCATGCCGTCGCGGGCGCGGGGCAGGTCGTCATGACCGAGGACGCCAGCGCAGCGGCGGTGTGGTTCGACCGCACCGGCGAGTTCGCTGAGCCCGTGGGTTACGCCAAGCACTTGGCCGACCTCGCCGGTGACGACCTGCCGCGCTTCGCCGAACTCGACCGGCAGATGGACGCCCACCACCCGAGCGACTCGCACTGGCACCTGCTGTTCCTCGCCGTACACCCCGACCGGTGGAACCAAGGGCTGGGCAGCACGCTGATGAACTACACCCACGCCCGCCTCGACGCCGGCGGCATCCCGGCATACCTGGAAGCCACCAGTGAGCAGAACCGGCGACTGTACCGGCGGCACGGCTACACCGACATGAGCCCACCAACCCTAGAACTGTCCGACGGGACGGCCCTGTTCCGGATGTGGCGTCCGGTGCGAACCGGCTGACTTCGCCCCATCCGTCGCCTCGACTGCTCACCCCTGTTTCGCAGCAGCTAACCCACAGCAAGGACCTGACCTGATGGACCCCGCCGAGCCAGACTTCGTCTTCGACGCCTCGGTCGCGCATCCCGCGCGGCGCTACAACTACTGGCTCGGCGGGAAGGACAACTTCCAGGCTGACCGCGAATCGGCCGACGTGATCGAGGCGATCTACCCGCACGTGCGTACCGCCGCGGTGCAGAACCGGCGGTTCCTGCACCGGGTCGTGCGTTACCTCGTCGAACAAGCCGGCGTCCGGCAGTTCCTGGACATCGGCACCGGGCTACCCACCGCCGCCGACAACACGCACGAGGTCGCCCAACGCATCGACCCGGCCGCCCGGGTGGTCTATGTGGACAACGATCCGCTCGTGATGACCCATGCCCGCGCGCTGCTCACCAGCAACCCGGCCGGCAGAACAGCCTTTGTCGACGCCGACCTCCTCGACCCGCAGCGAATCCTCACCGACACCGAACTCGCCACCACTGTGAACATGGACGAACCCGTCGCGGTGCTGCTCATGGCAGTGCTGCATTTCCTGCCGGACACCGAGGCCGCTTACAGCGTCGTCAAAACGTTGACCGACGCGCTACCGGCGGGCAGCTACCTCGCCGTCTCGCACGCCATCGACGACTTCCTACCACCGGAGACCGCTGAAGCGTTCCGGACGAACAAATTCGACTTCACCAGCCGCAACCGCGCCCAGGTCAACGGGTTCTTCGACGGCCTTGACGTCATCCCACCCGGGGTCACTGTTGTCAGCCAGTGGCGCAACCCCGACACCGAACCGCCCCCGCCGGAACACGTCTCGGTCTACGGCGGCCTCGCCCGCAAACCAGGCAGCCGGTGACCCCCACTACCCATTCACACCGGCCCCCGCAGAGCGGCGTGTCGCCGCTACGACATGCCGACATCCGCACCACGCTGCGGCACCTCACCGGCCTGACAGTGCCGCCCACGGTGGGCGGCGCACCCGGCCCCATCGTCGGATCGCCCGGAGCGCACCGCCACCACCGGCCCGACCGTGCAACTCGCCCGATCGCCGGCCTGATGCTCGAACAAGCCGACCGGCCCGCAACCGGAACGAGGTAGGAGATGTCAGTCATCGTCAGCCCGCAGGAGGACATCTACGTCGCCGTGCGCCCCGGCGCACAAGCAGGCATGCAGCTCCCGGCGACCCACTACGACGAACTGGCGACGGCGGCGGCCAGCGGCGTTGCCGTGCCGTCCTGGTTCGTCACCGCCGCCCAGCAGGCATGGCAGATCGACATCACCGGCCTGCCCACCGCTGATGCCTTGGCGGTTCGGCCCCGTCCGGTCGGCCCGGTGACCTACAGCCGCGCCTCGTGGGAAATCAACAAGGGCTGCAACTTCTCCTGCGAGCACTGCTACCTGGAACAACGACCGTTCGCCGGATTGCCCTTGCAGGACAAGCTGCGCCTGGTCGACATGCTGGCCGACATGGGTGTGCTCTGGTTCCAGATCACCGGCGGCGAACCGCTGATCGACCCCGACTTCCCGCCCGCCTACCAACGCGCACACGACGCCGCGATGATGCTGGAAATCCTCACCAACGGCTCCCGCCTCGCCCGCCCAGAGCTGATCGACCTGTTCACCGAGGCCCCACCACACAAGATCACCGTGTCGATGTACGGGGCCAGCCCGGAGACCGCCGACGCCCTTACCCAAACCCGCGGCGCGTTCAAGAACACCTACCGTGGACTGCTGGCAGCTGCCGACGCCGGCCTGCCGGTCGAGGTCACGATCATCATCACCAAACACAGCGTCGACGAGCTGGAAGCCATGCGCGCTCTCGTCGACGAACTCGGTTTCGCGCGCAACGAGTACGGGTCGATTTCACCGACCTACACCGGCAACGGCACCACCCTGCAAACGCAGGCGCCCGGCTACCTCGACAAAAGCGCCGTCTTCGCCGGTTGCCCCGCCGGGCACACCTCGTTCCACGTCGACCCGCACGGCTTCGCCACCATGTGCAAGGTCGGCCGGGACAACCCCATCAGCCTGATCACTGAAGGCCCTGAAGGGCTGTCGCGCCTGCCCACGATCGCAGACGCCCAAATGCTTCGCACAGGCGGATGCACAGGCTGCACCCTGTCGTCCACCTGCCGGGTATGCCGACCCATGGCACGCGTGTACCAGGAAGCGAAGGCACCACTGCAAAATTACTGTCAGCACGGCGAAAGGAACACGTCATCATGACCGTCACCGCTGTCGAGATCACCAACCGTCCCGCCGCAACCGGCCCCGCCAACCGTGACACCGGCCGCCCGGCCGAGCCTTCCGGCGTGGTCATCGTCGCCAACGTCGACTCCCTGACCACCAGCAACCAGCGCGGCTGCGGCAACGACAACCCCTACAACTGACCCCACGTCCAACGTGAGCGCCCCGGATCATTGGCGGGCCATGACCCAGAGATCCGGGGGCGCGCCCCCTACTGAGGAACTTCTCTTGCCGCTCACCCGCATCTCGTACCGGCACCTCCCGACCAGCGTCCGCAACAAGGTCGAGGAGACGACCGGGACCGTCACCGCAGCCTCATCGGTCGGCGCGGGACTGAACAGTTCCGTCGCCGCCCTGCTGCGCACCACTGCTGGTCGCTACTTCGTGAAGGCGCTGCCATGCGGCCACCGCTGGGCATGGACGCAGGCACGAGAAGCCGAGATCGCTGAGCACGTACGCCCGGTCGCTCCGAGGCTGCACACCCGCATCGTGACCGACAACTGGGACGTGCTCGTCTTCGAAGCACTGCACGGACGCCACGCGGACTACGCCCCCGGCTCCGCCGACCTCGCACACGTCGCAGACCTGCTCATCCGGATCGGGAAGCTACCCTGCCCCGACATCACCTTGCGACACGCCGAACAACGCCTCCAGGCGTACGCCGAGGCAGAAGACTTGCACTACTTCACTGGTGACGCTCTGCTGCACACCGACTGGAACAACGCCAACATCATCATCGACTCTGACAGCGCCCGCATCGTCGACTGGGGATGGGCAACCCGCGGCGCCGCATGGCTCGACGCCGCCTACTGGGTGATCTGGCTGATCATGGCGGGCCATGAACCCGCCGACGCCGAACAACACGCCGCCGCCATCCCCTCCTGGCAAGCGGCGCCGCCTGCCGGCCTCGACGCCTTCGCCGCCGCGAACGCGCGACTTTGGACAGCAACCGCCGGCCACGAACCGGACGCCTTCACCGCACCGCTGGCCGACGCCGCTCAGCTATGGCACCGACACCGCTCACTACGCCTGTACTGAGAGAAATTGCCGGGCTGGTGCCCATAGAATTCAGCAAGCCGGGCATCCGAAAGGCGACATTTGTCATCGGCCGTTCGGGTGATTGGGTGGACAGCGGTGTTCAGGTAAGCGCTTTCCTGCGGCTATGTGTAGGTGAGAGTTCGGTGGGCCGACTGGCACGGTCCGCAAGGGACGCTGGTCTGTGTCGAGGCGTAGACCGGACCGGTTCGAGTGGCAGGGGCGGGGGTTCCGGGATGGGGCGTCGCTATCAGGTCGGTCCCGAGCAGAGCCGGTTCTGGCGGCCGTCCGGCCTCTCGGCGCAGGTTGATCTGCGCGGGGTCCGTGACCGGCATTGGGAGCTGCTGGCCGTGCTGGCGCAGTACGCGGTGCTGGACACCGGGCAGGTCGCCGGGTTGATGTTCGGCAGTAGACCGGCGGCGGTGCGGCATCTCGGGGTGCTGGTGAAGGCCGGGCTGGTGTGGCGGTTCGTGTACGACAACGACTCGTCGCACCGGGCCTTCTACGAGGTCAGCGCCAGCGGAATCGTGCAACTCACGCGGCGGCTGCACGGGGCTTCGCACCCGGTGCCGGCGAGTCTGGGTGTAGCGCACCGCGATCAAGTCGACGTGAACGGGTTCATGATCGGATTGACCAGGGCGGCGCGGGCCAGCCAGGGTCAGGCCTGGCTGTACGGGTGGCGGCCCGGCGCGGACGTGGTGACGTGGCTGCACCGGCTGGGCATCCGATGGGTGCAGCCCCGCGCGGCCGGGGTCTGGTTGCAGGACGGCCGCGCGCTGCGGTTCCTGCTGCACGTCGACGACGACACCCCAGCCCCATTCAGCGGCGACCCGGCACCTCGTCCGGTGCAAGCCCTGCACGGCTACCGGCACGCCGACACCGGTGTACCCGCCAGTTGCCTGCTCATGCTGTGCCCCACCCCAGCCCGGGAACAACAACTCCACGAGGACCTGGCCACCGATCCAGTACCGGTGCCGGTCGCGACCACCACGCTCGACCGGCTCCACGCCACGGCCGACCCGAGCGGACCTATCTGGACGGTCACCGCTCCCGGAACCGCATTGGTTCGGCTGACCGAGGTGCCCGGCATATAGCCACCGACAGCTGCCGCCTGCGCATCGGCTGCCGTGGAAACAGCTTCGCGGTGTGGTGTCCGGCGGGGGCATCGCCGGGGTGTACGGGTGGGTGTCCGCCTTGATCCGGACCCCTAGACCGACCCCCACGCTTGTCTGACAGTGCAGGCCAGCGCCGTTCTGACAGACTCCGCGCGGGTCGCGACAGACCCTCTCTGGGGGTCTCCCGGTGGGGGTGAAAGTGCGTATGGCTGTCGTCTCTGATCGAAGGGTGTTCGTGTATGGAGGAACGTTTCCTGCGGGTCCAAGCCCGTCTTACCGACCGTGATCACGTCCTGCTCGGCTGGCTCGCCGATCATGGTGTGCTGACCTCATTCCAGATCGCCCACGCCCTGTACGGGTCACTGGACTTCGCCCAGCGCCGGCTCCGCAAGCTCTGTCAGGTCGACTTGCTGGCCCGGTTCCGGCCGTTTCGGGCCGAGGGCGGCACCTACCCGTACCACTACGTCCTCGGCCAACTCGGGACTGAGGTCGTTGCCGCGCACCGCGGGGAGGATCTGCCCCGCAAGGACCAGGCCCGTAAGCGCCGCTGGCATCTGACCAACCGGGCGAACCTGCCGCACCTGCTGGGGGTCAACCAGTTCTTCACCGACCTCGCCGGGCATGCCCGTACCCATCCTGGTGCGGCGCTGGAACGGTGGTGGCCAGCGGCACGGTTCACCACGATGGGCGGGTTCATGGAGCCCGGCGACCCGCCCACCCTGATGGCCCGCATCCCGCGGGTCCGCCCGGACGGGCACGGCGTGTACGCCGAGCACGAACGGCGGACGCCGTTCTTCCTGGAGTACGACACCGGCACCGAACCCCTACCCGTGCTGATCGCGAAGATCGACGGCTACGAGAACCTGGCCCGCGCGACCGGCCGCGCCTATCCGGTGCTGTTCTGGCTGCACTCCACAGTGCGGGAACATCATCTGCACCACCAGCTCACCAAGGCCGGCATCCGATACCCCATCGCCACCGCCGCCCGCGACGCCATCACCGGTACCGGGCTGAGCCCCGCCGACGACGTCTGGCGCCTGCACCAGCGTGCAGGGGCGGCACTACGGCTAACGGACCTACCGACGTCGGCCGCAGCGCGGCGGCCCGTGGCTGAACCGCGTACGACTCCCTGAGATCTCCGCTGTCGAAGATCCGTACGCACGGCGGGCAGGGTGTCAACCCAACCGGCATCACCGCGACCCAACAGCACCCAACCGGGCCGCGGCTGATCGCGCCCAACCCGACCAACCACATCCTTTGACTCGCAATGTCTTTCCGTCCGGCACCGGCCGGCCGGGATGTCTCGAGAGGAGAACCCCCATGCCCACCACGATCATCTGCGCCTGGCACATCAGTGTCCCGCGAGGAGGACGATGGTTCGACGCCATCATGACCAACGGCTGAACCCCCACGCACCGCAAGACCCGTCGCCCGTCGCCCCGTCTGGGGCGGCGGGCGAACTCGCATCGGCGGACAACCCGCACGCCAACACGCCAGGACACCCCGACGCCCGCGGCACCCTGCCGATGGCCCACAAACTCACCGACCCCGCCATCGAAGAGGAGATCCAGGCCCTCGCCGCCGAGGCACCCCTACCCACCATCGATCAAGCCGCACGCCTTGCCCGGCTCCTGCGGCTCCATCGCGTCAACGCGGCCTGACCATCGTGGGCGTGGGGGCGGACGCGGCAAGGATCCGACGTCCGCCCCTCCGCGGTGATCGCTTTAGCCTCGCCCCCAGGCCGACCACTCCGAACCTCACTTCACCCCGAGCCGTATGCCCGCTTGGAGATCGGCAAGCGCCGCCTCTACGAGGGCCCGGAAGCAGAGCGATCGTGTGGAATGGGGCACCAGTTGTCAGCGCTCACGGAATTCCGCAGGCCGTGATCCGCTCACGTAATTCCCCCAGTCGGCGGTCGCCATGGCCGAGGGCGGTCGCTCGTCGTCCGCGGCGTCGGGCCGGCGGGCGTAAGAGCAAAGAGCAGCACCGAGGAGGGGACGAGGCAAGGTCGTAGCAGATGGTTCAGCTGATTCGGCCCGGCCTCTTGGGCCGTCGCTCGTCGTCCCCCAGGGGAATTCCGTGAGCCGATGCCAGAGGAAACTCGTGAGCGTCCACACCGGGACGGCACTGCCATGAAAGCAGAGTAGCTGCTCCTCGGCTGTGGTGCTCTGCCTGGGCCGGCGAATCGTCAACTGGGGTGGCGTCGGCTCCACGACCTCGGCAGCCACAGGACCCCTCGTTTGTAAGTTCTGGGCGCGTCGGCTGGCGACGTCCGTCTGTGGCCGTGGCCTCGGAAGGTTGTCCGTCGCCGCGTCGCCCTGGTCGTCGTCGTACGCGCCGGTTGCTGTCAGCGTTGCTGTCAGAACGACTCCCAGGCTGCCAGGACGTTCGTCGGCTACGACCGCCGGCCTTCAAGCGTCGGGGCTTGGAACGAGGCTACCTGCGGCACCCAGATGCCGGAGTGGCTATCCTGCTGCGGTGGGTGAATTCGTGCGGTGGTTAAGCAGCAACGCTGACAACGTCATCTTGACGGTGGCCTCCGTCTTCATCGGCGCCCTCATCAGTTGGTACTTCTTCATGCGACAGAAGCAGCCGAAAACATTAGACTACGCCGTTCTCTCTAATGAGCCGATCAGTACTAGGGCGGCGGATAACGATGATCGGCTCAAGGTCGTATGGGACGGCGAGGTACCCGGGTATACCGAGAGACAGCACGTCCTTAAGGATCCTCGAATTTGCCGTCTTCGCATCCGCAACACAGGTAAGAGGGAAATTCAAGAAGCGGATTTGCAGCAGCCAATCGAAGTGAGCGTTCCTCGCGGAATCATCCTTGATGTATCCGTCACCGAGTCCTCTCATCCTGGAATATACCCTTTGGGTAGCATCAAGGGCGATGACAGATTTCAATGCGAGTTTAAGCCTAAACTGATGAATTCGGGGGATTGGATCGACTTAACGCTAATCACTGACCGAGCTATAGATGACCCAGAAGTTAAGTGTTGGATAACCGGAGAGTCCCGACCAATTCGCCGAGTGGCAGGATTGTCAACGGAGTCGCCACTAAAGATCTTCAAGAACGCTCTCCTCTTGGTGCTAAAAGAGGACAGAGGCATATCTGGCGTTGCAGCGGCAGGGCTCGTGGCGGCTCTCGCTGGCATTCTATCCGGCTTCTTGTCCTGAGGAGCGAGTCGACAGGACAACGTGGAATTGGCCGGTCCCAATACTGATGGCCCATGTCAATGAGAAGCCAAGCCACCACACGACCCCTTGACGCCCAGGCAACCGACAGAGTTCTTTGACCTGGCTCCGTAGGGACGATGACCTGCGGCTCTAGGCCGTAAGCGTCCGTGGTTGTCCGTCGTGGTTACTGGCGATTGTCACTCAGTTAGTCACTCAGGCCAACTAGCGGTAACTCGTCTGCCAATATCCGCCGGCCGAGGTCGACGTGTGGACCGACCAAATGCGGGGCATGCCAAGACCTGGTCCGCGACTTTGACGGGGGCGTAGCCAGGACCTAGACACCAAGCGCGGCCTTCAGGGCCGCGGCCGCAACGGTAGTGCCGATAGTCGTAGCACCCGCAAGCGCCCACTTTCCTGCCTGTCTTAGATGCTGTACTGCACGCGGTCCGTCGCCGTCACTTGCAGCAACCTGCGCCTTGCTGATGGAAGCAACAGATTCATCCTGCTCGGGCGTCTCAGCTTCCTGCCGTAGATGCGCCCGAAGTCTCTTCAATTCGTCGGTCAGCGCCTCAATGTCGACATTAGGGGCTGCTCCTTGCCAGATTTGCTGAAAGTTGACGTTCTCCGCTTTGGCGTATCTGCCCACCGCGCCTGCTTGGCCAACGTTATAGTTCTCGCTCATGCTGGTCCTAATTTCTACGATCGAATCCGACACATGCAGTATCTGCTGCTTGTCCATCTTTGCCAGATCATTGGCTACCAACAGACGACTTTCAATTATATCTAGCACGCGCAAAAGAACTGTAATTTCATCAGGCTTTTCCGCGTCAGTCATTCGGTTGACCGGATTCTGTCGCTAGGCCTCCGCGTCTAGTGGCTCCATCCAACATCTTCAAGATCTGTTTGCTCGTCGGGTGATTTGGGCCAAGCCTTTGTTCGGAAAGCCTTGTTGCCCTTTGCAATAAAGTTATCCCCTCGGTGTATCGGCCCAGAGCGAAGTAGGCCGTGGCCAAGTTGGCCAGGTGAATGGCAACCTCGGGGTCGTCGGGTCCTACGGCATCCTCAATGATGCTGAGTGCCCGTTCAAAGAGGGGTGCGGCGTCGGCCGACCTACCGAGGGCACTGTAGTTTGTGGCGAGGTTGCCCAAATAGGAGGCGACGATAGGGTGGCTCGGGCCAAATGTGCGTTCCGCGATGCGTTGGGCGCGTTCAGATAACGGCACCGCTTCGGCGGGCCGCCCCAAGTCGAAGTAGCTGGTTGCTAGATTGCCTAGGTAGGTTGCCACGTCGGGATGGTCTGGGCCGAAAGCTGCCTCAGCGATCTCAAGCGCCCGCTGCTGCAACGGCACCGCCTCGCTCGACCGCCCCAAAGCTGAATAGGCGGTCGCCAGGTTTCCGAGATGAATTGCGACGTCGGGGTGATCAGGTCCGAGAGTCATTTCGATCAGTGCTAGAGCCCGCTGGAAAAGGGGCACCGCCTCGGCCGGTCGACCCAGAGCGCGGTAACTGGTCGCAAGGTTACCCAAATAGGTTGCCACGACTGGGTGGTCTGGGCCGAGAGCCGCCTCAGCGATCCCAAGCGCCCGCTGCTGCAACGGCACCGCCTCCGCCGACCGACCCAAAGCGCGGTAACTGGTCGCAAGGTTACCCAAATAGGTTGCCACATCGGGGTGGTCTGGGCCGAGAGCCGCCTCAGCGATCCCAAGCGCCCGCTGCTGCAACGGCACCGCCTCCGCCGGTCGACCCAAGTTGAAATAGCTGCTTGCCAGGTTTCCCAGGGCCGCAGCAAGGGCTGGATCATCGGGACCTAGAGCGGACTCTGCCAAGGTCAATGCGCGCTGAAACAGAGAGGTTGCCTCACCATGCCGACCAATAGCTGAGTAGCTTGTTGCCAAATTTCCTAGAGCGGGAATTAGGTCTGGACTATCGGAGTCGTGAGTAGATTCCGTGATCGCCAAGGCCCGTTGAAAGAGGGGGACTGCCTCGCTAACTCGGCCACGAGTAGACAGGCTAGTCGCTAAGTTGCCCAGTTTTGCGGCAAGAGCGGGATCGGTAGTGTCGGCTTCATCATTGGCGACATGCTGGCGGTAGGCCCCCACATCCGGCCGGCCATCTCCCGTACTAACAATCCCGGAGTTGGCACCGATCGCGACGGAACGTTGCCCTGATGCCGTAACGGAAAAGTCGGCAGAAGGCAGTATTGTGGCCACTTCCCGGGCAAGATCAGAATCCGCGTTGAGAGCCTTGCGAAGCTGCAGCCTAAACGCTGCAACGCTGTCCTCTTCCCCCGCAACAAGATCAAGGATTGCGTTCTCGATCATCTGCCGCGATTTCTCGCCACGCAGGATGCGTTTGAGCAGTCGACGTCCAATATCCAACGCTGTGCCAGGCGCTTCGGAAGCGTCGGTCTCCGGCATGGTGTCCAGTGTTTTCATCCCGTAGGCGGTGACTGCAGAGATGACGTACGGCGTTGCCGCAGAGGCGACCTGTATTGTGTCGAGTTCCACCGAACCTGCATACACCGGACAGCCGGTGCAGGGAAGCGCCGATCGGGCATCGGACGTGGGATCTCCCATCGCCGATGAAGTTGCTCGGCTGCGGGGCGGCGTCGTAGATGAACAGACGAGATCAGCAAAGCATCCCGTCACCCTCGACCCGCCCACCGTGGGAGCGGGGCACCGTCGGCGCCCGCCGCGTCAAGACGGCCTTGACGCTAGGCAGCCAGGCCGGTGGTTACCGGCGGGGGTCTGCTCGGCTTTGCCCGGGGCGATGGTGGCGAGGTGCGCGCATCCCGGAGCCGGGAGAGCCCCCGCCGGAGGCGCGCTAACCGCGACTGAGCCGAAGTGTCTGGCGCGCAACGTCCTGGCGCGAGCAGCTCGGCCCCGTCGCCCAGGCTGTGCGGTCCGGCTGCTCGCACGCCCTTCTGTGCTGTGCCAGTCCAGCTCACCAGCGGCCCAGGTCGTCCGCCCTACACGCCAGCCAGCGGGCGATGGCGTGGCCGAGCGAACGCTTCACCGGCAGTCGGCCCGGCCGTCGGTCGTCGCCGGTCAACACCAGCAAGACAACGGGCACGGCAAGGACGCGCTGCACGATTGGCTGTGCGTTGACAACGGTCAGTGTGACGCCGTTGTTGGTCGCGCGGTCGTGGGCGCGCACGAGTGCCGTGATGCCCGTCGAGTCCATGAACGTCACGCCGCCCCTGCCGGCACGGCATCACGCGACGCACCCTTGGAGGCGGTGAGGTCGGAGCGCCTCGGCACCGCGGAAGAGTCGGCGATGACGATCAGGAACCCGAAGGAGATGCTGCCGATGAGTGCACGCCCACCCCGGCCACCCGACGGTGATCCGCAACTGCGACTCGTGCTTGTCGTACTGGCGGCGCCGGTCGTCGGGATCATCGTCGCCCTTCTCGTAACCGCCGACGGAGGAGCACTTCCAAGCGCAGTTCTCGGGGGAGGCGCTTCGTCAGCCGGCACGGTGGCACTCATGTTGTCGGCGCTGAGTTACCTGCATGGGTAGCCTCGGCGCTGCTCAGGGTTGCTGCGGATGCCTATTCATGATCTGCCGTGCTGAGTTGCGAACACGATCGCGGAGTAATAGGCGGGGTTGTGAAGTGTCGGTTGTCTGACAGTTGAGCGCCGGTGCCGCGGTTTCTGTCGTACCTGTCTGCTTTGCTGAGCGCCGTCATGATTTCGTCAATGCGGGTACCCCTAGATCGTTTCCGCATCGAATAGTACGCCGGCCATTCGGACTTCTTGAGGAGGTTTCACAAGTGTCGGCAGCCTGTCCTCTTTGGGCTCACACTCCGCCAGTTGGCGCTGGCCCCTGGCATTCCCTGGATGCACACCTGCGAGCGACGGCCGAACTAGGGCACCGTTTCGCCGCTCCGTTCGGTGGAGGTGGTGTCGCGTATTGGCTCGGACGGCTTCACGATCTTGGAAAAGCGAGTCAAGCCTGGCAAAAGCGTCTCGCGGCCGTTGCTAGCGCCAGCGAGAAAGTGGGAATTGATCACAAGGTGGCCGGTGCCCGACTCGGGTTCGATCGAGGCCTCCGTGGCTTCGCCGTGGCGATTCTCGGCCATCACGGCGGATTGGTGGATGTTCCTTCCTTGCGCAGGGAGTTCGCCAAAGGTAGCGACGTGAATGATGTTGATGCGCTGAGTTCGCTGCCGGGTCTCCTCCCAGATCTTCCCGATGATCTTTCGGCGATGGTGCCGACGGCGTGGCTACAAGATTTGTTGGTGGGCGAGCTGGGCGCGCGGATGTGTTTCAGTGCGCTGGTGGACGCCGATTTCCTGGACACTGAGGCCCATTTCCGTCAGCTCGCTGCTCCCCGGCTGGCTGCGGAACCGGACTTCGCGCTGTTGATGGAGCGGTTCGAAGCGGCCCGGGTTCGGTCGCTGGAGGGTCGTCGTAGCTCGTCGATCGATGTGATGCGGGAGAAGGTCTACGCCGACTGCGTATCGGCTGCGGCGTTGCCGCCCGGAATCTTCCGGCTGCCGGCGCCGACGGGTTCGGGTAAGACGCTGGCCGCGGCGGGGTTCGGATTGCAGCATGCGGCCACGCACGGCCATCGGAGGGTGATCGTCGCGGTGCCGTTCTTGACGATCACGGAACAG
Organism: Actinoplanes sp. NPDC051388; assembly: GCF_055586225.1. Taxonomy (NCBI): domain Bacteria; kingdom Bacillati; phylum Actinomycetota; class Actinomycetes; order Micromonosporales; family Micromonosporaceae; genus Actinoplanes; species Actinoplanes sp. NPDC051388. The sequence goes on along the minus strand of NZ_JBVJIP010000006.1, from coordinate 75,655 downwards.
AACGCGGCCGTCTACCGGGACCTCTTGGCAGACAGCAGCGGCGGCAGGGGACAGGTGGTGCTGGAGCACCACAGTGGTGTCGATTTGGATGCGGAAGGTCGTGGTCCTTGGGATCGGCTGGCCGCGGAGAACTGGGACGCACCGTTCGTGGTGACGACGTTCGTGCGACTGTTCGAGTCGCTGTTCGGGCGGAAACCCTCGGCGATGCGCCGGGTGCATCGGTTGGCTGGTGCGGTGATCGTCCTCGATGAGATCCAGGCTCTGCCGCACGCGATGCTGGCGCCGATCCTGGATGGGCTGCGGCTGCTGGTGAAGCATTTCGGGACGACGGTGGTGTTGTCGTCGGCGACGCAGCCGGACTTCTGGGCGTTGCGGGAGTTCGACGATCTCGATCCGGTCGATCTTGTTGACGATTCGAAAGGGCTGGCGCAACGGCTGCGGCGGGTCCGTTTCGAGTGGCAGGTGGATCCTGGGCCGTCGCTGGCGGATATCGCCGCGCAGGCGGCGGCAATGGATGCGGCGCTGGTCGTGGTGAACACGACCGCCGACGCGGCCACGGTCTATGACGGCTGGCGTGACCTGCCCGATGGGGAGGCGTGGCATCTGTCCACTCGAATGTGTCCTCGGCATCGACGGGCGGTGCTGGAGACGGTACGGGCGCGGTTGACGGCTGGGCAGCGAACGTTGCTGGTGTCGACTCAGTTGATCGAAGCTGGGGTGGATCTTGATTTTCCGGTGGTTTTCCGTGCGGTGGCGCCGGTGGATTCGTTGTTGCAGGCGGCCGGGCGGGCCAACCGGGACGGCAGGATGGCTGAGCTTGGCCGGGTGGTCATCTTCAACCCGTCCGACGGCGGCATGCCACCGGGTTACCGGATCGCGGTCGATCAGACGCTGCTGCATTTCGGCCCGGGAAAGAAGCAGCCGGACGACCTTGACGCGCATCCCGCCTACTACCAAGGGCTGTATGACGCGTTGGCGCTGCACGACTCGGCGCACGTGGGACAGCGCATCCAGGCCGCCCGCCGTCGCTGGGAGTTCCAGACGGTCGCGGACGGGCCGATGGATCCCCGCACCAAGGCACGTGATCGTTGCTTGGCGTTTCGGATGATCAGCGATTCCGGCGTCTCGGTGGTCACCCCGCAAGCGGCCCAGGGCGCAAAGCGCAGTGAGGTTCGTGCGCTGATCGAGCGGCTCGGCGGCGACCAGCCGTCGGCAGCCGATTTCCGCAGGCTGCAGCCGTACGTCACCAATCTGCATCCGAGCCTGCTCCAGCGGCCGGACGTCGTCGCGCAACTCGCCCCGATCAAAGGTGTTCTGGGTCCGGGCGGCCTCGCGGAATGGCTGGGCGGCTACGACGAGGCGACCGGTATCAACCTCGATCCGGCAGTAGAGGAGTTTCTGCTATGACAAGCCATCCCCACCAGGCCTCGCCCGCTCTGGTGCTGCCTCGCGACAGTAACGGTGACCCCCCTGTCGTGGTCCAGGTCGCCGGTGAGGCGGCGTTGTTCTCCCGCCCGGAGTTGAAGGTTGAGCGGGTCAGCTATCCGGTGATGACACCGCCCGCTGCGGTGGGCGTGCTGGAGGCCATCTTCTGGAAGCCGGAGATGCGTTACCAGGTGGTCGCGATCGAGGTGCTGCGCCCGATCCGGCAGTTCTCGGTGCGGCGCAACGAAACCACCGACGTAGCACCGTTGTCGGACGCGATCCGGGGGGTACGACGCGTTGACACGGTCGCTAACCGCGACCAGCGCAACGCGGTATGCCTGCGCGACGTGGCTTACCGGATCCACGCTCACATTCACGTCCAGGCGCACGCCGACCGGCGGCCGGCCGCCTACCGCGACCAGTTCCGCCGCCGGGTCCGGCGGGGCGCCTGTTTCCAGCAGCCGTTCCTCGGCACCAGGGAGTTCTCCGCAGACTTCGGCGACAGCGACGACACGCCACGGCTGACCGACCTGAACCAAGAGATCGGCATCATGCTGCACTCCATTCACCGCGACAGCGGCGGCAGCGCCCGGATGCAGTGGTTCGCCGCCGGCATCAAGCAGGGTGTGTTGCATGTCCCGGAGCACGGCATGGAGTTGGCCCTGCCAACTGGTGGGGGCCTCTGATGCTGTTACAGCGGCTGGTCGAGTACGCCAATGCCACCGCCGACGCGGATGACGTTGCACTGTTCTACCGGCGCAAACCGGTGCGGTGGTTGCTTGACATCTCCGCGGACGGCACCCTGCGAGGCAAGCCGACCGACCTGGCCGACGCCGACAGCAAATTCGGGCCGCGCCGACCCGTACCGGCCATCACCCGCACGGTCGGGATCGCACCGACGCTGGCGGTGGACAACGCCGAATACGTCCTGGGATGGGCATTCGAGGGCTCGAACCCCGCCCGACTCCCCAAACAGGCAGCGGCTTTCCGGCAATTGATCGAGGACTGGGCAGCTACCGACCCGAAGGGGCCTGGCACGGCGATCGCCGCGTTCTACCGCGACGGCCACCACCTCACCGTTGACCACAACGACTTCCCTGCCTGGGGCCGAGGCGACCTCGCCGCGTTCCGCGTCGACCAGGTCTGGGCCTGCAACACCCCATCGGCAGTCAGCTACTGGGCCCAAGTCGCCGGCGACCGGAAAGGCTCGGGAAACACCGGACTGTGCATGGTGTGCCAGCGTGTCCAACCGCTGTTGAAGACCATCCCGCAACAGATTCCCCGCCGGCTTCTGCCCGGCGCGAAGCAGAGCGCCTCACTGGTCAGCGTCAACGAGGCTGTGCACGGCTACGAACTGCAAAAGTTCCTCGGACACACGCCCATCTGCGCCGACTGTGCCCTGAAATTCATGGGCACGCTGGAAACACTGCTGTCGGACCAGTCGCACAGCTACACCCTGCCCGGTCAGAACGCCCGCCTGGTCTGGTGGGTCACCGGCGGGCCAACATTCGACCCGATGGGCCCCTTGGAACAACCCGACCCGGCGCACATCCGAGACATGATGGCCGCCCCGGTCGACGCCTCCGGACCGGGCGGGGACGACCTGTCGCTGTACTGCTCGGTGACCCTCGGCGGCAACGTCGCCCGGGTCGTCGTCCGTGACTGGATCGAGATACCCGTCCCGCAGGTGAAAGCCAACCTGCTGCGCTGGTTCACCGACCACGAGATCATCGATGCCTGGACCGGCGACACCGCCCGCATCAGCCTCGCGCAACTGGCCAGGGCGACCGGCCGCTGGCAGAACAACCGCGGCCGCGCCGGCGAATGGGTCAAGTTCGGTGGCTCCGGCGAGGATCGCCCGTCCGGTGTCTTTCATGCGTTGCTGCGCTCAGCGCTACTCGGCAGACCGCTGCCGCCCAGCCTGCTCGCCCACCTACTGCACCGCGTCCGCACCGACGGACGCATCGATACAGCCCGGGCAGCCCTGATCCGGCTCGCCCTGCGCCGCCCACCTCACCGCAGAGAGGCCCTGATGCCCACCCTCGACCTCACGAACCCCGACGCCGCCTACCACTGCGGCCGTGCCTTCGCCATCCTCGACGAGCTGCAACGCGCCGTGTTCCGGGCCGCGAAGCAGCCACTCAACACCAGCTTCGCCCAGCGCTACCTGGGCCGGGCCATCATCAACCCGCGAGCGGCCCTGATCTCAGGGCAACGCACCGCCCCCGCCTGGCTGCGCCGGCTCGGCGGCCCGCTGCACCGTCCCGGATCGGCAACCGCCTACCAGCAGCGACTGGACGACGTGTACTCCCAGATCGCCCAGCGCGGCGGATTCCCCGCTCAGGCCCTGCTCGTCCAGCAGGGCAACTTCATCCTCGGCTACCACCAGCAGCGCGCCGACATGCACGCCGAACGCGCCGCAGCGGCAGAGGCCAAGAAGAACCCCGTCAATCAGGACCCCGAACCCGGCACCAACGACGAACCGCAAGGAGACCCAGCATGACCGCCGCCCACCTCGACCCCGCCCGCCGTCACGACGCCGTGTTGCTGTTCGAGGTGATGGACGGCAACCCCAACGGGGATCCAGACGCGGGTAACCAACCACGCATCGACGACGAGACCGGCCAGGGCCTGGTCACTGACGTCGCCCTCAAACGCAAGATCCGCGACACCGTCTCGCTGATCCACGGCGGCGACCCCAACTACGGCATCTTCGTCGAGGCCGGGCACGCCCTCAACACCCGCATCGAAGAGGCACTCAAAGCCAACCCCGGCAAAAGTGATGACGCCAAGGCGTGGCTGTGCGAACACTACTTCGACATCCGCATGTTCGGCGGCGTGCTCAGCACCGGAGCCGTCAAGGGTGGCGCCGGCCAGGTCCGCGGACCGGTGCAGCTGACCTTCGCCCGCAGCATCGATCCCGTGCTCCCCACCGATCACACCATCACCCGGGTCACCCAGACCCGGCAGGAAGACGTCGACAAAGGGGAGAGCACCGAGATCGGCTCCAAGTGGACCGTCCCGTACGGCCTTTACCGTGCACACCTGTTTCACTCCGCGTCCCGCGCGGCCAAGACCGGGGTCACCGAGCAGGACCTGGCCGCCCTGTGGCAGGCCATCACCGTGATGTTCGACCACGACCGGTCCGCCAGCCGCGGTGAGATGGCACTCTGCGGCCTCTACGTGTTCAGCCACCCCGACGCCTACGGCACCCAGCCCGCCAAAGCCCTCACCAGTCGGCTCACCCTCCAACGCAACGACCCCGAAAAGGCACCCCGCGCGCTCACCGATTACCGTCGTGAATGGGCCGACACCCCACTGGCCGACGGCATCGACCTCACCACGATCGTCGACCTCTGGCCGTGACTTCAGATGTCTGCGGACGGCCCACCTTAGGTCCGCCCGCAGACAGGGCTGCGTGTTGCCTACGTCCCAAAGGTGGTGGGTAGATGAGCTGGTGGCCCAACGGGGACGAAGACGCGTCTCGCCTTCCGATCTCCGCGCTGGAGCACTACGCGTACTGTCCCCGGCAGGCCGCCCTCATCCACGTCGAAGGCATCTTCACCGACGATGTGAATACCGTGCGCGGACATCTGGCCCACGAACGGGTGGACCGGCCCGGCATCCGGGCCACCTCCACCCCCGGCGCCAGGCAGCACTACGCCGTACCCGATCTATAGCCAGGCTCTGGGGCTCTACGGCCGCTGCGACGTCGTGGAGATCGGCCACGGCACCGCCGTGCCGATCGAGCACAAGATCGGCACCTACCGTCCGGGCGGCCCCGCCGACCTGCAAGCCGCCGCCCAGGCACTGTGCCTGCGCGAAACACTCGACCTCGAAGTCCCGTACGCGCAGGTGTTCACCCACGCCGACCGGCGCCGCCACCGCGTCGACCTCACCTCGGACGTCATCGACACGATCACCGGAATCGTCGCCGACCTCCGTACCGCCCTTGCCGCCCCGCAACTGCCGGCGCCGGTAGCTGACCGCCGCTGTCGGCGCTGCTCACTGCTCGACGACTGCCTGCCACGCGCCTTGCACGACCCCGCCGACCTGTTCACACCACGACCGCTGGGAACCTGGGATGCCTGAGATCATCAAAAACACGTTGTATGTGATGACACCCGGCTCCAGCCTGCACCTAGACAACGACGCCGTCCGCGTCTTCCACCCCGAAGCCGGCCCGAAACGGCTTCCACTGATCCGCATCGACCATGTCGTGGCCTTCGGCGGGGTCACCATCACCGACGACCTGCTCCACCGCTGCGCCGCCGACCAGCGCACCGTCACCTGGCTATCGGGCAACGGCCGGTTCCGCGCGCGGGTGATCGGTCCTCAGGCCGGTAACCCACTGCTGCGGGTAGCCCAGCACGACGCTCTGCGCGACCCGGTCCGGCGGCCGGGCATCTGCCGGGCCATCGTCGCCGGAAAGCTGCAGAACACCCGCCAGCTGTTACTCAAGGCAGCCGCCGACGCCTCCGGAACCCGGCAACAAACCCTACGCGCCACTGCTTCCGCCATCGCCGACGACCTGACCAGCTTGCCCGGCACCGACAACACCAACGTGATCCTCGGCATCGAAGGACAGGCCGCGAAACGATATGTGGCCAGCTGGCGGCACCTGGTCGTCGAGCAGGCCGACATCACCGCGCCCACTCACCGGGCAAGCCGGCCACCCACCGATCCGGTCAACGCCGCACTGTCCTTCGGGTACGGCATGCTGCGCGTCGCCGTGCACGGCGCGCTCGAACACGTCGGCCTCGACCCGTACATCGGCTACCTGCACGGGATCCGGCCCGGCAAACCCGCACTCGCGCTGGACCTCATGGAGGAGATGCGGCACCTGCTCGTCGACCGGCACGTCTTCACAGCTATCAACCGCCGGCAACTGAAACCCGCACACTTCGCCCGGCATCCCGGCGGCGGATGCGAGCTGAACGAGGACGGCCGGAGAGCGTTTCTCACTCTGTGGAGCGAGGGCCGGGCCCGCAACTGGCCACACCAGCAGCTCGGCCGCGACGTGCCCGCCGCGACCTTGCCGATCTTGCAAGCACGGCTCCTGGCCAGGTACCTACGCGGCGACACCACCACCTACACACCATGGAATCCGACATGATGGAATACCTGCTCACCTACGACGTCGACACCACCACCCCTGCCGGTCAACGCCGCCTGCGCCGCGTCGCGAAGACCTGCGAGGGGTACGGCATCCGCGTTCAGAAATCCGTCTTCGAAGTGGCTTGCACCGCGGCCCAGCTACCCAAGCTCAAACAGAAGCTGATCGACATCATCGACCAGGCCGTCGACGACATCCGGCTGTACCGCCTCACCGCAGGCACACTACAGACTGTAGAGCGCCTCGGCCGAGCCCAACTTGCCCCTCACCACGGCGACCACATCCTCTAAGGGGGATCTAGGAACCCCAAGCTCGACCGAAACACCTGAGAGGTTCCGCGCCCCAAAAATATGCAAAACGGTCAGATGGCCGCCGAGGACACCGAAAACGGCTCTGCCGTCTCGTATCTTTCCTGTTCGCGAAGCCCAGCGCCGACGGTTCGCCGTCGGCGAGGATCTCAACGCGCCGGCGATGGTCTGTAACAGCGTCATCATCCCGGCCAGCGCCGACGGTTCGCCGTCGGCGAGGATCTCAACATCCCGGTGCGCTCGGAGACCGGGATGAAACCCGCCCAGCGCCGACGGTTCGCTGTCGGCGAGGATCTCAACGATGTTTCCGCCGACCTGAATGACTTCCAGTTGCCAGCCAGCGCCGACGGTTCGCCGTCGGCGAGGATCTCAACGCCCTGCAGCAACTCGGCAAGCCCTACGTCTACGGCACCCAGCGCCGACGGTTCGCCGTCGGCGAGGATCTCAACCGATGTGGGCCTGCTGGGGTCGAGGCCACTCGGCGTCCGCCAGCGCCGACGGTTCGCCGTCGGCGAGGATCTCAACTCCCCCGCGCCGGCGCTGGATTGGTATCCGCGGGCGGCCAGCGCCGACGGTTCGCCGTCGGCGAGGATCTCAACTTCGCCCTGAACCTGGACGTGTACGACCAGACCCCAGCGCCGACGGTTCGCCGTCGGCGAGGATCTCAACAACGACAAGCTGAGCGTGGCGTTCAACCGGACCGGCCAGCGCCGACGGTTCGCCGTCGGCGAGGATCTCAACTCTCTGACAGCCTGCGCCGCCCGTAGAGCGCCCGCCCAGCGCCGACGGTTCGCCGTCGGCGAGGATCTCAACATCTGGTGCTTGTAGTAGCGGCCGCCGATCTGGCGGCCAGCGCCGACGGTTCGCCGTCGGCGAGGATCTCAACCGGCTCACCCGCCGATCGGGTCGCGATGGTGACCGTGACCCAGCGCCGACGGTTCGCCGTCGGCGAGGATCTCAACCCAAGACGGACGTCAGGATGACGCCGTGGGCGGTCCAGCGCCGACGGTTCGCCGTCGGCGAGGATCTCAACCGTAGACAGGCAAGCCTCGTCCGTTTGGTGGTCCGGCCAGCGCCGACGGTTCGCCGTCGGCGAGGATCTCAACGCTCCACGCGATGCGGCAAGCGTAGGCATGCCACCTCCAGCGCCGACGGTTCGCCGTCGGCGAGGATCTCAACGGTGATGCCTTCGATGATTTGGTCGATGACGCCGACCAGCGCCGACGGTTCGCCGTCGGCGAGGATCTCAACTTCGCCCCGGCCGCTAGGCCGTGTACCGCTGGCTAAGCCAGCGCCGACGGTTCGCCGTCGGCGAGGATCTCAACGTCCTGGTCTCCGATGGCCGGGCCGATGCGGCGGCCCCCAGCGCCGACGGTTCGCCGTCGGCGAGGATCTCAACATTTTCGCCTGCGTGCGCACGTCTCCGTCGACATGGGCCAGCGCCGACGGTTCGCCGTCGGCGAGGATCTCAACCTGGGTGTCCGCGACGGCCGCGCGGATCTGGTCGGGGGTCCAGCGCCGACGGTTCGCCGTCGGCGAGGATCTCAACGCGCTGCTCAGCGCGTCATGCTGCGGCCCTGTCGGCCAGCCCCGACGGTTCGCCGTCGGCGAGGATCTCAACTTGCCACCCTCAGCGACGTTGACCCGCCGGACCCGCGGCCAGCGCCGACGGTTCGCCGTCGGCGAGGATCTCAACGTGATCGGTCTGGTGTGGCTGGTCCGCCGCGTCGGCCAGCGCCGACGGTTGGCCGTCGGCGAGGATCTCAACGACGTTGTGTCTGTGTGCCCAACATCTGCGGGAACCAGCGCCGACGGTTCGCCGTCGGCGAGGATCTCAACATCTTCCAGCCGGGGATCTTCGACTTGAAGAACTCGACCCAGCGCCGACGGTTCGCCGTCGGCGAGGATCTCAACGCCCGCCCGGGCCGCGAGGCCGGCTCGTCACCCACCAGCGCCGACGGTTCGCCGTCGGCGAGGATCTCAACATCGCGCCGTGCAGGAACGGGGCTGCGACACCACGGATCCAGCGCCGTCGGCGAGGATCTCAACCAGCGCCTCGTTCGTTTCCAGCTCGGTCTTTTTTCGCCAGCGCCGACGGTTCGCCGTCGGCGAGGATCTCAACTCGATCTTTTCGCGAGTCTTGTCGAGGCCATCGGACCCAGCGCCGACGGTTCGCCGTCGGCGAGGATCTCAACACGCTGGCCGGAGTCCCCGGTCCGGGCTGGACGGTGCCAGCGCCGACGGTTCGCCGTCGGCGAGGATCTCAACTTGCCGGTGGTCCGGTAGCGTTCGAAGTCGCCGAGCCAGCGCCGACGGTTCGCCGTCGGCAGGGATCTCAACACCTCACCACTGGACACCTACCGGAGCCGGCGGTGATCCAGCGCCGGATCATCTCCTGCAGGGCGGCGACACGCCCAGCGCCGACGGTTCGCCGTCGGCGAGGATCTCAACAAGACGGTGATGCGTGACCCGCGCATCCACAAGTGGCCAGCGCCGACGGTTTGCCGTGGGCGACGATCTCAACACCGCCGAACAGGTGGACTCCCACTGGATCCGTGCCAGCGCCGAACAGTGTCGGGCTCACGTAATGGGCCTACCGCCCCGCTCGTCGTCCCCCATCAGAAAGATCGACGATCCTGGTGGCCCGCTCGTCGTACTCGTCTCGCGCGCGGCGACAGCCGAAACCCGCAGCGAGGTGTGGGGTGCCACTTCAGGGCAATGGCGCTGGCCTGGGCAAATGCCCTGCGGCAGGCTCGGCGGTGTGGTGGTTCATGCGATCGCGTTGCCGATAGTTCGCCGTGTTCTGGGTGTGCTGAGTTGCGGTCCGACACCGAACGCCGATGCTGTCAAGCCCGGGGCTTGACAGATTGTCAAACGTTCACCCACCAGGGGAACCTCTAGACACACAGCCCTGCGCCATGATCCTTTGGTTCGTATGCCGTAGCCTCAGCTCCACCGTTCACACCAGGTTGTCCCGCTTGCGGGTTAACGCGGGGGTTCGTGGTTGAACGCGCGCGGGGTCAGGCCGCCGCGTCGTCGTGTTCCTTGCCGAACTTCCATCGCCAGTCGAGGCGGTGCCGACCGAACGGGCGCCGGTTGCCCTTGCCTGCTGGGATGAGTCGGATGTCGGCCACGGTGCGGATGATGTCGCGTTTGACGGCTACCTCGTCGCCCAGTTCGGCCCACGCCGCGACCGCCTCAGCACCGATCCGGCCGCGCAGCACGGGCGGGATTCCCGCCTCGGCGGCGCGGGCGTCGTGCGCGGCGATCTGGGAGAGGAGCCCCTTTTCCGCGCGGGCGAACGAGATCGGGGTGACATCGCCGGCCTCGGCGAGTTTGCGCCAGTCTTCCAGATCGGTGCGCAGCCGAGCGGCTTCGGCGCGGGCGTGCGACACGTCGGCGTCGGTGGCGGTCTGCGCGGTCAACATCTCGTAGATGTCCGGCCGTGACAGCCACGCCACCACCACCCGTTGCACGTACTCGTCCATCAGCTCCATCGGCGCCGCCGCGCACCGCTTTTTGAGGCATGTGTACAGCTCACCGGTCCAGCCGCGCCGGGTCACGCTCTGCTTGGAGGTGGGGCCGCCGCACACCGAGCACGTCACGATGTAGGACAGCAGATGCACCGCCCGTCCCGGCCGCGTCGTCGTCCGGGACGGGTCTTGAAGCAAGCGGACGGCCGCCCAATAGCTGTCCTCGCTGACCAGGCCGTCCCACATGCCGTCCCCGATGATCTCCCCACGCAGGACGCGCTTACCGATGTAGGCCGGGTTCAACGCCATCTTGCGGATCACGCTGCGCCGCCACGCCGAGCCTTCCGGGGACGGGATACCACGGGCGTTCAGCTCGTCCTCGATGGTGATCAACGGAGTCCCGCTGGTCACCTTGTCGAAGATCTCCCGCACGATTCCCGCACGGGTGAACTCGCACACCACGCCGTCCGATGCCGTGGCGGTGCGAACTTCGGTGTCGGGCTCCTGGCGCTCCAACGCCCGGGTGCGGGTGTGATAAATCCGCCGATACCCGTAGGTGACCTTGCCGTGCGGGCGGCCCGCCTCGGCCGCACCGACGATCCCGCGCAGCACGTTGTCGCGGATCGAGTCGGCCAACCATTCCGCCTGCACGGCTTGGAAGCCGAGCATCATCCGGTCGTTCTTATCGCGCAGGTCGTACAGCACCCCGCCGACAAGCCAGAAGTTCAACCCGACCTGCGTGCACAGGTCCCGGATCTGCACGTACACGGCAAGGTCACGCTGATTGCGGGAGATCTCCCACACCACCAGCACATCGAACCTGCCCGCACGGATCGCATCCATCAACAGCTCGAACTGCGGGCGTTCCTTCGTCGCGTGCCGCGACGCGGACCGGTCGTTGTCGGTGAACGTCGCGGACTCGACCCACCCGTTGCGGTTGATCTCCGCAACGTTCAGCTTGCCCTGATCACCGACGCTCTTACCCTGCTCCTTCTTGTCCTGACTCGCCCGCTGATACCGCCCCGCGCGCACCTCAGCACCACCGGCCAACAGCGCCGCCTTACTGTCGAACCGAACCGCGTTCGCCGCCCGTGTCGTCCGCCGTACCATCGACCAGAGTCCCTTCCGATCGCGCCCCTTACCCGATACCGTCAACCTTAGCAGCTAACACCCCTTGGGAGTGCCGGGCGTGCAGTCGAGCAGCGTGGCCACCTCGTCGACCGGCTGGTCGTAGAGGAAGCGCATGACCAGCACGGCCCGCTGCCGCGGTGGCAGCCGACGCAGCGCTCCGATCAGCACCGACCGATCCTCCGGGCCGCTCGCCGCCGAGAACGGCAGGTCGGGGACGGTCGCGGTGAGCCGGATCCGGGCCCAGGGCGAACGCCGCTCGACCAGGAACTGGCGCAGCAGCATCTTGCGCACATACGCGTCCAGATGCTCGACGCCGCGCACCCCGGACCATTTCGTATAGAGCTTGACCAGGGTGTTCTGCACCAGGTCGGCGGCCCGATGGCGGTCGCCGCTCAGCATGAAGGCCAGGCGTTGCAGCCGCGCCAGGCTCGCCTCGGCGTACTCGACGTACTCGCGCTCCCACTCCGCGCGCATCGGCACCCCCCACGGTTTTGCTCGCCGCCCGGTCAATGCGCCGACCGCACCCCGAGGTTGCCCGGGCCGGAGGATTTATCCGACCACCGTGCCGCCGACGCCGGTGCGGCCGTCCGGCACGCCCACCAGCTCGACGTTCACGCCGGCCCGGACCTGCTCCCGGGCCCACTCAAATTACCTTTGACATCAAAGCTGATGAGGGGGCTGGCCCCGGCTCAGCGACGCACGGTCGTGGACACGATCCTGGCCTACGAGGCCGCGCTCACCCCCGGGCCCTAGCGACGGTCCGCGGCGGGCTTCCCGGGTCGCAGAACGAGTGCGGCTCCGGGTGGGCCGGCAGCCGGGACGGCACCAGCAGATAGGCCAGCACGCCGCCGGCCACCATCAGCCCGGCGCAGATCAGCATCGCGTTGCGATAGACCGGATGCAGCGACGACGCCTCGGTCAGGCTGCCGCCGCCGATTCCCGCCGCCAGCGGCAGCACCGCCACCGAGAGCAGTCCGGCGGCCCGCGCCACCGCGTTGTTCACGCCGCTGGCGATGCCCGCGTAGCGGTCCTCCAGAGCGCCCAGCGCGGTCGCGGTCAGCGGCGCCACCAGCAGCGACAGGCCCAGGCCGAGGATCACGACGGCGGGCAGCACGAGCTTGAAATAGGACGCGCCCGAGCCGACGAAGGAGAACAACACCAGGGCGACCGCGCAGACGAGCGGGCCCACGGTCATCGGGATCCGCGGCCCGATCCGCTGGCCGAGCGCGCCCGCCCGCGCCGACAGCAGCAGCATCAGCGCGGTGGCCGGCAGCAGCGAGATCCCGCCGGCCAGCGGCGAATATCCGGCCACCACCTGCAGGTTGAGCACCACCAGGAAGAACACGCCACCGTTCGCCGCATAGACCAGGAAGGTGACCAGGTTGGCCCCGCTGAACGACTTCGACCGGAAGATCGCCAGCGGCAGCATCGGGTGCGCCGACCGCCGCTCGGCCAGCACGAACGCGGTCAATCCCAGCACTCCGGCGGCCAGCGACAGCAGCACCGCGGGGCTGCCCGGCCCGTGTTCCGGCCAGGCGGTGAAGCCATAGGTCAGGCCGCCCAGCCCGATCGCGCCGGTCAGCACTCCCGCCACGTCGATCTGCCGGGCCGCGCCCGGATCGCGCGACTCCGGCACGTGCCGGGCCGTCACGATCAACACCAACACCGCGATGGGTACGTTGATCAGAAAGATCAGCCGCCAGTCGGCGAGCTCGACCAGCCACCCGCCGAGAAACGGCCCGAGCGCCCCGCCGATGCCGCCCAGCCCCGACCAGGCGCCGATCGCCCGTGACCGGTCCTCCTTGGCGAAGGACGCCTCCAGGATCGCCAGCGCCCCCGGCGTGAGCAGGGCGCCCCCGATGCCCTGCAGCACCCGCGCGGCGATCAGCGTCTCCACGTTCGGCGCGATCCCGCAGAGCAGCGACGCCACCGCGAACCAGCCCACTCCGATCAGGAACAGCCGCTTGCGCCCGAACCGGTCGCCGAGCGAACCCCCGAGCAGGATCAGCGACGCGAGGCTCAGCGCGTAGCCGTTGACCGTCCACTGCAGACCGGCCGCGTCCGCTTCGAGATCACGCCCGATCGCCGGCAGCGCGATGTTGACGACGGTCGAGTCGATGAACGCGAGGCTGGACCCGAGCACGGTCGCCAGCAACACCCAGCGACCGGACGCGGAACCATATTTGAGCAGGCCATCTGGCATGCCCGCCATGATTCACGGGCCGGCCCCTCAGCGGAAGTCCGCCACGTGGTCGGCCGCCCATTCGGTGAACGTCCGCGCCGGATGGCCGGTCACCCGGGCGACCGTGTCGGTGACCGGCTCGCCGCGGCCGACCAGCGACGCCCAATAGGTGAGCGCGCCGTCCACGAAACCCTCGTCGCCCCACTCCATCAGCAGCTGCTCGCGGGCCAGGCCGGACGGCAGCTCGACCCAGCGGACCGGCCGCCCGATCGCCTCCCCGATCAGCCGCACCTGCTCGGCCTGGGTGACGTTGGCCGGCCCGGTCAGCTCCAGGCGCTGCCCGACCAGGTCGTCGGTGAGCAACGCCCGCACGGCCACGTCCGCGATGTCCTTCTCATGGATCAAAGACCGAGACGCTTCCCCGTACGGCCACCGCACCTCGCCGCCGTCCCGGATCATGTCGGCCCAGCCCAGCGTGTTGGTCGCGAAGCCACCGGGGCGCAGGAACACCCAATCGGCGCCGGAGGCTTCGACGGCCTTCTCCACGGTGCCCCAGAAGCCGCTCTCGGCGCCCAGCGCGGAGAGGTAGACGACCTTCTTGACGCCGGCGGTGATCGCGGCGACGGCGGCCTCGATGCCGGGCACGGATGGCCCGGGCCAGACCAGGAAGACAGCGTCGACGTCGTCCAGCGCCGGCCGCAGGGTGACCGGATCGGTGAGGTCGGCGTGCACGTCGCCGCCGTGCCGTGCGGTGGTGCGTACCGGTGCGCCGGCCCGGCGCACGGCGAGCGCCACTTCACGTCCGACGTTGCCGGTCCCTCCGAAGACGAGAATCATCTGCTGACCCTCGTACCTGAAGCCGGGTTGAGGTCAAGCGATCCGGAGCCGGGGGCGCGCCGCCTCGATCCGGGGCCGGTGCAGGGCGTGCCGTGCGGCCAGCATGGCCGCGCCGGCCGCCGACGCCGAGCGACCCGGCGAGCAGGCCCGGCGCAGCAGCAGGTTGTCGATCCGGGTGCCCAGCTCGGAGCGGTGGAACGGCTTGGTCAGGTAGTCGTCCGCGCCGGCCTCCATGGCGGCCAGGATGCGGTGGTCGTTGACGTCCGCGGTGACGAACATGACCGGCAGGGCGGCGGTCTCCGGGCACTGCCGCAGCCGCGCGCAGAACTCGATGCCGGACTCGCCGGGCATCCGCACGTCGAGCAGCACCGCGTCCACGCCGCCGGCGTCCAGCAGCCGCCGGGCCTCGTTCGTGTCGGCGGCCTCGAGCACCTGGTGGCCGAAACGAGGGAGAGCGAGCGACATCAGCTCCCGGTGGTCGGCGTCGTCGTCGGTGATGAGCACGGTTGCCACGGCCTACCTCCTCACGGTCGTTCGTCAGGTCTGTTCGGCACAGCCCGGAATGCCGCTGAGGGGTTGTGCCGAACGAGATTCCTGAGTCCGGTGATGCGTGTTCGTGCGCAGAGCTAGCCGGCCGCGACCGGCTCCCGCAGGTCGGTGGGGGTCGGTGTGTCGCCGGGGTGTTGCGTATCTGTGTGCAGAGCAAGCGCACGGGAGCGGCGGCGGGCGAGGTGGCGGATCAGCTCGACCAGGCCGGTGATGCCGACCGACAGGCCGATGCCGAGGGCCAGCCCCATGACCGGATTGGCCGCGAAGGCCGCGCCGCCGATCAGGCCGATCACGCCGCTGTAGGTGGCCCAGATCGCCGCGGCCAGCGCCGTGGCGGCCGAGAACCGGCGCAGCGGGTAGCCCGCCGAACCGCAGGCCAGGGTCACCGCGGTGCGGCCGCCGGGGATGAACCGCGCGGCCACCAGCATGGTGCCACCACGGCGGTCGAGCTGCCGGGAGATCCGATCCACCGCCTTGCGCAACCGCGGCGATCGGTTCAGCAGCCGCGGTCCGAGGACGCTGCGCCCGATCGCGTAGGAGATGTGGTCGCCCACGAACGCGCCGGCCGCCGCGGCCGCGATCACCAGCGGCAGGTTCACGCCGCCGGTGGAAGCCGCGAAGACGCCGGCCGCGATGATCGCGCTCTCCGACGGGATCAGCGGGAACAGCACGTCGAGCGCGGCCAGGCCGCCGGTCACCGGATAGAGCAGCGGCGACGTCATCAGGGGTTCGACGTAGGCCATGACGTCCATCAGGCACCTACCTTCATGGGTTCCGGCCGGGCTGCCGGCTGCCGAACGGGCAGTTCGGCGCGCTGGGCACTCAGGTCACGGCCGATCAGGGCCAGCAGGACGAGCATCGTCGCGAAGAGCGCGCGCTCGGCCAGGCCGGCATAGGGGACGACGTCGCCGCCGAGCAGCACGGCGGGCCCGTGCGCCGCGCCGAACAGGGCCGCGCCGCCGGCCGTCGCCCAGGCCGCCGTCCGCGCCGCGCGGCTGCGGGCCATCAGCAGACCCACGAGCGGGGGTACGACCGCCACGACGGCCGCGCCGTAGCGGTGCACGACGGCGGCGTCGGTGAGCTCGGTCCCGGGCAGGTTGGTGGGGAACACCACGATCGCCACCAGCGACAACGCCCACCCCCCGAGCAACGCCTGCACCAGCCGTGGCCGTGGACCACGGCGGGCCGCGGCGGCGAGCACGCCCGCCACCACGACCAGCGCCGCACACGCCGTGCCCAGCAGCACCGCGCCGGTCGGCGAGACCACCGAGTCGCTGAGCATGCGCTGCAGCGGGTTGATCGGCGCGACCAGGTGCATCGCGGTGGCGGCCAGCACCACCACGACGATGGCCGCGTCGATCAGTCGCCGGGAGGTCATGCTGAGTGGTCTCAGGCATGCCCTCCTGGCCCTACGCTCCGCTTCGGTGCAGTCGGTCATGCCGCGGCCAGGAGGTGGACCGGCTGCGAGCGCAGGGCGTACAGGCGCTCGAACGCCGCCACGGTCGCCGCGATGTCGTGGTGCTCGGCGATTGCTCTGCTGCGTACCCCCATCGCCTTTGCCTTGTCGTGGTCGGCCAGCACGGTCACCAGGTGGCCGGCCAGCGCGTCCGCATCGCCCGGCGGGAACAGGAAGCCGTTGTGCCCGTGGTGCACGAGGTGCGGGAGGGCGGACGCGTGCGCGCCGAGCACCGGCAGGCCGCACGCCATCGCCTCCAGCACCACCAGGCTCTGCAGCTCGGCGGTGCCGGCGTTGACGAAGACATCCGCGGCCGCATAGGCGCCGGGCAGATCCGCGTCGTCCACGAAGCCGGTGCAGATCAGCGCGTCGGCGACGCCCAGCCGGGCCGCCAGCGACTCCAGCCGATGCTGCTGGTCGCCCTTGCCGATCAGCACGAGCTGCGCGTCGGCGATCCGGCGGCGCACCGCGGGCAGGGCCCGGACCAGCACGTCCAGGTTCTTCTCCTTGTCCAGCCGGCCGACGTAGGCGATCGTCGGCCGCTGCGGCACGCGGTACTTCAGCCGGAAGCCACTCGCCCCGCCGCCGCTGCCGAATCTGGACAGGTCCATGCCGCAGGAGATCGGCAGCACCGGGCCGGGCACGCCGTTGCGCTCGGCCAGCTCGGCGGCGTACGGCGTGGGCGCGGTCACCACGTCGGCGCCGGTGAACACCCGCGCGGCGTCCGCCCACGCCCAGCGCTGCACCTTCTCCAGCGTGCGACCGCGCACCGGCAGGTAGTGCGACAGGTTCTCGGGCATGAAGTGGTTGGTCGCCACCACCGGGATGCCGAGCTCGTTCGCCGCCTCGACCAGCGCCCGGCAGAGGAAGAAGTGGCTCTGCACGTGCACCACGTCCGGCTCGACGAACTGCAGGATCCGGCGGGCGGCGCGCACCAGGCCGACCGGCGCGCAGAACCGGAAACCCTTGCGCCGCAACACCGGCATCGACCGGACCCGGTGCTCGACCACGCCGTCGGCGAACACCGTGCGGCTCTCCGCGCTGGTCGCCGGGCAGACCACGTGCACTTCATGCGATGCCGCGAGCGCGTGGGCCAGCCGCTGGGCGAAGTAGGAGGCGCCGTTGACGTCGGGGGCGTAGGTGTCGGCGCCGATCAGGATCTTCATGATGAGGTTTCCCTTCAGATGCTTGTCAGAGGTCGAAATCGGCGACCGGCCCAGCGCCGGATCGCGAGGTGGATCAACCCCACGGCGACGGCGAGGCCGGCCGTAAGGGCCAGGGCGGTGGCGGGGGAGTCGAGCAGGTCGGCGGCCTGCCGGCCGAAGAGCATGCCGAGGCCGAGCAGCACGACCGCGCGGACCGCGCTGCCGGCCGCGACCCAGCTCACGAAGCGGCGGTACGGCACCTTGGCGAGCCCGGCCGCGAGGAACGCCGGCACCGCCGCGATGTCCACCGCCTTGGCCCCGGCGACGACCTTCGGCAGGTTGTCGTGCAGCGCGGCGGTGAGCCGCACCTTGCGCTTCTCGGTCAGCCCGAGGAAGCGCAGCACCCGGGCCATCCGTGGGCGCGTGCCGAACCGGCCGAGCAGATAGATCGCGCTGTCCGCGGTCACGTCCGCGACCACGACGATCAGCAGGATCGGCCAGAACGCCGCGATCCCGGCGCCGACCAGCGACCCGGCCAGCACCGTGGCGGCCGGCCCTTCGGCCAGCACCAGCGGTCCCAGCAGCGAGTACGGGTGGTCCAGCACCGCGTTCCACAACACCTGCGCCACATCCATGCCGGTGACTCTGGGTTCGCGGTTGCGCCCGGCACGTCCCTCGCAGGTATCGAGCGGGATACCTCCGAAGTAGGACGTCCGGCCGCCGGACCCCTAGGTACCGTCGGGTCGTGGTGGAGATGAGAATGCGACGACCGTCGCCCACGCTGCTCTGGTGGTTCGCCACCGGGACACTGGGCGCGGCGGTGCTCGTGGTGTCCGCACCCGTCGCGGCCTCGGTCTACGACGTGCCGCTGGTGATCGCGTTCATCGCGGCGACCGCCCAGGGGGTGGCCCTGCCGCTGACCCTGGTCCGACCCGTAGAGGCGACGCTGCTGCAGTTCGCCGGCGTGGTCGTCTTCGCGCTCTCGCCGCCGGAGGATCCGAACCTCACCTGGCCGCTGACCATCCCCGCGATGATCGCGCTGAGCCTGCACATCGGGCTGGTCGGTCTGCGGCACAGCTGGCGGATGGCGCTGGTCACGTGGTGGGGCAGCGTGCTGATGATCATCCTGGTGGCGGTGCTCGACCCGCGCGGCCGCGGCGTGCAGACCGCCGACGAGACGATGATCGTCTATGCCACCGACTCGGTGCTGGTGCTGATCGCGGCGATGGTGATCCGGCACTGGTCGGGCATCCGCCGCCAGCTCGCCGAGGCCCGCCAGGACATCGCGGTCGAGCAGAGCCAGCGCGCGGTGGTCGAGGAGCGCACCCGGATCGCCCGCGAGCTGCACGACGTGGTCGCGCACAGCATGTCGGTGATCCACATGCAGGCGACCTCGGCTTCCTATCGCCTGAAGAACGCCGACCCGGAGTCGAAGGAGGAGTTCGCCCGGATCGCGGCCGGCGCCCGGTCGGCGATGCGCGAGATGCGGCAGCTGCTGTCCGTGCTGCGCGACGAGAACTCGGCCGGCGACCCGGCCCTCGCGCCGGTGCCCGGCCTCGACCGGGTCGAGGAGCTGGCGGAGTCGACCCGGCAGGCGGGGGTCCCGGTGGACTTCAAGATGGGTACGGTGCCCGCGCTCCCGGACACCGTCGGCACGGCCGCCTACCGCATCGTGCAGGAGTCGCTGAGCAACGTGATTCGGCACGCGCCGGGCGCGCGTACCCTCGTGGTCGTTGATTTCGATCCGGGGGAGAGCGTGCTGGAGCTGTCCGTGTGCAATGACGCGGCGGCCTCGCCGTCGACCGAGAGCTCGCCCGGCGGGCACGGCTTGCACGGCATGCGCGAGCGGGTGCGGTTGCTCGGCGGGGCGCTGGAGACGGGCCCTCGCGAAGAGGGCGGTTACCGGGTGGCGGCGCGGTTGCCGGTCCGGCTCGACGGGAGCAGCGCGTGATCAGGATCCTCATCGTGGACGACCAGTCGATGATCCGCGTCGGCATCCGGGCCATCCTCGAGTCGCAGGACGACCTGACCGTGGTCGGCGAGGCGGAGAACGGCCGCGCGGGCGTCGACAAATACCGCAGCCTGCGTCCGGACGTGGTGCTGATGGACGTGCGGATGCCGGTGCTCGACGGGCTCGCGGCGACCAGCGCTCTGCTCGGCCCGGAGCGCGTCGAGGGGCATCAGCCGCGGGTGCTGATGCTGACCACGTTCGACCTGGACGACTACATCTACGAGGCGTTGCGGGTGGGCGCGAGCGGCTTCCTGCTCAAGGACAGCGAGCCGGAAGAACTGCTGCAGGCGGTGCGGGTGGTGGCGGCCGGCGAGGCGCTGTTGTCGCCGAGCGTGACCCGGCGCCTGATCGAGAACTTCGTGGCCGCCCGCCCGCGCCCGTCCACCGGGGCGACGGCGCTCAACGGGCTGACCGACCGCGAACGCGAGGTGCTGCGCCTGATCGCGCTGGGCATGTCGAACGCGGAGATCGCGGCGAGCCTGTTCATCGCCGAGCAGACCACGAAGACGCACGTCAGCCGCATCCTGCAGAAGCTCGGCCTGCGCGACCGGGTGCAGGCGGTGGTCTTCGGCTACGAGTCCGGCCTGGTCACCCCCGGAGCCCCGCGCTGAGCACGTTCGTGCACATGGCGATGTCTGTGCGCGAACGTGCACATCGGCTAGCACTGGGTAAGCCGCCGTCGGCGAAATATCAGAGTGAGGGCGGCCCCTCTCCCGAGCAGATCATCGAGCTGCTCCGCCGGGGGCGGGTCCGGGATCTGGCCGGGCGGCTGCCGGAGGCGTTTCGGGAGGCGGCCGGCGGCGAGGCGGTAAAGGCGTTGCGGTCGGGTTGCCCGGGCGCTTGGCTGAGCGGGTGGACGAGCATGCGAAGCGGTGCCTCGACGCTCTGGCGGAGTCGTGATCCGGGTGGCTCGGGCCGACGAGCTCGGGCGGCTGCAGGAGATCGAGCTGGCCGGCGGGCAGCTCTTCGCCACGATCGGGCTGGATGAGGTCGCGGGGCATCCGCCCTATTCGGTGGCTGAGCTCGAGCACTTCCGGGACGGCGGCGGGCTCTGGGTCGCCGGGGACCCGGCGATGGGTTACATCGCCACCGAGCGGGTCGACGGGTGCCTGCACATCGAGCAGGTGACCGTCCATCCCGAGCATGCCGGCCAGGGGATCGGGCGCGAGCTCATCGAGCACGTCGCGCGGCTGGACGGTGGGCCGGTCACGCTCACCACGTTCGTCGAGGTGCCGTGGAACGGGCCCTATTACGAGCGGCTCGGCTTCCGGCGGCTGGCCGACGACGAGGTGACCGAGGGGCTGCGCCGGATCCGGGAGCGCGAGGCCGCCATCGGCCTGGACAAGTGGCCGCGGATGGCGATGCGCCGCGAGTCAACTCCGGCGCAGGCGGGATAGCCACTTCCGCTCGATCTCGGCTTCCACGTCCGACCTCCTCCTGCAACTTCAGCAGGAACCAGGCGTCGTCCGGCTCGAACTCGTGCACCTCCGCGTAGCGACGCGAGATGGCGACGACGTCCTCGGTCAGCCCGCGCAGATCCATGCGCCGCACGCTAGCGGACGGTGATGACCACCTTGCCGCGGAACTCGCCCGCGGCTCCGCGAAGCCTAGGAAGCCGGCACCGGGGCGTCCGCCACGGTCGAGCGGATGAGCTCGGCCAGCCCCACCATCGGGTCGCCGTCGTTCGTGCCCAGGTGGTTCTTCAGGCACGCCACCGACAGGTTCAGATCCGGGTACATGCCGGCCAGGCTGCCGCCCATGCCGCCCCAGCCGCAGCGCTGACCGTTCACCTCGACCGCGTAACCCAGCGACTTGGGCCCGTCGCCGCCGAACGACCAGTCCGGCCCGCTGGTCTGCACGCTGGTGATCGTGCGCAGCCGGTCCGGCGAGATCAGCCGCACGCCGTCGACCTCGCCCATCAGCGCGGCGTACATGCGGGCGATGCCCTTGGCGCTGACCGTCCCGACCGCCGGGATGTCGGTGCGCAACACGTCCCGCCGATTGCCGAGCGCGGCGTCCGGGCGTACCCCGGGGGGTGCGATCTTGTCGAAGTTCTCCATGTGCGCACTGATCGTCTCGACCGCGGCGGACCAGTTGCGGTCGCTGAGCCGGGCCAGGTGGCCGAGCGGGATCTTCTCCGGCACTCCGAAGAACAACTCGCGCTCGGCGCTCAGCGGGCGCGCGACGTCTTCCGCCAGCACCCCGGGCAGCAGCCGGCCGGTGGCCCGGCGCACGGTCTCGCCGACCAGCCAGCCATAGGTCCACGCGTGGTAGCCCCGCTGGGGTGCCCGGCTCCCAGAGCGGCGCGGACATCGCGATGGTCCGGCACATCCGGTCCCAATCGAGAAATCCTCGGGCGTCGTGTACGACGGCAGCTGCGGCACGCCGGCCGAGTGGGTCAGCACGTGCCGAAGCGTCGTGGCGCCGTGGACCGCTCATGGTCGGGTTATCCATACCCTGGATCGACGTGTCAGCGGGATCGGCGGGAGTTCCCCGCACGCATAGGTTCAATGCCATGAACGCCTCCCGGATCCTTCGCCAGCTCGGCCAGGACACGCAATACGTTTTGCTCGGCTTCCCGCTGGGCCTGATCGCCGTGGTCCTCAGCATGGTTCTCTTCTGGCTCGGCGTCGGTCTGACCATCATCTGGATCGGGCTGCCGCTGCTGATGGCCGTGATGCTGCTGATGCGCGGGTTCGCCGTGCTGGAGCGGGCCCGGGTCGGCGCGGTGCTCGGCAAGCGGCTGCCGCACCCGAACTACAAGCGAGTGGTGGGGCCGAGCTTCTGGCGCCGCGTCTTCACCCCGATCTCCGACGGGCAGTCCTGGCTGGACCTGGTGCACGCGATGTTCCGGTTCATCCCCAGCACCATTGCCTTCTGCTTCGTGGTGACCTGGTGGGCGGGCGCTCTCGGCGGCCTGACCTTCCCGCTCTGGGACTGGTCGATCCCGCGCGGCCCGGACAACGTGGATCTGCCCGAGCTGATCGGTCTCGGCGCCGGCCTGGGCACCCGATACGAGTTCTACATGGCCGCCGGTCTGTTCTTCGCCCTCACGCTCTATCCGGTGCTCCGGGGCAGCGCGATGCTCGAGGCCGGGTTCGCCAAGATGCTGCTGAGCAACGTGAGCGAGCTGCGCGAGCAGGTCGCGGTGGCGCAGGCCGACCGGGACACCGCCCGGGCGCAGAAGGACGCCGCGGTGTCCGCCGAGGCGATCGCGCTGCGCCGGCTCGAACGCGACATCCACGACGGACCGCAGCAGCGGCTGGTCCGGCTGGCCATGGACCTGGGCCGGGCCGAGCAGCAGTTCAGCACCGACCCGGAAGCGGCCCGCGCGACCGTGGCCGAGGCGCTCACCCAGACCCGCGAGACGCTGGACGAGCTGCGTGCCCTCTCCCGGGGCATCGCGCCGCCGATCCTGGTGGACCGGGGCCTGCCCGCCGCGCTGACCGCACTGGCCGGCCGCTGCACGGTGCCGGTCGAGCTGGTGGTTCCGACGATCGGGCGGCTGGACCCGGCGACCGAGACGACCGCGTACTTCGTGGTGGCCGAGGCGCTGACCAACATCGCCAAGCACAGCCAGGCCACCGAGGCCCGGGTCGCGGTCGAGCAGTCCACCGGCCACCTGACCGTCGAGGTGATCGACGACGGGGTCGGCGGAGCCAGCCTGGCCAAGGGGCACGGGCTCGCCGGCCTGGACGATCGGGTGCGCGCGGCCGGCGGCTCGCTGAACGTGCAGAGCGCCGAGGGCGTCGGCACGCTGCTCCGGGTGGCCCTGCCGGTCTAGCGATAGGGCAGTATGGCGGCATGCGTGTAGTGATCGCCGACGACGCGGTGCTGCTCCGCGAGGGCCTGGTGCGGCTCATCGAGGAGAACGGGCACACGGTGGTGGCCGCCGTCGGCGACGGTCCCGCCCTGGTCGACGCGGTCGTCGAGCACAAGCCCGATGTGTCCATCGTGGACGTTCGCATGCCGCCCTCGCACACCGACGAGGGTCTGCGGGCCGCGGTCGAGGCCCGGTCCCGGGTGCCCGGCAGCCCGATCCTGGTGCTCTCGCAATATGTCGAGGTCTCCTATGCCGACGACCTGCTGGCCGACCGGGCCGGCGGGGTGGGTTATCTGCTGAAGGACCGGGTCTCCGAGGTCGCCGACTTCCTCGACACGCTGGCCCGGGTGGCCGGCGGCGGCACGGTGCTGGACCCGGAGGTGGTGTCCCAGCTCTTCGTGCGCCGCCGCCGCGACGATCCACTGCGGAGCCTGACGCCCCGCGAGCGCGAAGTGCTGGCGCTGATGGCCGAGGGCCGGTCGAACACCGCGATCGCCCGCAAGCTGGTGGTCACCGACGGCGCGGTGGAGAAGCACATCCGCAACATCTTCACCAAGATCGACCTGCCGCCGGACGACGAGCAGCACCGCCGGGTGCTCGCGGTCCTGGCCTATCTCCAGGGTTAGTAGGGGTAGCCCTACTACGGACCGGCCTGCTCGCCGGATCGAGTCCGGGCAGCGCAGTTCCTAGCGTCTCTGTCATGCAGAAGCAAAGGCAGATAAAGGGTCTGGCCGCCCGCGCGGCGGTCTGGAGCGCACGTCATCGCACCCTCGCCATCCTCGGATGGCTCGCCTTCGTGGTGGCCGCCAGCGTCCTCGGTGGACAGGTCGGCACGATCTCGGCCACCGACGCCGATCAGGGCCACGGCGACTCCGCCCGGGCCGACCGCATCGTGGCGGACGCGGGCTTCCCGATCGAACCGGCCACCGAGATGGTCATCATCCAGCGCGGCACCCCCGGCGACCGCGAGGACGTCGCCGCGGAGGTCGCCGCCGCCCTGAACGGCCTCGGCACGCCGGGCGAGCCGATCGTCTCGCCGGACGGGCAGTCCACGCTGGTCACCTTCACGCTGCCCGGTGACCCGGACACCGCCAAGGAAAGGGTGGCCCCCGCGCTGGACGCGGTGGCCGGCGTGCAGGCCGCGCATCCGGAGCTCTACGTGGCCGAGAGCGGCCCGGCCAGCGCCGACCTGCTGATCGACGACAAGCTGGAGAGCGGGCTCACCACGCTGGGCCTGCTGAGCATCCCGCTGACCCTGGGCATCCTGCTGGTCGCGTTCGGCGCGCTGGTGGCGGCGCTGCTGCCGGTGGCGCTGGCGGTGACCGCGATCATCGCCGCGGGTGGCCTGCTCGCCTTCGCCAGCCGGGCGGTGCCGGCGGTGGACGCCACCACGCACGTGATGCTGGTGCTCGGGCTGGCGGTCGGCGTGGACTACTGCCTCTTCTACATCCGGCGGGAACGTGACGAGCGGCGGGCCGGCGCCGATCCGGAACGGGCGCTGGTGGTCGCCGCGCAGACGTCCGGCCGGTCGGTGTGGATCTCCGGCCTGACCGTGGTGGTGGCGATGTCCGGCATGTACTTCACCCAGGACGCGACCTTCGCGAGCTTCGGGACCGGCACCATCCTGGTGGTGGCGACCGCCGTACTGGGTTCGCTGACCGTGCTGCCGGCCATCCTGTCGCTGCTCGGCGACCGGGTCGACGCGGTCAAGATCCCGGGTCGCTATCGCCGCCGGAACGACAACCGGGTGTGGCGCGCGATCGTCCGGGTGGCTCTCGCCCGGCCGCTGCTCTCCGCGCTGGCCGCCGGTGCGGTGCTGGTCACGCTGGCGCTGCCGGTCTTCGACCTGCGCACCAAGGCCGAGGGCATCGACGACCTCTCGCCGGGCGAGCCGGTGGTGGCCGCGGGACTGGCCACCCGCGACGCGTTCCCGGCCCGGGTGGGCCCGGCCGAGGTGGTGGTGCGGGGCACGGTGAGTGGGCCGGCGTTCGACGCCGCGGTGGCTCGGCTCTCCCCCGAGGGCGAGGTACGCGTGAACCCGGCCGGCACCGTGGCGATCATCCCGTCCCGGCTGCCCGTCGAGGAGTTGCGCGCAACGGCGCCCGGGGTGTTGCCGGGCGCCCTGGTCACCGGCGACACGGCCCGTGACCTGGACTTCAACAACCAGCTCGAGGACAGCGTCCCGTACGTGTTCGGCTTCGTCCTCGGCCTGGCGTTCATCCTGCTGCTGGTGTCGTTCCGGTCGGTGGTGATCGCACTGACCGGTCTGGTGCTCAACCTGCTCAGCGTGGCCGCCGCGTACGGAATGCTGGTCTGGGTCTTTCAATATGGCCACTTCACGTCGCTGCTCGACTTCACCCCGGCCGGCGGCATCACCAACTGGCTGCCGCTGTTCCTGTTCATCACACTCTTCGGCCTGTCCATGGACTACCACGTGTTCGTGCTCAGCCGGATCCGCGAGGGCCACGACCGCGGCCTGCCCACGAGGCAGGCGGTGGCCGAGGGGATCGGCGGCACGGCCGGCGTGATCACCAGCGCCGCGGTGGTGATGGTGGTGATCTTCGGGCTCTTCGCGACGCTGCCGATCGTCTCGATGAAGCAGCTCGGCGTGGGCCTGGCCGCGGCCGTGCTGCTCGACGCCACGATCATCCGCGCGGTGCTGCTGCCCGCGGTGATGGCGCTGCTCGGCAAGCACAACTGGTGGCTGCCGCGCTGGCTGCGGTGGCTGCCCGAGATCAGCCACGACGTCGCGACCACTTCGGCGCCGGCCGTCGACACCGAGGAGGAGCGCGAACTGGCGCGGGCGTGACACTTTCCTCGGTGGCGGACACATGCCAGTGGGAGGGGATGGCATGGACGACTCCGAGAAACGGTTCACCGCGATGTACGAGGCGCACTACGACTCGGTAGCGCGCTTCGTACGTCGCCGCGCGCCCGACGTGGACCTGGCCGACGTGCTGGCCAGGGTCTTCCTCGCGGCCTGGCAGCGATTCGCCGACGTGCCGCCGGACGCCGCGCTGCCGTGGCTCTATCGCACCGCGGGCAACGTGCTGGCCAACGAGATCCGCGGCCGGCAGCGCGCGGTGCGGCTCACCGAGCGGGCCGGGCTGCTGCACGAGACCGGGCCGGATCACGCCGAGCACGTGGTCGACCGGGTGGCGCTGGCCGCCGAGTTCGACCGGCTCGAGCCTCGCGACCAGGAGATTCTGCGGCTGATCGCGTGGGAGGGGCTGTCCGTGCGGGAGGCGGCGACGGTGCTCGGCCTGCGCCGGACCACGGTCGCGATGCGGGTGAACCGGATGCGGCGGCGGCTCCGGCCGGTCCCGTCCGATCAGGGGTCGTGGCTGTTCCGCGATGTCACCGAAGGGAGCACATCATGAACGCCGCCGATGAACTGCGCCGGCAGTGGCAGCCGCTGGATCCGGCGGCCGGGGAGACCGGGCCGGGGCTGGAGACGCGGGTCGACACGCTGGCCGGGATCCTGGCCACGCGGCCGGCGCGAGTGCGGCAGAACCCGGTGAGCCGACGGTGGGTTCTGGCCGGCGCGGGGGCCGCGGCCGTCGGAGCGGGGGTGGTCGCCGTGCTGCCGCGGGAGAAGAAGAAACCCGGCGAGGGTTATCGCATGACCCCGGCGATGTTGTCCTACGCGTCGTTCGACGGCGAGCAGGGCGCGCGGGCCCGGCTGGAGAAGATCGCCGACGCCGCGGCGGCCCGGCCGTTTTCGCCGAGCGGGCTGCCGGAACACCTGAAACGCAAAGGCTGGTACCTGTACACCGACGCCCGCCAGGGCTATTCGGCGACGTTCGTCCAGGAGATCGAGGTGTGGCGCCGGCCGGACAACTCGGGTGTCGAGGCGATCACCGAGGGCGACACCACGCGCCGCCTGGACCACGGACCCGGCAAGCTGGCCGGGATGTGGCCCGCCGGGAACGACCGGCCGCCGACCGGCACGGACGCCGCGAAGAAGTGGCTGGCGATCGGTCACCCGCCGGAGAACGGCCCGGCCGAGGTGATGACCGCGGTCACCGACCTCATCCGCGAGCGGGTGCTGACCCCGGCCGAACTGGCGGCGGTGCTGAGGGTGCTGGCCCAGCAGCCGGGGCTGACCGCGAACGGCGAGGTCGAGGATCGGGCCGGGCGGGTCGGGCAGGCGTTTTCGCTGGACTCGGACTACAGCGGCCTGATGACCCGATACACGCTGATCGTGGACCCGGCGACCGGCGTGGCGCTCGGCCACGAGCAGATGCTCACCACGAGCGCCGGCAAGCTCGGAGTGCCGATCCCGTCGGTGATCGGCTATGAGTCCTACCTGGTCAGCGACCACGCGGCGATCCCACCGAAGTAGGCGGCAGACCGGCGGCCGGGGCGGAGGTGGCGGCCTCCACCCCGGCCGGTCCGGAGTTGGTGCGTGGTCTCGCCGGTGCACGCCGCGGACGGGCGGCAAGCACCGAGGGGTCCACAGTAGGTGATGGCCGAGGGATGACGATCATCGAGATCATGCATCACAGCGAATCGTTACGCAGCACTACGCGAGAGTGAGCGGTCCTTCACTCTTCTCCGGGGAACAGCAGCTCACCCATGGCGCTGCCGGTCAGCGGCTCGGCGAAGTAGTATCCCTGACCCAGCTCGCAGTTCCCGTCGGTGAGCTCGGAAAGCTGGTCGGCGTCCTCGATCCCCTCGGCGATCGTGGACAGGTGCAGCGCCTGGCCGAGCTGGATGATGCCCAGGGTGAGCGCCGCCGCGGTCGGCTCGTCGCCGACGTCGTCGACGAACGACTTGTCGATCTTGATGATGTCCACCGGGAACCGGCGGAGGTACGCCAGCGACGAATATCCGGTGCCGAAGTCGTCGATCGCCAGGCGTACGCCGAGGGCCTTGACCCCCTCGAGCTGCCGCAGCGTGCTGGACCGATGGTCGACCAGCAGGCTCTCGGTCAGCTCGATCACCAGCAGCTGTGGCGCCAGGCCGCTGTCGGCCAGCACCGCGCCCACGAGGGCCGGCAGGTTGCCCTGGTCCAGCTGCACCGCGGAGAGGTTCACGCTGACCGTCAACGGGGCGTCGCGGCGCTCGTTCCACCGGGCCGCCTGCCGGCACGCCTCGCGCAGCACCCACTCGCCGATCGGCACGATCATGCCGGTCTCCTCGGCGAGCGGGATGAAGTCCAGCGGCGGGATCGTCCCGCGATCCGGGTGCTCCCAGCGGACCAGCGCCTCGAGCCCGGTGATCTCCTTGGTGCGCAGGTGCACGATCGGCTGGTAGCGCAGCTGGAACTCGTGCCGCACGATGGCCCGGCGCAGGTCCGCCTCCATCTGCAGGGCGGCCTGGAACTCGTCCTGCAGGGCCGGCTGGAAGATCTCGAAGCGGTCCTTGCCCTGTTTCTTCGCCTGGTACATGGCCAGGTCGGCGCGGACCATCAGCTCCTCGGCGTCGTGCTCACCGGTCTCGGCGAACGCGATGCCCACGCTGGAACTCACGTAGGTCTCCTTGCCGCCCAGGCGGAACGGCTCGCGGATCGCGTCCAGGATGCGCTGGGCCACCGGCACGACCTCCTCGACGCTGCTCACCGAGGGCAGCAGCACGGCGAACTCGTCGCCGCCGAGCCGGGCCGCGGTGTCGCCCTTGCGCAGGCACTGCTGGATTCGCTCGGCGACGCCCTGCAGCAGCTGGTCGCCGGCGGCGTGCCCGAGCGAGTCGTTGACCACCTTGAACCGGTCCAGGTCGACGAAGAGGGCGGCCACGCCGTGCGGCGTGCCGGCGAACGCCTTCTCCATTCGGGTGGTGAACAGCGCCCGGCTGGCCAGACCGGTCAGTGAGTCGTGGAAGGCCTGGTTCATCGCCTCCAGCGTCTTCGCGTCGGTGACCGCGAGGCTGACGTGCTCGGCGAACGCCTTGAGCACGTCCTGCGACGGCTTGTCCCACTCGCGCCCGGCGTCGTAGGAGCCGACCGCCAGGGCGCCGACCACCCGGCCGTTCTCGTGCACCGGCACCGCCATCACGGCCTTCATCCCGTGCACGGCGATGTCCGGGACCGCGATCGGCGACCCGTCGTAGTCCTCCACCGCGACCAGCTCGTCGCCCATGATGGCCAGCCCGGACACACCCGCCGAGGGCAGCGGCACGCGGGTCAGCCCGGCCTGCGCCGCCGCCGAGATGCCGATCCCGGAGACCATGCTGGCCACCGAGGGATCGTCCGGCTCCAGCAGGGCGAGGCAGGCGAAGGCGACGTTCAGCAGCTCGGCGGCACCGGCCGTGACGGTGTCCAGGATCTGCTGCAGCGGCGCTCGGCGCGCGATCGCCCGCTGGATCGCGGAGAGCTGCTCGAAGAGGCGCTCACGCTCGTGCAGCGAGTCGACCAGGCGGCCGTTCTCGGCCGCGTGCCGGCGCTCCGACTCGATGACCTCCAGCGCCTGCAGGCTCAGTTCGAGCACCCGGGCCATGCCGCGGAGCAGACAGATCTCCTCCGCACTGAACGCCGGGCCGCGCCGGGCCAGCACCAGCACGCCGGCCGCGAGCCCCCCGATCTCGGCGAAGGTCACCGCATGGGTGCCGCCGCCGATCTCCAGCGTGCCGCGCCGTCCGGAGGCGATCTCGGTCAGATCGTGTGCGGACACGAGGTCGGCCGGAATCCCGACCGCGGCCGTCACCGCGCCGTCCACCACGAGCACCGCGATCTCCGCCTCGAGCGCGAGAGCCGCGCACTCGACGGCAGCGTGCTGCGCGGCCGGTCCCGAGGGCCGGTCGGCGACGACGGACAGGAATTCCGTCAGTTGCTGGGTTGCGAGCGCCACGGTTCAAGAGGTCGGCGGGCGATCGCGGAACCTGAGTGCTTCCGGCCCTCGGCGATGACCGTTCGGACACGACCGCTTGGACCGCTCTCACACCACCGGGCATGCTTCGGGCACGCTTTCCGGGCAATCGGTCATGACCTTCATCCTGGTTCGTGTCGCGCTGGCACGATATCAAGGGTGTCGCGGTTGCCGGAAAACGGGCAAGGACACAACAAAGTTGCTTAGGCTGTGACGGGGACCACACGTTTCGCCGGTGTTACAAATGGTCCACGGCAGGCGCGGCACGAAAAACGCCTGCAGTGGCGGCCGGAGGTGCGGGTTGAATGCGGACGAGCGGCAACACCAGATTGTCACTCTGGCTCGGCGGCAAGGCGAGGTCGACGTCGCCAAACTGTCTACCGAGCTGACCGTTTCAGCCGAGACCATCCGTCGTGACTTGCGATTGCTCGAAAAGCACGGTCTGCTCCGGCGCACGCATGGCGGTGCGTACCCGGTGGAGACCGCGAAATTTGAAACCGACCTCGCGATGCGCACCACGCGCGGGGTTCCCGAGAAGCGTCGAATTGCGGCGGCCGCGGTCGCACTCATCGGCGATGCCGAAACCATTTTCATCGACGAGGGCTTCACGCCGCAGCTGATCGCCGAGGCGTTGCCCACCGACCGTCCGCTCACCGTGGTCACCGCCTCGCTGAACACGGCGGCCTGGCTGTCCACCAACTCGCCGGTCACGGTGCTGCTGCTCGGGGGCCGGGTCCGGGGTCGCACACTGGCCACGGTCGATCACTGGGCCAGCACCATGCTGGCCGGTTTCGTCCTCGACCTGGCGTTCGTCGGAGCCAACGGGATCTCCCGCGAGGTGGGCCTCACCACGCCCGACCCCGCGGTGGCCGACGTCAAGACGCAAGCCGTGCGCGCGGCCCGCCGGCGCATCTTCGCCGGCATTCACACCAAGTTCGGCGTACGCACGTTCTGCCGATTCGCCGAGATATCGGATTTCGAGTCACTGGTCACGGACACCGGCCTCCCGGCGTCCGAGGCGCATCGCTATTCACGGCTCGGGCCACAAGTGATCCGAGTCTAAAAACGCAACACGCGTCACCACACCGGCAAATAGTCTTCAGGTCGGTTGAATCGTGCATTTCTTAAAACGGAGGATCTGCCGTGCAGAAACCAGGTAGGAAACTGTCGCTCGTGCTGGCCGGCGCAATGGCCGGCTCGCTCGTGCTCTCCGGTTGCTCGGGCGCCGGTTCGACCGGCGGCGGGGGCACCGAGGGCGGCGACAACACCATCACCGCTCTGATGGTCGGCAACCCGCAGATGGAAGACATCCAGAAGCTCACCGCCGACAACTTCACCAAGCAGACCGGCATCACCGTGAAGTTCACGATCCTGCCGGAGAACGAACTGCGCGACAAGGTGACCCAGGACGTCGCGAACCAGGGCGGTCAGTACGACGTCGCCACCGTCGGCGCGTACGAGGTGCCGATCTGGTCCAAGAACGGCTGGCTGCACGAGCTGTCGACCCAGGCCGCGGCGGACAGCGCCTACGACCAGGCCGACCTGCTCAAGCCGATGGTGACGTCGCTGACCGGTGACGACGGCAAGATGTACGCGGCGCCGTTCTACGGCGAGTCGTCCTTCCTCATGTACAACAAGGACCTCTTCGCGGCGGCCGGCCTCACCATGCCGGAGAAGCCGACCTGGGCGCAGGTCGCCGACTTCGCCCAGAAGCTGAACAAGGGCGACGTGGCCGGCATCTGCCTCCGCGGCCTGCCCGGCTGGGGTGAGCTGTTCGCCCCGCTGACCACCGTCGTCAACACGTACGGCGGCACCTGGTTCGAGAAGGACTGGACGCCGAAGGTGAACTCGCCCGAGTTCAAGGAGGCCACCGACTTCTACGTGAACCTGGTCAAGAACTATGGCGAGTCCGGCGCCCCGCAGGCCGGCTTCACCGAGTGCCTGAACACGTTCGGCCAGGGCAAGGCGGCGATGTGGTACGACGCCACCTCGGCGGCCGGCACGCTGGAGGACCCGAGCGCCTCGAAGGTGGCCGGCAAGGTCGGTTACGCGTACGCGCCGGTGAACAAGACCGAGTACTCCGGCTGGCTGTGGACGTGGGCGTGGGCCATGCCGAAGACCACCAAGAAGGCCGACAACGCCTGGAAGTTCATCTCCTGGGCGACCAGCAAGGACTACGAGCAGCTGGTCGGCAAGAACCTCGGCTGGTCGCGGGTGCCGTCCGGCAAGCGCACCTCGACGTACTCCATCCCGGAGTACAAGGAATCGGCCAAGGCGTTCGCCGACATCACGCTGAAGTCGATCGAGAACGCCAACCCGCAGAACCCGGGTCTGCAGCCGCGGCCCGCGCTGGGCGTGCAGTTCGTCGGCATTCCCGAGTTCGCCGACCTCGGCACGAAGACCTCGCAGGAGGTCAGCGCGGCCATCGCCGGCAGCAAGACGGTCGACCAGGCACTAGCCGACGGTCAGAAACTCGCCGAAGACGTGGCGGCGAAATACAAGTAGGGCCAACCGCCGCCGCCGGACGTGAGTCCGGCGGCGGCGCGCCACAACAGGAAGGCTCTTTTCCGATGACCGATGTCATCCCCCGGGCGGACGAGAAGACCGAGACCCCGCCCCCCAGCAGCCCCCCGTCCGTCAAAGGCAGCGCCGGTGAACGTTGGTCGCGCCGCGCACCGCTCCTGCCGGCCCTGATCTTCGCCATCATCGTCACCCAGCTGCCGTTCCTGTTCACCATCTACTACTCCACCCTGAGCTGGAACGCGCTCCGGCCGGGCGTGCGGGATTTCGTCGGGATCGACAACTACGTCACCGTGCTCACCGACGACCGGCTGCGGTCGGCGCTGCTGAACACGGTGCTCCTCACCGCCGGCGCGGTGATCTTCTCGATCATCCTGGGCCTGTTCTTCGCGATCCTGCTGGACCGCAAGTTCTTCGGCCGGGGCATCGTGCGGACGTTCTTCATCACGCCCTTCCTGATCATGCCGGTGGCGGCCGCGCTGCTGTGGAAGCACGGCATCCTCAACCCCGACTACGGCCTGATCAACGGCGTCTTCGGCGGCGACACGGCGTGGACCACGTCCTACCCGAAGACCACGATCATCGCGGTGCTGGTCTGGCAGTGGACGCCGTTCATGATGCTGATCCTGCTGGCCGGCCTGCAGTCGCAGAGCAACGACGTGCTCGAGGCGGCCCGGGTGGACGGCGCCGGCGCCTGGCGGATCTTCACCACCATGACGCTGCCGCACCTGCGGCAGTACCTGGAGCTGGGCGCGCTGCTGGGCTCGATCTACCTGGTGAACACGTTCGACGCGATCTTCACCATCACCCAGGGCGGTCCGGGCACGGCGACGACGAACCTGCCGTACGAGATCTACCAGACCATTTTCAGCAAGTACGAGTACGGCGAGGCCTCGGCGGCCGGCGTGGTCGTGGTGATCCTGACGATCATCGTGGCGAACTTCGCGCTGCGCGTCATCTCGGGCCTGTTCAAGGTGGAGGAGGGCCGATGACCACGATCACCGCGGCGGCGACACCCGCCGCGAAGCGCCGCCAGTGGGGCAACGGCGTCTGGGGCGCGGTCGCCTGGATCGCCGCGATCATCTTCGTGTTCCCGGTCATCTGGATGGTGCTGACCGCGTTCAAGCAGTCCAACGACGTCACCACCAACCCGCCGGTGTGGATCTTCACGCCGACCGTGGAGCACTTCGAGACGGTGCTCGGCGGCAACATCGTGCCCTTCCTGCTGAACTCGCTGATGGCCAGCGTGTTCTCCACCCTGCTGGTGGTCGTCCTGGCCACCCCGGCGGCGTACGCGTTGTCGCTGCGGCCGGTGCGGAAGTGGACCGACGCGCTGTTCTTCTTCATCTCCACCAAGATGATGCCGCCGGTGGCCGCCGTGCTGCCGGTCTATCTGCTGACGGTGAAGATCGGCATGAAGGACAACATCTGGACGATGGTCATCCTCTACACGTCGATGAACCTGCCGCTGGCGATCTGGATGATGCGCTCGTTCCTGCTCGAGGTGCCGCGGGAGGTGCTGGAGGCGGGCGAGGTCGACGGCGCCGGGCTGGTGCTCTCGATCCGCAAGATCGTCCTGCCGATCGTCGCGCCCGGCCTGGCGGCGACCGCACTGATCTGCTTCATCTTCACCTGGAACGAGTTCTTCCTGGCGGTCAACCTGACCGACACCAACGCGAGCACCGCGCCGATCTTCCTGCTCGGCTTCATCTCCGGCCGGGGACCGTTCCTCGCCGACCTGTCCGCCGCCGCCACGCTGCTCTCGCTGCCCGTGCTGATCGCCGGCTGGGTCGCCCAGAACAAGCTGGTCCGTGGTCTGTCGATGGGCGCCGTCAAGTGAGGGCAGCCGTCGTCGTCACACCCGGCACGATCGAGATCCAGGAGGTGCCGGACCCGGCGCCCGGACCCACCGACGTGGTGGTCAAGCCGGCCGCCGTCGGGATCTGCGGCACCGACCTGCACATCATGGACGGCGAGTTCGCGCCCGCCTTCCCGATCGTGCCGGGCCACGAGTTCGCCGGCGAGATCGTCGCGGTGGGCTCGGCGGTCAGCGGCTACACCGTGGGCGACCAGGTCGCGGTCGACCCGTCGCTGTACTGCGGGCACTGCTACTACTGCAAACGCGCCCGCGGCAACCAGTGCGAGAACTGGAACGCGATCGGGGTCTCGGTCAGCGGGGGAGCGGCGGAGTTCGTCGCGGCCCCGATGGCCAACCTCTTCGCGCTGCCGCAGCACCTGGCCGCCAAGGACGCCGCGCTGATCGAGCCGTTGTCCTGCGCGGTCCGCGGCTTCGACCAGCTGCCCCGCAACATGGCGGACAACTTCCTCATCTACGGCTCCGGCACGATGGGCCTGATGATGATGGAGCTCGCCAAGCGGGCCGGCGCGGCGACGGTGTCCATCGTGGACCTCAACCCGCAACGGCTGGAGACGGCTAAGCGGCTGGGCTGCACGGCGGCGGTGACCAGCGCCGACGAACTGGAGGCGCCCCGCGGCTGGGACATCGTCATCGACTGCACCGGGGTGGCCGCCGCGATCCGGGACGGCCTCGGGCGGGTCGGCCGCGGCGGCACGTTCCTGCAGTTCGGGGTGGCCGGCTACGACGCGCGGGTGGAGATCGAGCCGTACGACATCTATCGGCGCGAGATCACCATCACCGGGTCGATGGCGGTGCTGCACAGCTTCGACCGGGCCGGCCAGCTGATGGCGGCCGGCGTGCTCGACCCGTCGGTGTTCGTCAGCCACCGGTTCCCGCTCGACTCCTATGCCGAGGCGCTCGATCAGTTCCGCCAGGGCGTCGGGCGAAAGATCCTGATCGAACCGTAGTTGCGACTGTCATTTCTGTCACCTTCAGTTATGCGTTGGTGACTTCGGGTTGTCAGGGCACTGCTCCACGGGTGGAATGGAGCAGTGCCCCCGCCCGCGACGCACCCCCTCGCCGCCGGCCGGCTCGGCGCGCCGGCGCTGATCTTCGTCGCCCTCGCCGCGGCCGTTCCGCTCTCCGTCGTCACGACCATCACCCCTTTCGGGTACGCGGACAGCACGATCCCGTTCGTACCGCTGGCCTTCCCCGCGGCCGCCGTGATCCTGCTGCTCTTCGCGGTGGGCTATGCGGCGATGGCCCGCCGCTCGCCGAACGCCGGCGCCCTCTACTCGTTCATCGCCCGCGGCCTCGGCCGGCCGATCGGCGTCGGTTCCGCCTGGCTGGCCCTGTTCTCCTACAACGCCCTGCAGATCGGCCTCTACGGCGCGGTCGGCATCGCGGCCGCGCCGATGCTGGACAGCTGGTTCGGGGTGGCCGCGCCGTGGTGGGCGGTCGCGGGCGGTTGCTGGATTGTGGTCACGCTCTGCGGCCTCCTCCGCGTCGAATGGGTCGGCGCGATCCTCGCCCTGGTGGTGCTCGCCGAGGTCGCGGTGATCACCGGTTTCGGCGCGGCGAACGTGCTCGAACCGGCCGGCGGCCGGGTCACTCTGGACACGCTCACCCCCGCCGGTTGGGCGACGCTGGACCGTCCGGCGCTGGGCGTGCTGCTGGTGGTCGCCGCGTTCAGCTTCGTCGGCGTCGAGACGACCGCGGCCTACGGCGAGGAGACCCAGCGCCCGCGCCGGTCGATCGTGCGGGCCACGTACCTGTCGATTTTGGCCCTTGGTCTGCTCTATGCCTTTTCGGCGTGGGCACTGAGCGTGGCCGCCGGCCCCGGCCGGATCGGAAACCTGTCCGCGGGACGCGGCGCCGAGCTGATGTTCGACCTGATCGGCGAGCGCCTGGCGCCGTGGGCGGTGACGCTGGGCCGGGTGCTGGTGCTGACCGGCCTGATCGCGGCGATGATCTCGCTGCACCACACCATCGCGCGCTACACGTTCGCGCTCGGCCGCGAGGGCGTCCTGCCGGGCCGCCTGGGCCGCACCGGCGCCCGCACCTCGATCCCGTTCACGGCGTCGCTGGCGCAGAGTGTGGTCGCTCTGCTGGCCCTGACCGGCGCCTACCTGGCGGGCTGGGACCCGTTCACCCAGCTCTACCCGTGGCTGACGACGGCCGGCGCGCTGGGCGTCCTGCTGCTGATCCTGGCCACGTCGCTGGCCGCGCTGCTGTTCCTCAACCGAGCCCCCAACGACGAGAACGCCTGGGTGCGTTTCGTCGCTCCCGCCCTGGCCACGGTCCTGCTGGGCGCACTGGCCTACCTGGCGTTCGCCAACCTGCCCCACCTGCTGGGCGTCCACGCCGGTCACTTCATGGTGATAGCGGTGCCGTCGGCGTATGCGTTGTGCCTGCTGTTCGGCGTTTCCTACGGGACGGCGTTGCGAGCGATCAGCCCGATCACCTATGCGGGGATCGGGCTGGGCGGCACGGCGGTGGTGGTGGCGCCGGCCGTCCCGCGCCCACGCCAGCCCGGAGCCCACCGCCCCGAACGCATCGAAAGCTGATCACGCCGGCCCGAGCCCCGCTCCCCCTGTCCACTCCCTGTCGATCGCCGATGTCCCAGCGGCGCCGTCGTAATATCGACGGCTCCCGACAGTCTGGCTCTCTGATCGGCCTGACCGGGTGCCGGCGGAGGGGTCAGATTCGTGTTGAACATCGAGCGGGGAATGACGTGCGATCACGTCGTGGAACTCATCGGACCGCCGCTCAGCACGATGAGTCGCGACGAATTCCTCGCTACCTACCAAAGGGCAACCGACGTGAGCTCGCCGCAACCGCGTGGGCTGCTCGCGCGTCTGCCCCGGCGACAGCAGCCGCGGCCTGAGCGCCCGCAGCCGCGGTCCGAGCCCATTACCTGGTATTACGCAAACGTTCCCGAAGGGCAATCGACGTCTGTCTCGTTCCGGCAGGGGGTCGTGGACACGGTCACCTCATCGCCTCACCTACCGGCCCGGGGCGGCCCACAGCATGACTACCTACCCGCGGAAACAAAAGGCTTTAGCGCGCTGGTCCCCGTTGATCTGCTGTCCGGCGAGGAGCGACGCGGAACTCTGCGGTGAGCCGCCGACCACTGGAATCTCCACCGCGCGCCACCAGGCGCCCGTAGCCGTAGGAGCGCCCGCCCGAAGGTGGAAGGGTGTCGACCGGCGAAACCTGACAATTGTCAGCGGTCCGTCTGACTCCACTCACCGTCAGCCGATGACAGCACTCACTGGGTTGAGCGCGCGCCGGCGATGAGGCTTGTCGATGACAGCAGAAGCCAGACGGATCATTCAGCAGGAGGAACG
Source organism: Actinoplanes sp. NPDC051388 (assembly GCF_055586225.1). Taxonomy (NCBI): domain Bacteria; kingdom Bacillati; phylum Actinomycetota; class Actinomycetes; order Micromonosporales; family Micromonosporaceae; genus Actinoplanes; species Actinoplanes sp. NPDC051388. The sequence goes on along the minus strand of NZ_JBVJIP010000006.1, from coordinate 37,665 downwards.
ATGACGCATCGGCAACGACTAACGATGATCGTCTTTACGGTGCTCGCGGCGATGGGACTCACCCTCGCCGGCCCGGGCGTGGCCAGTGCCGCCCCGAGCCCCCAGGCGGCCGCGGCGCCGGTCACCGCCCTCACCACACCGGTCACCGGTACGGGCGACAACGGCTCCTTCGACGGCGCCTTCACCCCGACGTCCTTCATGGAGCAGAACGGGCAGCTGGTGGCCAACGGCGTGCTGACCGGCACGGTCAAGGACGCCGACGGCGACACCGTCGGCACCGTCACCCGCAACATCAGCGCGCCGGCGGCCATCGCCGCGGCGACGTGCCAGGTGCTGCACCTGGTCCTCGGGCCGCTGCACCTCGATCTGCTCGGCCTGACGATCGACCTGAACCGGGTGAACCTCCTGATCAACGCGGTGGCAGCGCCCGGCAACCTGCTCGGCAACCTGCTGTGCGCGATCGTCCACCTGCTCGACGGCAACCCCACCGCCGGTGGACTGGCCGCCCTGCTGAACTCGATCCTGGCTCTGCTCGGCCAGCCGTGACCCGTCCAGCTTGACCAGCAGACTGACGCAGCCGCACCCCGCCATGGTGCGGCTGCGTCGCCGTCTGGTCAGAGCCAGCCGGCGCCCTCGGCCAGGCGGACCGCCTCCAAACGGTTACGGGCACCGGTCTTGCGGAGGATCGTCGAGATGTAGTTGCGTACGGTGCCCGTGCTCAGGTGCAGCTCCGCGGCGACCTCGTTGGACGGCACGCCGGATGCGGCCACGCTCAGCACGTTGAGCTCGCGCGCGGACAGTGGACTTCGCGGGGCCGCCACCATCGCGACGGCCAGGTCCGCGTCGATGACCCGTTCGCCCTGCACCAGCAGGCGGATGCCGCGGACCAGCTCACACGGCGCGGCCTGGGTGCTGACGACCCCGCCGACACGCAGCTCGAGCGCCTGACCGAGCAGTGCCGACTCGTCCGGGCCGGCCAGCGCCAGGACCGCGCAATCCGGCAGCTCGGCGGTGAGCCGGGTGATCGTAGCCAGACCGTCGCCGGCCAGCAGAGCGATGTTGACCACGACCACGTCCGGCCGCACCGCGCGGGCGATGTCCAGCGACTGGTCGAGGTCGCCCAGCTCGGCGACTACGTCGAGTTCTTCCTCCAGGGACAACGTCACGGCGAGCGCGCCGCGGAGCAGATTAGTGGGTTCGATGAGCAGAATGCGGATCACGATTCGGCCTCCCAGCCAGGTCTTCGCTACGGCCGCACCAAGTGGTGCCGGCCGGATTCCGGTGGGAGGTCGTTCAGCTGGGAGGACCCGCGTAGCGGACGATGCGTCCGCAGGCGCGGAGATCAGTGGCCAGGCGATGGCCGGCGGCCGCCGCGTCAGGCCGCCACGACGACGAGACGGTGCCCATCGCGGGGGAGTTGCCGCCACCGGAGTCACGCGCTTGCCCGGTGAAAATCGAGCGGTCGACAGGCTGCCTCGGCGACGCGGGGAGCGGCGCTGAACCGGGGTGAGCCGACGGTGCCGGCGGCTTGGCCACGTCTGACACATCGGACGCAGGCGCGGGAGCCGGCGGTTGCGGGAGCGGGAGAATCTGCGCGGGCACCGGCGGTGCAAGCTGTGCCAGAGGCGGAATCGCCGGCGCCGTGACTCCGCTCAGCGTCGGCGCCGGAACCAGGCCGGGCTGTAGCGACACAGGCAGTTGCGGCAACGCGTGCAGTTCGGTCTGCGGCGGCGGCAAGGAGGGTAGCTGCGGCAACGCGGGCAGCTCGGCCTTCGGCAGATCCGTCAACGTCTGCCGGATGGCCGCCGTTCGCTTGTGCCGAGAGGTGTCGATCTTCTTGTTCGCCAGATGAGCTCTCGGCGGCCGAACCTCAGCCACCTTCACCGTCGGCCGGTGACTCCGCTGTGAGCGAGCCTTCGCCTTCGGCCGAACCGACTTCTGCTTCGAGACCACCTTGCCGGCTCCCCCGGCCACGGTCTTGATCGATGCGACTTGATCCGTCACACCGCTCTGCTTGATCGGCTGGTCGTTCGCCCCCGAATCGGCCCGCGCCGCGTGGTCGAAGAAGCTCAGCACGAAGAACGCAGCGACGGCTACGCCAAGCAGAACGAGCAGGCGAACAATGCGCCGAGTCTCCCCGGCCGCATCGTCCCCTCCTCGCACGCTCGCGCTCCGCATCCAACCTGCGGTACCCACTGCGGGCAAGCTGACACTCATCAGGTCCGCCGGAGTGGCGGCGGCGACGCCGACGCCGGGCTGTGGATCGCCTCGCCGTTGCCCACGGCCAGGATGGCTCGGGTCATCTCCTCGTAGTTCTGCGGAAGCCCGCGGCCGTCGTCGGTGAACGGGCGCTGTCTTTCGCGCCGAGAACCAGGTTCGGCAGGTCGAACTGTGGGACATCGGCGTGGGACCGCCGCACGGGTTAAGGTCGCGTGTTCGGCATGGGGGAGGGTGGATGGCGCGCGCCGGTGGGGTGTTCTGTGTCGAGGGGCAGTGGGACGACGATCTGACCCGGCAGGGCTCGGTGCTGCCATTGCTCGAACTGCTGGAGAGGCTCGGCCGGATCCGATTCATCCACCGGGACACGGCCACCCCCGACGAGCTGCACCACTACCTGGAAACGTGGCTGACCCGCCGCTACGCGACCTTCAAGGTCGGCTTCTTCGCCATGCACGGCAACCCGAGTCAGCTCTGCCTGACCGGCAAGCAGACGGTGGAGCTGGACGAAGTGGCCGGCTGGATGTCCGGCCGGTGCGCGGGCAAGAAGCTCTACTTCGGCGCCTGCTCGATCCTGCGCGCCCCCAACGGCGACCTCCAGGAGTTCCTGCACGAGACCGGCGCCACGATGCTCTGCGGCTACACGAAGCAGATCGACTGGATCGAGAGCGCCGCCCTCGAGACTCTGGTGCTGGACACCCTGGTCAACGGCGCTCGGGTGGACAGCCTGGAACGCCTGATGCACTCGGCGCGCTGGCGGACCCTGGCCGACCACCTGGGCTTCCGGGTCATCTATGCGGCCTGACCCGTCAGCCGAAGAACTCCTGGATCTGAGTCAGTGTCAGGTAGCCCTGCTGGTCCGGCCCGCGGGTGTCGCCGGACAGCGGCCGGGCGGTCACCTCGAGGTCCTGGGGCCGGGCCGGAAGCTCCGGCACCGGCGGGACCGGCGGCAGCGCGGTCAGCCCGATCGCCTCCCGGATCACCTCGAACATGCCGGTCAACTCGGCCGTCGCCAAGCCCACGATGTCCCCGCCGCCGGCGACCGGTGGCGCGCTGGTGAAATTTGCCCGCACCCGGTCGCCCGCCTTGCGGATGTCGGCGCTCGGGCGAAGATGATCAAGGCGGTCCTCGGCGACGATGCCCAGCTCACACGCCGCCATGCCGGAATCCTGCCACCAACGGCGCCAGGCGGGGTCGGCGTCCAGCGTGACGGCGACGTGTCGCAGCGCCGCCATGTATGCCCGCGGCGCCTGCCCGTCGCGAGTGGTCGTACCCAACTGCGGATGCAACCACGTATCCATCAGCGCATGGTGACAGTGCCGTCACGCATCTCGGGGGATCGCGCCGTGGCGCGTCGGGGTGGATGGTCATCGTCACACCCGCCAGGACTGCATAAGCCAGTGATATACATCAGGAGTGCAGCCAGTGGCCATGGAGATCGCCCCGGATCACGCGCGGATCATCGCCGGCTTCGAGCGCTTCTCCGAGGTGCTCCGCCGCCTGACGCCGCGCGAGGAGCTGAGTCTGACCGCCGCGTCGACACTGCGCCGGCTCGAGCGTTCGGGGCCACATCGGCTCAGCGAGCTGTACGTACCGGAGGGTGTCTCGCAGCCCGCGATGACCCAGCTGATCACCCGCCTGGAGAAGGACGGCCTGGCCCGGCGCGACAGCGATCCGGCCGACGGCCGCGCGGTGGTGGTCACCATCACCGAGGCCGGCCGGGCCGCCGTGGCCCGCCGCCGCGACGGCCGCGCCCAGGCCCTGTCCGCTCTGCTCGCGCAGCTCCCGGAGGCCGACCACGACGCTCTGCTGGCGGCGCTGCCGGCGGTGGAACGGCTGAGCGACCTGATCACTGAACGGTAAAGACTCGCCCACCCCGGCGGCGAGCGGCAATCAGTCGAGCTGACTGTCGATCAGGGTGGCGGCGATCGCTTTGGCGGTCGCCGCCGAGCCCGGCCGGTGATCCATCCGCGAGCCGACCATCGCGCCGTCATAGAGCAGCACGAGCTGCTCGGTCAGCGCCTCCGGGTCGCGGACGCCGGCGTCGCGGGCCAGCTCCACGAACAGCCCGCGGGTCCAGGCCCGGGTGCTGTCCGCGACCTCCTGCACCGGCCCGCCGCTCGGCGACTCCGCGGAGGCGTTGTAGAACGCGCAGCCCCGGAACGTCGGCTGATCGGTGACGTCGGCCATCACGTCGAAGATGCCGAGCAGCCGCTCGCGCGGGTCGGCGTATTTCGCCAGGCCCGCGAGCAGGCGCGCGCGGCGCCGCTCGTGCCTGCCCTCGAGATAGGCCTTGACCAGGCCGTCCTTGCTTCCGAAGGTGCTGTAGAGCGAGGCCTTGGCGACCCCGGCCCGATCGATGACCCGGTCGATGCCGACGGTGTGCACGCCCTCGGCATAGAAGAGCTCATCGGCCGCGGCAAGCAGTCGCTCCCGGGCCGGCGCCCGCTTGGGCTGGGTGGTCGGAGCCACGGCGGTGGTCGGAGCGACGGCGGTGAGTGATCCAGCTGACATGCCGTTGACGATAACAGACAGACCTGTCTAGTGTCCTGGATTCAGACAGACCTGTCTGTGCGGCGTGTCGAGGAGGAACTTTGTCCACCACCATCGAGGACCGCAGGGCGACATCGTCGCTGCCGTTCGTCGCGACTGCCGCGATCCTGATCATGTTCATGGCCGCGTCCGCCGCGCCGAGTCCGCTCTACGTCGTCTATCAGTCCCAGTGGGACTTCTCCGCAGGCGTGCTCACGGTGATCTTCGCGATCTACGTGCTCGGTCTGACCGCCACCTTACTGGTACTTGGCGGACTTTCCGACCATATCGGGCGTAGACCGGTTCTCGGCGCGGCGATCGCCCTCGAGGTCGTGTCGATGGCGCTGTTCCTGACCGCGGGCAACGTCGCCGTGCTGCTGCTCGCCCGGCTGCTGCAGGGCATCGCGACGGGCGCCGCCATCACCACGCTGGGCGCGACGCTGATCGACCTGAATCCGCCGCACGCACCCGGCCGGGCCGGGCTGATCAACGGCATCGCGCCGGTCTCCGGGCTGGCGGTGGGCGCGCTCGGCTGCGGCGCCCTGGTGCAGTACGCGCCCCAGCCCACCCACCTGGTCTGGGCCCTGCTGCTGCTCGGCATGCTGCTCGCCGCCCTGGTGGTGGCGTGGATGCCGGAGACCGCGATCCGCCGCCCCGGCCTGCGCGCGTCGCTCAAGCCGCGGCTCGGCGTGCCGTCCCGGCTGCGCGCCGACGTGCTCGCAATCAGCCCGATCATCGTGGCGAGCTGGGCCCTCGGCGGCCTCTACTTCGCGCTCGGCCCCTCGGTGTCGGCCGGCGAGCTGGGACTGAGCAGCCACCTGATCGGCGGCCTGGTGATCACCCTGCTCTGCGGCACCGGCGCGATCACCTCGTTCGCGCTGCGCCGCACGCCGGCCGCGCGGGTGCTCACCATCGCCGGCGCCGGCCTGCTGATCGGCACGGTGGTGAGCATCGCCGGCGTCGAGCTGGGCGACGTGCTGCTGGCGGCCGGTGGCACGGTGATCTCCGGCATCGGTTTCGGCGCCGCGGCGCTGGCCTCGTTCGGCACGCTGTCGTCGCTGGCCGCGCCCGACGAGCGCAGCGAACTGCTGGCGGTCTCGCTGGTGATCGCGTACGTGGCGTTCAGCGTCCCGGCGGTGATCGCCGGCGTGGCGGCCACGGCCGTCGGGCTGCACGTGACCGCGCTGGTCTACGGCATCGTGGTGGCCGCGCTGGCCGCCGCCGCGCTGGTCGCCCAGCGCGCTCGGGCTGCCTCGTAAGTCGCAATTCGCCCGTGTCGCGGCGTGGGCGGCCGTCATCCGTCGCGCGACCCCCGACCATATGGGGCGAAACGCGACGAGAGGGACGGAATGCGAAGAGTTGTGGTGGTTGCCGTGGCGCTCGGCCTGACTGTGGCCGGTGCCACGGTCACCGCGAGCGCCTGGGCCGAGGACGACCGTGGCAGGGACGTGGTCGCCGGCAAGGGGATCGCCTGGGGCAAGTGCACGGATCAGGCGCTGGCGTCGCGCAAGGCGGAGTGCGGGTTCGTCACGGTGCCACGGGACCATGCCCAGCCCAAGGGCGCCACGATCAAGCTCGCGGTGTCCCGGATCAAGCACACGGCCAAGGACTACCAGGGCGTGATGCTGGTGAACCCGGGCGGTCCCGGCGGTTCCGGGCTCGTCCTGTCGGCGCTCGGTGAGTTCGTGCCGGACGGGGCCGGGGCGGCGTACGACTGGATCGGTTTTGATCCTCGGGGTGTTGGTTCCTCTCAGCCGTCGTTGAGCTGCGACGGCGCCTACACGGGTTACGACCGGCCGGCCTACGTTCCGTCGACGCCGGCCGTCGAGAAGGCGTGGCTCAAGCGCACGAAAGGCTATGCCAAGGCTTGTGCCCAGGCGGGCGGGCCGCTGCTCGACCATCTGAAGACCGTGGACAACGTGCGCGACATGGACGCCATCCGCCACGCGCTGGGCGCCGAGAAGATCAACTTCTACGGCTTCTCGTACGGGACCTATCTCGGCCAGGTCTACGCCACCATGTTCCCGCAGCGGGTGAGCCGGATGGTGCTGGACGGCAACGTCGACCCGGGTCGCGTTTGGTATCAGGCCAACTTCGACCAGGACATCGCGTTCGACCGCAACATGAAGGTCTACTTTGCCTGGCTGGCCGCCCACGACAAGGTCTACCACCTGGGCAAAACCGGCCCGGCGGTGGAGAAGCTCTACTACGCGACGCTGGCCAAAGTGGACGCCAAGCCGGCCGACGGGGTGCTCGGCCCGGCCGAGTTCACCGACGTGTTCCTGCAGGCGGGCTACTACGTGTTCGGCTGGCAGTCGGTGGCCGAGGCGTTCGCCGCCTATGTCAACGACAAGAACCCCAAGCCGCTGCGCGCGCTCTACGACGACGGCAACCCGCAGGAGGACGGCGCGGACAACGGGTACGCGGTCTACCTGGCCGTGCAGTGCACCGACGCGAAGTGGCCGAAGTCCTGGGCGACGTGGCAGCAGGACAACGCCAAGGTGCACCAGCAGGCGCCGTTCGAGACCTGGGCCAACGCCTGGTACAACGCGCCCTGCCGCACCTGGGCCGCCAAGCCCGGCACGCCGGTCGCGGTGACCGGGGCCAAGGCGCCGCCGGTGCTGCTGATCAGCGAGACGCTGGACGCGGCGACACCGTTCAGCGGCAGCCTCGAGGTGCGCAAGCGGTTCCCGCAGTCGGCGCTGGTCGAGGGCGTCGGCGGCACCACGCACGCCGGGTCGCTCTTCGGCAACATGTGCGTGGACAACGCGGTCGCGGCCTATCTGAAGGACGGCAGCCTGCCCAAGCGGGTCAAGGCGAACACGTCGGATCTGAAGTGCAAGCCGCTGGCGCCGCCGGTGCCTTCGGTCGACGAGAAGCGTGCCGCGCTCAGTAGAGCGGACCTTCAGACGAGAGTCGGCGTGCGCTGAGCTCGGCACTCTGACGCAGCTCCGCCGGGATCAGCTCGAGCAGTTGATCCCGGCGCAGCGGCAGGTCGAGCAGGCTGAGCTTCACTCGGCTGCGGCTGGCGTGCGCGCCCGCGGAGAGCCGCACCACCTGGGCGGCGTCCACCCGCAGCCGGGCGGTGAGCAGGTCGTCGCGCGCCAACTCGCCGGCGGCGGTGCCGTCCACGTCGACCGCGACCGGCGCGCTGTCCGGCGAGATGGTCAGCGACACGTGGTCGCCGGCGCCGAGCACCACCGCGCGGCTGATCCCGGCCATCGGCGCGACTGGGGTGATCACCGTGCAGGCTGCCGAGGGGGAGAGCACCGGGCCGCCGGCCGCATAGTTGTAGGCCGTGGAGCCGTTCGGTGTGGACAGCACGACGGCGTCGCATTTGTAGTAGCCGTACTGCTGATCATTGACCGCGAGGTCGACGGAGACCGCGCCGGTGCGACCCAGCCGGGCCAGCACGACGTCGTTGAAACCGAACCGCGTGCCCAGCTCGACCCGCCCGGCGTCGGCCACCAGGCAGCCGTGCTGCTCGATGGTGAAGTCGCCGGAGGCCAGCTGCTCCAGCGCCGCGCTCAGCCCGCCGGGCGTGACCTCGACCAGAAATCCCAGGTTGCCGTGGTTGACCCCGAGCACCGGCACCGGCCGATCGACCACCAGCCGCATCGCGCCCAGCATGGTGCCGTCACCGCCCAGCGCCACCAGGCCGCCGACCCGGGCGACGAACTCCGCGTCGGACACCACCTCCACCCCGGCGGGCACCCGGCTGCCGTCCGCCTCGCGGGCGAGCACCTTGGCGCCGTGCGTGCCGGCCCAGGCCAGGATCGTGGCGATCGACTCGCCGACCGGCTTCGTCGGGTGCAGGGCCAGCCCGACCGTGTCCACCCCAGGTCCGTGAGTCACACCACCACCCTAGCCAGGCGGCCATGATCGCGCGGTAGTCTGGCAGCGCGAAGGGGAGTAGTCCTCAACGGCGTGGGTCGACACACTGAAGCGCTTCTGGCTTCCGGCCGCGCGGCCTCGATCGGAGGCGGACGAGACTTTCGGCTCGGTTGATCGTGTGCCGGGTCGAGGTCGCCCCGGCACAGACCGAGGAGCCCCTGATCCGGTGTGAGTCCGGAAAGGGCACTTCATGGACGGCTTCCTGGTGGCGACCGCGGTCAGCTTCGCGGTCATCTTCGTCGCCGAGCTGGGTGACAAATCCCAGCTCATGGCGCTCACCTTCGCCACCCGCTTCAAAACCTGGCCGGTGCTGATCGGCATCACCATCGCCGCCGCGGTGGTGCATCTGGTCTCGGTCGGTGTCGGATACGGCCTCGGCGCCGCCCTGCCCACCGGCTGGATTTCGCTGGTCGCGGCCATCGCCTTTCTCGCCTTCGGCGCCTGGACCCTGCGCGGCGACAAGCTCACCGACGAGGAGAAGACCAAGGCGGAACGTTCCACCGGCTCGGCGATCCTGGCCGTCGGCGGCGCGTTCTTCCTGGCCGAACTCGGCGACAAGACGATGCTGGCCACGATCACGCTGGCCACCCAATATGGCTGGTTCGGCACCTGGGTCGGCTCGACGGTCGGCATGGTCGCCGCCGACGCGCTGGCCATCCTGGTCGGTCGGCTGCTCGGGCGGCACCTGCCGGAGAAGGCCATCAAATACGGCGCCGCGGCCCTGTTCGCTATCTTCGGCATCTGGCTGCTCGTCGAGGCGGTCGTCGAGCTGACCTGACTCTGGGGGCCGTCATGCAGGAGTTCCGAGCAGAATTCGACGCCAAGGTCACGCTGAGCGACGGCGGGGCCCTCCAAGCCCGCGCGTTCCGCCTGGACATACCCCGCAGCGACGTCACAGAGGCCGAGATCGGCTCACTCTTCGTCGCCGCGTGCGGCTTGCGGTCGGTCACCCAGGTGCAGATCTCTTCGGTACGGGTGTACGCCTCTTCCTCGTCGTCGCCTGCGCATTCTTCGCCGCCTGCCGTGCGCCTGACCGAGTTGAGCCACGTGATCGGGGACGGGCTGATCACGTACCCAGGTCTGCCCGGCCCGGAGATCTCCGAGCACCTGACCAGGGCAGACTCGCGAGCCAACTACGCCGAGGGCACCGAGTTCTCGATCGGCCGCATCACCATCGTCGGCAACACCGGCACCTACGTGGACAGCCCGTTCCACCGCTACGGCGACGGCACCGACCTGGCCGGCCTGCCACTCGAAAAGCTCGCCGACCTCCCGGCCGTGGTGGTCCGCGCGACCGACGGCCCGCGCGGCGTGGACGTCCCCGCCCTGGAATCCCTGGCGGTCGCCGGCCGAGCGGTTCTGCTGCACACCGGCGGCGACCGGCACTGGGCCACTCCCGCCTACGCCGTGGACGCCCCCTACCTGACCGAAGCCGGCGCAACGTGGCTGGCCGAGCACGGCGCCACCCTGGTCGGCATCGACTCGGTGAACATCGACGACATCTCCCCGGCAGCGGCCGGCCGCCGCCCGGCACACAGCGTCCTGCTGGCCGCGGGCATCCCGATCTGCGAACACCTGACCGGCCTGGAACAACTCCCACCATCCGGAGCCCGCTTCACCGCCGCACCCCCGCGGGTAGCCGCTTTCGGCACCTTCCCGGTCCGCGCCTACGCTGCAGTCCCAGCCACGGAGAGTCACGATCACCTCAGGTCCGGCGGCTGGCTGCCGACAGCAGGCGAGTGACCCCCGATCACCCTGAACCCCCCGCCCACCCTTCCGCCCCGCGCCAAAGCGCAGCCAGCCGAGCCGCGGCGCACTGGTCCGTGCCCGGCGCTGCGCACCCCGGCGCAGACCCTCCCGCCGCCGCCCGCGCCGCCATGGACCACGCGGCCGCAGGCCGCCCCGGCACGGATCCTCCCGCCGGCGCTGGCTCCGCCTCGGGCTCTCCCGGAACCGGCTGGCCTGCCGCCGGCCGCTCCGCCTCGAGCTCGCCTGCCCTCGGGCGGCCTGCCGCAGGCCGGTCTGCCTCGGGCCGGTCTGCCGCGGGTCGGTCCGCCTCGGGTCGGTTTGCCGCGGGTCGGCTCGCTGCCGACGACGGCCGGTCCGACGGGGCGACCGCCGACCGCGCCGCGCGCAGGCGGACCCTCCTGGACCGCCTGATTCAGGACCCGAACGACCTCGAAGCCCGCCGCGACCTGGTGGCGCTGATGGCCGAGGTCGACGAGTCCCGGCATTCCACCGGCCTGGGCCTGCTAGCCGTGGTGGCCGTGCTCTGCGCGATCCTCGCGCTGTTCGCGCTGCTCAGCGGCCTGGACATCACTGCGGCCTTGCTCGCGGTGGCCGGCCTCTACACGGTCTGGATGATCCGCCGACGCCGCTGACCCCGCGCCCTTTGCTCTGCTTCCTCTGAGGAAGCGGTCGCGTGCCCTTTGCTCTGCACACATATATACGCAACACCCTGAGCAGGACCGCCTTGCTCCGCTCGTTTCAGGGAGTGGTGCGGTCTACTTGCTGTGCTGCCTGTGGGGAATCGACGGCATGCGCCGCCTTTGGATCGTGGATGGCGTGTGCTTGCTCTGCTTCCTTTGAGGAAGCGGGTCGCACGCATTTCTCCCTGGTGACAAGGGGTGCATACACTGTGCGGATCGCCCATAGACATTGCGCGCCCAGGCCGATGGCTTGCCTTCCTGGCCGCCGGCTTGTGCTTCTTTCCTCGCGGTGCGCGCCTACTCCCTCCTCGAGAAAGCGGCGATTCACGGCTGCTGCTTCCTTTGAGGGAGTAGGGGAAAGGGCACGTGGCCGCTTCCTCTGAGGAAGCAGAGCAAGCGGTTCGGATCAAGGTGTTGCGTATGGGTGTGCAGAGCAAGGGCACGCGGCCGCTTCCTCTGAGGGAGCAGAGCAACAGGCGTGCGGCTGCTTCCTCTGGGGGAGCAGAGCAAGGGTGCGTGGCCGCTTCCTCTTGAGGAAGCAGAGCAAGCGGTTCGGACCAGGGTGTTGCGTATGGGTGTGCAGAGCAAAGGGCGTGCGGCTGCTTCCTCTGGGGGAGCAGAGCAAAGGGCACGCGACCGCTTCCTCAGAGGAAGCAGAGCAAAGGGCGTGCGGCAAAGCGGTGCGCCGCCGGTAACGCGTCTTTGTGCTCAGAGCGGCCACACCAGGCCGTTGCGCATATGTATGCAGAGCAAGACCACACCGCGCTCGATGGGGCGAGAATTTCTGATTTGGCTTTGATCGTTGGCCGGGTTGCCGATGATGGGCCGTGTGAGCCCTAACCCCGGAGTGCGCCGATGACTGACCTCAAGCCGCCGACCGCGCCGGACGTGCACGTCGCGGCCACGCCGAGTGCCCCGCCGAGTGTCCCGCCGGACGGGATGTCGCCCACCGAGCTCGGCGTTGCGCGGGCGGCCGCCTTGTTCGAGCGTGTCGATCCCGGGCAGGCGGCCCAGCTTCTCGAGAAAGTCCTGGCCGACGATCCGCAAACGCCGGCCGGGTGGATTCTGATGGCTCGGATCCGGCTCGTGCTGGATCAGGTCGAGGCCGCTCTCGATGCCGCGGCCAAGGCGATCGCGCTGGCCGCTGAGGATCCGCGGCCGCTGGCCACCGCCAGCCGTGCGCTGACGTTGATGGGCCGGCACGAGGAAGCCGTCACGATGGCCTACCGGGCGGTGATCGTGGATCCGAAGAATCCGCTCTGGCACGACCGGGTCGCCTGGGCCCTGCTCGCCGCGGATCGGCAGATCGCGGATGCTGAGCAGGCCGCGCGCACCGCGATCATGCTCGACCCGAACGAGGCGCACTACTACTTCACGCACGGCGTGGCGCTCGATGCGCTCGGGCACGCCGATCAGGCGCGGCAGGCGCTGCTGATCTCGTTGAAGCTGGAGCCGGAGAACCCGGTCGCCCAGCACCGGCTGGCCGTGCTCAACGGGGAGAGCCAGCGGGCCGCCGAGCCGAAGAAGCGCGGCTGGAAATTGTTCGGTAAAGCCAACAAAACAGACACCAAGCGGCGGCGGCCGGAGGAATACCTCTAGCGGTTCTCCCCAGAAGCGAGTATCTGTTAGTCACTAACAAAACTTAGTGACTAACAGGAGGCTGTGATGGGCGTGTTGGTGGTGGGTGCCGGTCCGACCGGTCTCGCGCTGGGGGTCGGGCTGCTCGCGGGCGGCGCCGACGTGCGGATCGTGGACGCCGCGGACGGGCCGGCGACCACGTCGCGGGCGCTCGGCCTGCAACCGCGCGGGCTCGAGGTGATGGAGCGGCTGGGCGCGCTCGGCGATCTGGCCGAGCACGCGCTGACCGTGCGCGAAGTCGTGATCAACGTCGGCGGCGCGCAGATCGCCCGCCTCCAGGTCGGCGGCACCACGCCGCTGGTCACCCGGCCGGGCGCGCTGATGTCCCAGGCCGTGGTCGAGGGCCGGCTGCGTGACCGGCTCGCCGAGCTGGGCGGACACGTCGAGTGGGGCACCAGGATCGAGAGCCTCGATCACGACGGCTGGATCGTCGGCAGCGACGGCGCGCACAGTGCCGTCCGCAAGCTGGCCGGGGTCGGCTTTCCGGGCGTACCCCTGATTGAGAAGTTCTTGGTCGCGGACGTGCACGCGAGCCTTGGGCTGAGTCGTAACGCGGTGCACACCTACTTGAGCGGTGACCAGATGTTCGCGTTGTTCCCGCTGCCGGGCGCCGACCTGTGGCGGATCCTGACCCCGGAGCAGGACGGCCGCGAGCTCGGTGACCTGCTGACCGAGCACGCGGGCTTCCCGGCCGGCACGATCACCGCGGTCGACTGGGTCTCCACCTTCCGGATTCACCGCCGGCTCGCCGACACCTATCGCAAGGGTCACGTGCTGTTGGCCGGCGACGCCGCGCACATCCACAGCCCGCTCGGCGGCCAGGGCATGAACACCGGCCTGGGTGACGCCGAGAACCTGGCCTGGAAGCTCGCCCTGGTCGACACCGGACGGGCGGACGAGAGCCTGCTCGACACCTATCAGGCCGAGCGCCGGCCGATCGCCACCGAGGTGCTGAGCAACACCGGCTCGATGACCGGCATCATGCTGGGCCGCAGCGCCCTGAGCCGGATGGTGCGGGATCATGTCGTGGTGCCCCTGATGAACCGCGCGTTCGTGCAGCGCCGCATCGCCGAGACGTCGTCGCAGCTGCGCGTGTCCTATCGCAACGGGCCGCTGGCGACGAATCGGAGCGGCGACCGGGTGCCCGACCTGGCCTGCACCCGGCTCGACGGCACCCGCACCCACCTGCTGGCCGAGATGCGCGGCCGGTGGGCTCTGCTGACCGGTGACGACACGATCGCGCACGAGGTCGAGGCGTCGCTCGGCGCCGCCGCTGTGGTCACGCTGCGGCCGGCCGAGATCAAGACCGAGACCCTTCTGGTACGCCCGGACGGCCATCTAGCCGCCCGCGGCGACGCGATCCTCCCGTGGCTGGCCAAGGTGACGCACCCCCGGAAAGCGGTCGCATGAGCGGACTTCGCGAGCGCAAGAAGGCCGAGACCCGGCGGTCCATCCAGGAGCACGCGTTGCGTCTGTTCCTGGAGAAAGGCTATGACGCGACCACGGTCGAGGAGATCGCCGCGGCCGCCGGGGTCTCGCACATGACGTTCTTCCGCTACTTCCCGTCGAAGCCGGCGGTGGTGGAGAACGACGACTACGACCCGTTGATCGCGGAGCTGATCCGGGCGCGGCCGGCCGGCGAGGCGCCGCTGACCGCGATCGGCCGGGCGCTGTCCGGGGCGTTGCGGGCGATGCCGGCCGCTGAACTGTCGACGGTGCGCACCCGCGCCCAGCTCATCCTGGGGGTGCCCGCCTTGCGGGCTCGCCAGATCGAGTCGCAGGAAGCCACCCGCGCGCTGTTCGCCGGTGCGATCGAGGGACGCGGGGATGCGACCCCGTTTCAGCGCGAGGTGCTCGGCGCGGTGGCGCTGACCGCCTTGGCCACCGCGATCAACGCCTGGGCCGCGGGAGACGACGCTGCGGGAGACGGCGACGCTGCGGGAAACGGCGACGCTGCGGGAAACGGCAATGTGGATCTGCCGGATCTTGTCGATTGCGCGTTTGCGGTGCTCGAAGCCTGATCGCACGCAGTTTCGCGCAACACGTCCGCAATATTCGCGATCTCGTACGGACGCCCGTTGACAGTAGGTGATCTCGTCGGTACAACGAAGCCACCGCACTCCTTGGTGGCTTACCCAGCGACCCCCCATTTTCGCCGCAGAGGAGCATTTCCCGTGGCAGAGCTGTATGCCCCGGCCCCGGCTTCGGACGAAGTCGGTGTCAAGGCGCGCGTGCAGCGGTTCGGCGGATACCTCGCCGGAATGGTCATGCCCAACATCGCCGCGTTCATCGCGTGGGGCCTGATCACCGCTCTGTTCATCCCCGATGGATGGTTGCCGAACGAGAAGCTCGCCACGCTGGTCGACCCGATGGTGCACGTGCTGCTGCCGGTCCTCATCGGATATACCGGCGGCCGGATGGTGCACGGCCAGCGCGGCGCGGTGGTCGGCGCGGTCGCCACGGTCGGCCTGGTGGTGGGCGCCGAGGCGCCGATGTTCTTCGGCGCGATGCTGATCGGCCCGGCCACGGCGTACGTGCTCAAGCTGATCGACGGCGTGATGGCCGAGCGGATCAAGCCGGGCTTCGAGATGTTGATCGACAACTTCAGCGCCGGCATCCTGTCCGCGCTGGCCGCGATCGCCGGCGTGCTGGCCGTCGGCCCGGTGATGGAGTTGTTCACCAACGCCGCGGGCACCGGCGTGCGGTGGCTGATCGACAACTCGTTGCTGCCCGCCGCCGCGCTGCTGATCGAACCCGCCAAGGTGCTGTTCCTGAACAACGCGATCAACCACGGCGTGCTGGGCCCGCTGGGCGTCGCGGAGTCGGCGGACACCGGCCAGTCGATCCTGTTCATGCTGGAGACCAACCCCGGCCCCGGATTCGGCATCCTGCTGGCCTACCTCTGCTTCGGCCCGAAGGCGCTGCGCCCGAGCGTGCCGGCCGCGATGGCCATCCAGTTCCTCGGCGGCATCCACGAGATCTACTTCCCGTACGTGCTGATGAAGCCGAGCATGGTGCTGGCCGCGATCTGTGGCGGCGCGGCGGGCATCGCCACCTTCATGATCACCGGCGCCGGCCTGGTCGCCACCCCGTCCCCGGGCAGCATCTTCGCCTTCCTGACGAACACCCCGCGCGGCGACTACCTGGGCGTGCTGGCCGGGATCGTGGTCGCGGCCGGGGTGTCCTTCGTGGTCGGGTCTCTGCTGCTGGGATTCGGCCGGCTCAACCGCGACGAGGAGGGCCTCTGAGATGACCGGCATCGAGGGTCGGGACGTGCGGAAGCTGGTCGTGGCGTGTGACGCCGGCATGGGCAGCAGCGTGATGCTGGCCTCCACGCTGCGGCGCGACCTGAAGAAGCTGCCGGTCGCGGTCGAGCATCACCCGGTCGGCGCCATCCCGGCCGACGCCGACGTGGTGCTCTGCCAGGTGGGCCTGGCCGACCGGGTGCGCGCGGCGGCGCCCGGCGCGGTGGTCGTGCCGTTCCGGCTGTTCCTCGGCGACCCGGCGGTGCGGCAGGTGGTTGCGGCGCTCAAGCAGGGCGGCCGGGTCGTCGGCGCCACGGGGAGCTGACCTCGTGCTCGGCGCGATGCCGACCGAACAAGTGGTGACGATGCTCGGCGCGTCACCCCCGCACCGTGCCGTCCAGGTGCTGCTGTCCATGCCGCGCGACCGCATCGAGCGGCTGATCGCCGCGATGGACGGGCGGATGATCGCGCGGCTGCTGGTCGCCGCCGATCCGGCCCGGCGGTCGACCCTGCTCGGTCACCTCGATGACACCCGGCTGGCCGCCGAGCTGGCGCTGCTGCCGATGGCCGAGGCGGCCGAGGTGATGGCCGCGCTGCCGCCGGACCGGGCCCGCGCCCAGCTCGACCGGGTGGCCTCCGAGCACCTGGCGATGGTGTTGGACGCGATGCCCGGCCCGGCCCGCCGCCGGCTGGTCGACGTGCTGGACCCGTTGCGGCTGGCCGATCTGCGCCGGGTCACCTATGAGCGAGCGGTGATCGAATCGCTGCGCCGCACCTCGGCGAATCTCTCCTGGGTGCCCGGCGACCACGGCACCAACCTGTTCGCCGGGGTCTTCCACCGGCTCTTCGGGGTCGCTCTGTGTTATCTGGACACCGGCGCCCTGCAGAGCGCCTCGGTGGCGACCGCGCTGCAGGTGTTCCGCCAGGAGAACGTGCACGGTCTGCTGGTCATCTCGAACGCCCCGCCGAGCACCGAGTCGTTGCGCCTGATCGCCGACCCGCACTACGCGACCGCCCCGGGCATGGTCGTCACCTGGTCCGCCGACGACAATGACGGCGTGCTCGGACGGGCGCTGGTCAGGCTTGCCGGATGAGGTCGATCGGCGCGGTGCTGGAGCCGGCGGGCGTGCGCATGGCGGAGTCCGCGGTGGACCGGCTGGTGGCCGTCCACCGGTGCGCCGACGTGCTGGAGGAGATCGGCGCGGTCGAGCCGGGCTACCGCTTCGCCATGCTCGAGCGCGAGCGGCTGATGTCGACCTGGCTCGGCGAGGGCGTGGCGATCCCCCACGGAGTGGACGGCTCGCGCGCGCTGGTCCGCCGGGATTCGCTGGCGGTGCTGCGCTTTCCCGGCGGCGTGCCGTGGGACGGTGGCCGGGTGACGATGTGCGTGGCGATCGCGGTGCGTGGCGACGGGCATCTGGACGTGCTCTCCGCGCTGGCCGCGATCCTGCTCGATCCGCCGCGCGCGCGAGCGTTGCGGAGGGAGACCGACCCCGGCGCGATCATCGCGATGCTCAGCCCGGCCGGGGCGCCGTCATGATCCGGCGGGTGGTGGTGGGCAGCGCGAGCGGGTTGCACGCCCGGGCCGCGGGGCGCGTCGCGGCGGCTGCCGCTCAGGAGCAGACCGCGATCACGGTACGCCGGGCCGGCCGCGACCCGGTGCCGGCGGACAGTGTGCTGGCCCTGCTGACCCTGGCCGCGCCGCATGGGACAGAGCTGGTCCTGGAGGCCGGCGGCCCGGACGCGGCGGGCGCGCTGGCCCGGATCGCCGACCTGCTCGCCGCCGACCTCGACATCGGTGCCTCCCATGCCTGAGATCACCCGTCCGCCCGGCGCACTGAGCGGCCTGGGCGCCAGCGGCGGCACCGCGACCGGCCCGGCCTATCGGCTGGCCGACCCGCCGCGGCTGACCGCGCCCCGGCCGGTGATCGACCCGGAGGCCGAGGTGCGGCGGGTGATCGCCGCGCTGGAGACGGTCTGCCTCGACATCCGTGAGCGGGCCGAGGCGGCGGACGACCAGACCACCGCCGAGATCCTCAACGTGCAGGCGGCGCTGGCCGCCGACCGGGTGCTGCGGGCCGGCATCGTGGCCGCGGTCCGGGCCGGGCAGGAGGCGCCGCACGCGGCCGCCGCGGTGCTCGCCGAGCACCGGTCCGCGCTGCTGCAGGCGGGCGGCCTGCTCGCCGCGCGGGCGGTCGACCTGGACGATCTGCGGGACCGCGTGGTGGCCCGCTGCATGGGCCTGCCGATGCCCGCGCTGCCCTCGCCCGGGCACCCGTTCGTGCTGATCGCGGTGGATCTGGCGCCGGCCGACGCGGCGATGCTCGACCCGTCGCAGGTGCTCGCGGTGGTCACCTCGGCGGGCAGCTATGTCAGCCACACCGCGATCCTGGCCCGGGCCCGCGGCGTGCCGACCGTGGTCGCCTGCGCCGGCGCGCTGGACATCCCGGACGGCACCGTGGTCACCGTGGACGGCACCACCGGCCGGGTCATCGCCGGCACCGACGACCTGGCCGACGCCGAGCCGCGCCCGGTGCCGGTCGTGCGGGTGGACGTGCGGGGCGCCACCGGCGACGGTCATCCGATCGCGTTGCTGGCCAACATCGGCAGCGCCGCCGAGCTGAACGGCATGTCGGTCGAGGGTGTCGGGCTGTTCCGCACCGAGATGCTGTTCCAGCACCACCTCGACCCGCCCGGCCACGACGAGCAGGTGGCGGCCTATGTGGAGGTGTTCTGCGCGATGGCCGGGCGCCCGGTGATCGTGCGCACGCTGGACGCCGGCTCGGACAAGCCGCTGCCCTTCCTGCGCGACGCCCACGAGCCCAACCCGGCGCTCGGCATCCGCGGCCTGCGGGTAGCCCGCCGGCACGGGGACATCCTGCGCACCCAGATCGCCGCGCTGGCCACCGCCGCCCGCGCCGCCCAGGCCAAGGTCTCGGTGATGGCGCCGATGGTCACCACGGTCGCCGAGGCGGCCGAGTTCGCCGCGCTCTGCCGGGACGCCGGCCTGCCCACGGTCGGCGTGATGATCGAGGTGCCGGCCGCCGCGGTGCGCGCCGTCGAGATCCTCCAGGTGGTCGACTTCCTCAGCGTCGGCACGAACGACCTGAGCCAGTACGCGTTCGCCGCCGACCGCCGCAGCGGCGAGCTGGCCGACCTGCTCGACCCGTGGCAGCCCGCGCTGCTCTCGCTGGTCGCCCTGTGCGCTGCGGCCGGCGCGGCGGTGAGCCGCCCGGTCAGCGTCTGCGGCGAGGCGGCGGCCGACCCGGCGTACGCGGTGGTGCTGGCCGGCCTCGGCGTGACCAGCCTGTCGATGACACCGTCGGCGATCCCCGCGGTCGGCGCCGCCCTGGCCGCACACACCCTGGCCGAGTGCCGCTCGGCAGCCCAGGCCGCCCTGGCCGCCGCCGACCCGGCCGCGGCCCGGGCCGCCGCCTCCCGCCGTCGATAGCCGCACCGGAAGCACCCCCGTCCGGGGGGCGGGCCGGCGCGCTGCCGCCGGCGTCAGCCGCTCGCCGGACCCTGGTGCTCGGCCGCCCGGTCGTCCGTCGAGCTGTGCGCGTGTGCGCTGGTCAGCGTGCGGGCGGTGTCGATCAGCGGCACGTGGCTGAAGGCCTGCGGGAAGTTGCCGACCAGGCGCTGCTCGACGGTGTCGTACTCCTCGGCGAGCAGGCCGACGTCGTTGCGCAGCGCGAGCAGCCGCTCGAACGTCGTGCGCGCCTCCTCGTGCCGGCCCATCAGCGCATAGTTGTCGGCCAGCCAGAACGTGCAGGCCAGGAACGCGCCCTCGCCCGGCGGCAGACCGTCCACGTCGGTGTCGTGGTGCTGGGTGTAACGCTGCACGAAACCGTCCTGCATCAGGTGTTCCTCGATCGCGGCGACCGTGCCGGCGACCCGCTCGTCGGTGGCGGGCAGGAAGCCGACCAGCGGGATCATCAGCAGCGCGGCGTCCAGCTCGTCGGAGCCGTAGAACTGGGTGAACGTGTTGCGCTTCCGGTCGTACCCCTTCTCGAGGATGTCGGCCCGGATCTCGTCGCGCAGCTTGACCCACCGCTTGATCGGGCCGTTCAGGCCGAACTGCTCGACCGCCTTGACCGCGCGGTCGGCCGCCACCCAGGCCATCAGCTTGGAGTGGGTGAACTGCTTGGCGCCGCCGCGCACCTCCCAGATGCCCTCGTCCGGGTCCTGCCAGTGCGCCTCGACGAACTCCATCAGCTTGACCTGCAGACCCCAGGACGGGTCGTCGGCCTTGAGCCCGGCCCGCCGGCCCTGGTGCAGCGCGTCCATCACCTCGCCGTAGACGTCCAGCTGGAACTGCTCGGCGGCGGCGTTGCCGATCCGCACCGGGTTGCCGTCGTAGCCGGTCAGCCAGGTCGCGATGTATTCGTCCAGGCGGCGCTCGCCGGCCACGCCGTACATGATCTGCAGCTCGCTGGGGTTGCCGGCGATGGCCCGCAGCAGCCACTTGCGCCAGGCGGTGGCTTCGCTCTGGAAGCCCGAATAGAGCAGGCTCTGCAGCGTGATAGTGGCGTCGCGCAGCCAGCAGAAGCGGTAGTCCCAGTTGCGCACGCCACCGAGCTTCTCCGGCAGCGACGTGGTGGCGGCAGCCACGATGCCGCCGGTCGGGGCATAGGTGAGGGCCTTCAGCGTGAGCAGCGAACGCACCACCGCGTCCCGCCACTCACCCTCATAGGTGCACGCGGACACCCAGCCGCGCCAGTAGCCGTCGGTGACGCCGAGTTCCTCGACCGGGTCGATCGGCTCCGGGGCGGGCAGATGCGACTGCCGCCAGGTCAGCACGAACGGCATCCGCTCGCCCGGCCCGACCGTGAAGTCGGCGCGGGTGGCCAGGTTCTCGCCGCGCAGCTCGGCCGGCGTACGCAACCAGGCGGCATCCGGCCCGGCCACCGCCACCAGCGCGTCCCCCTCGCGATAGACCCACGGCACCACCTGCCCGTAGTCGAAACGCAGCCGCAGGACCATCCGCATCGGCACGCGCCCGCGCACACCCTCGACGATCCGCACCACGTCCGGCGCCTCGCCGCGCGGCGGCATGAAGTCGGTCAGCCGCACCACGCCCTCGGCGGTCTCGAACTCGGTCTCCAGCACCAGCGTCTCGTCGCGGTAGCGCCGCCGGACCGTGTACTCCGCGTCCGCCGGGGCAATGGTCCAGTGGCCGTTCTCCTCGTCGCCGAGCAGCGCGGCGAAGATCGCGCCGGAGTCGAACCGCGGCACGCACAGCCAGTCGATCGAGCCGTCGCGTCCCACCAGGGCGCAGGTCTGGGTATCCGCGATGATCGCGTAGTCCTCGATCGGCAGGGCCATGTGTCACGTTGTACCCGGCTGCCTCGTCCCGTGAACGGATAACTTGAGAGAAGCCCAGCCAGAAGGAAGGCCCTTGCCATGGCACGCCCACGGATCGTCATCGTCGGAGCCGGTTTCGCCGGGTTCACGGCGGCCCGCAAGCTGTCCAAGCTCTCCGGCGGCAGCGCGGACATCGTCATGATCAACCCCACCGACTACTTCCTCTACCTGCCGCTGCTGCCCGAGGTGTCGGCGGCGATCCTGGAGCCGCGCCGGGTCACCGTGTCGCTGGCCGAGACGCTGCCCGGGGTGAAGGTGATCCTCGGTGAGGTGGACGGCATCGACCTGGACGCGCGGACCGTGTCATATCAGGACCCGGACGGCGGGAAGAGCTCGGTCGGCTACCACCGCCTGGTGATCGCGGCCGGCAGCGTCAACAAGCTGCTGCCGGTGCCCGGCGTGACGGAGTACGCGCACGGCTTCCGCGGCATCCCCGAGGCGCTCTTCCTGCGCGACCACATCACCCGGCAGATCGAGATGGCGTCCACCGCCGACGACCCGGCCGAGCGGGACATACGCAGCACGTTCGTGGTGGTGGGCGCGGGCTACACCGGCACCGAGGTGGCCGCCCAGGGCGTGCTCTACACGCGGGAGCTGTGCGAGCAGCGGCCCGGCATCCGGCCCCGCTGGCTGCTGGTGGACACCGCCGACCGGGTGCTGCCGTCCCTCGACCATCGGCTGGCCGAGGCCTCCGACGAGGTGCTGCGCAAGCGCGGGGTGGAGATCCTGCTCGGCACCAGCGTCAAGGAGGCCACCGCGGAGGGCGTGCACCTGAGCAACGGCGAGTGGGTGCCCACCCGGTCCCTGATCTGGTGCGTCGGCGTGCGACCGGATCCGCTGGTCAGTGGCCTGGGGCTGGCGACGCAGCAGGGCCGGCTGGTGGTCGACGAGTTCCTCAACGTGCCGCAGCACCCGGACGTGTTCGCGTGCGGTGACGCGGCCGCCGTGCCGGATCTGACCCGGCCGGGGGAGATCACCGGGATGACCGCTCAGCACGCGACGCGGCAGGGGACCACGGTCGCGAAGAACATCGCCGCGTCCTACGGGAAGGGCAGGCGGCGGGCGTACAAGCATCATGATCTTGGGTTTGTGGTGGACCTGGGTGGTCTCGACTCGGCGGCGAACCCGCTCGGCGTGCCGCTCAAGGGGCTGCCGGCCA
This sequence comes from Actinoplanes sp. NPDC051388, assembly GCF_055586225.1. Classification (NCBI taxonomy): domain Bacteria; kingdom Bacillati; phylum Actinomycetota; class Actinomycetes; order Micromonosporales; family Micromonosporaceae; genus Actinoplanes; species Actinoplanes sp. NPDC051388. Next base: position 15,187 of record NZ_JBVJIP010000006.1, on the reverse strand, counting down.
AGGCGGTGACCCGCGGCTACCACCTGCTGTCGATGCCGGGAAACCGGGTGCGGGTGGCCGCGGACTGGCTGCTCGACGCGGCGCTCGGACGGCAGGGAGTGCAGCTCGGGCTGGTGCCGGGCAGTTCGGTGCCGCTGGACAGCGCGTCCCCGGAGATCGAAGGGGAGGCCTGATGTCCGATCGGGCTCCGTGATCGACTCGATCGTCGGGGCGGTTCGTGATTGCGACAATCCGCCCACAAGTCATAATCTGGACATGCGATCTCGCCTGTCTGCTGTCGTTCTCGCCGCCGGCCTCCTGGCCGCCCTCCCGACGGCGCCGGCTGCCGCCATGCCGACCGATCCGGACGGCAGTCGCGCCACCGCGCCGGCCGCCGAGCCGCGCGCCGCGAGCGAGGCGCCGGCCGTGACAGGCAAGGCGGCGAGCCGGGTGGTCGCCCGCTACGACTTCGACGGCCGCACGGCCGCCTTGCCCGACGTCTCCGGCAACGGCCACACCATGCGGATGGTGGCCAGCCGGGGCGGCACGGTGCGCCGGGTGCCGCACGGCTCCGGCCAGGCCCTGCAGTTCCCGGCGCGGTGCCACGCCAAGAGCCGGAAGTGCCCGCACGCGGTGCTGCAGAGCCGGCACTCGGCGGACCTGAACCCGGGCCGCCGGCCGCTGCTGTTCAGCGCCACCGTGCGGCTGCCCGCCGGGCAGACCACCAAGGGGCAGAACGTGGTGCAGAAGGGCTATTCGGCTCGGGGCAGCCAGTTCAAGATGCAGATCGACGGGCTGATGGGCCGGCCCAGCTGCGTGCTGGTCGACCAGGCGAAGCGCGGCATCCGGATGGTTCGCAGCGCGATCTCGGTGGCCGACGGGTCGTGGCACACCGTGCAGTGCCGCCGGATCGGCTCGAGCTTCACGGTGCTGATCGACGGTTCGGTGCGCGGCGTCGCGCAGATCCCGTCCGCGCTGTCGGTGGCCAACAAGAACCCGCTGAGCATCGGCGGCAAGGGCGCCTATCGCGACAACGACCAGTTCCAGGGCGCGGTCGACGACGTCTGGATCCAGATCGGCTAGCGCTGCTGCAGGGCGTCGGACATCGCCCGCAGCAGCGTCGCGTCCTCGGTGTCGCCGCCCAGCTCCCAGGCGAAGGCGCCCCCGAGCGCGTTGCCGCGGGCGTACCCCATCTTGGTCTTGATCGTCTCGGGGGTGTCGTAGCTCCACCACTGGGCGCCGCACGCGGCATAGGACGTGCCGCCGATCGTGCCGGTGGGCGGGCATTTCACGCTCAGGACGCGGTAGTCCTCGAGGCCCTCGGCGAATCGGCCGGGCGCCGGTCCGGTGGCGGTCGCGCCGGGCGTGGGCGACCCCACGCCGGTCCAGCCGCGGCCGTAGAAACCCACGCCGAGAAGGATCTTCCCGGCCGGCACACCCAGGTCGCGCAGGGTGCGCACGGTGGTCTCGGCGGTGCCGCCGGCCCGCGGGATTCCCGGGTACGCGGTCAGCGCCGAATGTGCCGCGGTCGGTCCCCGCCCACCGGTGCCGAAGAAGTCATAGGTCATCGCGCTGAGCCAGTCGGCATGCCGTGCCGCGGCCGCGTAATCCGCCTTGCGCAGCTTGCCCGCGTCCCCCGGCACCGCGGCGCTGACCAGGCCGAACTCGCCGCGCAGCGCGCCCAGCAGGGCGGCCAGCGCACCCGGCCCGCTGCGGTCACAGGTCTCGCCGCAGGCGTTCGGATACTCCCAGTCGATGTCGATGCCGTCGAAGACCCCGGCCCAGCGCGGGTCCTTCAGCAGCGCCGCACAACTCGCCGCGAACGCCGCCGGGTCCCGGGCTGCCTCGGCGAACCCGGACGACCCGGTCCAGCCGCCGAACGACCACAGCACCTTGAGCCCCGGGTGGTCGGCCTTGAGCTGCCGCAACTGGGCGATGTTGCCGCCCGGCCGGCCCGCGATCGGCTTCTGGAAGTCGGCCCACGGGTCGCCCGCCGCGCATCTGCCGGCGGTCACCTTGCCGAACGCGTACAGCAGGTGGGTGAGCCGGTCGGCGGCGATGTCGGCGACCTGGAAGTCGCGGGCGTAGGTGGCCCAGTTGGTGTAGTAGCCGACGACCTTCATCGGGTCCTTCGGCTTCTCCGGAAGCGGCGCGGTGGAGCAGGCGGCCAGCAAGAGGACGGCGAGCAGGCTGATCCGGGGGCGCATCGGGGCGAAGCTACCCGTCCGCCGTCCGCCGCCGAGCCGTCGTTCCCCCGTTCGGGTACGTGTCCTTGGCGACGTGGGAACACCGCACCCGGCGGGCTGTGCGATCGTTTCCCGGTGACCCTGCGCATCGAATCCACCTGGAGTGAGGAGCTGCGGGCGCTGTTCGTCTGGCGCCGGATCCGCAACCGGATGCGGGCCGTGCTGCGCAGCGCGCTGGTCACGTTCGTGGTGCTCACCCTGACGCTGTGGCTGATGCCCGGGGTGGCCAGCGCCGACATCCTCGACACGCTCAACCTGGTGATCCTGGTCGCCGTGGTCGGCGCGGTGCTGCGCCCGCTGCTGCTGGTCGGCATCACCGCGCTGGGCGGGTGGGGCGCGATGCTGTTCGGCGTGGTGGCCCAGGTGGTGGTCATCGTGGTCGCCTTCGAGCTCGACCCGGGCGACCACGTCAGCGGCCTGCCCACGCTGGTGGTGGCGGCGATCCTGGCGGTGGTGTTCGCGGCCATCCTCGACTGGATGGCGGACAGCGGCTCCGACGACACCTTCGTCAAGGAGGCCAAGCGCCTCATGCGCGGCGTGCGGCGGCGACAGGGCCGGCGCTTCCGGTTCCCCACGCTGCGGCGGCCGCGGCCCGGCACCGAGCCCGGCATGCTGATCGTGCAGCTCGACGGGGTGGCCGAGCCGGTGCTGCGCTGGGCGGTGCGGGCCGGCAATCTGCCGACCATCGGGCACTGGCTGCGGTCCGGCAGCCATGCGCTGTGCGGCTGGCACACCGGCCTGCCGTCGACCACCCCGGCGTCCCAGGCCGGCATCCTGCACGGCGCCTCCGCGCAGATCCCGGGCTTCCGCTGGTACGAGAAGGACACCGGCCGGCTGATGGTGTCCAACCGGCCCCGCGACGCGGCGGTGATCGAGCAGCGGCTCAGCAACGGGCGCGGGTTGCTCGTCGACGGGGGCGTGAGCATCGGCAACGCGTTCAGCGGCGACGCCACCACCAACCTGCTGACGGTCAGCCACGCCGCGTTGCCCGGGCGCTCGGCGCGGGGCTGGGCCGCGTTCATGGCTTCGCCGTACGGCTTCACGCGGGCGCTCGTACTCGGAGTCGGTGAGGTGCTGACCGAGCTGCACCAGGCTCGCCTGCAGCGGCGCCGCAACCTGGTGCCCCGGGTCAGCCGATCCGGCGCCTTCCTCGCGCTGCGCCCGGCCTCGATGCTGCTGCGCGACGTGAACATCTCGCTGATCGCCGAGCAGATGGCCCGCGGCGCCCCGGTGATCTATTGCGACCTGGTCGACTACGACGAGGTGGCGCACCACGCCGGCCCGGCTCGGCCGGAGTCGATGCGCCAGCTGGAGAGCCTCGACCGGATGCTCGGCGTGCTCGAGCGGCTGGCGCCCGAGGCGGCCCGGCACTACCACCTGGTGGTGCTCTCCGACCACGGGCAGAGCCAGGGCGCCACCTTCCGGCAGCGCTGGGGCGAGACGCTCGACGAGGTGGTGAACCGCTTCGCCGCGCCGGACGTGGCGGACGCGCCCTCCTCGCCGGCCGAGCAGGAGGCGACCGCCGAGCCCGAGTTCCCGGTGGCCCCGCTCGCGCCGCTGCTCGTGGTCTCCTCCGGCAACCTGGCGCTGATCTATCTGACCCGCTCGAAGACCCGCGAGACCCGCGAGTCCATCACCGAGGCCTACCCGCGGCTGATCACCGGACTGGCCGCGCACCCCGGCGTCGGGCTGGTCGTGGTGCAGGACGAGGACGGCCCGGTCGCGCTCGGCACCGCGGGCAGCCACCGGCTCCGGGACGGCTTCGTCGTGGGCGAGGACCCGCTTGTTCCGTACGGGCCGCAGGCCGCCGCCGACCTGCTGCGCCACCAGGAGACCACGCACGTCGGCGACCTGGTGCTGATCAGCGCCGTGGACGCCAAGTTGGAGGAGGTGGCGGCGTTCGAGGAACTGGTCGGCTCGCACGGCGGGCTGGGCGGCTGGCAGACCGAAGCGATGCTGGTGCACCCGAGCGACTGGCCGCGGACCGGCGACGAACTGCTCGGCTCCGACGCCGTGCACCGCCAGCTGGTCGCCTGGCTGGTCATGCTCGGACTGCGTGCCGACCGGGCCGCGCTGACCGCCGATGACCCGGTGCACCTGAGCGATCTTCCCCGCGCGTCGGCGCGACTTTCGGAGAGCCGGAACAGTTAATGGGAGGGTGCGATTCCTCCGACTTGTCTGTCTTGTCCTCCTGCTGACCGTCGCGCTGCCCGCCCCCGCCCGGGCCGTCACGACCCTGCCGCAGACCGCGCCACAGTTCAACGGCAGCGTGTACGCGATCGCCTACCGCGGCAGCGTGGTCTATGTCGGCGGGTCCTTCACCAGCGTGGTGTCCGGTGGCCGCACCTTCGAGCGGCAGCGGCTGGCCGCGTTCGACGGGCGCACCGGGGCGATCCTGAGCTGGAATCCGGCCGCCGACCGGACCGTGCGGGCGCTGGCCGTGGCCGGGTCGTCGGTCTACGCCGGCGGCGACTTCGGGCACGTCTCCGGCGCGCGGCGGGACAACCTGGTCAAGCTGGACGCGGGCACCGGCGCGGTGGCGGCCTTCAAGCACGCCGTGTCGGGCGCGCCGTACGCCCTGACCGTGGCCGGCTCACGGCTCCTGGTAGCCGGCAGCTTCTTCGCGATCGACGGCAGCAAGCGCGGCAACCTGGCGGCCTTCTCGCTGGCCACGGACGCGCTGGACGGCGGCTGGCGGCCGAGCGCCGACGACTCGGTGCACAGCATCGCCGCGTACGGGTCGCGAATCTATCTCGGCGGCACCTTCCACCAGATCAACGGCGCCAGCCGGACGCTGCGCGTGGCGGCGGTGTCGGCCGCCAACGGTGCGGTCGACGGCGGCTTCCGGCCGACCGCTCCCGCGCAGGTCAACTCGCTGACCGTGGACGCCACCGGGGTCTACGGCGCCACCGGTGGGCAGGGCGGCCGGGCGATCGCGTGGACCACCGGCGGCCGGGTGCGCTGGCAGCGGCTGTTCGACGGGGATGCGACGGCGATCGCGCGACTGGGCGGGGTCACGTACCTCGGTGGGCATTTCGATCGGGGTTGCCTGACGCTCTCCAACGGTGCGCAGGGCACCTGCACCGACGGGTCGGTGCCGCGGGTCAAGCTGGCGGCGATCGACGGTTCCGGGCGGCTGACCTCGTGGGCGCCGCAGGCCAACGGCGTGATCGGCGTGCGGGCGCTGGCGGTCGACCCGACCCGCGCGGCGCTCACCGCGGGCGGCGACTTCACCGAGATGAGCGGTCAGGTGCGCAGGCGTCTCGCCCTGTTCTCATAGACCCGCTGGCTGATCGCCCAATAACGCGCCGGGGTCAGCCGGGCCAGCAGGTCGGCGGCCTTGGCGGTCTTGGTGATCACCAGGCGCGGGCGGCGCTCCTGCACGGCCAGCACGATCTGCCGGGCGGCCTCCTCGGGCGGCAGGGTGAGCGCCGCCTCGGCGAACCGGCGAGCCTCCTCGGCCTGCTTGCCGTCCGGGTCGGGGCCGCTCCGGCGGGAATTGTTGACGATGTTGGTGCGGATGCCGCCGGGATGCACCACGGTCACGCCGACGTCCCGGCCGACCAGCTCGTGGCGCAGCGCCTCGGTGAACCCGCGCACGGCGAACTTGCTGGTCACATAGGCCACCTGCCCCGGCGGCGCGATCAGTCCGAACAGGCTCGAGATGTTCACCAGGTGCGTGCCGGGCCGGGACAGCAGCTGCGGCAGGAACGCCTTGGTCAGCCGGATCACCGCGTGCAGGTTGATCTCCAACAGCCAGTCGACGTCGGCCATGCTGTTCTGCTCGAACGTCCCGCCCAGCGTCACACCCGCGTTGTTGATCAGCAGGTCGACGCCGCCGTGCCGCTCCTTGACGGCGGCCGCCAGGTCTTCGCGGTCGCCGCCGTCGGACAGGTCGATCGTGTGCTCCTCGACCTCGGGCGCGCCGACCTCCCGCGCCATCGCGGCCACCGTCTTCAGACCGGCCGTGTCCCGGTCGACGAGCACCAGGATCGCCTTGCGCCGGGCCAGTTCCAGGGCCAGCGCCGCACCGATCCCGCTGGCCGCGCCGGTCACCACACAAATCCGCCCGCCGAACGCGAACCGTCTCATCCGCTCATTATGTTGGCTCTCTAAGCCGGTTCCGCGGTCACCAGCGGGATCAGTTCGGAGAGGCTGCCGATCCGCACATCCCCGTCCAGCCCGCGCAACGCCGCGGTGCGCGCTCCGGCCGCCCGCGCCGCGACCAGTCCCACCTCGGCGTCTTCAACCACAAGACAATCCTCCGGGGGTACGCCGAGGAGCCCGGCCGCCTTCAGATAGCCCTCCGGGCTGGGCTTGCCGGCGGAGATGTCATCCGTGGTGACGAGCACCTTGGGGCTGATGCCGGCAGCTTCCAGGCGGGCCCGGGCGAGCCGGCCGTCCGCGCTGGTGACCACCGCCCAGGGCGTGCCGCGAGCATCGAGCGCGGCGATCAGCTCGTGCGCGCCCGGGGTGGCGGCAACGTCGGCCAGATCGTCATATTGCAGCTCCAACTGCCGGGCGACGGCGACCATGGTGGCGGCTTCGTCAAGATCGGGCCGAAGCCGCCGGACGGTGGGCTCGCTGGGGCTCCCATGCGCCATCGCGATGGCGTTCCGCGCATCGACACCGTGTTCGGCGGCCCAGGTGGTCCAGGCCCGCTCCACAGCACCATCAGACCCGACCAGTGTCCCGTCCATGTCGAACAAGACGGCCGCAAGCTCCATAACCACCACGTAACGCCTCCACTGGGCCGGCACAGTCGATCTCGCCAGTGTCGTACCCGAGGTTCCGATCCACCGAGAGGAAAGCGCCAACATGACGAAGGACACCACCTGATCCCCGACGTCCGGTCCCTCCCCAGCCATCGGCGACGCCCGCCGTTGCTGTCGTTGGGTTCGGGCGCGACCGCTTCCTCCCACCCACACCTTTCGTGGCTGGCGGCGAGAGGGCGGTCAGCGGAGCGGGTGGGTGGTTTCGATACTTCCTCTCGTCGGCCATGCCCCGCTGTCCTGGAGGAAGCAAAGCCGCTCTGCTTCCCCTGAGGGAGCAAAGCCGCTCTGCTTCCCCTGAGGGAGCAAAGCCGCTCTGCTTCCCCTGAGGGAGCAAAGCCGCTCTGCTTCCCCTGAGGGAGCAGAGCGGCTTTCGGCCGCTTGCATTCGGTCGATCGGTCAGCGCGTCGTGCGACGGGCCCGGGTCGCAGGCACTCCAGCACCGGCTGCCGTCTTGCGTGCCGCGGTCCGGACGGCGGCCGCTTTGCTCGCGTTCAGCTGCTCGGGCGCCGGGTCCGCGGCAGGCGTCCGGGTGCGCCTCGAGGCGGCAGTTCCCGCCCGCGCAGCCGTAGCCTTCGCCGCCGTCGCCCGTGCGGTCTGCCCGGCAGTCGCACCGCCGGCGGGAGCAGCGGCCTTCGAGGCCGGAGTCGCGGAGGTACCTCTCGCCCGCCTGGCAGTCGCGTTAGCGGCGGTAGTCCGCGCAGCGCTCCCGCTAGCCGGCGCCGCAGCGGTGTCATCCGCCGTGGTCTCGGCGGAGCTCTTCACATCATCCGCGTCTCCACCAGGCGCAGGCTTCGCCAAGCCGTTGGAACTCGCCGACGCCCGATCGCGTTCCTTCTCGCGTCGCACCAGATCGGCGAGCAACGCCTTGTCATAGCGACCTTCCGCGGCAGACGCCTTGGCCTCCGTCTTGTCGGCTTTCGCCAGCGCCTTCTTGCGCTGCTGGGAAAGGCGTGTGCGTTCCTTGGCGGCGTTCTTCAGCACGCGCTTGAGGCGAGTCGCCTCGGCTTCGGCGTTCCGCAGAGCGCGAGTCTGTTGCTTCTTCAGGTCGGCGTTCGTCTGCAGCCGGGCATCCAGCTCGGTGACGCCCGCCCTGGCCTGTTCCGCGGCGACCCCGGCTTGAGCCGCCTTCTCGCGACGACGTTCAAGGGCGTTCCCACGTCCCATATCGGCGGGTGCGGTCACAGTCATCACTCCTTCCGTCACTAAGAGCCCTACCCCTGAGCAGCCCCGCAAACCATCACAGCACCGCCAACCCCATCCCAACCCCAAGACGCGAATCCAAAGAAGCCCAGCGCACCGCCGCCCAACAAATCGGGCTCTGCTGCGGCCGTCCGCCGGTGCCCGTCAGCCGCATGATGCACAGGCAGGCCGGGCGGACCCGGCAAGGACAGCCAGGACTCGCACTGAAAGCGGTCAGACCCCGCGCCCCGCAGGCGTAATCCGCCCGCGGCCCTTTGCTCTGCACACATATACGCAACACCCTGGACGCCGGGGCCGGGGCCGGGTGCAAGCGGCAGTCCCACCGCCCGATGCCCTGCCGCTGATGCCTTCATCGCCTGCCGCTCACGCCGTCTGTCGTTCACGCCGCCTGTCGCTTTTCGCGCACGCCGCCTGCCGTTCATGCCGCCATTTGTTCGGTCTGACGCCAGCCCGTCGCTGCATGCCGCCCTGGCCCGCCGATCCTTCAACGCCTGCGGCCGGTTGCGTTGGTCGGAGCCGATCCCTCATCGGCTGCCGTGCGCAAGGCGCACACAGCGGTACCGTTTTCATACAGCCTCGCGGGAAGCTCAACGGTGGCTGAGCAGCCGCGACATCAAAGTGAAGGAATCCGGCGCGCGCCGGGGTGACGCGTATTTCTCCCATGAGCAAGGCGGGGCAGCACCAAAGTGTTGCGTATATGTGTGCAGAGCAAGCCCACCGGCGCGGGAGAGGCTAAGCGGCCGGCGGGCTAGACGTGGACGCCGGCGGCCCGGAGACCGATGCCGCGGGCAGCGGGTCCTCCTCAGCATCCGGCTCTCCGGCGGTGGCCTCCTTCGCCCGGCGCCGCCGGATGTGCCGCACATGCAGAACCACATACCCAGCGATGGCGAGCACCACCAAGGCGATCGCCCACCACTTGTAGCGGTGGGCGCTCTCGATGATCTCGATCAGGTGGGTGCCCAGCAGGTACGACACCGTCACCCACCAGCCCACCCACAGCGCCGCGCCGATGGCGTTGTACAGCAGGAAGGCGCGCCACGGCATGGCCGTGATGCCGGCGATCACGCCGTTCAGCTGGCGCAGGCCGTCGATGAAGCGGGCGACCACGACGATGCGGTTGCCGCGCCGGGCGAAGAACTTCTCCGCTCGCTCCAGGCGCTTCGGGGTGATGAACACGTACTTTCCGAAGCGGTGCACGACCCGGCGGCCGCCGCGCACGCCGATCCAATAGCCGACGTTGTCGCCGAGCACTGCCGCGACGAAAGCCACCGCTGCCACGCCGAAGACGTTCAGCCGCCCGGCGCCCGCATAGATGGCCGCGGCCACCATGATCGTCTGGCCGGGGGCGGGCACGCCGAAGCTTTCCACGCCGATCACTCCGGCGACCGCGAGGTAGCCCCAGCGGTTGAGGATCGGTTCGACGCTCGCGAGGAACCCGGGCAGCTCGGTTGAAGGTGGCATCGCTCCACACGGTAGCCGCCGCGGCAATTCTCGAACTCAGATCCGCGGGGACACGTCCGGCTGATCCTTCGTGAGGTGCAGCAACCAATTGACCCCGCCGGTGTGGATCAGCGCGTACCGCCGGCTCCGGTTTTGACCGTGCAGTGTGAAGACGAAACGTTTCGCGTTGCGGTCGTCCTGCTCCCACCAACCGATGTCGGCGATCGACTTGTTCTCGTCGGTATAGGTCAAATGCTCAAGATCATGATCCGGTACGGCCACCGCGAGCCGATTGCGCGAAGGATCGGTCGGCAACCCCCGTGGCACCGCCCAGCTCCGCAGCACGCCGTCCTCCTCGAGCCGAAGATCGAAGTGCGGCCGCGGCTTGCGGTGGTCGTGCAGCACGAACGATGGCCGGTCGGTCATGCGGGACATCCTCCCCGAGGAAGCGGCGATAAGCTGGAGAGTGGGCACACATCAGGAGTTCTTCCAGCGTTACATCCAGGCCGGCGCGATCCGGCGCGACTCGGCCGCGGTCGCCGCGATGTTCACCGAGGACGGCGTCTTCGAAACGCCGCTGACCGGCGAGCGGTGGACCGGCCGCGACGAAATCGCGGGTTACCAGGCACCGGCCCGGCCGCCGGGCACGTTAAATCTGCAGCGCACCCGTTTCGTGCTGCACGAGACCGCCGACCCCGACGTGTTCATCGCCGAGATCGACACGGCGTTCGACACCGACGACGGCCCGGCCACGTTCCCGCTGGTCCAGATCTTCCGCCTCCGCGACGGACAGATCGCACTTCTGCGGGACTACTTCCCACCGGGTTAGGGTCGCGGCATGGTCCTCGATCTTGATCGCGTCCGATCGGCCTATCCCGCGCTCGCCGAGGGCTTCGCGCACTTCGACGGCGCGGGCGGCACCCTGTGCGCCGAGCCGGTCGCCGCCGCGGTCGCTCAGGTCATGCGATCCGCCGTGTCGAATCGCGGGACCGCTTTCGAGCCGGCCCGCCGCTCCGGCGAGATCGTGGCGGCGGCCCGGGCGGCGGTCGCGGACCTGGTCGGCGGCGATCCCGGTGGTGTGGTCTTCGGCCCCAGCGCCACGGCGCTGACCTATCTGGTGGCCCGCACGATGGCCCGCGACTGGGCGCCCGGCGACGAGGTCGTGGTGTCCCGCCTCGACCACGACGCCAACGTGCGGCCGTGGGTGCAGGCCGCCGAGTCGGCCGGCGCCACCGTGCGCTGGGCCGACGTCGACGTCGCCACCGGCGCGCTCCCGGTCGGGCAATACTCGGGGCTGATCACCGAACGCACCCGTCTGGTCGCGGTGACCGGCGCGAGCAACGCGATCGGCACGGTGCCCGCGGTGCCGGAGATCGCGGCCCGCGCGCACGCGGCCGGCGCGCTGGTCTTCGTGGACGGCGTGCATGCCACCGCGCACCGGTTCGTCGACGTCGCGGCGCTTGGCGCGGACTTCTACGCGACCAGCGCCTACAAGTGGTCCGGCCCGCACTACGCGGCCGTGGTCGCCGATCCGGCGGTGTGGGAGACGCTGCGGCCGGTCAAGCTGGTGCCGTCCCCGGCGCATGTGCCGGATCGGTTCGAGTTCGGCACGCTGAGCTTCGAACTGCTGGCCGGCGTCACCGCGGCCGTCGATCACCTGGCCGGGCTCGCCGCCTCGGAAAGCCGGGACCGGCGGCAGCGGCTGGCCGCGAGCATGGCCGCCGCCGCCGAGCATGAGGACCGCCTGGCCGGGCGGCTGATCGAGGGGCTCGGCCGGATCACCGGCGCGACGGTCTGCCCGGCGCCGGCCGGCCGCTGCCCGACCGTCTCGTTCCGGATCGCCGGACAGGCACCCGCCGACACCGCGCGCATGCTCGGCGACCAGGGCATCTGCGTGTCCAACGGCGACTACTACGCGGCCGAATATTTCACCGCGGCCGGTCTGCGCGACACCGGCGGTGCGGTGCGCGCGAGCATCTACCACTACAACACCGAGCATGAGGTCGAACAGCTGCTCGACCGGCTGGCGTGAATCGCGGCAAGGGCGCCCTGGCGGCGCTGGCGCTGGGCACGTTCGCGCTCGGCATCACCGAGTTCGTGATCACCGGCCTGCTGCCGGACATCGCCACCTCACTCGGTGTGTCGATCCCGCGGGCCGGCCTGCTGATCTCCGGGTACGCCCTGAGCGTGGTGATCGGCGGTCCGATCGTCACCGCCCTGGTGGCGAAGCGCGGCCGCAAACCGGTGCTGGTCGCGCTGCTGGGCCTCTTCATCGTCGGCAACGTGATGTCGGCTCTCGCCGAGACCTACGCGCTGATGCTGGCCGGCCGGGTGGTCGCGGCGCTGTGTCACGGCGCGTTCATCGGCTTCGCCACCATCGTGGCCGGTGACCTGGTCGGGCCCGAGCGCCGCAACGCCGCGATCGCGACCATGCTCAGCGGCCTGACCATCGCCAACGTGGCCGGCGTGCCGCTGGGCACCTGGCTCGGTCAGGCCTTCAGCTGGCCCGTGACGTTCTGGGCGATGGCCGCCCTGGGTCTGGTCGCCGCCGTGGCCACCGCGGTCGCGGTGCCGGCGAGCAGGGGCGACGCCCCACCGGTACGCGAGCAGCTCGCCGCCTTCCGCAGCCGGCGCGTGTGGCTCGCCCTGCTGGCCACCGCGCTCGCCTTCGGCGCGGTCTACGCCCCGTTCACGTTCGTCGCGCCGCTGCTGGTGGACGTCGCCGGGTTCCGGCCGGGCGCCCTGCCCTGGCTGCTCGCGCTCTTCGGGTGCGGGCTGGTGGCGGGCAACGTGATCGGGGCGCGTGCCGCGGACCGCGACCTGTTCCGCACGCTGCTCGTCGCGTCCGCCGCCATGCTTGTCGTGCTGGTCGCGTTCGCGTGGACCTCGCGTGCGCCGCTGCCTGCCGCGATCACCCTGTTCGTGCTGGGCGTGGTCGCCTATGCCACCGTGCCGGGCCTGACCACCAACGTCGTGCTGAGCGCCGGCGGCGACGGGCAGAATCTGCTCGCCTCGTCGTCGGCGGTGTCCGCGTTCAACCTCGGCAACGCGGCGGGGGCCTATCTGGCCTCGGTGGCGATCACCGCGGGCTGGGGATACGCGGCCACGCCGCTGGTCGGCGCGGCCATGGAGGCGGCCGCGCTGGTGGTGATCGCGCTGCTCTACCTGCGGTCGCGTCAGCGCTCGACGATCGCGTAGCTGTGCGCCTCGACCCGCTGTCCGGCGAACTCGGCCGGCTCGTCGGCGGTGTTCAGGCAGACCAGCAGCGCCCGGTTGCCGTCGGTGGCCTCATAGGCGTACTGCTCGTTGGCCAGGTGGATCTGGCGGGTGCGGGCGCGGTGCAGCCAGGCGTGCCGGCGGCGCAGCCCGATCAGCTCCTGGTGCAGCTGATAGATCGGCCGGCCGAAGGGCGCGAGCTGGTCGGGGCTCGCCGGGAACGGCGGCCGCACCGCGTCGTCGCCGTGCTCGCGGTCCTCCTTGACGCCGGTGAAGCCCTGCTCATCGCCCGCATAGACACTCGGCGTGCCGCCCACGGTCATCAGCACGGCCAGCGCGAGGGACAGGTCGCGTTCGTCGGTCAGCTGGCTGGCGATCCGGGTCACGTCGTGGTTGCCGACGAAGGTCAGCGGCACGAACGACGACAGGAAGTCGTTGTGCCGCCCGAGCGCATGGTCCAGCTCATAGAAGTTGCCCTCGTTGAGCGAGCTCCAGATCGCCTTCCACAGTTCATATTGCGTGACCGAGTCCATCGTGGACCCGGCCACGAACTGCGCATAGTCGCCGTGGATGACCTCGCCGACGAAATACGCCCCGGGATGGCGTTCCCGCACTCTCGGCAAGACCTTGGCCCAGAACTCGACCGGTACGCCGTACGCAACGTCCAGGCGCCAGCCGTCCGCACCGCGCCCGAGCCAGTGGCTCATCGCCTCGACCACCAGGTCCGCGACGGCCGGCTCGTCGTGGTTGAGCGCGACCAGGGCGTCGTGCCCCTCGAAGTTGTCATATTCCGGCCCCGGCCAGCGCAGCCGGAACCAGCCGGCGGTCGGCGCGTCGGGGCCCTGTTCGAGCACCGCCTGGAAGGCCGGATGGTCCCGCCCGACGTGGTTGAACACGCCGTCCAGCAGCACCCGCAGCCCCCGGTCGTGCGCGGCCTTCACCAGCGCGTCGAAGTCCGCGTCGTCGCCCAGCCGCGGGTCGACGCGGAAGTGGTCGACGGTGTCGTAGCCGTGCGTCTCGCTGGCGAAGATCGGGCCCAGCGCCAGGCCGGACGCGCCGAGCTCGATCGCGTAGTCCAGCCAGTCACCGATGCGGCGCAGCCGATGACCGTCCAGATCCTCGTCCCGGGCCGGCCACGCGCCGGTGAACCCCAGGGGATAGACCTGCCACCACACGGCATGCCGGACCCACTCCGCTTCGTCCATGTGCTCCGTTTTACCCGAACCGGGCCCGGGATACGCTCGGCCGATGATCCTGGTCAGTGGCGCGACGGGAAATATCGGCTCGGAACTGCTCGGTCTGCTGCCCGAAGCGCGGCCTTTGGTGCGTGACGCGGCCCGTGCGCCGGCCGGCCGCGAGCCGGTGATCGGCGACCTGACCAGCCCCGATGCCATCCCGTTCGACGGCGTGCACGCGCTCTATCTGATGCCGGGCTATCCGGGCGTGGCGGAGGCGGCGGCCGCGGCCGGTGTCACCCGCATCGTGCTGCTCACCGGCAGCTCGGCCGAGGGCGGCCACCGCACCGACGCGCTGTCCAGCTACATGATCGAGTCCGAGCGGGCGGTGCACGCCGCCGGTCCGGAGTGGACGATCCTGCGGCCCAGCTCGTTCATGTCGAACGTGCTGCGCTGGATGCCGCAGGTGCGGGCCGGCGACCGGGTCGAGGTGCCGTTCCCGTCGGTGCCGGTGGCGCTGATCGACCCGCTGGACATCGCGGCGATGGCGGCCGCGGCGCTGACCGGCGACGGCCACGCCGGCCAGACCTATCGGATCACCGGGCCGGAGGCGCTGCTGCCGGCCGACCAGGTGCGGATCATGGGCGAGGTGCTGGGCCGCGACCTGACCGCGGTCGGGCTCAGCGATGAGGAGACCCGCCGCCAGATGGACGCCACCCTGCCCAAGCCGTACGCCGACGCGTTCTACAGCTTCTTCGCCGAGGGCAAGCTGGACGAGTCGGTGGTGACGCCGACCGTGCCCGAGGTGCTCGGCCGACCGGCCCGCACCTTGCGGCAGTGGGCCGACGCTCACCTGTCGTAGACACACGAACGGCCGGTCCGAGGACCGGCCGCCCGCGGCGGGGGAACATCAGATCGTGTCGGTCGCCAGGTGCGCGCGCAGCTTGGTGAGCGCCTTGGTCAGCAGCCGGGAGACGTGCATCTGCGAGATGCCGACCTGGTCGGCGATCTGCGACTGGGTCAGGTTGCCGTAGAAGCGCAGGGTGAGGATCTTCTGCTCGCGCTCGTCGAGGGTGGCGAGGGCGGGGCCGAGGGCGACCCGGGTTTCGGCGACCTCGAACTCGGAGTCCTCGCCGCCGAGGGTGTCGCCGAGTTC
>NZ_JBVJIP010000005.1:491772-506778 GCF_055586225.1 Actinoplanes sp. NPDC051388 | reverse complement strand
GGGTGTGTTGTTCCCGCGTGGGGTTGGCGGGAACAACACACCCCCGACCCACCACCGCCACCCACCACGCACTGACCCCGCCAACCCGACAACGACGAGCCAACCCACCACGAGCAACCCAAAAGCAGGGCGAAACAGCTCGAGTTTGAGAGACCAACCCGAACCAAACAAAGAGATCCGCGGCCGGACAGCAACCATCACGCACTCACCAAGCCGCCACCGAATACAAGAAGAGCCCCCGCCAACCCACCCAAGGCCCGACGCCACAACGAACCCCAGGAACGGCCACAACCCGGGGGCAACGTCGCGCCGGGGAAAGAACCGGCGACGCGCCCACAGCGGGTACGTCAGCGGACGCCGGACATCTGGCGGCGCAGCATCGGAGTCAGGGCCACGACGATCGCGCCGACCACGATGGCGATTGCGCCGAGGATGCCGAAATACGGGACCTCGTGGTCCTCGCTGTAGTAGCCGGCCAGCGTGCCGGACATCGCCGTGCCCAGGGCCACCGACAGAAAGAACAGGGCGACCATCTGGGTGCGGAAGGCCTCGGGCGCCAGCTTGGTCGACACCGACAGGCCGACGGGGGAGAGCAGCAGTTCGGCGACCGTGAAGACCAGCAGGATGCCGGCCAGGGCGAGCAGCGGGGCGCTGTTCGGGCCGCCGCCGGCCAGGGGGAGGAAGAGCAGGAAGGCCACGCCCATGATGATCGTGCCCAGGCCGAACTTCACCGGGGTCGACGGCTGGCGCGGGCCCAGTCTGGTCCACAGGGCGGCGAATACGCCGGACAGCACGATGATGAAGACCGGGTTGATCGACTGCACCCAGGAGACCGGCATGGTCCAGCCGAAGAGGTCGCGGTTCAGGCGCTGGTCGGAGTAGACCGTGACGACGGTGAACTGTTGCTGGTAGAGGGACCAGAAGACGGCGCTCGTCAGGAACAGCGGGATGAACGCGATCACCCGGCGGCGCTCGGTGGCGTTGACCTTGTGGCTGCTCAGGATCACGGCGAAGTAGGCGACCGCGGCGATGATGCTCAGGATCACCACGATGGTGGAGAGGCGGGCGGCGGGGATCAGGCCCGCGAAGGCCAGCACCGCGATGGCCACGACTCCCGCGGCGGCGATCGCCGCGACCAGCGGTCGGCGGTCGGCGGGCAGCGGGTTCGCCACCTCGCGGGCCGCGTCGCTCAGGTGGCGGCGGGCGATCGCGTACTGGGTCAGGCCGATCGCCATGCCGGCCGCGGCCAGGCCGAAGCCCCAGTGGAAACCGGCCTCCTGCTGGAGCAGGCCGGTCAGCAGCGGGCCGACCAGCGCTCCGAGGTTGATGCCCAGGTAGAACAGGGAGAAGCCGGCGTCGCGGCGTTCGTCGTCGGCGGCGTAGAGGGTGCCGACCAGGGCGGTCGCGGTGGCCTTGACGCCGCCGCTGCCGAGCGCGATGCAGATCAGGCCGGCCGCCACGCCGGCGATGCCGGGGATGACGGCCAGGCAGAGGTGGCCGATCATCACCAGGATGGCCGCTCCGAACAGGACTCGCTCGGGGCCGAAGATGCGGTCGGCCAGCCAGGCGCCGATCACCGTGGCCAGGTAGACGCTGCCGCCGTACGCGCCGACGATGCTGGTCGCCGTGTCCTGGTCGATGCCGAGCCCGCCCTGGGCGGCGGTGTAGTACAGGTAGATCAGCAGGATGCCCTGCATGCCGTAGAACGAGAACCGCTCCCACAGCTCGACGCCGAACAGGCTGGCGAGCATGCGCGGCTGGCCGAAGAAGGTGCGTTCGCGTTCGTCGACGGTGGTCATGTGGAGGCTGTACCCCACGAAATCGCGATCTAGGCAGGCGCCGCGGTGGAAGCTCGGACCACCAGCGACGGGGACATCAGCACCGAGCGCGGGTGCCGGTCCGGGTCCTCCAGGGTGTCCAGCAGCAGCCGGGCCGCCTCGCTGCCGATCTCGTAGTGCGGCACGCTCACCGTGGTCAGCGGCGGGCTCATCTTGTCGAGGAACGGCATCTCGTTGAAGCCGACGACGCTGATCTCGCCGGGGCAGTCGATGCCGCGCTCGGCGAACACGTCGTAGCAGCCCAGCGCGATCAGGTCGTTGCCGGCCACGATGCCGGTGAACCGGGTGCCGGCGTCGAGCATCGTGCGCAGGCCGGCCGCGCCCTGGTTCTCCGACCAGTAGCCGCACTCGACCATCAGCTCGGGGTCGTCGTCCAGCCCGAGGTCGCGCACCGCGTGCCGGAACGCCCGGGACCGGCTCACCCCGGTCGACGTGTCCTGCGGCCCGGCCAGGTGGGCGATCCGGCGGTGCCCCAGGCCGGCCAGGTGCGCCACCGCCATCCGGATGCCGGCTTCGTCGTCGGCCGTCACGGACGGCAGGTCCAGGTCGTCCACCTTGCGGTTGACCAGCACGATCCGTACGCCGTGGGCGTGCAGCCGGTCGAGCAGCGGATGCTCGCGCCGGGCGGTGGCGATGATCAGCCCCTCGACCTGGCGCGAGCGCAGCGACTCGACCTGTGTCTCCTCGCGGGCCGGGTCGTTGTCGGTGTTCACGATCCAGGCGCTGTATCCCGCCGCGGACAGCACGTCCTCGATGCCGCGCACGATCGGCGGGAACAGCGGGTTGGTCAGGTCGGGGATGACCAGTCCGACGGTCGACGTGCGGGCGGTCTTGAGGCTGCGCGCGATCGGGTTGGGCTGGTAGCCGATCGACTCGGCGGCGCGCAGCACCTTGCGGGCGGTGTCCGCGTTGACCAGGGCCCGGGTCGAGGGGTTCAGGGCGCGGGAGGCGGTGGCCGGGTGGACGCCGGCCAGGTTCGCCACGTCGCGGAGCGTCGGTGCCGGCACGCGGCTGAGTCTAGGGACGCTCATCGTTGGTCTCCGATCAGGGCGGGTTCCCGCCAGCGAGCGCGGGCGATGGTGGCCAGTGCGCCGAGCGGCACGCAGCCGATCGCCAGCGCCGCATAGATCAACGTGAACCGGCCGTCCGAGGCCGGCCCCGCGAACAGCGCCGAAGTGATCGCGCTGCCCGCGAACAGCGACCCGGCGAACAAGGACACCACGGTGGCCCGTGCGGACGGCAGCACCAGGGTGGCCCAGGTCTGCAGTGACGAGTGCATGCCCGCCCAGGCCAGCCCCAGCAGCACCGCCACGCCGGCCGCGGCCACCGGCGCGCGGGAGACGGCGGCCAGCAGGCAGGCGGCGACGGCCGCGGTCGCGCCGGCCGCGATCAGCCACCACGCCGGGCGGCGCCGGGACAGATAGCCGGTGAGCCGGGCGAAGCCGTACACCGCGACGCCGTACACCGCGGTGATCGCGCCGGCCAGCGCGGTGCCGGTGCCGGCCTGCTCGATCGCGGCCGGCAGCAGGGTGAGCGCCCCGAGCAGGACCGCGCCCTCGAGCAGGGCGAGCGCCAGCACCAGCAGGGCGCTGCGCGATCGGATCAGGCGGCGGGCCGGCGCGAGCATCGGCTCGGGGGCCCGCCCGGTCTGTGGCTCGGGCAGCCGGCGCAGCAGCACCGCGAGGGTGGCCGCGAGGACCGCCGACACCGCGAACGGGATCCGCCAGCTCACCGACGCGGCCAGCGCCCCGGCGCCGACCGCGGCGAGTGCGGTGCCGACCGCCACCCCGGTCATCAGGTTGGTGATCTCGGTCTGCCGCCGGACGCCGGGCACGGTGTCGCCGACGTAGATCAGGCCGGTCGGGATGGCCGCCGCGAACAGCGCGCCGGTCACCGCGCGGGCGATGCCGAGCTGGGTCGCGTTGAGCACGCAGGCGGACGCGACCGAGCCGAGCGCGGCCAGCGACAGCGAGAGCCGCAGGGTGCGCACCCGGCCGAGCCGGTCGGACACCACGCCCCAGACCGGTTGCATCACTCCGTATGCCAGGTAGTACAACCCGGCCGCCCAGACGATCGTGGACAGCGGCACGTCCAGCGCGGCGGCCATCACCACCAGCATCGGCGGCATCCCGAACCGGTCCAGCGTGCTGACGAACGAGCTCGCCTGGAGCAGCCGCAACGAGCCGCGGGTGGGCTCGGTCATCCGCCGTACCGGTGGCGCAGCCCGGTGACCGTGGCCATGGCCGCCGGGTCGACCACGCCGTCCGGGATCAGGCCCTCCTCGGCCGAACGCATCCGGTGCAGGTAGCGCCGGGCCAGCGGGGCGGGCAGCCCGAGCGCGTCGCGCGCCTCGGTGATCACCAGGTCGTCCGCCTCGCCGGCGCAGATCGTCGCGGCCGTGCCGACCAGGGCGGCGGTCAGCGCCGGGTCGCGGGTGAGCAGCACGGTGCCCAGGTACGGCCGAGGCGCCACGCCCAGCGGCACGAATCCGGCATCGAGGGCGACCAGCTCGTTGCCCGCATTGAGCATGGTCGCGTCGCACTCGCCGGCGAGCAGCGCGCGCAGCCGTTTCGGGGTGGCGCCGAGCGCGGTGACCACCGGCTCGGAGACGCCCAGCTCGTCGAGGATCGCGTACATCGCGAAGGCGAAGCCGGAGTTGGGGACGTCCACGCCGAAGGTGGCGCCGGCCAGGTCGTCGGGCGCTCGTTTGCTGTAGAGCGCCAGGCCCATGCCGCGGTCGATGGCGGCGGCCACCGGCACGTCCAGCCCCGGGCGCCCGAGCACGTTGTCGGGGGAGGTGAGCGCGGCGTCCAGCGAGCCGTCGGCGAGCGCGGCGAACTGAGCCGGCGAGGAGGCCACCGGAATCTCGGTCACCTCGCCGGGCAGCCGGCCGAGGCGGCGGGCCACGCGGAGCAGGACGGACGGAGTGAAGGTCCCGATGCGGATCACCTCCGCCACTCTGCCGCAACCGATTGCGGAACGGCAAGCCCCAGATCTTGACATCTACGCAACACCGTAGACATGCTTGCAATCGCAATCGATTGCGGTGCCGCTGACCGCGCCTCATCGTGGAGGGCCCGAATGAATATTTCCCCCCGTCCGATAAACCGGCGCGCCGTTCTGGCCGCCTCCCTCGCGGCCGTCGTGTCACTCGGCGCCTGCGGTTCCCGTCCCTCGGAGCAGACCGCCACCGAGACGGACCAGCCCATCACCATCGGCATCTCGCTGCCGCTGACCGGTGACTTCTCCCAGCCCGGCGGCGAGGCCAAGCGCGGCTACGAGGTCTGGGCCGCCCAGATCAACGCGGCCGGCGGTCTGCTCGGGCGCCAGGTCCAGCTGAAGATCGTGGACGACGCGAGCAGCCAGGACACGGTGGTCACCGACTACACCAAGCTGATCACGCAGGACAAGGTCGACCTGGTCCTGGGCACGTTCTCGTCGCTGCTCAACTTCCCGGCCTCCGCGGTGGCGGAGAAGAACGGCAAGGTGTTCATCGAGCCGGCCGGCGGCGCGGAGAAGATGTTCACCCGCGGCTTCAAATACCTGTTCTTCGCACAGCCGGCCACCGCGCCGCACCAGGCCGACGTGTTCGTCGACTGGATCAAGACGCTGCCCGAGGCGGACCGGCCCAAGACCGCGGCGTACCCGTCGCAGGACGACCCGTTCGCGGCGCCGGTGATCGAGAGCATGCAGAAGCAGCTCGAGGCGCTCGGCGTGCAGACCGTGTTCACCTCGACGTACCCGGCGGACACCACCAACTTCCAGTCCATCGCCTCGCAGATGTCGTCGAAGAAGCCCGACCTGATCGCTCAGGGCGCGGTCTTCGAGGACGGCGTCGGTCTGGTCCGGTCGCTGAAGCAGCTGAACTACTCGCCGAAGATCATGTTCCAGACGTCCGCGCCCAGCAACGCCGGCCAGTACAGCGACGGCGTCGGGGTGGGCAGCACCGAGGGCGTGTTCTACACGGTCAGCTGGCACCAGGACGCGAAGACACCGAAGAACGCCGAGTTCGTGGCGGCGTACAAGAAGGCCTATGCCGACGCCGATCCGGCGGAGGACGCGGCAGACGCCTATGCCGCGGCCGAGGCGCTCGCGGCCGGGGTGACCGCGGTCGGCTCGCTGGACCAGCCCAAGCTGCGCGACTGGCTGCACGCCAACGAGGTGAGCACCATCCTCGGCCCGCTGTCCTGGAAGGACACCGGCGAGCCGAACGGCAAGTTCCTGCTGGCCCAGTGGCAGAACGGCAAGGCGCAGGTGGTGGCCCCGGCGGAGGCGGCCACCTCGACCACCGTCGTGAACCCCAAGCCCGTCTGGAAGTGACCGGACATGACCCAGTTCGTCCAGGCGCTCGCCCTCGGCGTGCTCATCGGTGGCGTGTACGCGCTGATGGCCTCCGGGCTCACCCTGATCTTCGGGGTGCTGCGCATCATCAACATCGCCCAGGGCGCCTTCCTGATCCTGGTCGCCACGTTCACCTGGTGGCTGTGGCGGACGATCGGGATCGACCCGATCCTGGCCGCGGTGATCACCACGCCGTTGATGTTCGGGCTGGGCTGGGTCACGTACCGGTTCGTCATCTCCCGGATCCGGGGGCAGTCGCCGTCCATGTCGGTGCTGCTGACCTTCGGGCTGGCGCTGGTCATCGAGGGCGTCCTCAACGTGACGGTGGGTAACCGGTTCCGCTCGGCCACCCCGTCCTATTTCGAGGAGTCGTTCTCGGTCGGCGGCATCCTGCTGCCGAAGGCCCAGGTGTACGGGTTCCTCGCCGCGGTCGCCGTGCTGGCCGGCCTCTACGTCGTGCTGACCCGCACCTGGACCGGCCGGGCCATCCGGGCCACCTCGCAGAACCCGTCGGCGGCCGCGCTGGTCGGCATCGGCGCGACCGCCACGGCGGCGCTCGCCTTCGCGCTGGGCAGTGCCAGCGCTGGGGTGGGCGGCTCGATCCTCTCCACGCTCTACCCGTTCTTCCCGGCCTCGCACTACGACTGGATCTCCCGGCTGCTCGGCATCGTGGTGCTGGGCGGCATGGGCAGCCTGCCCGGTGCGCTGACGGGTGCGCTGATCCTGGGCCTGGCCGAGACGCTCACCGCCACCTACGGCGGCCTGCAGTGGTCGACGCTGGTCTTCTACCTGGTGATCATGGCCGTCCTGCTCGTTCGGCCGCAGGGTCTGTTCGGCGCCAAGCTGCGGGAGGACATGGCATGACCGATCAGACACAGCGCAGCGGAGGATCCCAGGGCATTGCAGACCGGCCCAGCATGACCTTCCTCAAGAGGATTCCGCGCCGGCATCTGATCGCCGGGATCGCGCTGCTCGCATTGCTGATCTATCCGGTCATCAACCCGTGGCAGCCCTATCCGCAGGGCGTTCTGCTGCTCGCGTTCCTGCTCGCCGTGCAGGCGTCCAGCTGGAACAT
The DNA here is from genome assembly GCF_055586225.1 of Actinoplanes sp. NPDC051388. NCBI lineage: Bacteria > Bacillati > Actinomycetota > Actinomycetes > Micromonosporales > Micromonosporaceae > Actinoplanes > Actinoplanes sp. NPDC051388. Next base: position 499,524 of record NZ_JBVJIP010000005.1, on the reverse strand, counting down.
CGTCTCCGGGTTCGCCGGCTACGTGTCGCTGGGCCACAGCATGTTCCTCGGGCTCGGCTCCTACACCGCGGCGATCATCGCGTTGCACACCGGCGTCAACCCGCTCTGGGTGGCGCCGCTGGGCGGGGTGGTCGCGGTGCTGGTGGCGGTGCTGATCGGGTCGGTCGTCCTGCGTACCCGTGGTCATGCCTTTGTCATCATCACCATCGCGTTGCTGCTCGCCGCGCAGATCGTGGCGACCAACTTCGACACGCTCACCAACGGCTCGGACGGGATCACGCTCGACCTGCCGTTCTGGAGCAACGATTTCCAGAACATCCCGTTCTACTACGTCTTCCTGCTGCTGCTGGTGCTGACCGTGCTGTTCAGCGCGTGGATCGCCCGCACCAAGTTCGGCACCGGGCTGGTGGCCATCCGCGAGGACGAGGGCAAGGCCGCGTCGATCGGGGTCAACACCACGATCTTCAAGATCCTGGCGTACGGGGCCAGCGCGTTCTTCATCGGCGTGGCGGGTGGCGTCTACGCGTACTTCCAGACGTTCATCAACCCGGTGGGGTCGTTCGCGATCCTGGGCAGCGTCATGATCGTGCTGTCCGCGCTGGTCGGCGGTCGCGGCACGCTCTACGGCCCGGTGCTCGGCGCATTCATCGTGCAGCTGCTCACCGAGGGCGCGACCGTCTTCGGCGGCGGCAGCTCGTCGCGGGTGCTGCTGCTCGGCGGCATCCTGGTGCTGGTCGTGCTGTTCCTGCCGGCCGGCCTGCTGCCCACCTTCGAGAAGGCGTGGCGCAAGCGGCATCCGGTGGAGACGTCATACACGAACCAGGTCGGCGCGTTGTCGCACGACACGACCGTGGTCCGCGAACGCCTCGCTCCTCCCGCGACCGAAACCGGCCCGCTGCTCGAAGTGAAGGGCGCGACCAAGCGCTTCGGCGGACTGGTCGCCGTGGATCACGCCGACCTGACCGTGGAACGCGGCTCGATCACCGCGCTGATCGGCCCGAACGGGTCCGGCAAGACCACCCTGTTCAACCTGATCACCGGCACGATGGCCGCCGACGAGGGCGAGGTGTGGTTCGACGGCGAGCGGATCGACAGGCTCAACCCGTGGACCCGCGGGCATCTCGGACTGGGCCGCACCTTCCAGGTGACCCGGCTCTTCAAGGAGATGACGGTCCTGCAGAACGTGGTCGCGCCGCTGCCGGACAGCCGGGTGCGCACCATGTTCGCGGACGCGGTCAGCGGCGCCGAGGCGCAGCGGGCCAAGGAGTTGCTGGACATCGTCGGGCTGGGCAGTTTCGGCGCTCAGCGGGCCGGCGACCTGTCCTACGGCCAGCAGAAGCTCGTCGAGCTGGCCCAGGTGCTGATGCTCGAGCCGAAGCTGATCCTGCTCGACGAACCGGCCGGCGGCGTGAACCCGAGCCTGCTGGGCCGGCTCACCGAGGTGATCCGCGAGCTGAACCGCAGCGGCGTCTCGTTCCTGGTGGTCGAGCACAACATTCCGCTGGTGCTGGACCTGTGCGACCCGGTGCACGTGTTCGCCCGCGGCAAGCCGATCGCCTACGGCCCGCCGCAGCAGATCCGGCACGACCCGGTGGTGCTCGACGCCTACCTGGGCGACGACTGGCAGGCCGAGACCCCGCCCGAGGTGGAGAGGACGCTCGATGCTCACGCTTAGCGGAGTGACCGCCGGATACGGCGGCGGGAACGTGCTGCAGGGTGTCGACCTGCACTGCGCCGACCGCACGGTGACCTGCATCGTGGGGCCGAACGGCGCGGGCAAGTCGACAGTGCTCAAGGTGATCAGCGGGCTGCTGCGCTGCGGTGACGGCTCGATCGAGATGGACGGCAGGCGCATGGACAGCCTGGCTCCGGACGAGATCCTGCGGCTCGGCATCACCCAGGTGCCGCAGTCCGACGCGCTGTTCCCGCAGATGACCGTCCGCGAGAACGTGCAGCTCGGCGGCTTCCTGATCCGCCGCAACCGCAAGCTGCTGGCCGAGCGCTACGACGTGATCGTGGACCGCATCCCGATCGTCAAGGAGCGCGCCGGCGACACCGCGGGCAACCTGTCCGGTGGGCAGCGCCGGATGGTGGAGATCGCCCGCTGCCTGATGCTCGACCCGCGGCTGCTGCTGCTCGACGAGCCGTCCCTGGGCCTGGACCCGAAGAGCCTGGCCGCGGTGGCCGAGCTGATCCAGAGCCTGAACGGCGGCGGCACCACGGTGCTGCTGGTCGAGCAGAACGTGCGGCTCGGCCTCGGCCTGGCCACCCACGGCGTGGTGATGGAGGGCGGCAAGGTGCGGCTCACCGGCACCGCGGCCGAGGTCAAGGACCACCCCGAAATGGCAACCCTGTACCTGGGCGGCGCCGCGGCGCCCGCACCGACTTCCAGCTCGCAATCAAGTGAGGTTTCGTGATGAGTGCTCTGACCGTCGGCTGGATCGGCGCGGGCCGGATGGGCGCGGCCATGGCGATCCGGCTGCACCACGCCGGAGCGGCCCCGATGATCTGGAACCGCACCCGGGCGAAGGCGGAGGCGACCGGGTGCGCGGTGGCCGGCGAGATCGCCGACCTGCGTGACCGGGACGTGGTGTTCACCATGGTCTCCACCGCGAAGGACCTGGAGCAGGTGCTGCTCGGCGAGGGCGGACTGCTCGCCGACCCGGCCCGGCTGCCGAGCATCGTGGTGGACTGCTCGACAGTCTCCACCGAGTCGTCCGCGATGATCCGGGTGGCCGCCGCCGAACTCGGCGTCGAGTTCCTCTCCGCGCCGGTCAGCGGCAACGCCAAGGTGGTCAAGGCCGGCCGGCTGTCGCTCTGCGTGAGCGGCTCGGAGGAGACCTTCCGCAAGGTCGAGCACCTGCTCGAGCCGCTCGGCAAGGGTGTCACGTACGTGGGCGAGGACGACGTCGCCCGGCTGGTGAAGATCTGCCACAACCTGATGCTCGGCGTGGTCACCCAGTGCCTGGCCGAGATCACCGTGCTCGCCGAGAAGGGCGGGGTGTCGCGCGCCGCGTTTCTGGCCTTCCTCAACGACAGCGTGATGGGCTCGATGTTCACTCGCTACAAGTCGCCCGCGTTCGTGCACCTCGACTACACACCCACGTTCACGCCGCTGCTGCTGCGTAAGGACTTCGACCTGGGGCTGGCCGCCGGGCACGAGCTGGACGTGCCGATGCCGCTGGCCGCGCTGACCGCCCAGCTGGTGCAGGCGACCGTGTCCAGCGGCCGGGTCACCGAGGACTTCGCCATCCTGCTGGACCAGCAGGCCGCCGCCTCGGGACTTTCCTTGAAGCCCGAGGACGTCGTGGTCGACGACGGGCTCTCGGCATGACCCGGCCGCTGGGCGCCCCCGGGCACATGGGGGTCGACTACGAAACGCGGGTGGACTTCGACCGGCTGCGTCGCTACCGGCTGGAACGCGCCCGCAAGTCCCTGGCCGGCTCGGAGTGCGGCGCCTTCCTGCTCTTCGACTTCTACAACATCCGCTACACCACGCAGACCTGGATCGGCGGCGCGCTCGGCGACAAGATGACCCGGTACGCGCTGCTCACCCGCGACGCCGGACCGACCCTGTGGGACTTCGGCTCGGCCGCCCGGCACCACAAGCTCTACTCGCCGTGGCTTTCTCCTGACGATTGCCGGGCGGGCATGCTCGGGCTGCGCGGCGCGATCGCCCCCTCGGCCGGGCTGATGGAGTCGGCGGTCCGCGAGATCAAGGGCATGCTCACCGACGCCGGGGTGGCCGACCAGCCGGTCGGCGTGGACATCGTCGAGCCCGCCTTCCTCTTCGAGATGCAGCGCCAGGGCCTCACCGTGGTGGACGCCCAGCAGCTCATGCTGGACGCCCGGGTGATCAAGTCGGCCGACGAGATCATGCTGCTCAACCAGGCCGCGGCCATGGTCGACGGGGTCTACCAGGACATCGTCGAGGTGCTCAAGCCGGGGATCCGGGAGAACGAGATCGTCGCGCTGGCCAACAAGCGGCTCTACGAGATGGGCTCGGACCAGGTCGAGGCGGTGAACGCGGTGTCGGGGGAGCGCTGCAACCCGCACCCGCACAACTTCACCGACCGCATCATCCGCCCCGGCGACCAGGCGTTCTTCGACATCATTCACTCGTTCAACGGGTACCGGACCTGCTACTACCGGACACTCGGGGTGGGCAGCAGCACGGCTTCGCAACGCGAGGCGTACGCGAAAGCACGGGAATGGATGGACGCGGCGATCGCCGCCGTCCGACCCGGAGTGGGCACCGACGAGATCGCCTCGGTCTGGCCGAAGGCGACCGAGTTCGGCTTCGAGAACGAGATGGCGGCGTTCGGCCTGCAGTTCGGGCACGGCCTAGGCTTGGGCTTGCACGAGCGGCCCATCATCTCGCGGCTCAACAGCATGACCGAGCCGGTGGAGCTGCAGGTGGGCATGGTCTTCGCACTGGAGACCTACTGCCCGGCGAGTGACGGGTTCTCGGCCGCGCGGATCGAGGAGGAGGTCGTGGTGACACCTGACGGGCCACGCATCCTCACCCTGTTCCCGGCCCAGGACCTGGTCGTCGCCAATCCATACTGATTTGGGGTGTTGTTGCAGTGGAGACCGATCTCTTCATCGGCGGCAAGTGGGCGCCGGCCGCGTCCCGCTTCGACGTGCTCGACCCGGCCACCGGCGACGTCATCGCCACGGTGTCCGACGGCACCGTGGAGGACGCGGGAGCGGCCGTCGACGCGGCGGCCGCGGCCCTGCCCGAGTGGGCGGCCACCCCGCCCCGGCAGCGGTCCGAGATTCTGCGTCGCGCGTTCGACCTGATGACCGAACGCGCCGACGAGCTGGCCAAGCTGATCAGCCTGGAGAACGGCAAGGCGCTGACCGACGCGAAGGGCGAGGTGACGTACGCCGCCGAGTTCTTCCGGTGGTACGCGGAGGAGGCGGTGCGCGCCGAGGGCACGGTCGGCACCGCACCGGCCGGCGCCAACCGGATCCTGGTGGTGCGCCAGCCGGTCGGCGTCTGCGTGCTGGTCACGCCGTGGAACTTCCCGGCCGCGATGGCCACCCGCAAGATCGGCCCGGCGTTGGCCGCCGGCTGCACGGTCATCCTCAAGCCGGCCAGCGACACCCCGCTCACCGCACTCGCCATGGCCGCGATCCTGGCCGAGGCGGGCGTGCCGGCCGGGGTGGTCAACGTGCTGCCGTCCCGCAGCTCCGGCAAGGTCGTCAACGCGATGCTGGACGACCCCCGGGTCCGCAAGATCTCCTTCACCGGCTCGACCGAGGTCGGCCGGTTGCTGCTCGCGAAGGCCGCGGAGAGCGTGGTCAACACGTCGATGGAGCTCGGCGGCAACGCGCCGTTCGTGGTCTTCGCCGACGCCGACCTTTCCGCCGCCGTCGACGGGGCGATGATCGCCAAGATGCGCAACGGCGGGGAGGCGTGCACGGCGGCGAACCGGTTCTTCGTGGAGGCCTCGATCGCCTCCGCGTTCTCGGACGAGCTTGCCTCGCGGATGTCGGCCCTGCGGATGGGCCCGGGCACGTCGCCGGACACCCAGGTCGGACCGCTGGTCAACGAGGACACCGTCGACAAGGTGGACAGCCTGGTCAAGGAGGCCATCTCCGGCGGGGCGTCCGCGGTGATCGGCGGAGCCCGGCCCGAGGGTCCCGGCTTCTACTACCCGCCGACCGTGCTGACCGGGGTCACTCCCGATGCGCCGATCCTGCGCGAGGAGATCTTCGGGCCGGTCGCGCCGATCGTGACCTTCTCGTCCGAGGAGGAGGCCGTGCGCCTCGCCAACGACACCGAATACGGGCTGGTCGCGTATGTCTACACCGGCGATCTGGCCCGCGGCCTGCGGGTCAGCGAGGCGATCGAGGCCGGCATGGTCGGCCTCAACCGCGGCCTGGTCAGCGACCCGGCGGCGCCGTTCGGCGGGGTCAAGCAGAGCGGCATCGGGCGCGAGGGCGGCCACGAGGGAATGCTGGAATACCTCGAGTCGAAGTACATCGCCGTAACCTGGTGACCATGGGTTTTCTCGGCGCGCCTCCGCTGGCGTTCGCCCATCGGGGCGGCGCCGCGGAGGGCGACGAGAACACCGCGGAGGCGTTCGGCCGCGCGGTCGCGCTCGGCTACCGCTATGTGGAGACCGACGTGCACGCCACTGCCGACGGCGTGCCGGTGGTCTTCCACGACCGCGACCTGCGCCGCCTGACCGGCCAGGCGTCGGCCATCTCGGACCTGCGCTGGGCCGACCTGGCGTCGGTCCGGATCGGCGGCGCCGGCGCGGTGCCCCGGCTGGACGAGGTGCTCGGCGCGTGGCCCTCGGTGCGCTTCAACATCGACCTCAAGTCCGGCCCGGTCGTCGCGCCCGCCGTCTCGGTGATCCAGCGATCCGCCGCCCAGGACCGCGTGCTGCTGGCGTCCTTCAGCGACGAGCGGCTCGCCACGGCGCGCGCCCTGGCCGGTCCCGCCGTGGCCACCTCGCTGGGCCGCCGCGGCATCGCCCGCCTGCGGATCGCGTCCCTGCTGGGCCGGCGCCTGCGGCTGCCGGCGTCGGTGGTCGCGGCCCAGGTCCCGGTGCGCTCCGGGCGGATCACCCTGGCCGACACCAGATTCATCCGGTACGCCCACCGGCTCGGCCTGCAAGTCCACGTCTGGACGATCGACGACCCGGCCGAGATGAACCGCCTCCTCGACCTGCGTGTAGACGGCATCATGACCGACCGGGTCGAGGTTCTCCGCGACGTCTACAAGCAGCGCGGCCTCTGGCCGACCACGGACGGGGACTGGAATGGGTGAACGACGGGTCGTCGCGGGACTGACCGTTGCCGAGTGGGGCCCGGCGGACTCGCCGGCGGTGCTCGCCCTGCACGGCCTGACCAGCACGTCACAGGTGTGGAGCGCGGTCGCGGCGGCGCTGCCCGGCCACCGCGTGATCGCCCCCGACCTGCCCGGCCGAGGCGGCTCCGTCGGCGTCGCCGCCGGCCCCGGACTGCGCGGCCACGCCCAGGCGGTCCTCCGCGTCGCGGACGAACTGCAGCTCCACGAGGTGGTGGTGATCGGCCACTCGATGGGCGCGTTCCTCGCCCCGCTGCTGGCCGACAAGCTGGGCGACCGGGCCCGCCGCGTGGTGCTGCTGGACGGCGGCGTGGCCCCCGACCCGTCGATCCTCATGCGCGGTCCGGTGGTCCGGGCCCTGTTCTGGGCATCCACCCGAATGCTGGACCGCCGCTGGCGCGACCCGGAGTCCTTCGCGAACACCGCCGAGGGCAAGGCCATCGCGAACCGCCCGGACCTGCGCCCGGCGATGCTGGAGTGGGCCGGCTACATGCTGGCCCGCCCGGCGCACTGCGCCCCCGGGTCGACAACGGCCGGCTGATCGACGACGCCGCGGACGCCCTGGCCGGCCCGCCCACGCTGGGCGCCCTGGCCAGGTCGGCGGCGCCGGTCCACGTGATCGCGGCGGCCCGCGGCGCCAACGACCAGGCCAAGCCTTTCCTGTCCGACGCGGCGCTGGCCCGGGCCCAGACGCTGGTGCCACGCCTGACGACGGCCCGCGCCGACGCCAACCACCTCACGTTGCTCTTCGACCCGTCGGTCCCGGCCGCGGTGACCGCCCAGCAATCACCGCGCTGACCGCTTTGCTCTGCGGCCTCTGAGGCAGCGCAGGGCTGGCTGCTTGCTGCGCCCTCTGGGGCCGCGCCGGGTCGGCTGCTTGCTTTGTGCCCTCGTCGGCGGCGCCGCGCTGACCGCTTTGCTCTGCGGCC
>NZ_JBVJIP010000005.1:450555-491674 GCF_055586225.1 Actinoplanes sp. NPDC051388 | reverse complement strand
CCTTGGAGGAAGCGCCGGGTCGGCTGCTTGCTTTGTGCCCTCGTCGGCGGCGCCGCGCTGACCGCTTTGCTCTGCGGCCTTGGAGGAAGCGCCGGGTCGGCTGCTTGCTTTGTGCCCTCGTCGGCGGCGCCGCGCTGACCGCTTTGCTCTGCGGCCTTGGAGGAAGCGCCGGGCCGGTTGCCTGCTCTGCGCCCTTAGAGGAAGCGCCGGGTCGGCCCTTTGCTCTGCACACATATACGCAATACCCGCGAGGCTCACGGGGTGTGCGGGCCGCCGCCGGCTCTCGCGTGGAGCTTGCGGCGGGTTGTGTCCTTGCTCTCCTTACCTATGCGCAACGCCTGGTCGCCGCTGCCTTGCTCTGCTTACCTATGCGCAACGCCCGGCCGCCGCCGGCTCTCGCGCGGAGCCGGCGGCGGTTGTGCCCTTGCTTTGCCTACCCATACGCAACAACCCCGCCGCCGACCGCGGCCGGCGCGGCGCCGTCAGGCGACGAATCGGGCGCGTCGCCGACGGGTCACCACGACAACGGCCGCACCCGCCGCCAGCAGCAGCGCGGCCACGCCGCCGATCAGCCCCACCGGCGCGCCGGTCACCGGAAGTCCCGGCTGGCCGCCGCCGCCACCTGGATTGCCCCCGCCGCTGCCCGCAGGCGGATTGACCAGCAGGCGCGCCGTGTTGTTGGACCTGTCGCCGTCGGTGGTCGCCGACGTCGCCGAGACCGTGCCGGACAGTTCGCCGGCCCGGTCGATGCGCAGCCCGAACGGCCACGTGATCGCGGTGCCCGGGTCGAAGGTCAGCGTCGTCGTGGTGCAAACGAAGGTGGCGCCGGCCTTCTCGCAGCCGTCCGGCACGTCGACCACCGTGGTGCCCGCCGGGGGAGTGACCGTGACCACGGCCGCCGCGTCGGGGAAGCCCTGCGCGAATGCCGGGCCGTCGTTGTGTGCGCCGACCTTCGCCGTCACGGTTGCGCCGACCGCGCCACGGACCGTTGCGCCGGCCGCCGCCACGTCGGCGGTCTGGGTGCCGGTGACCTGCACGATGGTCACCTGGGAGTCCGCGATCGTGGTGTCGGTCTGCGGGGGAGCGGCCTGACGGGCGGTGCTCTGCCGGATCAGGCGGAGCGCTCCGTCCGTACCCTTGGCAGGGTTTTGGCTTTTGACCAGGTCGACGTTGTCGCGGTTGTCGGCTGGGGTCCGCCAGTCGAAGCCGGTCCCGATCACGCCGGGCGCCGGGTAGTCCGGCCGCACCCGCATCGGCACGTCCTCCGAGGTGGCGTAGGTCGTGCCCGGTTCGAGGTCGAGGTCGAAGCGGCAGAACGCGGCCCGCGGACCGTATTCGCAGTTCGAGAATCTCTTGGCCGGGACGTACCAGGGGTCGATGTAGAAGAACAGCTCGACGCCGTGGATCGTCTGCTCGCCGGCGTTGCGGACGCTCAGCGGCGAGGCGAAGGTCTCGCCCGGCGCGGCGGAGCGCTCCATGATCTGTTCGCCACCCTCCAGCCGCACGCCCTCACCGATCGAGATCTTCGAAGTACGCGAGAACGAGGCCTCGTCGCTGCGCACACTGATCGTGACGGTGCCCTCGTCACCCAGCGCCGCGTCCTCGGCGGGGTCGATCTCGAACGAACCGACATACGCGATGACGTCCTGCGTGAGCGTGTCGAAGGTGCAGGTCGACAGCGTCGCGGAGGTCTGCACGCACGGCCCGAAGTCGAACGTCGGCTCGACCGTCGCCACCCCGGCCGCCCGCGCGGCGTCCACGGTCACGGTGACGTCGTGCAGCGTGAAGTCCTCGTCCGCGGTCAGATAGATCGACTGGCTCTTGCCGCTCGGCGGCACCAGCGTCAGATGCTCGAAATGGATCTGCGGCTTCGGCGCGGCGTGCGCGGCGATCGGCACGGCGCCGACTGCCAGAGCCACGCCGGCCAGGACTGCGAGATGCAGTCTTCTCATCGATGGTCCTCCCCGTTGAACAAATCTCGGGGAGACTACTCGTCACTCTCCGAAAAGATCGACCCTGATCACGGAACCTTCACGATCTCGTGCGCCAGCACCGCGAAATCGGCCGCCGCGGGGTGGCTGGCGGGCTCCCGGAGTCCGAGGTAGACGGTCACCTCGGGGGCGTCGATCAGCGGCACGAAGACCACGGCCGGCATCGGGTAGGTCTCCACGGTCGCTGTCGTGGTCACCCCGGTGGCCCGCCCGGCGGCGATCGCCATCAGCCAGTCGTCGGTGTTCGCGACCGCCACCGTCGTCTTCGGCGCGGCGTCGCGCGGCCACAGGTCCAGCGTCGTGTTGCCGGAAACCGCATTCAAAGCGATGGGGTACGGGATGAGGTCCGCCAACCGCAGTGCCGGGCGATCCGCGAGCGGGCTGTCGGCGGGCAGCACGGCATGGCGTCGTTCGGTGGTGAGTGGCTCCAGGCGTACGCCGGGATCCTTGATCTTGCTCCGCAGGAGCGCGACGTCGACGCGACCCTGGGTGAGGCCGGCGCTGCGCTCGTCGATGCGGAGCAGTTCCAGGGGTGTTCGCGGATGGGTGGTCCGCCAGCGGCGCAGCAGGGTCGTGGTGCGGCCGCCGAGCGCGGACCAGGCGTGGCCGACGCGGAGCGGCCAGGTGCCGAGCTGGGCCGGGTCGAGGGCCTCGTCGGCGGCGGCGACCGCGAGGAACGCCTTGGCGCGGAAGGCGTGACCGGGCTCGGTGAGCTCGAGATGGTGGGTGGACCGGTCGACGAGCCGCACGCCGAGGTGACGTTCGAGCTGGGCGAGCGTGCGGGAGAGCGCCGGTTGGGTGAGATGCAGGCGGGTGGCGGCGCGGGTGAGCGTGCCTTCCTCGGCGATGGCGAGGAACGCCCGGAGATGCCGCAGCTCGATGGTCATGCGTGGCGAGCATAACCGCGGGCAGACCGGCATTTCCGGACTTCCGGGCGCGGCCGTAGCGTCGAACCCATGCGTTCGCCGTCTGCTCGTCTCGTGGGTGTCGGGCTGGTGCTGGCGAGCGCGTTCTCGGTGCACTCGGGCTCGGCGGTGGCGGCGACGCTGTTCCCGGCGGTGGGCGTCGGGCCGGTGGTCGCGATGCGGCTGGCCGTCGGCGCGATCCTGCTGCTCGTGCTGTGCCGCCCGTCGGTGCGCGGCCGGAGCCGGGGCGACTGGATGGTGATCGGGGCCTTCGGGTTCGCGCTGGCCGGGATGAACACGGTCTTCTACGAGGCCATCCAGCGCATTCCGCTCGGCCCCGCGGTGACGATCGAGGTGCTCGGACCACTCACCTTGTCGGTGCTCGCGGCACGGAAGCGTTCGGTCTGGTTGTGGGCCGGGTTGGCGCTGGCCGGGGTGGCGTTGCTGGGCCGGGGTGGCTTTGGCCGGCTGGATCCGGTGGGGGTCGTGCTGATCCTGGTCGCGGCGGTGTTCTGGGCTTCGTACATCGTGTTGAGCTCCCGGGCGGGCGCCCGCTTCCCGAAGGCCGACGGCCTGGCCCTGGCGATGGCGGTGGCGGCCGTGTTGTCCCTGCCCCTTGGGGCCGCGGGGGCCGGGCCGGGCCTGTGGTCGCCGTCGGTGATCGCCTTGGGCTGCGCGGTGGCGGTGCTGTCCTCGGCGCTGCCCTATTCGCTGGAGATGTTCGCCCTGCGTCGCCTTCCGACGGCGACGTTCGCGGTGCTGATGAGCCTGGGGCCGGCCATCGCGGCGTGCGCGGGGTGGGCGATCCTCGGTCAGTCCCTGACCTGGACCGAAGCCGTGGCCACGGTGCTGGTGATCACCGCCAGCATCGGGGCGGTCCGCTCCGGCGCCGGCCCGGCCGTGGCTGCCGCGTCCTCGGCCGACACCACGACCGAGGTTGCTCTCGTCGGTGCGTCGACGGGTCAGTCCGGCTTGCCGCCGAAGTAGTTCTTCTGCTTGTTGTGGTCACCGAACACTCCGCCTTGCAGGTTCCCCATGACGGTGACGGCATATTTGCCGGCGCTCGCGCCTCCGGGGTCGACCGCGGCGAGAATTCGCTGGGCGAGATCGGTCAGCTCCCGGTCGGTCGCCGCGTCGGTCGCCCGCAACTCGGCGACCAGGGTGTCGCGCCATGCGTCGGGGGCCTCGGCCAGCTGATCGAGGGCGGTGGTGCCGACCGGCCGGCCGGCGAAACGTTCCTTCACCTTGTCGCGGAGCGCCGCGTAGGTGTCCTGGATGGCGTTCTGCACGGTCGTGGTGAGGCCCGGCGTGACGCCTGCCAGGAGTGCGGCGGCGACCAGAGCGATGGGATCCATGGTCATTCACTCCTCGTCGACGGTTCAGAGTCCGCGGCCGACGCCGCGATCCGGCCTGGGTTTGCTCGGTTCCTCGGCGCGCGTCCGGGCCGAGTCGGTCCGCATGCGGTCCACGGCCTTCGTCACACTGTCGAGGCCTCGACTCACGGCGTCCGGACTCGACCTGGTCTCCCGCTTCGTGCGGGTCGTCATCCTGTTCCGCTCACCGACCATGACGCCGTCCGCACGGACGATGGAAAGCCGTTCGCCCTCCAGCGGAGCGCGACAGGAGATGCCGCTGCGGCGATCGAGGGTGTGCGGCAACTTGCGGAGGGACCTGTCGATGCGCTCGTTCAGGGCGGTCACGTCGCGCTGCTCATCGCGCGGGCACAGGAAATCTGCGAGGTCTCTCGCGAGTGCCTTGTCGCGTCTGAGCAACTGCGCCGCGGAGGGCTCGTCCACGACGGTGTAGCGGAATGTGTTCCGCTGCTTGTTGTGGTCACCGACCTGCAGACCCTGCACGTCGAAGGCCATCATGCGATCCCACAGCCCAGGCCGCACGCTGCGCGCGGTGAGCGTGAGCGGATCCGAGAACAGATGCCATCCGGGCGCCTCGTTCCGGAGCGCTTTCACCAGGTCGGCGCGCCGGCTGTCCCGGCCCGGATCGGCGACGAGCGCCTTGATGGCGCGCTGCACGCGGTCCTTCTGGATCACCTGCTCGAAGTCCACGGCGTCGTCCGGACGAGACACGATGATCCGATTGATCTGGTGGTTGTGGTTGCCGATCTGGATTCCCCGGACGTCGCGGAGTTCGATGGCCGCAACCGGATCGGTGCTCGGGGCGAGTCCCAGCTCGCCGAGGGCGGTGGCAGCGGATCGCCGGAAGTCCCGGCCCTCATCGCGGCCCGGTCTGACTTCGCCTCCCACCGGCGCGAGAATTCCGCCCCGGTCATCGTGCCGGGCCGACACGGTCAGCAGGACCCGTGCCTGGTCGGCCATGTCATCGCGCGCCGCCCGGTAGCCCTCGGGCGTCAGCAGAGCGAGCTTGATCGGCATCCCGGCGGAGTCGAACGTCACCTCGGGCACCACGACGCCGAGCAGGAGCATGCGCCAGTCGTCGGTTCGCAGGTCGTCCATGCCGATCGCGGCCACGGCGAGCTCGGAGACGCGGTGGGACTGCCACACCTCGTCCGAAGCGGCGGCCCCGCCGGTGACCCGCCGGTGCAGCACCAGGCGCCGCCGGTCTCCGTCCTCGATCAGATGCAGGGTGAGGATGATCTTCTGGTTCATCGCTCCTCCGGATCGTGTCTCGTGGACTTCGCCGACCGGACCAGGCGCACCAGCACGGCTTCGGCATGATCGAGCGCCTGCCGCAGGTCCGACTGGGCGGCCTGGGCCGTGACAAGTCGGTCGTCGACCGCGGTCAGTCTCGTTTCTTGGTCGCGGCCCGTCGCGGCCTGGTCTGATGTCGTTTTCGCCAGATGCGCCTCCGCCTTGTCCAGTCCGGCGCGCAGCTCTCGCGATCGGCCGCGCATCAGCAGCATCAGTCCGACGGTGGCGATCAGAGCCAGCGCGGACAGTGCGAGGGACAGCCATTCGACGGCGCCGGGTCCGGTGTCCCCGTCCGGCGCGGCTTGGACGACAACCGTCGGGACCGGGGGTGCGGGCGCTGTCGCGCCGAGCAGCCGCAGCTCGATCGTCGCCGACTCGTCGTTGCGGTCGATCTGCAGCGCCGCCTCGAACTCCGCCTTCGCCCGCGCTGCGTCGCCGGCGGCGAGCGCCACACGACCGGCCGCGACCTTCGTGCCGGCCGTCCGGCGCAGATCGGCGACCTTGTCGGTGCCCTCGTTCGCGCAGGTTCCTTCGTCGGCACGTTGCGCGGCAGCGTAGGTGTTCGCGGCCTCGGTCAGGCGGGCGCCGCGGATCAGGTCTTCGCCGTAGGCGCAGAGGGCGGGGTCGCGACCACACGAAAGGAGCAGCGGAATGAGGATCGTGAGGAGGGTTCCGGAGGTGACGCCGCGAGACCGTCCCATTCGGACCTCCACGGGTAATCCGACATGACCCTCGTCAATCAACTCACCGTAGCGACCTGACTCCGGAGGGTGCAACTTGCCGCTCGGGTTGGGCTTCTCTTCCTGGGCCATCGCGGGGTGGGTGATCCGGCCGGTCGCTGCACTGATGCTTCGGGCGCCTCGCTGGTGACGCCGCTTCATGCATGACGGTGAATCGGCATTCCAGCCTCCTAGGATGCTTTACGCGATGTGCGCCGTGCCTCGCCGCACGAGCGCGGGCTCGAGGGGGGCGTCGGACGAGTGGGGAGGCGGGCTTTCTTCGGGATGCCCACCCGTTCGTGGCTTCGAAGTGGGGCCATCCGCCCGCTGTGGCAAGCAAGCCTGTCGCAGCGTCGGTTTCGGTTTTGAGCGGCGTCGGTTTTGAGCGGCGTCGGTTTTGAACTGCGCTCACCACGGGCGGGACGGGGTCATGGTCGGGTGAATCTCGTCCAGCGGTGTTCGTGCCGGCAGAGGGTGAACACTGCTCAGCGCCGGACCGGCGGGGCTTGTGCCGACCCGGCTTCGGCTGTTCGGAGGGCGGTTGGGGTCAGGGCATGCGGTCGATGGCGGCCACCACGGCTTCGGGGGTGAGAGGGAGGTCGCGGACGCGGACGCCGATGGCGGCGGACAGGGCATTGCCGATGGCGGCTGCGGTGGGGCCCTGGGCGGCTTCGCCGGCGCCGACCGACGGGGCGCCCGGGCTCTCCACGATGGTGACGTCGACCGCCGGGGTCTCGGCGAAGCGCAGGATCGGATATGTCTCCCAATCGACGCTGGTGATCCGTCTCCGGTCGAAGCGCACCCGCTCCCGTGTCGTCCAGCTCGTCGCCTGGACCGCGCCGCCCTCGATCTGGTTGCGCACGCCATCCGGGTTGACGACCAGACCGACATCCACGGCCACCGTCAGCCGCCGGACCGTGATCGTCGCCTCGGCCGCCACCTCGGCGACAACCGCGCAATAGGCGCCGCGTTCCTTGTAGCGCGCATATCCGATGCCGAGCCCGACACCCTCGGGCAGCGTGCGGCCCCACCCGGCCGTGGCGGCCGCCGTCTCCAGCACCTTGCGGCCACGGGCATCGGTGAGGTGCGCGAGCCGGAAGTCGAGCGGATCCCGGCCCGCCGCCTCGGCCGCCTCGTCGAGGAACGACTCGATGGCGAATACATTCAGGTAGGCGCCCAGCGCACGCATCGCCGAACTGCGGATCGGCGTCTCCAGCACCCGGTGTCCGATGACCCGTCGCCGTGGCAGCTCGTAACCCGGGAGCGCGTTTCGCATGCTCCCGTGCCCGGCCGCACCCGGTGGGTCCACGGCCGCCGGATAGGTCGCGGGCTCCGCCGTCGTCGTGGCGGCCAGCAGGCCCGGCACTCCGGCATATCCGGGCCGGGCGGTGTGCCCCTGACTGAACACGTCGTAGCGCCAGGAGCTGATCCGGCCCTGCGCGTCGAGTGTGGCGGACACGTCCGCCGTCATCGCCGAGGCGAACGGCGCCCAGGACAACTCATCCTGCCGGCTCCACAGCACCTGGACCGGCCGGCCGGGGAAGGCGCGCGCCAGCAGGACGGCGTCGAACGCGGCGTCGTCCGCTGCGTTGTGCCCGTAGCAACCGGCGCCCTCGACATGTCGCACCTCGACCCGGGACGGATCGAGGCTGAGTGCGGCGGCGATGGCCCGGCCGAGCGGGAACACTCCCTGGGTGTGCGACCAGACCTCGACCGCGTCCGGTGCAGTCCAGCGGGCGACGCCACAGCTCGGCGCGATCGAGGCGTGCGCCAGGAAAGGCCGGCTGTAGGTCGCGGTCAGCGCCCGATCCCCAGGGGGAGGCTCGTCGCCGTCATCGGTCACCGGCAGGATCTCGTGCGGGCCGGAGCGAAGGAACTTGTCCAGGTCGTTCTCGTCCGGCAACGTGTCTCGCTCGGACCACACCGCCGCGTCGCGCAGCGCTGCCGCTGCCCGGACGACGGTCGCCTCGTCGGCTCCCACGATGCCGAGGAACGAGCCGTCCCGCACCAGGGTGAGATCCGTGGGGAAGTCTGCCGAGACCAGCACCGCCCCGGGCGACGGCGGCCGGACCACGCGGCCGAACAGCTGCCCGGGCAGGCGCAGATCCTGCAGGTATCGCGGCCGTCCGAAAATCTTGTCCGGCAGGTCGAGCCGGGGCACGGCCCGCCCGACCAGGGTCGCCGACGTGCGCAGCGGCACGTCCGGGTCGGTTGCGACATCCAGGTCGACCGACGCGGCGTGATCCGCGTAGGTCCGCCCCGCGAACAGCGCGCGGACGTTGGCCGCGACGACGCGCAGCGCCGAGCCGGCGTCGGCGACGGACATGCTGCCCGCGGTGATGCCCTCGTCGGGCCCGTGCGTGCCGGCGGCCTGGATGTGCACGGCGCCGAGCTCCACGCCGAGCTCGTCGGCGGCGATCTGCGCCAGCGCGGTCAGGATTCCTTGTCCGAGCTCTGCCTTGCCGATCCGGACGTCGAACGTGCCGTCCGCCCGCACCGTGACCCATCGGGACAGGGTCGGGTTGGTCTTGAGATCCTTTGGCAGCTCGGCCATCACGCGTCACCTCGTGGCGGGACCGCCGACCGCAGCACGGCGTCGACCATGCGGCCCTGGGCGCCACAGCGGCAGAGGTGCCGGTCGAGCGCCTCGACGACCGTGTCGCGCGACAGCTCGGGCTCGCGCTCGAGCAATGCGGCGGCGGTCATGATGATGCCGGTCACGCAGTATCCGCACTGCGCCGCCTGACCCTCGAGGAAAGCCTCCTGCACCGGATGGGGCGACAGGCCCTCGACAGTGACCACCGACTTGCCCTCGACCGACCACAGTGGGGTGTCACAGGACGGCGCCGACACTCCGTCGATGTGGACGAAGCAGGCGCCGCAGAGGCCGATGCCACAGCCGAAACGGGCGCCGCGCAGGCCGAGGTCGTTGCGCAGCACATAGAGCAGCGGGGTGTCCGGGTCGGCATCGACCTCACGCTGCTCACCGTTGACCGTGAAGGAGGTCATGCCGGCCCGCCGAACACCTCGGGGTGGTGACCGAGCTCGATGCGGGTGCGGCGGATGTGCCCGGCGAGGAAGCGCCCGGCGTCGGTCTCGTCGCGGCGGAACATCGCGTCGATCAACAAGCGGTGCTCGGCGTTCACCACCCACATGCGGCCCGGCCCGCTGATCTGCACGAAGGCGCGGCGGTAGTGCTGCGTTGAGTTCCACAGCCGGTGCACCGTGGCGCTCAGTTGCTCGATCCGGCAGCCGGCATAGGTGAGCAGGTGGAACTGGCGGTCCAGCTCGAGGAAGCCGGCGACGTCCGTCCCGGATTCGATTTCGTCCTGGATCTGGGTCAGGCGGTAGAGGTCGTCCTGGTCGAGGTCCGGCAGGCTCTCCGCGAGCGCCAGCGGTTCGAGCTGCTCGCGCATCCGGTACATCACGTCGACCTCGTGCATGCTCAGCCGCGGGACCCGGGCGCCCTTGTTGGGCTCGTTCTCGATCAGGCCCTCGGCGGCCAGCATCTGCAGCGCCTCGCGGACCGGAAGCCGGCTCGCGCCGAGCTGCTGGGCGATGTCCTCCTGCCGGACTCGGTCGCCGGGACCGATCGCGCCGCCGAGGATGGCGTCGCGCAGGTGGTTGGCGATGCGCTGGGTGGCGACGACGGTCATGTCGCGGCCTCGGCGTTGAAGGCGGCCTCGGCGTTGAAGAAGGCCCGGCCGTGCGGGTAGGAGACCAGTTCGAACTGCATGCCCCATGGTGCCAGGAAGTAGACCCATCGCTGGCCGTCGTGCGGGCCGCGACTCGCCGTCGGTTTGCCGAGCACCCGGACCCCGTGCGCTTCAAGATGCGCGACCGCGGCGTCGAGATCGTCGACATAGAGCGCGATGTGATGGCCGCCGACGTCACTGTTGCGCGGCACCTCGGTGCGCCGGTCGGGGGCCGTGTAGGAGAAGACCTCGAAGATGGCCTGGCCGCCGCAGCGGAAGAACCTGTTCTCCGGGACCGTGGCGCGCGGATCGACGTTGAGGTGGACCGCCATCCAATCGCCCTCGTCGGCGAACGGGCCGAGCGAATACAGGTATTCGCACCCGAGCACGTCGACCAGGAAGTGCTGCGCCTCGTCGAGGTCGGGCACGGTGAACCCGATGTGGTCGAGCCGCCGCAAACCGGGCAGTCCCACACTCGCCTCCTCTGATCGGATCGACGTCTGCGTCGCTGCTTTGGATCCAATCGGAGCCTATCGCGAGACCTGCGGCGACGAAAGGCTTGAGATTGGATCCAATCGTGTGGCAACCTGAGACGCGGACGAAGGAGGACCGATGCCCGAACACCGCTCACTACACCCGGACGCCCCCTGGACCGAGGTGGTGGCGACCGATGCCGACTGGGATGCGGCCGATCCCGACCTGCTGACCGCGATGTTCCACCAGCTCGTCCTCATCCGCGCCTTCGAGGAATATGTGCTGGAGCTGGCTGCGGCCGGCCTCGTGCACGGGCCGGCCCACTCCAGCATCGGCCAGGAGGGTGGCGCTGTCGGCTCGATGCTCGCCCTGCAGCCCGGCGACGAGGTCAACGGCTCGCATCGCGGCCACCACCAGTTCCTGGCGAAGGCCCTGCAGCACGTGGCCCCGAAGGGCCTGGATCTGACCGGCGACCTCCCCGAGGAGGTCTCGACGGTGTTGTTGCGCACGCTCGCCGAAATCTGCGGCCTGGCCCGGGGTTACAGCCATGGCCGTGGCGGCTCGATGCACCTGCAGTGGAAAGAAGCGGGCGCGATGGGCACCAACGCGATCGTCGGCGGAGGTGTCCCACTGGCCGCCGGCTTCGCATGGTCGGGCCGGCACGCCGGCACCGACGCCGTCGCGGTGACCTATTTCGGGGATGGCGCGGCGAACATCGGATCCACTCTGGAGACGTTCAATCTGGCCGCCGCCTGGAAGCTGCCGGTCTGCTTCTTCATCGAGAACAACCAGTATGCGGTGTCCACCTCGGTCGTCGAGGCCACCGGAGAGCCGCGCCTGTCGGCCCGCGGACCGGGCTTCGGCATCGCGAGCTGGCGCGTGGACGGCATGGATCCGTTGGCGGTCCATCTGGCGATGCGCGAGGCGGTGGCGCACATGCGCGCGGGCGACGGGCCGGCGCTGGTCGAGGCCGACACCTACCGCTTCTTCCATCAGAACGGCCCCTTTCCGGGCAGCGCGTTCCGTTACCGCACCAAGGAAGAAGAGGCGAAGTGGCGGGCCCGCGACCCGATCTCCCAGGTCGCCGGCCATCTGATCCGCCGCGGCCTGATGACCCGCGAGACGGTGGACGCGTCGACCGCAGCCGCTGAGCGGGCGATGGCGGTGGCCGGCGAGACACTGCTCGAGCCGCTGCCCGGCGGAAAGCCCGGACAGCGCCGGATCAGACCGGGCGAGTGGCCGGATCCGGCCTTCGTCAACGTCGGGGTCCGCGGCGACCTGAGCGAGTTCGAGGGGGTGCGCACGGCCGACGACACCGTCGCGACCCAGGAGGTCAAGTTCATCGACGCGGTGGCGGACGTGATGCGGCGGCGGATGGAGACCGACGACCGCATCGTCGTGATGGGCGAAGACGTCCATCGCCTCAACGGTGGCACGAACGGCGCGACCCGCGGCCTCAAGGACGCCTTCCCGGACCGCATCCTGGGCACTCCGATCAGCGAGAACGCCTTCACCGGCCTGGCCGGTGGCGTGGCGCTCGACGGCCGGTTCCGTCCCGTCGTCGAG
The DNA here is from genome assembly GCF_055586225.1 of Actinoplanes sp. NPDC051388. Taxonomy (NCBI): domain Bacteria; kingdom Bacillati; phylum Actinomycetota; class Actinomycetes; order Micromonosporales; family Micromonosporaceae; genus Actinoplanes; species Actinoplanes sp. NPDC051388. Next base: position 479,658 of record NZ_JBVJIP010000005.1, on the reverse strand, counting down.
TTCATGTACGCGGACTTCATGTGGGTCGCCGCCGACCAGTTGTTCAACCAGGTCGGCAAGGCGCGGCACATGTTCGGCGGGACCGGCGCCGTGCCGCTCGTCCTGCGCAGCAAGGTGGCGACCGGCACCGGCTACGGCTCGCAGCACTCGATGGACCCGGCCGGCGTGTTCGCCACCGCCCCCGGCTGGCGGATCGTGGCGCCGTCCAACCCGTTCGATTACGTCGGCCTGATGAACGCGGCGCTGTTGTGCGAGGACCCGGTGGTGGTCCTGGAGCACGTCGACCTCTACAACAGCAGCGGCCCCGGGCCGGTCGACGACCTCGACTACGTGTTGCCGGTCGGCAAGGCCGCGGTCCGGCGTGAGGGTGGTGCCGTCACCGTCGTGTCCTACCTGTCGATGGTGGCCGAGGCGCTCGCGGCGGTCGAGGAAACCGGCGTCGATGCCGAGGTCATCGATCTGCGGTGGCTCGACCGGGCCTCGCTCGACTGGGACACGCTCGGAGCCAGCGTCCGGAAGACCAACCGGGTGCTGATCGTCGAGCAGGGCGCGGCCGGCACCTCCTACGGCGGGTGGCTGGCCGATGAGATCCAGCGGCGGCTGTTCGACTGGTTGGACGCACCGATCGAGCGGGTGACCGGGGGAGAGGCGTCGCCGAGCATCAGCAAGGTCCTCGAACGCGCCGCGATCGCCCGCCGCGAAGAGGTGGCCGAGGCGCTGCGGCAGACGGCGGGGGAGTGAGATGGCGCAGCTGCTGAGGATGCCGGAGATCTCGGCGAACATGGTCGAGGCCGTGCTGAGCGAGTGGCCGGTGGCGGAGAGCGCGGGATTCGCGGCCGGCGACGCGATCGCGACCGTCGAGACCGACAAGGCCGTCGTGGACGTGCCGGCCGAGGCTGACGGGGTTCTGTTGCGCATCCTGGTCGAGGCCGGCAAGTCGGTGACCGTCGGCACGCCCCTGGCGGTCCTCACCGCGCCGGGTGAGGCGGTGGGCGACGTCGACGCCTTGGTCAGGCGGTTGACCGGCGAAGAACCCGAGCCTGTGCCGCCCGCTGCCGATGCCGGCTTGACCGACATCGAACAGCTCGGCGACGGGGTGTTCCCCGGTGGCGATTCCGCCGACGGTGGGTCCGGCAGCGCGGTCGGCGACGGGCGAGTGTTCGCCAGCCCGTTGGCGCGTCGCATCGCCAAGGAGAACGGGCTGGCGGTCGCCGACCTGAGGGGCACCGGGCCGGGCGGACGCATCGTCCGTGACGACGTGCACCGCGCGCTCGCCGAGCGCTCCGCCACCACGACGGCGATGACCGCCGCCGGGCAGCCTGCGGCGCCACCGAGCGCGGCCGCGGCATCTTCGGCGGTGCCGCAGCTGGTCACGCCTTCCTCGGCCGCGTCCGTCCCGCCTGCGACGTCCGCGTCGATCTCGGCCGCGCCTGCGGGCGATGCGCCGAGTCCGGCTGCGACTGCAGGGGCCGCGTCGGTCCCGGCCGCGCCTGCGGGCGATGCGCCGAGTCCGGCTGCGACTGCAGGGGCCGCGTCGGTCCCGGCCGCCCCGGCGGGCGACGCGCCGAGCCAGGCTGCGTCTGCCAGGACCGGGTCGGTCCCGGCCGCATCTGCGGGCAATGCGCCGAATGCCGCGACGGCGTCCGGCTCACGAGAGGCGGGTGGCGGTTATCGGGACGTGCCGCATTCGCGGATGCGACGGGCGATCGCCGCGCGGCTGACCGAGTCGGTGCGGGAGGCGCCGGTCTTCACGATCCGGGGCAGCGCCCGCGTGGATGCGCTGCTGGCGTTGCGGGCGGAGCTGAACGCTTCCGGCGACGTGCGGATCTCGGTGAACGACCTCGTGGTGGCCGCGGCGGCCCGGGCGCACGTCGCGGTGCCGGCCATGAACGTCATCTGGCTGCCGGAGGCGGTGCGGCAGTTCGAGGACGTGGACGTCGCCGTGGCGGTTGCGACCGGCACCGGGCTGGTGACACCGGTGATCCGGGGTGTGCAGCGGCTGACCATCTCGTCGCTGGCGCGGGCCGGAGCCGATCTGGTGGCGCGGGCGCGGGACGGGAAGCTGCGACAGGACGAGCTCGAGGGCGGAAGCCTGACGGTGTCGAACCTGGGCGGCTACGGCACCGAGGACTTCACGGCCGTCATCAATCCTCCGCAGGCGGCGATCCTCGCGGTCGGCGCGGCTCGCCCCGAAGCCGTCGTGACCGACGGTGCCTTGGCGGTGGCGACGGTGCTGAGGGTGACGTTGTCCGTGGACCACCGCCCGATCGACGGCGCCACCGCCGCCGCGTGGATGGCGGCCTTCCTGGGGCTGCTCGAATCGCCGCTCCGGATTCTGGCCTGAGGAGGAGACCATGCCTGACAAAGCCATTGAGACAGCGCTGGCGCACTGGGCGCCGCGGCTGATCCAGAACGGGGTCGACTACAACGACCTGATGAGCACGGTCGCGCGAGCGACCACCTGGGAGTCATGGCTGCCCGAATGGAACCGGACCGCTGACCTCCAGGCGGCGTTCGCGGCCGAGGCGGACGCCGCCGGGCATCAACTCACCGCCGGCCACGCGTGGCGGCGTGCCTCGGTGAACCGGCACTTCGGCAAGTTCGTCTGGACGGTCGACCTCGATCTGGCCGCCGAGGCCACCCGCCTGTCGGTCGAGGAGACCGGGCTGGCGCTGCAGCGCCTCGATCGGTCGGCGGAGCGCCTGGTGTTCGCCATCGACGGCGGCATCGCCCACGCAAACCTGCGTCGCCCTCCGGGAGTCGACATGCCGGCTTATGTGGTGCTGATCCCGGGGCTGGACTCGACGAAGGAGGAGTTCTTCTACTTCGAGCAGTCGTTCCTTGACCGGGGCCTGGCGACCATCTCGATCGACGGTCCGGGTCAGGGCGAGACCGGCCTGGTCCTGCCGATCCGGCCGGACTACGAGGTGGCGGTGACCCCGCTGCTCGATCTGGTGGCCGGGCGGGCCGATCTCGACCACACGCGGATCGGGCTGGTCGGTGTCAGCCTGGGTGGCTACTACGCGCCGAGGGCAGCCGCCTTCGAGCCGCGGGTCGCGGCGGTCGCCGGGATCAGCGGGCCGTTCCGGTTCGGGGACATGTGGGACGACCTGCCGCCGATGACGCGGCAGACGTTCATCGTGAAGTCCGGAGCGGGCTCCGAGGACGAGGGCCGGAAGATCGCCCTGTCACTCGACCTCACCGGGATCTGCGAGCGGATCACGGTGCCGGCGTTCTATGTGACCGGGGCGAAGGATCGGCTCATTCCCTGGCAGCAGACGCAGCGGCAGGCGGACGAGACGCCGCAGGGCACGTTTCTCTGCTATCCGGAGGGCAACCACGGCGTGTCGAACCTGCCGTCGATGGCCAGGCCGACGATCGCGGACTGGATGCGCACCCAACTCGACCGTGACCGCGACGGCCAGTAAACCTTGCGACGGCGCGTCGACCAGCAGCCGAACGGCCGGCGCCCGTCCCGCCCGAGCCCGCGCGGCGGGTGCGCGCGCCCACGCCCCGGCGCTGCCACGGCTCGCGCGGCCCGGGTCGGCTTGTTCGGCTCGCACGCTGCGGCCAGCGCGAAGTCCGCGCAGCGCCGCGGCTCGGTCGCGCGCAGCGAGGTCGCGCTCGCGCGGCCCGGCCCGCTCGGCTCGGCTCGGCATGGCCCGGTGCGGTGCGGTGCGGCTCGGGCGGCGCTGGTCCAATGCGGCGCGGCGCGGCCTGGGCTCGTGCGGCTCGCGCGGTGCGGTTCGGCTTGCGCGGTTGGGTCGGCTCGCAAGCCTGCACGCCGCTGCGCCAGCTAGGGTTGGTCGCAGTTGTCCCGATTTGCAGAACGACGATTGCGGGAGCCTGTGGAGGTCGCCGGGCCGATACATTGCTCGAGGCCCATTACATTGCTCAGTGCCGATGCCGCAGAGCGTGAGGGAGTGCGATGTCCGACGCCCACGCCCACGCGCAGGTGCAGGCGCTGCGGACGCTCATCTCCGTCAGCAAGCGGGTGCACGGGAGCCTCGACCTCACCGAAACCCTCGACGCCGTCGCCGAGGGGGTCGTGGAGGCGGCCGGGTTCGGGCTTGCCGTGGTCAACCTGGCGGAGCCGAACGGGGACTTCACCGTCGTCTCGGCGGCCGGCAGCGACAAGCTTCGGCAGGAGATGGTCGGCACCAAGGGCAGCGCGGCCAACTGGCACGAGTTGTTCCGGCGGGCCGAGCGGTGGGACAACCTCTATTTCGTCGACCATCGCAGCGGTGTTCCGGAGACGCTCTACACGTGGGTGCCGGACGTGCCGATCCCCGATGATCCGGATGGCTGGCATCCGCTGGACTGCCTGTTCGCGCCGCTGCTGGCGCCGGACGGGTCCTGGGTCGGGGTGCTCAGCGTGGACCTGCCGGTCAGCGGTCTCCGGCCGGGGCCGGAGCAGCGGGAGATCCTGACGTTGTTCGCCGAGCACGCGGCGATCGCGATCCTGCACGCGCGCATGCATTCGGCGCTCGAGCGCAGTCAGGCCGATCTGCGCTATGCGGCGACCCACGACTCGCTCACCGGGCTGGCCAACCGGACGTTCCTGCGGGACCGGGTCAACGCGATGCTCGAGGAGCCGGGGCGCGAGGTCGGCGTGCTGGTCATCGACCTGAACGGCTTCAAGCGGGTGAACGACGCCGCCGGGCACGAGGCCGGTGACGAGGTGCTGCGGGTGGTCGCTTCGCGGATGCGGCGCAACGTCCGGGGCGACGATGTGGTGGCGCGGCTGGGCGGGGACGAGTTCCTGGTGGTGCTCTCCGGCGAGCAGCTCTCCGGGCCGTTGCTGGAAACGGCGGAACGGCTGCGCGAGGTGATCAGCAAGCCCATCGAGACCGAGACCGGGGTGCACTTCGTGGGCGCGAGCATCGGCGCGGCGCTCGGCACCGCCGGCGACGACTTCGGGGCCCTGGTCGCCACCGCCGACGCGGAGATGTACCGGGCGAAGCGGCGCCGGCCGAACCTTTGACTGGTCACCACCGCCGACGCCGATATGTACCGGGCGAAACGGCGCCGGCTGAATCTTCAAGACGTGAGCTTGATGCGGACCCGGCGGTTCTGGCGGCCCTTGCTCTCGACCTTCTGCACCGTGACGTGGCCGACCTGAGCCGTCGACGCCACGTGGGTGCCGCCGTCGGCCTGGACGTCGAGGCCGACGATGTCGACGACGCGGATCTCCGGCATCTCCAGCGGTGGCAGGGCGTCCTGGGTGCGCACCAGGTCGGGGATCGCCAGGGCCTCGTCGCGAGGCAGGACCCTCGCCACGATCTTGCGGTCGGCGGCGATCTCGGCGTTGACGGCGTCCTCCAGGGCCTGCTTGAAGCCGGGCGGCACCTCGGGCAGGTTGAAGTCCATCCGGGCCTCCCCGGGCTGCATGTTGCCGCCGGTGACCAGCGCGCCGAAGTCGCGGAACACCGTGCCGCAGAGAATGTGCAGGCCGGAGTGGGTGCGCATCAGGCTGGACCGGCGGTCGTCGTCGATCGCTCCGCGCACCGCGGCGCCGACCGGTGGGATCGGGTCGCCGGGCGCGGGGATCAGGTACAGGTCTTCGCCCTTGCGGGTGTCGATGATCCGGGTCTGCACGCCCTGCCAGATCAGCACGCCGTGGTCCGGCGGCTGACCGCCGCCGCCCGGGTAGAACGCCGACCGGTCGAGCACGATGCCCGCCTCCGGGTCGGCGGGGTCGGACCACACCACTGCGCAGTCCCACTCGCGCAGGGTGGGGTCGGACCAGTCCAGGCGGTGGGTGTGCCCGTGCTGTTCGAACGCCATGGCGCGATCCTAATGCCTGCTGGAAGGCGCACATGCACACGCTGTCACGGAGCCGTCGTGCCTGCGAGTAAGCGCCAGACGGCCAGAAAAGTGACGCTGAGCTGGTACGCAGGTGCGCAACGTGAGGACGGATCGACTTTTCGGCTACGAAATGGATGTGAGAGGGTCTCGCCTGGTTACGGGAGGCCCCGCAGGACGTATCTTGGACCCGCACCGAGGGCCCGCCACCCTCCCTGCAGCCTCGATCCCCCCTAGAGGACCCCGAGAGGACCCCCGCACATGCGCAAGGCAATGGCGTCGCTCGCCGTGTTCGGACTGCTGGCCACGGGCGGCCTGTCCGCCTGCACCGACGACGGCGATCAGGCCTCGGGAAACGGTAATAACGGTGGCAACACCAAGTCCACCGGGCAGGGCAAGGTCGGCATCATCCTGCCCGACACCAAATCCTCCCAGCGATGGGCGAGCGACGACCCGCGCTTCCTCAAGGAAGCCTTCGACGCCGCCGGTGTGCCAGTCGACATCCAGAACGCCGAGGGCGACAAGGCCCGTTTCGTCCAGATCGCCGACAGCATGATCTCGAGCGGCGTCAAGGTGCTGATGATCGTGAACCTGGACTCGCCGTCCGGCAAGGTGGTGCTGGACAAGGCGAAGGCGGCCGGCATCAAGACCATCGACTACGACCGGCTGACGCTCAACGGCGGCGCCAACTACTACGTCAGCTTCGACAACTTCCAGGTCGGCGTCCTGCAGGGCCAGGAGCTGGAGAAGTGCATCCGGGCGAAGGGCTACGTGAACCCGGTCGTCGCCGAGCTCAACGGCTCGCCCACGGACAACAACGCCACCGACTTCAAGGGCGGGTACGACTCGATCCTGCAGCCGAAGTACGACGCCGCGAAGTACACCAAGGGCCCGGACCAGTCGGTGCCGGACTGGGTGAACGAGGAGGCCGGCGTGATCTTCGAGCAGATGCTGAAGCAGCAGCCGAAGATCAGGGCCGTGGTGGCCGCGAACGACGGCCTGGCGAACGCGGTGATCGGCGTGCTGAAGAAGAAGGGCCTCAACGGCAAGGTCCCGGTGACCGGCCAGGACGCCACCGTGCAGGGCTTGCAGAACATCCTCACCGGCGATCAGTGCATGACCGTCTACAAGGAGATCAAGCCCGAGGCGGAAGAGGCCGCGAAGCTCGCCATCGCGCTCTACAACGGTGAGTCGCCGACCGCGCCCGCGCAGCAGAAGGACGTCGAGTCGGGCGCCTACGTCCCGTTCGTCAAGCTGAACCCGGTGGCGATCACCAAGGCGAACATCAACCGCGTGATCGAGGCCGGGTTCGCCGACCGGGCCCAGGTCTGCAAGGGCAAGTACGCCGAGCTCTGCGAGGATGCGGGAATCTAGCGGCCGGAGGGCCGGCCCTTCAGGTGCCGGCCCATCTGCCGGGCGATCTCCCGTTGCGCTTCGCGGGTGGCCAGGGCCTGACGCTTGTCATACGACTTGAGCCCGCGGGCCAGCGCCAGCTCGACCTTGGCCCAGCCCTCGGAGAAGTAGAGCGACAACGGCACCATGGTCAGCCCGTGCTCGTCGCGCAGCCGGGCCCGGATCCGGTCGATCTCCACCCGGTGCAGCAGCAGCTTGCGGGTGCGCCGCGGAGCGTGGTTCGTCCAGCTTCCGAAGCCGTACTCGGCGATGTGCAGGCCGTAGAGCAGCAGCTCACCCTCGTGCTCGCCGGCGAACGCGTCCCGCAGTGAGCAGTAGCCCGCGCGCAGCGACTTGACCTCCGTGCCGGACAGCACCAGCCCGGCCTCATAGGTCTTCAGGATCGCGTAGTCGTGGCGGGCCTTCTTGTTCGAGGCGATCACCTTGATGCCGGTCTCGCGGGTCATGACGTCATTCTGCGGTACAGCTCGGCCTTGATCGCCGGCCGGGAGCCGAACACGAGCAGGAACGCCGCCTCCCGCACCAGCCGCTGCGCGGTCTCCCCGGCCTTGATCCCGCGACTCCCGGCCTGCGTCAGCACCGCCCCCGCGGCCCGCCAAGCCAGCTCGGACGCCGCAGCGCGTCCGACAGCAGTGTCCGAAAAGAGCATCGAACGGCATTCGTCCGCCGAGGCGTCAAAGACCGATGACTCGAGCAGCAGAGACGCCCGCCGCACCAACCCGAGCGACAGACATCCGTTCAACGCGGCGCTGGACGCATTCTTGGCCGCCCACGGCTCATATTCCTCGGTCGCCACGAGGCGGGACGGCGGCAGCGGATGCTCCGCGAAGGTCAGCGACACCGTGCGGCTCGCCTGCACGGCCACCAGCTCCTGGATCTCGGCCTGCAGCGTCGGCCCGGCCGCCGCGTCCAGCAGGTAGTACCGGATCAGATCGCCCTCACGCACCGCCACCTGCACGAAGTCGATGAGATCCCAGCCGGTCACCCACGGCACGTGCCCGGTCAGACAACCGTCGATCACTTCAAGATCAGACCCAGGAGCCAACCCGGCGTACGCGATGCCGGCCCGCTTCTCGCCCGTGGACAGCGGCCCGGCCCAGGGTGAGGACGCCGACAGTGCCGTGAACAGCGGCGACAGGTGCTGGATCCACACGAACGTCGTCGCCAGGCACCCGCTGGCCAGCAGCTCCACCACCGCGGGCAGATCGTCTCCGGTGGCCGGCCCGTAGAACCCCGAGTCCGCGAACAGGTCGAGATGACTCGCCGGCACCCGGTCGGCCCGGTCGACCGCCCCGGCCGCCGGAAAGAGAACGTCGTCGGCAACCCTCCGGGCCAGCTCTTTCACCCGCCAAGCCTAAACGCCCGGGAATTGCTGACGGCCGGACATCAATACATGCAAATACATTAGGTAACCTCCGTCTGTCCTGAAGAGATCCTTCGGGTCCGCACTCCCAGGAGGCATGCGTGCACAGACGCACACGTACCGCCCTGGTCGCCGGGCTCCTCGCCTCGACGACCCTGATCGCCACCTCTCCCTTGCAGGCCACGGCCGCCCCGGCCGCTCCCACCGGCACCCCGCTCACCGGCGAGGCCGTCGGTGACGAGTACGCCTTCGTCGACAACCGTCCCGGCGCGGTCGCTCCCCGCACCCGGACCGCGGGCGCCACCCGCTACAACAAGTTCGGCACGCCGGCCTCCATGATCGGCACGCTCGCCACCGGCCTTTCGGCCGACCCGGTGACCGCGGCCAGGCAATATCTGAAGCAGAGCCGCGGGGCGTTCGCGCTGGACGCCCGCAACGTCGACGCGCTCGAGACCGTCGCCTCCACCCCGGTCGGCAAGGGCCACGTGGTGCTGCTGCGGCAGCGCTTCGGCGGGCTCCCCGCCGCGCACGACGGCCTGGTCGCGGTCGCGGTCAAGGCCGGCGACGTGCTGTCGGTCAGCTCCACCATCAGCCCGGAGGTGGCCGCACCCGAGCCGGCCACCCTCACCGCGACCGAGGCGGTCACCGCCGCCGTCAAGGACGCCCGGCTGACCCGCAAGGACCTCGCCGACCACCGGGTCCGCAAGGTCGCCGTGCCGATGCCCGGCGCCACCGCCCGCACCGCCTACGAGGTGGTCCTGCTGGCCGCGAACGCCGAGCACGGCTACACCACGTACGTGGACGCGCGCACCGGAAAGGTCCTGGTTCGCGAGAACCTGGTGAACTTCGCCGAGGACAACCCGCACTGGAAGGTCTTCGTCAGCACCCCGACGACCGGCGCGGACTCCCGGGCGACCTGGTGTGCCGCGGCCGCGCCCGAATGCTCGCGCGTGGTCCTCGACCCGGCGACCGGCCAGGCCTGGGACATCGACCCGGCGACCGGCGCCACCAGCCAGACCACCCGCGGCAACTCGGCCGACACGGTGCGGTTCTGGGACGCCACGTCGCCGCAGGTGCCCGCCACGCCCAGCCCGACGCGGGAATACACCTACCCGTTCACGAACCAGTGGAACACCAGCAAGTGCGATCCGGCCACCCTCGCGTCCCCGCAGCAGGCTGACGTCGACGCGGCCACGGCCAACCTGTTCGCGATGCACAACCGGATGCACGACTGGTCCTACAACCTGGGCTTCACCGAGGCCACCTGGAACCTGCAGAAGACCAACACCGGCCCGTACGGCAAGGGTGGTGACGCCGAGCGCGGCAACGCGCAGCAGGGCGCCAACACCCAGACCACCCGCAACAACGCCAACCAGGCGAGCCCGCCGGACGGCATGACCCCGGTCTCCAACATGTACATGTGGCAGCCGGTGGCCGGCGCGGCCTACCCGCCGTGCGTCGACGGCGACTACGACATGACCGTGATCGGGCACGAGTACACCCACGCGATCAGCAACCGCATGATCGCCGGGCCGGACTCCAACATCAGCTCGCAGCAGGGCGGCTCGATGGGCGAGAGCTGGTCCGACCTGCTCGCCATGGAGTACCTGTTCGAGTCGGGCTACGTGCCGCGCGGCAACACGCCCTACGTGACCGGCGCCTACGTGACCGGGGACCTGGCCACCGGCATCCGCAACTACGACATGAGCAACAGCCCGCTCAACTACTCCAACTTCGGATATGACCGCGGGCCCGCCGTGCACGCCGACGGGGAGATCTGGAGCGCGACGAACTTCGACGTGCGCCGCAACTTCCTGGCCAGGTACGGCTCGGGCACCCGCGCCCTGCAGGAGAGCTGCGCGGCCGGTCAGACCGCGGCCACCGAGTGCCCGGGCAACCGGCGCTGGGCGCAGCTGGTGTTCGACTCGTTCCTGCTCGCCGCGACCGGCCAGATCAGCATGCTGGACATGCGCGACAACATGATCACGGCGGACGCGCTGCGGTTCGACGGCGCCAACGCCGACCTGCTGTGGAACGCGTTCGCGGTCCGCGGCATGGGCGCCGGCGCGTCCAGCGGCCCGTCCGACATCGACCCGGTGGCGAGCTTCGCGTCGCCGGCCGCGGAAAATGTCGAGCTGACCTTCAAGCCGGCCGGTGCGGGCGCGGGCAAGGCGGCCCGCCTCTACATCGGCGACTACGAGTTCGGCTCGGTCCCGGTGGCCGACACCGACCCGGCCACCGCCATCCCGGACACCTTCACCGTGGTCCCGGGCACCTACAAGTTCCTGGCCGTCGGCAAGGGCCTGGGCCACAAGAAGTTCACCCAGCCCGTCTACGCGGGCGTGACCACGGCGGTGACCGCGGTGATGCCGGCCAACCTGGCCTCGTCCACCGCGGGCGCGACCGCCACCGGGGACGGCAACAACCTGCCCAACCTGATCGACGACGTCGAGGGCACCTCGTGGGTCGGCACCGGCGGCGTACCCGGAAAGACCGTGACCGTCGACCTGCCCGGCACCGCCCCGTCTCTGGTCTCCCGCGTCCAGGTCAGCGGCTTCGCCGGCCAGATGGCCGCGGTGCGCCAGTTCGAGGTGCTCACCTGCAACGCCGCGGCGGGTCAGGACTGCGCCACGGACGCCGGGTTCCGGGTGGCCTACACCAGCCCGGCGAACGCGTTCAGCACCGGCCAGTTCCGGCCCAAGTCTCCGGAGCTGGTGATCAAGTCGTTCTCGGTGCGCCCGGGCAACGCCACCCACGTGCGGTTCCGCACCCTGACGAACCAGTGCACGGGCAACCCGCTGTACGCCGGTGAGCAGGACAACGATCCGCGCAGCAGCACCGACTGCTCCACCTCCGCGGCGCCGGCGGCCACCCAGGTCGTCGCCGCCGAATTCCAGGTGTTCGGCAGCTGATCTCGCAAGGGTGTCCCGGGCCGGTGCGGCCCGGGACACCCCGGACATCAGCGCGGACGGCACGCCCCGATCGGCCGGATCGCCGCGGTCAGGCCGAGTGCACACCGGCCGCCCGCGAACGGGCGGCCGGCGGGACGCGTCCCCCTCGGCCGCGTCCTGCAGAAGAGGAGCGGTGGGGGTGCGCGGAGATACTGTCGGGAGATCGACCCGTCAGGCCGCGGCGGGCAGTCTGCGGCGCATCGAGTAGGTGACGGACGCCAGCCGGTGCGGCTCGTTGATCACGTGGATGGCGGCCCGGTCATAGGCCTGCCAGCCCGCCGCCCCCGCACGGTTCAGGTGCCGCAGGTCGTCGAACCGCTCGTCGGTGCCCCAGCGCAGCACCCCGCCGGGATGATGGAACGTCGCCGTCCAGTCCATGAACTTGTCCGCTCCGAACGTCCCGGCCGCCCTGTACTCCAGCCGCGCGTACTCCCAGTTCGCCACGGGACAAGATTATGCCGGTGATCGGCCGTCCGCGCCGCGTCTCGCGCTGAGCAGCTGCACCTCGATCGGAGCGCGCACCGAGCCGTCGGAGGCGGTGAACGGCGCCAGCGCGGTGCGGGCCGCCGCCGTCATGGCCGGCGTGACCGCGTCCCCGGCCATCGGCAGCAACTCGGCCTCCAGAAACAACTCCATCGACGCCATCCGGGTGGCGCCGGTCCAGGTCTCGAACGTCTCGACGATCAGTCCGGCGGCGGCGCACCGGTCGCGCAGCTCGTCCGGGTCGCCGGCCGCGAAATAGCCGGCCAGCGTCGCGCGTGCCGCGGGTCCCGCGTGCGCCTCCAGCACCTCGGCCAGCGCGAGATAGGCCGGGCTGTGCGTGAGCCGGCCGGGCACCTGGATGCCGACGCGGGCCGCCACCCGGCCCATCTCGCGCAGCACGGTCACCGGTTCGGCGAAGAACATCAGGGCCGCCTGGCTCAGCGCCCAGTCGAAGGAGCCGTCCTCGAACGGCAGGTCGTGCGCGTCGCCCGTACGCCAGGAAAGGTCTGGGTTCTGCCGCCGGGCGATCGCCAGCATGGCCTCGGTGCGGTCGAGGCCGACCGCCGGACGGCCGGTGACCTCGGTCGCGGCACGCGCCACGACACCGGTGCCGCACGCGACGTCCAGCACGCGATCGCCGGGCGCGAGCAGGGTGACGAGACGCTCCGCCCACGGCCGGAACAGCGCGGGCACGAAGGTCGACTCGTAGAAGGCGGCCTCTTCCGCGGCCAGCGAATAGGTCATGGCCTCCATCCTGCACCGCGCCGGTTGCCGCCGGAAGTTCGAAAACCGCACTTCCCCGCGCCCGCGTGGAGGCGCACGCTGAGAGCCATGCAGGGGTACGGGCAATACTGCCCGGTCGCACTGGCGGCCGAGGTGTTCGCCGAGCGGTGGACGCCGATCATCATCCGCAACCTGCACCTGGGCTGCGAGCGGTTCACCGCCATCCTGGACGGTGCGCCCGGCCTTTCCCGCAGCGTCCTCACCCAGCGCCTGCGCACCCTCGAACGGGCCGGTGTGGTGCGGCGCGAAGCCCGCGGCTGGACCCTCACCACCAGCGGACGCGAGCTGGCCGAGGTCTGCCTGCAACTCGGCGCGTGGGGCGCGCGCTGGCGCACCGCCCGGCCCGAGGACCAGGACCCCTACCTGGCGCTGTGGATGCTCGCCCGGCTGATCGACCCGGCCACGCTGGACCGGTCGCGAACCGTGGTGATGTTCCACATCGCCGGGCACCGGCCGCCGGACCGCTACTGGCTGGTGCTGTCCGCGGACGGCAACGAGGTGTGCGCGCAGTCGCCGGGCCACCGGGTCGACGGCGAGGTGGAGGCCGGCCTGGTCGCCCTGATCAGGTGGTATGCGGGGGAGATCACGCTGGGCGCGGCCGTCCGGTCCGGCCAGATGACGGTGGTCGCGCCACGCTGGCTGGAGCGCGAGCTCGCCCGCTGGGGCACCCTCAACCCGTACGCCGCACTCAGCGCCGGAACCGCCGCTCGAGGGTGAGTGCGAAGGCTAGGTCGCGGAAACCGTCAGGTGGGCCATGCCCGCGGCCGCGTCGAAGTCGATGCGGTCGCCCGCGCCGGCCCAGCTGTCCGGGGTGAAGACCCGGCCCGCGCCGACGCCACCGTGGTTCTCCCCGGCCAGCACCACCTGCCCGGCGCCGCTGCCAACCCGCACCCGCACCGGCTCCCGGCCCGCGGTGTGCACGTCGAGCGTGTTCACCCCGCCGGTCACCGTCACCGCGAGCGTCCCGTCCGGCCGGGGCAGTCGCAGGTCCAGATGGGTGGCGCCGCCGCCGAGCGTGACCGTGCGGAACCGCCCGCCGGCCAGGTTGACGGTCCGCTTCTCGGCCGAGCCCAGCAGCCCGAGATCCCAGATCACGCCGGTCGCCAGCACCAGCTCCACCGGCCCGCTGCCGACCTCGAGCCGGATCCGGCGCCCGTCCCGGGTGGCCTTCCCGGCCGGCCGCACCCGATAGAGCTCGCCACTCAGGTCCTCGGTCCGCACGGTCACCGCCCGGCTCGCGCCGACCACCTCGACGGCCGCCGTGGCCGCCGCCGGCGCCGACGAGCCGGACGAGGAGCTGGTCGAGGAGCCGAGGGACGCCACCACCAGGCCGCCGACCACGACCAGCGCCACCGCCATCCCGGCGAACAGCAACAGCCGCACCCGTGGCGAGTGCAGGTCGACCGGCGCGCCGACGATGGGCAGTTCCGCGGTGGGTTCTTCCATGCCTGCAGATACGGATCCGGGCCCCCGAAGGATGCCCGTTATCAGGATTTGAACTGACCCTTGGAACCGGCGCCCACCGGCCCGCAGAGTCCGGGACAGGACCGAGCGAGGGAGCCGAATCCGATGAAAGCTGTCCGCGTCCACGCCTACGGCAAGCGGCCGTCCCTGGACGAGATCCCCGAACCGCGGGTCACCGGCCCGCTCGACGTGCTGGTGCAGGTTGGCGCCGCCGGGTTGTGCCGCACCGACCTGCACATCGTCGAGGGCCAGTGGGCCGACAAGTCCGGCGTCCAGCTGCCCTATGTGATCGGCCACGAGAACGCCGGGTGGGTGCGCGAGGTCGGCAGCGCCGTCACCAACGTGGCGCCCGGCGACGCGGTCATCCTGCACCCGCTGGTCACCTGCGGGCTGTGCCGGGCCTGCCGCTCGGGTGACGACGTGCACTGCGAGAACTCGAGGTTCCCCGGCATCGACACCGACGGCGGGATGGCCGAGCTGCTGCTCACCAACGCCCGCTCGGTGGTCAAGCTCGCCGCGGGACTGGAACCGGCGGCGGTGGCCGCGCTCGCCGACGCGGGCTTGACCGCCTATCACGCCGTACGCAAAGCCGTGCCCTTGCTCCATCCGGGGACGACGTGCGTCGTGATCGGGGCGGGCGGCCTCGGGCACATCGGCATCCAGTGCCTGGTCGCGATGACGGCGACGACCGTGATCGTGGTCGACCCCAACGAGAAGGCGCGGGCGCTGGCGTCCGAACTGGGCGCGCACCGCACCGTGGCCGACACGTCGGAGGTCGGCGAGGCGCACGTGGTGCTGGACTTCGTCGGCGAATCGGGCGCCGAACAGCAGGGGCTCGCGCTGACCCGGCGGGCCGGCAGCTATTTCGTGATCGGTTACGGCGGCACGATCAACATCCCGACCATCGACCTGATCTCCACCGAACGCAACATCATCGGCAATCTGGTCGGTTCCTACAACGATCTCGACGAACTGATGACCCTCGCCGCGCAGGGAAAGGTCACGCTGCACACGAGGACCTACCCCTTGACCGCGGTCAACGAGGCGATGGACGACCTGGAAGCCGGCCGGCTCCAGGGCCGCGGAATTCTCGTGCCCTAGGGAGAAGAAAATGTATCGCAAGGACGGCAACAGCTACTTCATCGTCGACGGCCACACCCATTTCTGGGACGGCAGCCCGGCCAATCAGATCAACCGGTACGGCGAGGGCTTCATCAAGTGCTTCTACGACTACCACGCCAACCTGTCGCCGGCGGAGTACAAGTGGACGCTCGAGGAGTTCGAGCGCTACCCCGAGGAGCGGATGATCCACGACCTGTTCGAGATCGGCTACGACGACCTGGCGATCCTGCAGTCGACGTATCTGACCGACTGGTACGTCAACGGATTCAACACCACCGAGCAGAACGGCGAGATGGCCGAGCGGCACCCGGGCCGGTTCATCGTCAACGGCCGGTTCGACCCGCGCGACGGTGAGCAGGGCCTGGAGACGCTCGAGCGGCTGCACGAGCGCTGGCAGCTCAAGGGCGTCAAGGTCTACACCGCCGAGTGGAAGGGCGATTCCAAGGGCTGGAAACTGTCCGACCCGTGGGCGTACCGGTATCTGGAGAAGTGCCAGGCGCTCGGGATCAGGAACATTCACGTGCACAAGGGCCCGACCGTCTATCCGATGAACCGGGACGCGTTCGACGTGGCCGATGTGGACGACGCCGCCACCGCCTTCCCGGAACTGCGGTTCATCGTCGAACACGTCGGCCTGCCGCGGCTCGAGGACTTCTGCTGGATCGCGACGCAGGAACCCAACGTCTACGGCGGCCTGGCCGTGGCGATGCCGTTCATCCACAGCCGGCCGCGCTATTTCGCGCAGATCATCGGCGAACTGCTCTACTGGATCGGCGAGGACCGCATCCTGTTCGGCAGCGACTATGCGATCTGGCAGCCGAAATGGCTCGTCGAGCGGTTCGTCGACATGCAGATCCCGGAGGACATGCAGGGCGAATACGGCACGATCAGCGTCAACCAGAAGAAGAAGATCCTCGGCCTGAACGCGGCCCGCCTCTATGACATCAAGGTGCCCGGCGAATTCGAGAGCCCGGTGGAATCCGAGTCGCAGGCCGTCGGCTCGACGCCGGAGCCCGAGGCGGCAACGGCATGATCCGCCATGACGAGGCCTGGTCGGCGCTCGGCGGGGTGCGCGACCCCGAGCTCGATCGCCCGATCACCGATCTCGGCTTCGTCGCTGCGCTCCAGATCAACGACGATTCTTCGGTACGCACGGAACTGCGCCTCCCGACGTATTTCTGCGCGCCGAACTTCGCGTGGCTGATGGTGGCCGACGCCCGCGACGCCCTGGCCGCGCTCCCGGGCGTGACCAGGGTGGACGTCATCCTGCTGGAGCACTTCGTCAGTGCCGAGATCAACGCGGGGGTGGCGGCGGTGAGTGACTTCTCCGCCACGCTCGAACCTGGCGCCATGGATCCGGACCTGGCCGAGCTGCGGGCCGTCTTCGAGCGCAAGGCGCACATGGCGGCGCAGGATCGCCTGGCGCGGGCACTGGTCGCGGCCGGCGCCGCAGCCGGCGGGCTGGCCGGGGTGAGCGTCGCCGACGGGAAGTCGCTGGCGCCGGCCGAGATGGCCGGGGTGCTGCGGCGGCGCTCACGGCTGGGCGTGTCGAGCGCGTTCGCGCTGTGCGACGACGACGGGACGCCGCTGCGCGAGGATCGGCTGCCGGGCTGGTTGCGTTTCGCCCGGACGGTCCGGGTCAGCATCGAGGGCAACGCGGGCTTCTGCCGAGGCCTGCTGGAGACCCGCTACGGCCTGGAGCGGGCAGCGGTCTGACCGCTGATCTTGATCTTCAGCCGCGACGGGCCGCGGTGGCCAATGCCACCGCTCGGGTGGCGCGGACCGCGCCGAGCCGGACCGCCCGCTCGACCTCCCACCGGCGTTCGCGGAGCAGCTTCGTGAGCATCGAGATCGCCACCGACCCGACGAACCGGCCGGCCGCGTCCGTGACCGGCGCGGCCATGCAGCTCAGGTCGGACTGGAACTCGTCCACCTCGACCGCCAGCCCGGTGGTGCGCACCTGGTCGAGCTGGCGGCGCAACAGCCGGCGGTCGGTGACCGTGGTCGCGGTGAGCGACGGCGTGCCGGTGTGGTCGAGCACCTCCGCGGCGTCGCCCGGGTCGAGCCGGGCCAGCATCAGCTTGCCGAACGCGGTGGCGTGCGGCGCCTGGTGGAAGCCGACGTCGAGGAGGCGGATCCGGGGGTGGGCGGGACACTCGGCGACGTGCGCGACGATCATCTCGGTGTCCCGCAGCGTCGCGTAGTAGGCCGCCGCGCCCGCCTCGCGGTGGGTGACCGCGGCGACGCGCTGGATCTCCGGTGGCACCGCGATCTGCCGGTGCAGCCCGCGGGCCAGGTCGTCGACGCGGTGCCCGAGGGCGTACGCCTTGTCCTCGGGCAGGTGAACCAGATAGCCGCCGTTGACCAGCGTCGTCAGCAGGTGGTAGGTGGTGGGGAGGGCCAGACCGAGGGCCTGGGCGACGGCCTTCGCCGGCACCGGGCCGGGCGCCGCGGCAATGTGGTCGAGGACCCGCATCGCCCGCTCCACCGATTGCAACAAGCCCGTCTGTCCCATGCCGCCAGCATGAGCCGGGACGTCACAGGCCGGAAGCATTGCACGCGATTGCAGAGGGAGACACTGATGATCTTCATTACCGCGAAGTTCCGGATCAAGCCCGAGGACGCGGAGGCCTGGCCGGAGATCGCCGGCCCGTTCACCCGCGCCACCCGGGCCGAAGCCGGCTGCCTGTGGTTCGACTGGTCCCGCAGCCTCGACGACCCGAACGAGTACGTGCTGGTCGAGGCCTTCCGCGACGGTGACGCGGGTGGCGCCCACGTCGGCTCCGCGCACTTCAAGCAGGCTCAGCAGGACCTGCCGCCGCACCTGGCCGAGACGCCCCGGATCGTCAGCGTCACTGTCGATCAGCAGGACTGGTCGGAGTTGGGTGAGATGCGCGTCCCGAGCTGACCTCGGCGAGCGGGCGCTTTTTGTGCGGGGATCACCGACCTGATCTGGTGAGCTGCTCCGTGCCGAGGTTCCGGATCGACGCGTCCAGCACCTGGGCGGTGTGTGCCAGCGCGACGCTGCCACCCTGCCGCCGGACCGCCGCCGCCACCTGCATCAGGCAGCCCGGGTTCGCGGTGACCAGCAGCTCGGCGCCGGTGGCCAGCACGTCGCGGGCCTTGCGATCGCCCAGCTCGGCGGCCGGGCCGGGGTTGAGCACGTTCCACACCCCGGCCGAACCGCAGCAGATCTCCGGATCCTTGATCTCGCGCAGCTCCAGGCCCGGGATGCCGTTCAGCAGGGCGCGCGGCTGGGCCCGCACCCCCTGGGCGTGCCCGAGGTGGCAGGCGTCGTGATAGGCCACGGTCACCGGCAGCGGATGCCGGGTGGCCACCGGTCCCAGCTCGACCAGCAGCTCGGAGAGGTCCCGCACCTTGCTCGCGAAAACCTCGGCCTTCCCGGCGTACGCGGGATCGTCGGCCAGCAGTTCCCCGTATTCCTTGAGCGAGGAACCGCACCCGGCCGCGTTCACCACGAACCAGTCCATGCCGGCGTCCTCGAACGCGTCGATCAGCCGCCGCGCGAAGCCCTGGGCCTCCGCGGTGCGCCCGTTGTGCACGCTGAGCGCGCCGCAGCAGCCCTGCCCGGACGGCAGCACCACGTCGCAGCCCTCGGCCGCCAGGATCCGCACGGTCGCCGAGTTCACGTCCGGGAAGAACGCGCTCTGCACGCACCCGGTCAGCATGCCGACCACCGCCCGGCGCGGGCTGCGCGCCCGGACCAGCGCCGGCGGCCGCGGCACGCCGCGCAGCCGGGGCGCGAGCGACTCCAGCGTGGCCAGCGTGGGCGCCAGCCGGTCCAGCAGCCCGGTGCGCGCGACCAGCCGCTGCAGTCCCGACGCCTGATAGGCCCGCAGCGGCCCGCGCAGCAGCCGCAACCGCTTCGGATAGGGGAACAGCGCGAAGATCGCCGCCCGCAGCGCCCGGTCCTTGGGGCTGCGCCGGTGCCGCCGCTCGACCTGCCCGCGGGTGTCCTCGATCAGCCGGTCGTACTGCACACCGGACGGGCACGCGGTCACGCAGGACATGCAGCCCAGGCAGTTGTCGAAATGCTCGACCATCGAGTCGCTCAACGGCTCGCCGCTGAGTCCCTGCCCGATCAGGTGGATCCGCCCGCGCGGCGAGTCCATCTCCTCGCCCCACAGCACATAGGTCGGGCAGGTGGTCAGACAGAACCCGCAGTGCACGCAGTCGGAGACCAGCTCCGCGCGCGGCGGCCGGTCGTCGTCGAAGGCGCGAACCGGCCCGAGCACGTCGCGCGGCACGTCCGCGCTGCCCCAGGTGGCGTCGACGTCGGCCATCAGATGCCTCCCACAAAGCGCCCCGGCGCGAACCTGTTCTCCGGATCGAACTGCTCCTTGACCCGCCGCATCAGCGCGAGCCCGCCGACCGGCCCCCACATGTCCACGATCTCCCGCACCTCGGCCGGCGCGGTCAGCACCACCGCGTGCCCACCGGCCAGCGTCGCCGCGCCCCGAAGCGCCTCCACAACCCGCGCCGCTTCCGCGGCGCTTTGCTCTGCTTCCCGAGAGGAAGCGGAGTGGGGGGTTGGGCGGGCGGCGCTTTGCTCTGCTTCCCGAGAGGAAGCGGAGTGGGGGGTTGGGCGGGCGGCGCTTTGCTCTGCTTCCCCAGAGGAAGCGGCGGTGGTGGAGCTGCGTGCTTCCTCAGAGGAAGCAGAGCAAAGGGCCGCGTAGAGGACCCCCGAGCCGGCGGATCCGCGGACGGTCACGCCGCCGCCGCCGGCCGCGCGGGCGGCGGCCAGCAGGTCCGGCACACGCGACAGAGGCGCGGTCAGCTTCACGCCGATTCCGCCGGGCGACCACGGGTAGGTGCCCCACCAGGGCGGCAGGCCGGCGGTGGCGGTCGGGCCGAGCAGCTTGGCCAGCATCTCGGCGCGGTCGCGGACGCCGGTCTCGGTGCCCTCGACCATGACGGCCACCGAGATGTCACCGGACGGCGGCGCGTCGACCTCGATCGCGGACGCCACCACCTGCGCGCCCAGCACCGACGCCACCAGCGCGCCGGCCGCCGCGGGATCAGGCGCGGTCGCCGTCACCACGGTCGTCGCGGCCGGGCGCGGGTGCAGCCGGAAGACGCATTCGGTGATCAGGCCCAGCGTGCCGTACGAGCCGGTGAACAGCTTGCCCAGGTCGTACCCGGCGACGTTCTTGACGACCTTGCCGCCCGCATGGGCGACCTTCCCGTCGGGCCGGACCACCGTCATGCCGATCAGCAGGTCGCGGGCCGTGCCGTAGAGCGTGCGCCGGGGACCGCTGACGTTGGTCGCGACCGTGCCGCCGACCGTGCCGCCGCGGATCGGCGACTCCAGGGCGAGTTGCTGGCCGGCCAGGTCGAGCGAGTCCAGCGGAGTGCCGGCCCGGAGCACGGTGATCAGGTCGCCGGCCGCGTGCTCGACCACCCCGGTCAGCCGGGTGGTGTCGATGATCAGGTCGAGCCGGGCCGGCGGCAGGCCCCAGTCGAGCTTGGTGCCGGCGCCGCGCACCACCACCGCCATGCCGCGGGACGCCGTGACCAGGGCGGCCGCCTCCTCGGTGCTGGACGGGGACGCGACCCGGGTGGCGCGCACGCCGCCGACCGCGTCGGCCTCGGCCGCGGGCCGGGTCAGGTCGTCGAGGACGCCCATCAGAAGACCTCCGCGATTCCGGCCTCCTGCAACGGGTGCGCGCCCTTGTGCCGGCCGGGCACCTCACCGCACAACCGCGGCGTCGGGAACACCTTGCCGGGATTGGCCAGCCCCTGCGGGTCGAACGCGCACCGGACCAGCTGCATCGTGTCCAGGTCGTCGGCGGAGAACATCTTCGGCATGTACTTGCTCTTGTCCATGCCGACGCCGTGCTCGCCGGTGATCGAGCCGCCGAACTCGATGCACAGGTCGATGATCGCGCCGGACACGTCCTCGGCGCGCTCGGCCTCGCCGTCCACCGCGTCGTCGAAGAGCACCAGTGGGTGCAGGTTGCCGTCGCCGGCGTGGAAGACGTTCGCCACCCGCACGCCGTTCGCCGACGCGATCGCGTTGATCCGGCGCAGCACCTCGGGCAGCGCGGTCCGCGGGATCACGCCGTCCTGCACGATGTAGTCCGGGCTGATCCGGCCGACCGCGGCGAACGCCGACTTGCGCCCCTTCCAGATCAGCGCCCGCTCGGTGTCGTCGGCGGCGACCCGCAGCTCGGTCGCGCCGCTCTCCTCGCACAGCCGCACCACCTGGTCGAACTGCGCCTCGACCTCGGCCTCGGGCCCGTCCAGCTCGACCACCAGCACCGCCCCGGCGCCCTCCGGATAGCCGCACGACACCGCCGCCTCGGCCGCCTCGATGGCCAGCGCGTCCATCATCTCGATCGCCGCCGGCACCACCCCGGCGGCGATGATCGCCGAGGTGGCGGCGCCGGCTTGATCGGTCGATCCAAAACCGGCAAGCAGGGTACGCACCACCGCCGGCAGCCGGACCAGGCGAACCGTGACCTCGGTGGCCAGCCCGAGCGTCCCCTCGGAACCCACGAACGCGCCCAGCAGGTCGTACCCGGGAGCATCCGGCGCCGGGCCGCCCAGCCGGACCAGGTCGCCGTCCGGGGTGACCACCTGCGCGCCGATCACGTGGTTGGTGGTGAAGCCGTATTTCAGGCAGTGCGCGCCGCCCGAGTTCTCCGCCACGTTGCCGCCGATCGAGCAGATCTGCTGGCTGGACGGGTCCGGCGCGTAGTAATAGCCGTGCGGGCGGGCGGCCTTGGAGACGTCCAGGTTGATGACGCCGGGCTGCACGACGGCCCGCTCGTCGCCGGGGGAGACCTTCAGGATCGAGCGCATCTGCGAGGTCACCACCAGCACCCCGTCGGCGTGCGGCAGGGCGCCGCCGGAGAGCCCGGTGCCGGAACCGCGGGCCACCCACGGGACGTTCGCGGCGACGCACGCGCGGACCACCGCGGCGCACTCCTCGGCGGTGTGCGGCAGCACGACCAGAGCCGGGATCACCTTGTAGTGCGCCAGGCCGTCACATTCGTACGTCCGCAGCCGCTGCCGGTCGCTGATCACCCGGTCGGAGCCCAGGACGGCGCGAAGCCGGCCGGCGAGCACGTCGATCATCACGCCTCCCGTCGCCATCCCTGAACCTAGCCGCCGTCTCGGCCGTACGGAAACTTTTGTCTCGTGCGAAGGAACTTCTCTCCGCACATCAAGAACTTTGTCGATCGACAGTCTTTCTTTTCGCGGAGGCCCAAAGTAGCGTCTCGCCATGTAACACGGTCGATACATCGCGTTTGCTTCGGTCCCTGTTGGAGCCACCATGGAAGGTGCGCGAAAATGGACGAACCCCAGCGTAAGTCCGGTCTCCGGCGTCGCAGCCTGCTCGCCACGGCGGGTGCTGCCGCCGCCGCTTTAGGCGCCGCCGGACTCCCGATCCTGCAGACCGCCCGCCCGGCCATCGGCGAGGCTCGCCTCCGCGCCGAGCCGCTGATCCCCCCGGCGAACCGCGGCATCATCCTCTACAGCGTGCGGGACCGCATCCAGGCCCCACCGGACAACAGCGGTGTGCCCTACGGCTTCGAGCGCGTTCTCGCGAGTCTCGCCGAGATGGGCTACCGGGAGGTCGAGTTCGCGGGATACACGCAGAGCACCCAGATCCTCGGGCGGCAGATCACGCCGGCTGAGATCCGCAAGGCCCTGGACGACAACGGCCTCGTCGCGAACGGCACCCACACGAACATCAACCCCGGGTCGCTGGACGCCGAGATGGACATCGCGCAGACCCTCGGGATGGCGCACATTGGCACCGGCGGCGACCCGTCGGGCAGCCGCTACCAGGCCGACTGGGACCGCGCCGCGGACGAGTGGAACGCGATGGGCGCCCGGGCCACCGCCCGCGGGCTGAAGCTCTACACGCACAACCACGACTCGGCGTACGACTTCCTGCTCGACGCCGGGCCGTTCGACGCGCAGGGCCGGCCGACCCGCTCGACCGGCATCCGCAAGCTCGAGTACTTCATGGCGAAGACCGACCCGGCGCTGGTCTACCTGGAGATGGACATCCTCTGGGCCTACCTGGCCCAGCACCGGTTCCGCACGTACACCACGTCGGCCGGCCGGGTGCGCACCGACGTCTTCGACCCGATCCTCACCGTGGCCAACCGGGCCCGGCGGTTCCCGCTGTTCCACGCCAAGGACGGCGACCACACCGCGGACGGCTACCACGAGACGCCCTTCGGCGAGGGCGACATCAACTTCCAGCAGTTCTTCCAGACCATCGGGCTGCCGGACCATCACCACGCCAACTACGAGATGGACGACGCCCAGCTCGGCGGCTCGGCCGACCCGGGGAAGAGCCTGCGGATCGCCGAGCAGAGCCACGACAACATGGCCGCGCTGACTGTCTACACCAGGTAAAAGAGCGACACCGCGGGAGTGCTCATGCGTACCGGAATCTGGCTGATCGGGGCGCGCGGCTCGGTGGCGGTCACCGCCACCGTGGGCGCGCTCGCCCTCAAGGCCCGGCTGACCGACACCACCGGCTGCGTCACCGAGCTGCCGCCGCTGCGCAGCCCGGCGCTGCCCGCCTGGACCGACCTGGTGATCGGCGGGCACGACATCGTGTGCACGCCGGTGCTGAAGAAGGCCGAGGCGCTGGCCGCCGCCGGGGTGCTGCCGCTGCGGCTGGTCGCGGCGCTCACCGACGAGCTCACCGCGCACGAGGAGAACCTGCGGCCGCTGCCCGCGCTGTCCACGCAGCAGGAGACCGCGGCGGCGATCGCCGCGGACCTCGTCTCCTTCCAGGAGCGGCACGAGCTGGACGTCGTCGTGGTGCTCAACGTGTCCACCACCGAGCCGATCTTCGGTTCGTCCGACGCTGCGCTCGGCTCGCTGCCGGGCAGCTCACTCGCGGCGTACGCGGCGTTCTCGGCGGGCTGCCCGTTCGTCGACTTCACCCCGTCGACCGGCGCGCGGCTGCCGTTCCTGGACGCTTTCGCCCGCTCGCAGGGCGTGGTCTATGCGGGCAACGACGGCAAGACCGGCGAGACGCTGGTGAAGTCGGTGCTGGCGCCGATGTTCGCGATGCGCAACCTGAAGGTGCGCAGCTGGTCCGGGCTCAACCTGCTGGGCGGCGGCGACGGCGCCAACCTGGCCGACCCGGCGGCCAACGCCGCCAAGGTGGCCAGCAAGCAGCGGGTGCTCGGCGACGCCCTCGGCTACGAGCCGTCCGGCACCAGCCGGATCGACTACGTCGAGGAGATCGGCGACTTCAAGACCGCCTGGGACCTGGTCACCTTCCAGGGCTTCCTGGGTACGGGCATGCGCGTCGAGTTCACCTGGCACGGCTGCGACTCGGCACTCGCCGCGCCACTGGTGCTCGACCTCTCCCGGCTGGTCGCGGCGGCGCAGCGCTCGGGCCGGGTCGGGCCGCTGCCGGAGCTCGGCTTCTTCTTCAAGGATCCGATCGGCGACGGCCCCTCGGCGCTGGCCGAGCAGTGGGCGCTGCTGCGCGGGCTGGTGGCGTCGCTGTGAAGCTCCGCGACCTGATCCAGCTGACCCGGGCGCCGGCCGCGTTGTCGGTGCCGGGGGATGTGGTCGCCGGGGCCGGCGCGGCGGGCGCCCTGGGTCTTTCCACGGCGGGGCTGGCCTGTTCGTCGGTCTGTCTCTACTGGGCCGGGATGGCCGCCAACGACTGGGCCGACCGGTCGCTGGACGCGGTGGAACGGCCGGAGCGGCCGATCCCGTCCGGGCGGATCTCGCCACGGGCGGCCTTCGGCATCGCGGCCGGGCTCACCGCCGCCGGGCTGGGCATCGCGGCTGCCGTCGGCGGGCGCCGGGCGCTCGCCGTGGCCGGGCCGCTGGCCGCCGCGGTCTGGGTCTATGACGTGCGGTTGAAGAACACCGCGGCCGGACCGGCCGGGATGGCGTTGTGCCGTTCGCTGGACGTGTTGCTCGGGGCCAGCGGGTCGGGATCCATGCGGCGCGCGGTGCCGTCGGCGCTGGCGGTGGGCCTGCACACCTATACGGTGACAGCGTTGTCACGGCGGGAGGTGTCGGGCGCCGAGCCGAAGCTGGCCGTCACGACGCTGGCCGCGACGGCGGCGTTGACGGCGGCGGTGGCCGCCCGCTCACCGTGGGCCGCCGTTCTTGCCACGGGCTACGCCGTCAAATACGGCCGCGCCCAGGCCGCGATCCTCCGCGACCCCGCCGCGCCGAGAGTGCGCGCCGCGGTAGGCGCCGGCATCACCTCCCTCCCGTCGCTGCAGGGCGCCCTCACCGCCCGCTCCGGCGCGACAGTCGCCGGCCTCGCCGTGGCCGCCGCGGCCCCGCTCGCCGGCGCCCTGGCCAGGAAGGTCTCCCCGACATGACCGGCCTGAGGTTCGGCTACGGCACCAACGGCTTCGCCAACCACCGCCTCCCCGACGCCCTGCGGGTGATCGCCGACCTCGGCTACGAAGGCGTCGCCCTGACCCTCGACCACGACCACGTCGACCCCTACGCCAAGGACGCCGCCCACCAGGTCACCACCGCGGCCGACCTGCTGCGCGAGCACAACCTGGCCGTGGTCGTCGAGACCGGCGCCCGCTACCTGCTCGACCCGTGGCACAAGCACGCCCCGACCTTCCTGCACGACGAGCGCGCCAAGCGGATCGACTTCCTCGAGCGCGCCAACGCCATCGCCGAGGACCTCGGCGCCGAGGCGGTCTCGTTCTGGGCCGGGGTGCGCCCGCCCGAGGTGGACGCGGACACCGCCTGGAAGCGCCTGGTCGACGGCGTCGCCGAGGTGCTGGGGAGCGCGACCATCCCGATCGGTTTCGAGCCCGAGCCCGGCATGCTCGTGCAGGACATCGCGGACTGGCACCGGCTCCGCGACGACCTCGGCGCCCCGGATCTCTTCCGGATGACCCTCGACATCGGACACTGCCGGGCGCTGGAACCGATGGACGTGCCGCAGTGCGTGGCCGCGGTCGAGGAGCACCTGGTCAACGTGCAGATCGACGACATGCGCCGGGGTGTGCACGAGCACCTCGAGTTCGGCACGGGTGAGATCGACTTCCCGCCGGTGCTCGACGCGCTGAAGAACTATCGCGGGCTGGTCGCGGTCGAGCTGCCACGGCACTCGCACGCGGCGCCCGAGATCGCCCGCAAGTCACTGGAGTTCCTGCGGAAAGCGGAGGGACGATGACACTCGACGACCTCCGGGACGCTCTCACGGGCGTACCCGGGCAGGAATGGCTGACCGAAGCCGAGGCCCGCGTGCGCGCCGAGCCGGACGCCCTGGAGACCCTGTTCGCGCGGGCCGAGCGAAAGCTCGGCCGCAGTCCCGTCCACGGAGATTGGACCGCCGGCCAGGCCGCACGGGCGCTGCTCCTGGCCACGCGGCCGGACATGGCAACGGACCTCTACCAGCACGGTGACGCGAACGAGAAGCTGGCGATCCTCAAGGCCCTGTCATTGATGAAGATCGACGATGCCGGCGTCCCACTCCTGCTGGACGCGCTCAGAACCAACGACACCAGGCTGGTCGCCGCCGCACTCGGTCCCTACGCCCGGCACCTGGACGCCGCGACCTGGCGGCAGGGCGTCATCAAGTGCGTGTTCATGGGGATTCCGCTGAAGGTGGTCGCCGACCTCGACGAACGCAAGGACGCCGAGCTGGGGGCCATGCTCCGTGGTCTCGCCGACGAACGCGCGGCGGCCGGCCGTGACATGTCCGACGACGCAAGCGCTCTGCTGAACAGCCTGGAGAAGCCATGAGGATCTTCGACCCGCACATTCACATGACCTCGCGGACCACCGACGACTACGCGGCGATGGCGGCGCACGGCGTGAAGGCCGTCGTGGAACCCGCCTTCTGGCTCGGCCAGCCCCGCACCAACCCGGGCTCGTTCGCCGACTACTTCGACTCGCTGGTCGGCTGGGAGCCGTTCCGGGCGGCGCAGTACGGCATCCGGCACCACGCCACGATCGCGCTGAACCCCAAGGAGGCCAACGATCCGCGCTGCCGGGCGGTGCTCGACCTGATGCCGCGCTACCTGGAGAAGGACGGCGTGGTCGCGGTCGGCGAGATCGGCTACGACGCGATGACCCCGGTCGAGGACGAGGTGTTCGCCGCGCAGCTGGAGCTGGCCATCGCGCACGAGCTCCCGGCGCTGGTGCACACCCCGCACCGGGACAAGGCGGCCGGCACCCGGCGCACCCTGGACGTGGTCAAGGAGTCCGGCATCGAGCCCGGAAAGGTGCTGGTCGACCACCTCAACGAGGTCACCGTCGGCATCGTGAAGGACAGCGGCAGCTGGATGGGCTTCTCCATCTACCCCGAGACGAAGATGTCGCCGCCGCGGATGGTGGAGATCCTCAAGGAGCACGGTCCGGAGCGGGTCCTGGTCAACTCGGCCGCCGACTGGGGGAAGTCGGATCCGTTGCTGACCGTGGCGACCGCCGAGGCGATGCTCGCGGCCGGCTTCACCGAGGACGACGTCGACCGCGTCCTGTGGCGCAATCCGGTCGAGTTCTACAGCCAGTCCGGGAAACTCGACCTGGAGGAGAGCAAGCCCGAAGCCACCTTCGAGGGCAGCTCGATCCTGCGCGGGGGCAGCTGATGCGCTTCCGGCACCGTGACGGGCAGACCGTGCACCTGTCCTACTGCACCAACGTGCACGCCGCCGAGGACCTCGACGGCATCATCGCCCAGCTGGACACCTATGCGGTGCCCATCCGGGAACAGCTCGGGACGGACACCCTCGGCCTGGGGCTGTGGATCGCCGCGCCGGCGGCCGCGAAGAAGGAGACGCCCAAACGTCTCAAGGCCGCCCTGCGAAGCAGAGGCCTGGAGGTGGTCACCCTCAACGGCTTCCCGTACGCGGCGTTCCAGCAACCCGTGGTCAAGGGCGCGGTGTACGGGCCGGACTGGACCACCCCGTCCCGCCTGACCTACACCCTGAACCTGGCCCGCATCCTCGCCGAGATCATGCCCGACGACGCCGCCCGCGGCTCGATCTCCACCCTGCCGTTCGCCTGGCGCGACCCCTGGACCACGGAGATGCACGACGCGGTCCGCCGCAACCTGGACACCCTCTCCAGCGAGCTGAGCCGCCTCGACCGCACCATCCGGGTGGCCTTCGAGCCCGAGCCCGGTTGCATCATCGAGAACACCACCCAGGCCGCCGACCTGCTCCGCGACGCCGACACCGAGCGCCTCGGCGTCTGCCTCGACCTCGCCCACCTGGCCTGCGCCTGGGAGGACCCGGCGGCCGCGGTCGCCCGGCTGCGCGACGCCGGGGTGCCGATCGTGAAGACCCAGATCTCGGCCGCGCTGGCCTCCGACGACCCGGCCGCCGACCGGTCGGTGCTCGAGCAGTACGTCGAGCCGCGCTTCCTGCACCAGACCCGGGGTCGCAACGGGCTGTCCACCGACGACCTCGACGAGGCGCTGGCCGGATCTCCCGAGGAAGCCCTGCGGATCCACTACCACGTGCCGATCCACGCCGACCCGGTCCCGCCGCTGCGGGCCACCACGGATGTGCTGCGCGCCTCGCTCAAGGAGCTCGTCGGCGGAACCACCGCCGTCTGCGATCACCTGGACGTCGAGACGTACACCTGGGGTGTGCTGCCGGAAGGGTCGCGGCCGGACGGGCCGGGCGAGGTGTCGGGGGGGAGCGACGCCGAGGCCGGGCACAACCCGTAGCCTGTGGAAGAGCCTGGAGTTAAACTGCTGAAACCCCCTCTGTTGTTGAC
>NZ_JBVJIP010000005.1:295507-450545 GCF_055586225.1 Actinoplanes sp. NPDC051388 | reverse complement strand
ACATCTACACCACCTCCCTTGTGTTGCCTGACAAGGCCCCCCCCCCCCCCCCCCCCCCCCCCCCCCCCCCCCCCCCCCCCCCCCCCCCCCCCCCCCACGCCCGTGAACTGCTGGACGAGCTGGAGGTCAAGCTGTGAAGCCACTGCTGGTGCTCGACGTGGTCGGTCTGACCCCGCGCCTGCTGGAGCACATGCCGCGCCTGCGGGCCGTCGCCGACCGCGGCTTCCAGGCCGAGCTGGGCACCGTGCTGCCGGCCGTCACCTGCTCGGTGCAGTCCACCTTCCTGACCGGCGAGCTGCCGAGCGGGCACGGCGTGGTCGGCAACGGCTGGTACTTCCGCGACCTCGGCGAGGTCTTCCTGTGGCGCCAGCACAACGGCCTGGTCGGCGGGGAGAAGATCTGGCAGACCGCGAGACGGGTACGCCCGGAGCTGACCGTCGCGAACGTCTGCTGGTGGTACGCGATGGGCGCCGACGTGAACTGGACCGTGACACCGCGGCCGATCTATCACGCCGACGGCCGCAAGGACCCGGACTGCTACACCAGGCCGCCCGCCCTGCGTGACGAGCTGACCACCGCCCTGGGCACGTTCCCGCTCTTCTCCTATTGGGGAGCGAACGCCGGGATCGCCTCGTCCGCCTGGATCGCCAAGGCGGCCGAGCGCATCATGGCCCGGCACACCCCGGACATGACCCTGGTCTACCTGCCGCATCTCGACTACGACCTGCAGCGCTTCGGCCCGTCCGACCCGCGGGCCGCGGCCGCCGCCGCCGAGCTGGACGAGACCATCGCGCCGCTGCTCGACACCGACGCCACCATCGTGGTGCTGTCGGAGTACGGCATCACCGACGTGTCCCGCCCGGTCGACATCAACCGGATGCTGCGCTCCGAGGGGCTGCTCGAGGTCTACACCCAGGCCGGCATGGAATACCTCGACCCGTGGACCAGCCGGGCCTTCGCGGTGGCCGACCACCAGATCGCCCACGTCTACGTGCGCGACCCGGCCGACGTCGCCGACGTCGCCAAGCGCTGCGCCGAGCTGCCCGGCGTGGCCGAGGTGCTGGACGCGGCCGGCAAGGCCGCCAACGGCCTCGACCACGAGCGCTCCGGCGACCTGGTGCTGGTCGCCGAGCCGGACTCCTGGTTCACCTATTACTACTGGCTCGACGACGACCGCAAGCCGGACTTCGCCCGCCTGGTCGAGATCCACCGCAAACCCGGCTACGACCCGGCCGAGCTGTTCTTCGACCCGGCCGGACCGGGCGCCGCGAAGGGCCGGGCCGGACTGGCGCTGCTGCGCAAGAAGCTCGGCATGCGCTACACGATGAGCGTGGTCGGCCTGGACGCCGGCGCCCGGGCGGTCCGCGGCTCGCACGGCCGGCTGCCCGCCGACCCCCGCGACGCGCCGGTGCTGATCTGCTCGGATCCCGGCCCGGCGCGCGGGACGTTCGCGGCGACCGAGGTCAAGGACCTGCTCCTGGGCTTGGCGGGAGCCCTACCGTGACCGTGGCGCCGCCGGGGGTGACCGCCGACTCGCTCACCCGGCGGTGCGACGAGGCGCTGACCGCGTTCCTGGACCAGCAGGGCCCACTGTGGCCGGACGGCACCCCGCACGGCGTGCTGGACGCCTGCCGCCGGTTCGTGCTGGCCGGCGGCAAGCGGCTGCGGCCGATGTTCGCCTACTGGGGCTGGCGCGGGGCCGGCCGCCCGGACGGTCCCGAGATCATCACCGCGGCGGCCGCGCTCGAGCTGTTCCACGCGTTCGCCCTGATCCACGACGACATCATGGACCGCAGCGACCGCCGCCGCGGCCGGCCCTCGATGCACCGGCACTTCAGCGACCTGCACTCCCGGCACCGCTGGCGCGGCGACGCCACCCGCTACGGCCACAGCGCCGCCCTGCTCTGCGGCGACCTCTGCGCCGCCTGGGCGGACCACATGTTCACCGGCTCGGGGCTGCCGGCCGACTGGATCCAGCGCGGTCACCGGCTGTTCACGCTGATGCGCACCGAGGTGATCGCCGGGCAGTACCTCGATCTGGTCTCCGGCGTCGGCGACGGCACGGTCGCCGGGGCATTGACGGTTATCAGGATGAAAGCCGCACGGTACACAGTGACCAGACCGTTGCAGATCGGCGCGAGCCTGGCCGGCGCGGGCCCGGAAACGCTGGCCGCGCTGCTCCGGTTCGGCGACCCGCTCGGTGATGCATTTCAATTGCGTGACGATGTGCTCGGCGTCTTCGGGGACCCCTCGGTGACCGGCAAACCTGTGCTGGATGACCTCAGAGAGGGCAAACCGACCGTCCTCATCGCATTGACGAGAGACCGCGCGGACACCATCCAGGGCGAAAAGATGAAGATTCTCTTCGGTCGATCGGATCTGGACCCCGCGGGTGCAGAAGAACTGCGTACGATCATCGCCGCCACCGGCGCGCTGGACCGCGTCGAGGACATGATCACAGTGCGGGCCGAGTCGGCGGTCGCGGCACTGACCGACGTACCGATCACCGACGAGGCCCGCGCCGCCCTGGTCACCCTTGCCGGGAGCGTCGTGGACCGCCACCGATAGGCCCTCCGAACCAGCAGGGGACCGCGTGACACTGAACGAGTTGGACGCCGAGGACACTGATACCCGGATGCGGATGCCCGCGATCATCCGGCCTCGGCAGTCGGTGGAGAACGACGGGCGGGCGACCGGCTGGCGCCCGTTGCGCATCGCCATGGTCGGGCAGAAGGGCATGCCCGCGACCTACGGCGGCATCGAGCGGCACGTCGAGGAGATGAGCAGCCGGCTCGTCGCGCTCGGCCACGAGGTGACCGTCTACTGCCGCGACAGTTACGACGCGATGCCGATGGACCAATACCGCGGGGTGCGGCTCAAGCGCACGCCGACGCTGGCCACCAAGCACCTGGACGCCATCGTGCACGCCGGCACCGCCACGCTGGCCGCGCTCAAGGACCGGCCGGACGTGCTGCACTACCACGGCATCGGGCCGGCCCTGGTCGCGCCGCTGCCGCGCTACCTCTCCCGGGTGCGGGTGGTGCAGACCATCCACGGCCTGGACAACCAGCGGGCGAAGTGGAACCGGCTGGCCCGCATCGTGCTCGGCGCCGCGCACTGGTGCAGCGGCCGGGTGCCGGACGTGCGGATCGCCGTCTCCAGGACGCTCGCGGCGCACTACCAGGAGCGGTTCGGCCGCGACACGCGCTACGTGCCGAACGGCGTCGCCGACCTGCGCCGGGTGCCGGCCAGCCAGATCACCACCCGGTTCGGGCTGACCGAGGGCGGCTACCTGCTGCTGGTCGGCCGGCTGGTCCCGGAGAAGGCGGCGGACCTGCTGATCCGCGCGTTCCGGCGGCTGGACACCACGCTGCGCCTGGCGATCGTCGGCGGCTCGTCGTTCAGCGACGACTACGTGACGGTGCTGCGCGAGGCGGCCGGGAACGACCCGCGGATCGTGTTCACCGGCTTCGCCTATGGTGACCTGCTCGCCGAGCTCTACACGAACGCGGCCGGATTCGTGCAGCCGTCCCGGCTCGAAGGGCTGCCGTTGACCCTGCTGGAAGCCGCCGCGTACGGTCTGCCCGTGGTCGCCAGTGACATCCCGCCGCACGTCGAGCTGCTCGAGGGCGACGGGCCGGGGCACCGGCTGTTCCGCGACGGCGACGAGGACGACCTGGTCCGCGCGCTCAACCACCTGCTCGACCAGCCACGCACCGAGGGGCTGGGCGCGCACCTGCACGGCGGGCGGCTGCGCGCGGCATACAGCTGGGACGAGGCGGCGAGAAAGATGGAGCAGGTATATCTGGGACTGGTCCAGAAGGCATGACCCGCCGTTCAGTCCTGACCGGACTCACGGCGGTCGCCGCGGGCGCCGCCGCCGCGGTCAGCGCCTGGTCGCTCGGCGCCGGGCACGAGCTGGTCGCGGTCCTGCCGGTGGCGCTCCTGCTCGGCGTCGTGGTCGCGGCCCTGGCGGTCACCCGCTTCTCCGGGTACGTGCTGCTGATGCTCGCCGTGCGCCCGATGGTCGACCTGGTCAAGCTCAGCGGGCCGACCGCGGGCGAGGCCGGTGTCTCGGACGGCGAGGGTGGCATCAGCCGCACACTCGACCCGTCCACGCTGCTCGCCGTGCTGTTCCTGATCGCCGCCGGGCTCTGGCTGGCGGCCCGCGCCCGGCAGGACGGCCGGTTGCGCAGTTCGCCGCTGGGCATCGCGCTGCTGCTGGTCGGCGCCACCGGGCTGATCAGCGCGCTGGGCGCCGACAGGCCGTCGAACAGCCTGCTCGAAGCCCTGCGCATCCTCACCGTCGTGGTCATGTTCGTGGTGCTCGAACAGCTCGTGCCCGACCAGCGGTATGCGCGGCGGGTGCTGATCGCGGTGTACGTGGCGCTCGCGGTCGTGCTCGCGTACACGGTGCTGGCCTCGCTGAGCGGCCACCCGCCGGCCGAGGTCAAGGGCAGCTTCGTCCGGATCTCCGGACCGTTCGCGCAGTCCACCACGTTCGGCCGCTACCTGATGTTCCTGCTGGTCTTCGGCGTCGCCGTGATCCGCTACCTGAGCGGCCGCCTGCGGCTCACGATGGGCGTGCTGCTCGGGCTGTCCTTCCTCTTCCTGATGCTCACCAACACCCGCAGCGCCATCCTCGGCGTGGCCATCGGCCTGCTCGTGGTGGCGCTGGTCGAGCGCAGCGCCCGGATGCTGGTCGCGCTCGGGCTGATCGCGGTGCTCGGGATCGCGTTCCTGCCCGCGGTCGGCGACCGGTTCGCCCAGCTCGCCGACGCCCGCGCGGTCGGCGGCGCACCCACCGGCAACACCCTGGCGTGGCGACTCGGCTACTGGGGCGACATCGTCTCGCTGGCCAACCGCAACCCGGTGACCGGCATCGGCCCGAACATGACGCAGTTCCACACCGAGGAGGCCAAGAAGCCGCACAACGACTTCCTCCGGGCATATGTGGAGACCGGGCTGGTCGGGCTGCTGGCCTATCTGGCGATGGTCGTGCTGCTGCTGCACGCCGGGCTGCGGGCGCTGCGCCGGGCCCCGCCCGGTACGCTCGCGCGCGGCATCGCGGCCGGCAATCTCGGCTGCGTGGTGGCGTTCGTGGCGGTGAGCGCCGCCTCCAACGTGCTGAGCAGTGTGGCGACGATGTGGTACCTGGTGGCATTCGCGGCCGTCGCGTCGGCGCCGCTCACCGAACGAGCGCCCGAGCGCGACGCATTGACGCTGACGACGCACTGACCTGGTCGGAGAGATGGAAACAGTGGATTACCTGCAGGCGGCCCGCAAGCGGCTGCGCATCCTGATCGGCATCCCGGTGCTGGCCGCCGTGGTGGCGGCGCTGGTCGTGCTGCTCACCCCGCCGCGCTACTCGGTGACGGCCTATGTGGCCGCCCCCGCCCTGATCGGTGGCGTCGCCGCGCAGCAGTTCTCCGGCACCCAGGCGGCCAACCAGTTCGTCG
The DNA here is from genome assembly GCF_055586225.1 of Actinoplanes sp. NPDC051388. Lineage (NCBI taxonomy): Bacteria > Bacillati > Actinomycetota > Actinomycetes > Micromonosporales > Micromonosporaceae > Actinoplanes > Actinoplanes sp. NPDC051388. Next base: position 445,086 of record NZ_JBVJIP010000005.1, on the reverse strand, counting down.
CCGCGTTCGCCGCCGCCGCCACCTCGCCCAAGGTGATCGACCAGGTGGCCGCGGACACCGGGGTGGCCAAGGACGACCTGCGCGACGGCGTCGACGTGCGCCAGGTCGGCGCCAGCAGCCAGCTCACGCTCACCTACACCGGCCCGGAGAGGGACAAGGCCGCTTCGGTGGCCACCTCGATGACCCGGCACGCGCTGACCTTCCTCTTCGCGTCGCAGGTGGTCGTCGCCACCCAGCAGGTCGCCGCCGCCGAGGCGGACGTGGAGACGGCGACCGACCAGATCACCGACTGGGAGAAGGAGAACAAGGTCTCCCAGCCGGACAAGCTGTTCCAGGCCACCCTGAGCGAGCAGGGCAACCTGCGGCAGCAGCAGATGAGCATGGCCGCGGTCGGCAACACCACCGGCGCCGAGGCGGCCAAGGACGCGCTCGAGGACGGCCAGAAACGGCTCGACGAGCTGGGCCCGAAACTGCCCGGCTATCAGGCGCTGCTGGCCCAGCGGGACGCGGCGACCAGCGCCCTGGCCGAGGCGCAGCAGGGCCGGCAGGCCGCCCGCGCGCAGGTCGGCGCGGCCGACCCGGCCGAGGTGTCCAGCGTCGGCGACGTGGTCACGCCGTCCCGGCTGAGCGCGCTGGTGCAGACCGTGCCGCCGGTGGCCGGCGCCGGCCTGCTGATCGCGGTGCTGCTCGTGGTGCTGTTGGAGATCGTCCGCCCGCGTCGTGAGCTGACCGTCCCCGAGTCGTTCGCGGAACGGGCCCCGGCCAAGGTATGACGACGGTCGACGCCGACCGGCCGATCCGGGGCATCGCGCGCGGCGGCGGACTCAACCTGGCCGGCGCGGTCCTCGGGCAGCTCGCCGTGTTCGGCGTCGTGCTGCTGCTCGCCCGCGTGCTGGACCAGAGCCAGGTCGGCCGGTACGCCCAGGGCTACGCCGTGCTCACCCTGCTCGGCCTGCTCGCGCTCTCCGGCTTCCGGGCCGGCGTCACCCGGTTCGTCGCGGTGCACCTGGCCGACGACGACCCGGCCGCGGTGCGCGGCACCGTGCGGCTCGCGATGCTCGTGTCCGGCGGGTCGGCCGCCCTGCTCGGCGTCGCGCTGGCGCTGGCCGCGCCGTGGCTGGCCGACCGGCTGCACGATCCGTCGCTGACCCTCGGCCTGCGGCTGATGGCGCTCGCCCTGCCCGCCACCACGGTCGCCGAGGCCGCCCTGGCCGCCACCCGCGGCTGGCGCAGCCAGAAGGCCTTCACGCTGATCGGCCAGATCTACGAGCCGGTCTGCCGGCTGGTGCTGACCGCCGTCCTGCTGCTGCTGGGAGCCGGGCTGGCCGGCGCGTTCTGGGCGATCGTGGTGGCCGGCTGGTCCGCCGCGATCCTGGCGCTGCTGGCGTTGCGGCGCCGGCTGCGGGCACTCGACGGCCCCGGCCACCGCTACGAGGCTCGTCGGCTGTTCTCCTTCTCCACGGTCAGCTGGGTGTCCTCACTCGCGTCCACCGGGCTGATCTGGCTGGACGTGCTGCTGCTCGGCTTCTTCGCCAATCCGGACATCGGCGTCTACAACGTGGCCACCCGGCTGGTCACCGTGGCGGTGTTCGTGCTCGCCCCGCTCAATGCCGCGTTCGGCCCCTATCTGGCGCACCTCTACCACCGCAACGAGATGGACGAGGTGCGGCGCAGCTATGCCGCGGTGACCGGCTGGGTGGTGCGGCTGTCGCTGCCCGCGTTCGCCGCGCTGCTGGCCTTCCCGCACGAGTTGCTGCGGCTGTTCGGCGGCGAGTTCGCGGCCGGGGCGGCGGTCACGGTGATCCTGGCGGTCGGGCAGCTGGTCAACGCCGCCACCGGGCCGTGCGGGACGGTGCTCAACATGTCCGGCCGGGTCGCGCTGAACATGGCCGACAACGTGGTCACGCTGGTCCTCAACGTGCTGCTCAACCTGCTCCTCATCCCGGCGTACGGCATCGTGGGCGCGGCCGTCGCGTGGGCGGTGTCGCTGGCGGTGGTGAACGTGGCCCGGGTGGTGCAGGTGCGCCGGCTGATCGGGGCGCTGCCGGGGTCGCGGGGGATGGCGACCGGACTCGTCGCGGGCGTGCTGGCGCTGGGCGCCGGGCTGGCCGCGAACGCGGTGCTGCCGTCCGGGCTGATCGGCCTGGCCGCCGGGCTGGCGATCATCGTGGTGGCCTATGCCGGGGCGGTGCTGGCGATGGGCCTGAGCCGCCAGGACCGGATGGTGCTGCGGGCCGTGCTGCGGCGGCGGGCGGCCGCGTCGTGAGTCGGCGGCTGGCCGATCCGGTGCGCCGGGCGGTGCGCGCCGGGCGCGCGTACGGGAGAAGTGTCCTGCCGTTGACCTTGGGGAGGCTGCCGGAGTTCCTGGTGATCGGCGGCCAGCGCTGTGGCACCACGTCGCTCTACCGCTACCTGGCGGCGCATCCGTCGGTGCGCCCGGCGACCGGCAAGGAACTGCAGTTCTTCAGCCTGCACCACCGCCGGGGCGAGCGCTGGTACCGCGCGCACTTCCCGGTGCGGCCGCCGGCGATCCGCAGCTTCGAGGCCTCGCCCTACTACCTGTTCGACCCGGAGGTGCCGGCCCGGGTCGCCGGGATGCTGCCCGATGCCCGGTTCGTCGCGTTGGTGCGAGACCCGGCGGAACGCGCCTATTCGCACTACCTGCACTCGGTCGCTTACGGAGTGGAGCGACTGTCCTTCGAGGATGCCCTCGACGCCGAGCCGGAGCGGCTGCGCGCGGGTGGCCACACCGCCCGGCGGCAGTTCAGCTACGTCGCCCGGGGACGCTTTGCGGAACAGCTCGCCCGCTGGCACGCGGCGGTCGGGCGGGACCGGGTGCTCACGGTCCGCACCGAGGACCTGACCTCGCGATACGGCGACATCCTCGCGTTTCTCGGGCTGCCGGACGCGCCCGTGCCGGGGGAGCGGCACACCCGTCGCGCGGAGGGCGCGCCGCCGCTCGATCCGGCGCTGCGAGCCCGCCTCGACGCCGAGTTCGCCGCAGATCAGAAGGCGCTGACCTCGTTGCTCTGAGATCCGGATCGGGCCGCACTACTGACCGAACGCCCGGACCATCCGGGCGGAGATCAGGTTAAGTTACCTCGCCTGCACAATCCGCAAGATCCCAGGAGACACAAATGCGCCGGAAACTCGTCGCCATCGCCGCCGTGGTCACCCTTTTCTCCGGGGTCGCCGCCTGCGGGTCGGACGAGAAGACCCCGGCGCCGCCGGCCACCGTGAAGCTCAGCGTCGGCGTGATCCCGATCGTCGACGTGGCGCCGATCTACCTGGGCAGGCAGAAGGGCTTCTTCGCCAGCCGCGGCATCGACCTCACCCTGGTGCCGGAGCAGGCCGGCCCGGCGATCGTCAAGGGCGTGCTCGCCGGCAAGTACGAGTTCGGTTTCAGCAACGTGACCTCGCTGATGGCGGCGCGGGGCGACGGCGCGCCGCTGCGGGTGGTCGCCGCCGGGGTGGCGTCCACCGGCAAACCCGGCCGCGACTTCTCCGGCATCGTCGTGCCGCCGGGCAGCCCGGTCCGCTCCTCCCGGGAACTGGCCGGCAAGAAGATCGGCGTGAACGCGGTCAAGAGCATCGGCGAGATCTCCATCCGGCAGGCCGTCCGCAAGGACGGCGGCGACCCGGCCGACATCGACTTCCTGGCCATGCCGCTGCCGCAGATGCCGGGCATGCTGCAGTCCAAGACGCTGGACGCGGCCTGGCTGGTCGAGCCGTTCCTGTCCGAGGCGATCACGCTGGGCGGGCAGGTGATCGCGTCGAACTTTGTGGAGACCGCGCCGAACCTGACGGTGGCCTGCTATTTCACCGACACCGAGCTGGGCGGCAAGGACCCCGCGCTGGTCGCGCGCTTCACCGAGGCGATCAACGAGTCCATGCGGTACGCCGACGAGCACGGCGACGAGGTCCGGCAGATCGTCGGCACCTACACCCCGATCAGCGAGACCGTGCGCCTGATGATGATCCTGCCGAACTGGCCGGCCGACATCAACCGCGCCTCGCTGGACCGGATCGCCACCCTGGGCAGCCAGGACGGCATCTTCAAGGCCCCTCCGGTGCTGGACGACCTGCTGCCGCCCGCCTAGGTGGCCAGGCGGGCCAGCTTGAGGGCCAGGTGCAGGCACAGCCGCTCGGTGCCGTCCTTCAGGTTGGTCCCGGCCAGTTGCTCGACGCGCTGCAGGCGGTAATAGAGCGTGGTCCGGTGCAGCTGCAGCCGCTCCGCCGTGGCGTGCGCGTTGCCGGCCAGGTCCAGATAGGTCTCCAGGGTCTCCACCAGCACCTGGCCGCCGTCGGTGTGCAGCAGCCGCAGCAGGCCCGGGTGCACCGCGCGGGCATCCAGGCCACGCTCGTCCAGCAGGCTCAGCGCTCGATAGACGCCCAGCGACGACCAGGCGGCCACCGCACCCAGGGCGGGCAGCCGGGCGGCCACCCGGGCCGTGCGCACGGCCTCCTGATAGGAACCGGCGGCGTCCGCCAGCCTCGGGTACTCGCTGCCCAGCCCCACCACGGCGCGGGTGACGCCGGACAGCCGGCGGGTGGCCGTGTGCAGGCTGTCCTGCAGGTGCCGGGCGACCGCCCCCGCGGACCGCTGCCCGGACGGGCGCCCGCAGATCAGCAGCAGCCCGTGGTCGCGGCGCACCAGGTGCAGCGCGGCGCGGGCGCCGTACCACCGGCGGGTCAGCACCAGCGCGTGCTCGAGGGCGGCGCGGGCCGACTCGTTCGCCGCGTCGTCGCCGATCGGCTGGGCGGCCAGCGCGACCACCGGCCCGTCGTCCGCCAGCAGCCCGTCCTCCAGCAACTCCTTGGCCGCCCGCTCGCGGCCCTCCAGCGCGTCGCCGAGCAGCGCGCGGGCCGCCTCCGCCTCCCGCTGCGAGGCCAGGTCGCCGAGCAGCCCGGCGCGGTGCAGCACCCGGGAGGCGTCCGCGGCCGCCTCGGTGGCCGCGCGGATGTCCTGATCGGACATGGTGCCGTCGGCGTCGATGAACCAGAGGAACCCGAGCATCAGGTCGCGGTGCAGGATCGGCACGCAGACCCGGGGGAGCAGCCCCAGCTCGGGTGCGGCCGGGGTGCGCATCGGCGCGCGCAGCCGGTGCACGCCGGCCGCCCGGAACCAGGCGATCACCTCGGGCGTGGTGTGCCGGCTGAGGATCGACGCCCGCCGCACCTCGTCCATCGGTTCGGCGTGCGAGCTGTAGACGACGACCTGCTGATGGCTGTCCTCGATCAGCGCGGCACGCTGCACGCGCTGCGCCACGCCGTCCACGATGCGTTGTAACTCCCCGAGCATCGGTCCCCCTCCTGAAGGTGATGATTGTCGATGCATCGGTCACGGTTCAAGGCGTGATCTTCATCAGTTGTCGCAAGGAGCGCCCGGACCTGCCGACATCTGCATGTATAAGTACGTCGATCCGGCCTTTAGGTTGCGGAAGCATGCAGCTCTTAGGGAAGCGGCCCGCCATGCTCGCCGCCGCGCTGGCTCTGATCCTGCCCGCAACGTTTTCCGCGGCTCCCGCGCTGGCCGCGCCGGTCGACCCCGGCACCGGCCCCTTCGCGGTGATCGACCCGCAGAACTGGGAGAACCCCGACACGATGACCTGGGGAGACTTCGTCGCGCCGCCCGGCGTCGACTGGTCCGACCCGTCCCGCCGCGGTTCCGTCCGCAACTTCAACATCGCGCTGGTCACGCTGGACTACACGGACCAGCCGTTCGTGGTCACCCGGCCGGCCCGGTCGACCATCTTCGGCAACCCGCAGCCGGCGGTGTCGAACCTGGCCCGCGACGCGGTGCCGGGATATTACAAAGATCTGCTGAACACGCCGAACGCGCTGAACGGCGGGCACACCCTGCACGAGTACTGGATGCAGGACTCCGGCGGCCGCTACGGCGTCGACCTGACCGCCTTCGGCGCCTACCAGATGCCGGCCAAGTCCTATCAGTACGGCATCACCAACGACATGAACCCGGGGATGTGCCCGGTCGGCGAGACCTGCAACCGCAACATCCGCACCGACGGGCTGGGCGCCTGGCGCGCCGCCGTGGGTGAGGAGGTGGCCAACTCGTTCGAGCTGGTCTTCATCCTCTCCGCCGGCCAGGACGAGTCGTCCACCTGGCAGGAGTTCGGCGAGATGCGGTTCCAGACCAAGGAGGCCGTCACCGACCCGTTCGGCCCGCCGGTCGAGCCGCAGCCGAACTACGCGCGCACGCGTTATGTCGAGTGGACCTCCTGGGCATCCGCCGCGACCATCTGGCCCAACGCCGGCGGCGGTTCGTCGACCCAGGCGGAGAGCTCCGGCATGGGCGTGTACGCGCACGAGCTGAGCCACCTGCTGTCCATCGGCGACAACTACAACAACCCGTACGGCGTTCCGTTGCGGCGGGCGTACACCGGCCCGTGGTCGATGATGTCCCGTGGCTCCTTCAACGGTCCGGGCGGCCCGCACAGCCGCTGGCAGATCCCGGCCGTGCAGGGCGGCTCGCTCGGCTCCCTGCACACCGTGCGGGACAAGGCGAAGATCGGCCTGCTCGGCGAGGAGAGCCTGCTGCGGGTCTCCCGGGAGGCGCTGGCCTCGTCCGGCATGGTGGTGGCCAAGGTGACCGCCCGCGGTGTGGTGCCCGGCCCGAAGGACCTGATCGGCATCAACGTCGCCATGAACGGCGACCGCGCCCCGGCCTGCAACGTCACCACGGACGTGCTCTGCGACGGTCGCGGCTTCAACAACTACACGGTCGAGGTGGTCGACCGGATGGGCGCCGACTCGTTCACCCCGGACTCCGGCGTGATGATCAGCAAGACCAAGAACCAGGACCAGGCGCCGTTCCAGTGGACCATCGACGCCAACCCGCAGGACATCGACATGGTCGACTTCATCCGGCCGGACGGCACCCCGGCGAAGATCACGATGGGCGACTACCGGCAGCTGTCCGACGCCCTGTTCCACGCCGGCACCCGCTCCGGCAGCGAGTACGAGTACACCGACGAGGCCAACCGGCTGCACTTCTACGTGCTCGACGTGAAGCGGGACAACACCGGGATCCTCTCGTACACGGTCGCGGTGAAGTCGCTGGACGGCTCCGGCGGGCCCAGCACGCACGACGTGGCGCTCGGCAAGGGTGAGGTCACCTCCGGCGGCAAGCCGACCAACCGCGGCGTCACCTGCTCGTTCCCGCTGACCAACACCGGCGTCTACTCGGACGGTGGGCAGCAGCACCCGGAGGACGCGTCGGCATACCTGACGTCGGACGTCTACCGGCTCTCCGCCGACGTGGCCGGGCGTGGCTGGCGGGTGGCCCTGCCGAACGAACTCGCCACCGCCAAGTTCGGCTCCTCCACCACGGTCAAGGTGGCGGTCGCCGCCACCGCCGACGCGGTGGCCACCGGCTTCGTCAAGCTCACCGCCACCTCGGAGAGCGACCCGTCGAAGACGGTCACCAAGCAGTGCCGCGTGGAGAAGTGAGTCAATCCGGCAGCGAGCTGCGGCTCACCGGATAGGACGCCAGCTCGGCGGCGGAGGAGGGTCGGAAGGTGACCCCCTCCGGCGCCGGGTCCGGCGGCCCGTCGCCGATCGCCGGGTACGGCGGGCTCACCGCGAGGTGGTGCCCGCCGTCCAGGTCGAGGCACTCGACCGCCGGGGCCGGCCGTGCGGCCGTGCAGCTCAGCCCGGCGATCTGCACGTCCACGCTCAGCGTCGCGCCACCGGCGTGGCGGTAGGTCAGGATGATCACGCCGACGTCGGCGTAGGTCGAGGTCAGCTCGTAGCCCGGCACGTCGGCCACCACGAACGGAAGGCGGGTGGCCCGGAAGTCCTCGGCCCGCCACCGCGTCTGACTGGTCGCGACCACGGTCAGCGCCCCCGCCGCCAGCACACCGCACAGCAGGATCCGCCAGCGGGCCCGCGGCAGCGCGACGGCCAGATGGGCGCCGGCCGCGACCGCCGCGCACAGCAGGCCGGTCTCCCACCTGCTCCGGGCGCCGCCACAGACCACCAGCACCAGCGGGATGAGCACGGCCAGCAGTGGCGGGACCACCAGGTGCTGCCACGGCGACGCACTGCGCTCGCCCCGGGACCGCCACCACAGCACCGCCGCGATGCCCAGGCCGGCCGCCAGCAGGCTCAGCAGGGCGAAGGGGAACAGCAGCCCGGCGTCGCCGGCCGCATACTTCCCGGGCAGGCTCTGCGGCGGCAGCGCGAGGAACGCGCCCAGCACGATGCCGCCACTGATCAGCGCGAACGGCCACGCCTGCCGAAAGACTCCCCGGATCATAGGTCGCGATCATTCCACGCCGGAGGGCGGCACCGGCTTCGACGATCCGGTGCCGCCCGGCGGATCAGAGACCGGCCGCGTGTGCGGCGGCCGTGCCGCCGACGATCGGCAGCAGGATCTTGCTGTTGCGCAGCGAGTAGGTGATCCGGGCGCCGCTCGGATCGGCCTGGCTCGAGTACTGCGGGTAGCTGCCCACCACGATCACGCCGATCCGGTGCCCGGCCGGGAAGACGTAGTCCTCGGGCAGCAGCGGGAAGTCGTAGTTGTACGCCGTCCCCGGGTTCAGCGGCACGGCCACCCGGATCGACTGCCGGTTCGCGGCGTCGTGGATGCCCTTGGTCACCACCTCGAGATCGGCGGTGGCCACCCGCTTGGCGGTCTGCCGGTAGCAGCCGTCGTCGGTCGGGCTGGACTCACCCCAGCAGTCCTGCGTGGCGAGCGTGACGATGCCCTCGCCGGACTGCCGGTGCGCGACCCGCTCGGCGCTGCCGTAATCGACCAGGATCACGCCCAGGTTGGTGTCGGTCCGGTCGGCCGCGGCCCGCACCTGCAGCCGGGCTGTGCCGCTCAGGTGCAGCGGCGCGGTCAGCGGATCCGACACGTACGCCAGCCGGTTGGGCTGCACCGCGTCCGGGTTCTGCACCATCGTGTTCTGGCTCTGCGTCGTGCTGTCCTGCAGCGACTCCGAGGCGCTCGCGGCGGCCGGCACCAGGCCGAGGTCACCGCCGGGCTGGAAGTAGACCTCGGTCGGGGTGGTGCCCGGGACCGGCCAGTCGGCGTAGGTCTCCCAGACGTCCGCGGACCGCTCGATGTCCACCCGCGGCTCGTCCATGATGCCGTTCTGCACCCCGTGCAGCCAGAAGTCGAACCACTTGTGCAGCGTGTTCACCCAGACCGTGCGACGCACGTCGAAGGGGTCGACGTGGCCCTCCTGGGACAGCCACGCCTTGCGCGGGATGTTGTTCTCGGCCAGCGCCGCCCAGTACTTGCTGAAGTGGTCCGGGCGCACGTTGTCGTCGTTCAGGCCGTGATAGAACAGCACGCTCGCGGTCTGGTTCGGCACCTTCTTGACATAGCTGCGCTCGTTCCAGAAGGCGGTGTAGTCACCGGTCTCGTCACCGTCCGCCGCGCCGATCTCGGCCCGCACCGGGGCGCAGTAATCCCGCCGGCTCGGGTTGGTGACCACGTTGGCCAGGTAGGACACGTAGTCGCCGCCGCGGGTGACGACGCCGTTCGAGCGCACGTAGTCGTAGTATTCCGACGGCGGGCTGATCGGCACCACCGTGGTCAGGCCCTTCACGCCGGTGACGGCGGTGGCCAGGGCCAGCGAGCCGTCATAGGACTTGCCGATCATCGCCGACCTGCCGTTGTCCCAGTCCGCCTCGACCACGTTGCCGGCCGCGTCGCGGGCGGTGGCCCGGCCGTTCAGCCAGTTGATCGCCTGCTTCGCGCTGAGGTTGTCCTCGTTCGCGTTGGTGGTCGGGCAGCCGGTCGAGTTACTCGTGCCGACCATGTCCAGCAGGATCATCGCGTAGCCGCGCGGCACGAAGTAGTTGTCGTAGAAGAGCGGCCACTTCTCCAGCAGGCCGTCGCCGTCGAGGTCCTGCTTGCACTCCGACTCGTTGCCGCGGCAGAGCGTCGAATAATAGGGGCTGGCGTCCATGACGACCGGCACCTTGAGCCCGTCCTCGGTGGCCCGCGGGCGGATCACGTCGAAGGCGATGATGTCGCGCAGCCCGTCGTGGTCACTGTCGAAGGTGGAGTCGATGAAGAGTCGTTCCCGGATCGCGTCGGAGTAGCCGAACACCGGCTGGGTGACGCCGTCGGACACCACGATCTGTGGGGGTGGGTCGGCGGCCAGGGCCGGCGACGCGGTGACCATCAGCGTGGCCACCGCGACGACGGCGGTAAGCAGGGGCAGTCGTTTCATGCGTGCAGGCTAGGAGCCCACCGTGGACGGTGACCAGAGGCAGAAGTCGGATCAGCCGCGCAGCCCGTCCAACGCTTTGTCGAGCGGCTCATTGGTCTCCACCAGCACCGGGTCGGCCCCGACGTCGGAGCCGGCCGCGGCGCCGCCGAGTTCCTTCGCCGGCAGCTTGACCTTGACCGGTGCGGCGTCCGACCACACCACCATCCGGGTGCCCTGCTTGTCGCTGAACGCGACGCCGGAGAGCCCGTCCTGCTCGACCGCCGAGGCGGCCGCCCCGCGTGCGGCGCCGGCCAGCCCGGCGAGCATCACCCCGGCCGGCCGCTCGGCGCCGTCCGGGTCGAGCAGCCCGGCGCGCACCTCGGCGCCGGCCCGGTTGCCCGGGTTGAACGCCAGTGGCAGCCAGACGATGTCGGTGACACCGCCGCCGGCCAGCTCGCCGGTCACCTTGGTCATCTCGTCGGCCACCACGGCCGGGTCCGCGTCCGCCGATTTCTCGAACCGGCCCACCTCCCAGGCCGCCACCGGCACCCCGGCCGGGGTGGTGGCGCCCAGGTAGTCGAGCAGCTCCGGCACGCCGTCCGGGTGCTCGTAGAAGTGCAGCTGCCGCACCGAGACGACCTTGTCGTTCAGCAGCCGCTCGGTGGCCGCCAGGTATTGCAGGTTGCGCTGGTTGACCGGGTTGGCCAGCGCGGCGCGCAGCCCGGACTCGTCGGAGACCTGCGGGATCTGCTTGCCGCGGGTGCCGATCCGGCGGGCGAAATACGCCTTATACGCCGTGACCGCCTGCGCGCCGTGCCCGTCCTTCAGCAGCCGGTCGGCGATCCCGAAGCCCATCGCCACGCTGCTGATCCCGGAGTCCACCACGTCGGCGCCCGGGTCACCCGCCTTGATCGCCTCGGCGGCCGCGCGGACCAGCTGCTCATATTGCTGCGGCGTGCCGGCCCAGTATTGCTGCGCGTTGACCTCGTTCTCCACCGCGTATTGCTTGACGCCGAGCGGCTGGTAGCGCTTGACCAGGGCGGTCACGAAAGCCTGGTAGGTCTTCAGGTCCTTCGGCATCAGCGACTCGGTCTTGTTCGCCTCGCCGCGGGTGTGTTTGGCCTCGCCGCCGGTGGCCCAGCAGACCCCGATCCGGATCTTCAGGCTCAGCCGGATGCCCAGGTCCCTGCTGCGCTGGGCGATGCGGTCGAGCGGCGCCCAGTCCGGGCTGCCCTGCGTCTTCTCGACGTCGCACCAGCTCAGCTCGTAGTACGTCGCCGAGCCCTGGAGCTTGCGCAGATAGGGCTCGAACTGCTCGTAGCGGTTCCAGTCCCAGTGCGCCCCGAACAGCGTGGAACCGGCCGCCACCGGCGCGGGCGCACCCGTGGGCAGCTGGAACGGCGTTTTGGAAGGTGACGGGGTGGGGGAGGGCGCCGAGGTGCAGCCCGCGAGGGCCAGCACGAGCGCCGCGGTCAGGAGCCGCTTCACCGGTAACCCAGCTCCTTCAGCATGCGGCCGGAGAAGACCGCGACCAGCAGCCGCAGGAACGGGTCCAGTTCGCGCCGGTAGGTGCCCACCCGGGAAGCGTAGATCGCCGCGTCGGTGCCGGCCGCCGCCCGCCGCTTGTCCGCCTCGACCGTGTATTTGTCGGCGACGTCGTGGGACCGGTCCGCATAATCCAGCACCGACTCCTCCCACTCCTCGCCGAGGAACTCGAACAGCGCGCGCAGCGACTTGTCCGGGTCACCGACCGCGTCCTCATAGCGCAGCTCGTGGTATTGCCCCGCGGGCAGCGCCGCCCCGAAGGCGCGTGCCGTCCTGATGTATCGCGGCCACTTCACCACGCACTTCACCGCCGACCAGTAGCCGAACCGCTTGCGGTGCGACACCACCACGTCACGGCCATCGCGGATCAGGTGCACGATCTGCGCGTCCGGGAACACCTCGGTGACGAAGTCGATGCTCAGTGCATAGAGCGGGGTCTTGTCCGCCCAGCGCTGCTTGCCGCGGCCGCGCGCATAATCCGCGTGCACCCCGCCGAAGAAGTCCGCGATGCGGCGCAGCCACTCCTCGCGCGGGAAGCCGAACCGGGCCAGCCGCGGCCAGTCGCGTTTCTCGTCCACGATGCGCCGCAGGTCGGGCAGGAACCGGGTCTCCGGCCCGCAGCTGATCCGCGAGTGCGAGTCGAGCACCAGCCGCAGCAGCGTGGTGCCGGACCGCTGGCAGCCGACCAGGAAGATCGGGCTATCCACGGCCGACCGCCTCGGCCCCGGAGGGGCCCGGGTTCTCCGCCAGGGCCGGAGGCACCCCGGCCGGTTGCAGCACAGCCAGTTCGAGGCGGGCGGTGAGCTCGTCGCACAGCGCACGCACCCGGGGGTCGATCGGCAGCGGTTCGCGGGCCGGGCCGGCGACCACGTCGGCCGCGAACTCCGGGCGGTAGGGCAGATCCAGGAACCCGCAGACCCGCCGGGCCGCCGCCGCGGGGTCCTGGACCATCTGCCCGTAGGACACCAGCAGCACGTCGTCGCGCTGGTCGAGGCCGAGCGTGAAGAAGAGGTCGTTGCGCACGCGCCAGAACAGCGCGGCCGCCGTGTGCTGATCCATCGCGGCCAGATCGAACGACGCGACCAGCTCGCGTGCCGCCCGGTCGAGCCCGCCGGCCTGCCAGATCCGTGTGTCGCCGGCCGCGATCGCCCGCAACGCCCGCAGGTTGGCGTCGCCGAACTTGGCCACCTCGGAGCGGGCCCGGTCGTCGACGTCGCGCCACATCCAGAGGGCCCGGCCCGGCGTCGCCGTGGGCAGCGCGAGCAGGCCGGCCACCCGGTGGCTGTCGCAGAGCGGCTTGACCAGCACGACCCGATGGCGGCTGCGGGCCACCACCCGGGTCAGCACGTCGTCACCGCGCAGCCGGAACCGGCGGAACACCGCGTCGTCATTCTCGTTGCGCGCCTCCACCTCGGGCGCCGCGTCGAGCCCGCGGACCAGCATGTTGGTGCCGGATCGTTGCAGGCCCACCAGATAAACCGGGCGTGCCGCGCCGAGCGGCCCGCCCTGCCGGCGCCGCCAGCGCCGCTTGGCCCGGGCCGTCCGGAAGCGCAGCAGGGGGTCCAGGCCGTCCTCCGCGATCAGCCGGCGCAGCCCCTCGCGGCGCGCCCAGCGCACGTGCCGGGCGATCCGGCGCGCGGTCCAGCGCAGCGCCGACGGCTCGTCCTGGGACACGACCCCTCCTCGAAACAGTTCCATGCATCGCTGGTTGGCAGGCGAATGCTAGCGTGACCGCGCTCGAGCCCAAGACCCCGATGACAGGCCTGTGGACAAATGCGCGTCCTGCACGTGAACAAGTTCCTCTACCGGCGTGGAGGCGCCGAGGGATACCTGTTCGACGTCGCGCGCCTGCAGGAGCGCGACGGCGCCGAGGTGGCCTTCTTCGGCATGGCACACGCCGAGAACGACCGGGGTCTGCGTTATGAGAGCGACTTCCCGTCCCAGGTGGACCTCGAGCCCCCGCCGCCCGGCCTGCGCAACCGCGCCGCCGCGGCGGGCCGCATGCTGTGGTCCACGTCGGCCCGCAGCGGCCTGCGCCGGGTGCTGGCCGACTTCCGGCCCGACGTGGTGCACCTGCACAACGTGTATCACCAGCTGTCACCGTCCGTGGTGGCCGCCGCCCGGGACGCCGGCGTGCCGTGCGTGATGACTCTGCACGACTACAAGCTGGCCTGCCCGAGCTACCAGATGCTCGACCACGGCCGGCCCTGCGACGCCTGCGTCACCGGCGGCCCGCTGCAGGCCGCCCGGCGCGCCTGCAAGGACGGCTCCCGGTCGGCCAGCACGCTGCTCGCCGTCGAGTCCTGGCTGCACCGGCGCTTCCGGGCCTATGCGGGGGTCGGCGCGTTCCTGGCGCCCAGCCGCTTCCTGGCCGGCGTGCTGACCCGGGCCGGCGTCTACCCCGACCGGCTGCGCGTGCTGCGCCACCCGGTGGACGTCGAGCACCTGCCGGTCAAGGCGAGACCCGGCGGTGGCGTGGTCTTCGCCGGCCGGCTCGCCCCGGAGAAGGGCGTGGACACCCTGATCGAGGCGGCGAAGAGGCTGGACCTGCCGGTCGACATCTATGGCGACGGCCCGTCCCGCCGGGCCCTCGAAGACCAGGCCGACGGCCGGGTTCGCTTCCACGGGCGGCTCGACCGGGCCACGCTGCACGCGCGGATCAGCGAGGCGGCGGTGGTCGCGGTGCCCTCCCGGTGGAACGAGAACCAGCCCCTCGCGGTGCTCGAGGCGTTCGGCTGCGGAGTCCCGGTGGTCGGCACCGATCTGGGCGGATTGCCCGAGCTGATCACCCCGGGCGTGGACGGTGAAGTGGTGCCCGCCGACGACCCCGGGGCACTGGCCGCGGCGCTCATGCGTACCGCCGGGGATCCTGAAAAGGCCTGGAAGATGGGCCGTGCCGGGCGCGACAAGGTCTCGCGCGACTTCAGCCCGGCCGATCATCTCGCCGGACTGCGGGCCGCCTATGCCGCGGCGGGCCTGCCGGTGGCCGCCCGATGAGCGCGCCGGTCCGCGTCCTGTTCCTGGCCGGCAGCGGCCGCAGCGGCAGCACTCTGGTGACCACCGTGCTGGGCCAGCTGGACGGCTTCTTCGCGGCGGGCGAGCTGCGCTACCTCTGGCAGCGCGGCCTGGTCGACAACCGGCCCTGCGGCTGCGGACTGCCGCTGCGGGACTGCCCGATGTGGACCGCCGTGCTGGATGGCGTGCCCGAGCACGACCCGGCGGGCATCGCCGCGGGCCTGCGCGAACGGCTGCGGCTGCGGCACCGGATGCGGGTCCGGCCGCACCCGGACGACCGGGTGATCGAAGGCCTCTACCGGTCGATCGCGGAGCACACCGGCGGCGCGATCATCGTCGACTCGTCCAAGCTGCCGCCCTACGCCGAGCTGCTGCGCGGTCTGCCCGGCATCGAGCTGCGCATCCTGCACGTGGTCCGCGATCCCCGCGCGGCCGCCTTCTCCTGGCGCCGCCACCGCTCGCTGGACGGCGACGACCGCCTGATGACCCGGCACCCGGTCTGGAAGGCCGCGCTGCTCTGGTCGATCTGGAACGCGGCCGTCCTGGGCCGCTTCCGCAAGGCCGCCTACCTGCGCATCCGGTACGAGGATCTGACCGCAGACCCGATTTCTTCGGTACGCCGGATCGCGACGTTCGCCGGGGCGCCGGGCGACGTCCCGCTCCCGTTCACCGCCGACGGCCTGCTGCAGCTCGAGCCCACCCACTCGGTGGCCGGCAACCCGGTGCGGCACCGCACCGGCGGGGTGCCGGTCACGCCGGACGACGAGTGGCGGCACGCGATGTCCCGCCGCGCGCACGCCGTCGTCACCGCGCTGACCGCGCCGCTGCTGGCCCGCATGGGATATCGATTCGGTCGGGGGGATGGATGAGTCTCGCGGTGGTGGCCGGCACCGGCCGGTGCGGGTCGACGCTGGTGCAGGAGCTGCTCTGCCGGCACCCGGGCATCGGTTTCGTGTCCGGGCTGGACGACAAGCTGCCCAAGCTCAACCGCACCGGCCGGCGCAACGGCGAGCGCTACCGCCGGGGCGCGCCGCGGCCGTCCGGCATGACCTCGCTGAGCCACAGCCGTAAGCTGCTCGAGAGAGGCCGGCTGCGGATCGCGCCGAGCGAGGCCTACGAACTGCTCGATCGGCACGTCACCGCCGGGTTCAGCCGGCCCTGCCGGGACCTGCTGGCCGGCGACATGACGCCGTTCATCGAGCGGCGGGCCCGGGCCTTCTTCGACGCGCGGATCGAGGCGCAGGGCTGTGACCTGCTGCTGCAGCACGTCACCGGCTGGCCGCGCACCGGCTTCCTGCGCGCGGCCTATCCCGGGCTCAAGGTCGTGAACGTGGTGCGGGACGGCCGCGCGGTGGTCAACTCGTGGCTGCAGATGGGCTGGTGGGACGGCTGGCAGGGCCCCTCGAACTGGTTCCTGGGCCCGCTGCCGGCCGGCCTGCACGCCGAGTGGGAGGCGTCCGGGCGCTCGTTCCCGGTGCTGGCCGCGCTGGGCTGGAAGATGCTGATGGGCTCCTATGCGGACGCCCGCGCCGCGCACCCGCCCGGCCAGTGGCTGGACCTGCGCTACGAGGACCTGGTCGCCGAGCCGCGCAAGGAGCTGACCCGGGCCCTGGAGTTCCTCGGGCTGGACTGGTCGCCGGCCTTCGAGCGCGGCTTCGCCAAGCACGAGCTGCACGCCGGCCGCGGTGAGGCGTTCCGCGACGAGCTGACGCCGGCCCAGGTGTCCGACGTCGAGTGGGCGCTGGGCGAGTCACTCAGCCACTGGGGCTACTCTCCAGGAACTCGATGATCATGCGGTTGCACAGGTCCGGCTTGTCGGCGAGCACGCCGTGGCCGGTGCCCGGGACGATCGCCAGCTGAGCATCGGGCATGGCCTGGTGCATGGCGTGCAGGTGGCCGGGCTCGACCTCGTCCCGGTCGCCGAACATCAGCAGGGTCGGCGTCGCGATGCCGGCCAGGTCGTCCGTGGTAAGGGTGGGCTCCTCGACGTGCATCCGGGCCAGCTTCGCCGACACCACCGGCCAGTGGTCCGGGCCGTCCGGGGAGACCTCGCCGTACCAGCCGCTGAGGAACTCCTCGGACTCCTCGTCCAGATCGAGCACGCCGGGCAGCCAGCCGGTGTGGTGATAGACGCCGGACGCGAAGACCAGCCGGCGGACCAGGTCGGGGCGCTTGCGGGCGACCAGCAGCGCGACCGGCGCGCCGTCGCTGTGGCCGAGCAGGTGCGCCGGGCCGCCGATCACCGTCTCCAGGAACGCGATCCCGTCGTCGGCCATCTGCTGATAGCTGATCGGGCCGTCGACGTCGGCGGTGCGGCCGTGCCCCCGGCGGTCGTAGCGATAGGTGTGGTAGCGGGCGGCGAGCCCGTCCAGGTTGCTCATCTCGAAGGCGCGGGAGTCGGCGCCGCCCGGGTGGAAGAGGAGCAGTGGATCGCCTTCGCCCTGTTCGGCGTACCAGGTGTCGACGTTCCCGATGGTGATCTGAGCCATGATCGTCTTCTTTCTCAGGCGAGGGCGGTGGCAGCGGACGGACGGGAAGCGAGCCGGGTCGCGGCGACCGCGGCGGCGAGCAGACCGGCGGCGCCGGCCAGGACGAACGCGGCGGCCGGGCCGGTCGCGTCGATCAGCGCACCACCCGCGGCCGCGCCCACCGAGGTGCCGATCGCGGTGGCGGTGGCCAGCCACGCGAACGCCTCGGTGACCGTGCCGGCCGGGGCCGCGGAGTCCACCATCGCGTAGGAGCTTGCCAGGATCGGGGCGATCATCGCGCCCGCCACGACGATGACCAGCGGCATCGCGGTCATCGCGGCCAGACCGAGGTGGCCCAGCCCGAGCGCGGCGAGCAGCAGCGTGAAGCCCCGCCCGGCGCTCGCGCCGCCGCCCAGCCGGGCGGCCACCACGCCGCCGGCCAGCGAGCCGACACCCCAGAGACCGAGCAGCAGCCCGGCGGCCGGGCCCGCGGCGGCGGTCACCCCGACCTCGGTCGCGCCGAACACCACGCCGACCCCGGCGAGCACGCCGACCAGGGTGCGCATCGCCGGCGAGGCGAGGGCGGTGCCGTGCCGCTTCTCGGCGGGCGGCGCCGGACGCCAGCCGCGGGAGGCGGGGGAGAGCGCAAACGCGGTGGTGGAGAGCATCAGGACCAGCCCGGCGGCGGTCAGGGCGGCGCCGGATCCGGCCACCGCGCCGAGACCCAGGGCGAGCGGCGGGCCGGCCACCCAGGTGAGCTCGGTCGCCGCCGCGTCCACCGCGTACGCCCGGCGCTGCCGCTCGACCCCCGGCGTGCGCAGCGGGATCAGCGTGCGCATGCAGGCCCCGACCGGCGGCGTGCACAGCCCGATCGCCGCGGCCGGCAGCAGCAGCCACGGCAGCGCCGCACCGACCGGCAGCGTGGCGACCAGGCACAGGGCCAGCGCGGCGAGCAGCGCCGAGCCGAGCAGCACCACGGTCTGCCCGCGCCGGTCGACCAGCCGGCCGAGCAGCGGGCCGCCCGCGCCCTGCGCCACGGCGAGAGTGCCGGCGACCAGGCCGGCGACGGCGTACGAGCCGGTCAGCCGCTCGGCGTGCACGAGCAGGCCGAGGCTGAAGGTGGCGAGCGGGAGGCGGGCGATGACCGATGTCGTGAAGAGCATGTAGTCACCGTCCCGCCGGACTGGTACGAAAGACAGGTCCAGTGGCGTCGCTGTGGAGGGGACCAGTTGGAGCTGTTGCTGACCGTCTCGAGGGACCACCCGGAGACGCTGCGGGCCCAGATCGAGGGCCGCCTGCGCGCCGCGATCCGGGACGGCAGCCTGCGGCCGGGCACCCCGCTGCCGTCCACCCGTGACCTGGCCGGCCAGCTGGACGTGTCCCGCAAGATCACCGTGGATGCCTATGCGCAGCTCGCCGCCGAGGGCTACCTGTCGATCCGGCAGGGCGCCCGCCCGCGCGTCGCCGACGGCCCGTTCCACACCGCGGACGGCGCCCGCCCCGAGCCGCCGCCACCCGAGCTGCGCTACGACTTCCGCCCGTCCCGGCCGGACGTGTCGTCGTTCCCGCGCGAGGCCTGGGCCCGCTGCCTGCGCGACGCGGTCACCGCGATCAGCACCGCCGACCTGGGCTACGGCGACCCGTTCGGGGTGGACGCCCTGCGCGCGGCCCTCGCCGACTACCTGGGCCGGGTGCGCGGGGTGGTGACCACCCCGGAAACCATCGTGATCACCAGCGGCTATCTGCAGGGGCTGGGCCTGATCGCCCGGGCCCTGGCCGCCCGCGGCGCCCGCCGGATCGCCCTGGAGGATCCGAGCAGCCGGGAGGAGGACCACATCGTCGCGCGGGCCGGGCTCGAGCCGGTCCGGATCCCGGTCGACGACCTCGGCCTGCGGGTCGACCTGCTGGCCGCCGCCGACGTGGACGCGGTGGTGCTCACCCCGGCGCATCAGCACCCCACCGGCGTGGTGCTCGCGCCGTCCCGCCGATCCGAGCTGGTCACCTGGCTGCGCGCCCGGCACGCGATGGCGATCGAGGACGACTACGACGCGGAATACCGCTACGACCGGCCGCCGGTCGGCGCGCTGCAGGGCCTCGACCCGGAGCACGTCATCTATTGCGGCACCACCAGCAAGGTGCTCGCTCCGGCGCTGCGGCTGGGCTGGATGGTGGTGCCGCCCGCGCTGACCGGCCCGCTGCGGCACGAGCGGATTCTCAGCGACCTCGGCTCGGCGGCCCGCATCGAACAGCTCGCCTTCGCCGGCTTCCTGACCCGCGGCGACCTCGACCGGCACCTGCGCAAGATGCGGCTGCGTTATCGGGAACGGCGGGACGCGATGGTCGCGGCATTGTCGGCGGAGTTGCCGGAAGCCCGGGTGCGGGGGATCGCGGCCGGTCTGCACGTCACGGCAGAGCTCCCCGGTGATGAAGGCAAGATCGCGCGTGCGGCCGCCCGGGTGGGCATCGGGTTCAACACCCTCGCTGAATACGGCTCGGCCAGCCACGAAGGCGCGACCCTGATCCTCGGCTACTCGCAGATGTCCGAGGCCAGGATCCGCGCGGGCATCGCGGAACTGGCCGCCGTGGTGCGCCAGGCCGGGCGTGCTTAGATTGCCCGATGTTCGACCACGGCAAGATCGCCCGGACGCTCGCGGTCGCCGCGTGCGCCACGGTGCTCGCGGCGGGCTGCTCCGGCGACGACGAGGCGCCCGACCCGCCGGACGGCGGCTTCACCGTCACCACCATGCGCGGCGCGTTGCTGCAGCCCGCCGAGGTCGGCCCGACCTGGCGGGCGCCGGCCGAGTCCACCGACCCGAACAGGCTGCTCCCGCTGTGCGGCGGCCCGGCCACGGCGCCGCCGCTGCCGCCGGGCGCCGAAGTGGTCGCGACGCCCCTGGTGGACGAGGGCACCGGCGGCGCGCAGACGCTCACCCAGGTGGCGCTGATCTACCCCGACGACTCCGCCGCCCGGGCCGGGCTGGCGTCCCTGCGGGCGGTCGCCGACGGCTGCCCGGCCACGGTGAACCAGCCGGTCACGGTGACCGCCGACCGGTCGGAGCCGGCATACACCGAGACGGCCAAGACGGTCGACATGAACGAGGGCGGCTGGACCGGCTTCGTGGTCACCCGGCACAAGGCCTACGAACCGAAGCACCCCGGCACGGCGGACACCGCGATCGCAGTGGTGACCAGGGCAAACGTGGTGGTCTTCGACGCCTATGCGGTCTATCGCATCGGCAACGCCAGCGCCGTGCCCACGTTCGACAACGACTGGAAGAAACTGGTCGGCACAGTCCTCAACCGAGTGGGATAGACAGGCTCAACCGGTGTGCACTACCGTGACGTCAACGCCGTTGCGAGTTCTTCCCCCGTGGAATTCGCAGCGGCGCCTTACTGTGCCTGCTTCCGGTTACTGTGCCTGCTTCGGGCCTCGCGGCCGATCAAACTACGCGCCTGACGGGCATTTTCGTCCTGACGGGCATTTTCGTGTAGCCCCGCAGCGTCAGCGAGTCCCGTCGCACCGGGTCGCCGGCCTGCTCCAGACGGTCCCGCAGAGCGGGGAAGGCGATCTGCGCCTCCAGCCGCGCCAGAGGTGCGCCGAGGCAGTAATGGATGCCCCCGCCGAAGGACAGCGGCGCGTTGTCGGCCCGCGCCAGATCCAGCGTCCCGGGCTCGGCGAAACGCCGCGGATCCCGGTTCCCCGCGCCCAGATAGGCGACCACCCGCTCGCCCGCCTCCACCACCGTGCCGCCCAGCTCCACGTCCTCGAAGGCGAGGCGGGACACGATCTGCACCGGGCTGTCGTAGCGCAGCAGTTCCTCCACCGCGAGCGCCGGATCGCCCAGCGGCAGCTCCGGGTGCCGCAACAGCGCCATCAGGCCGTTGGCCAGCAGGTTGGTGGTCGTCTCGAAGCCCGCCGCGAACAACAGCCCGGCCATCGTCAGCAACTCGTCCGCGGACAGCCGGTCACCCTCGGCCTCGGC
Organism: Actinoplanes sp. NPDC051388; assembly: GCF_055586225.1. NCBI lineage: Bacteria > Bacillati > Actinomycetota > Actinomycetes > Micromonosporales > Micromonosporaceae > Actinoplanes > Actinoplanes sp. NPDC051388. The sequence goes on along the minus strand of NZ_JBVJIP010000005.1, from coordinate 423,888 downwards.
CGCGACCATCGCGCTGATCAGGTCGTCCGCGGGCCGCCGGCGCCGTTCGCCGGCCAGCTCCGCCAGGTACGCCCGCACGGTCGCCGCCGCCGCGTCGGCGGCCGCCAGCCCGGCCGGGTCGATCGAGTCCAGCACCTGCGACCAGTCGTGGATCAGCGACTGGAACTGCGCCCGGTCCGGGGCCGGCACGCCGAGCAGCTCGCCGATCACGTTCACCGGCAGCGGGAAGGCGAACGTGCTGATGAAGTCGGCCTCGCCCGGCATCTCCTCGACCAGGTCGTCCACCATCCGCTCGATGGCCGGCCGCAGCGCCTGCACGCGGCGGGCGGTGAAGGCCGAGCTGACCAGCCGGCGCAACCGGGTGTGATCCGGCGGGTTCAGGTTGAGAATACTGGTGAACAGCAGATGCAGCGCGGGATGGTCGGCCCAGTCCGGCAGCCCGATGAAGGCCAGCATGTCCGGCGACATGTGCGCCAGCCGCCCGTCGCGCACTACCGTGGCACAGTCCGCGTAACGGGTCACCACCAGCGCGCCGTCGTCCGCCCGGATCAGCGGCGCGATCTCCCGGAGCCGGTCGTACCGGGAGTACGGGTCCTCCCGGCCGACCATCGTCGTCAGTTCCCCGAGCAGCGCGGTGGTCTCGGCATTCTCCACAATGGCGGGCATCGGATGACGATAACGTGCCCGCGCATGCTCGATGTTGCGCGCAGAGAGCGCGTTCCGAGCACCGAACATCTCACAGCTGTGGAATACCGCACCGACATGTTTTCGTCGGCCGTCGCCTCGCCTAGGTTTCGAATACCCCCGCGTAGATCTGGCCTTGCCGGGGTATTCGTAACCCGGAGGTGCTTGAACATGGAGGGCAACGGACCGGTCGACAAATTCGTCTACGACTTCGCCGAGGGCAATAGGGATCTGAAGGACCTGCTCGGTGGCAAGGGCGCCAACCTCGCGGAGATGACGAACCTGGGGCTGCCGGTGCCCGCCGGCTTCACCATCACCACCGAAGCCTGCAAGCTGTACCTCGCTTCCGGCGCGCACGTCGACGGGCTCGACGAGGAGATCTCCGAGCACCTCGCCGCCCTCGAGCAGACCATGGGCCGCCGGCTCGGCGACCCGGCCGACCCGCTGCTCGTCTCGGTCCGCTCCGGCGCCAAGTTCTCCATGCCCGGCATGATGGAGACCGTCCTGAACGTCGGCCTCAACGACGAGTCGGTGGCCGGGCTCAGCCGCCAGGCCGGCGGCAACGACCGCTTCGCCTGGGATTCCTATCGCCGGCTCATCCAGATGTTCGGCAAGACCGTCTGCGACGTGCCGGGCAGCGAGTTCGAGGACGCTCTGCACGACGCGAAGACGGCCAAGGGCGTCACGGACGACCTGCAGCTCGAGGCGGAGGATCTCAAGGCGCTGGTCGGCGCGTACAAGGACGTGTTCGTCAAGCACACCGGGCACGAGTTCCCGCAGGACCCGCGCGAGCAGATGGACCTGGCCGTGGCCGCCGTCTTCCGCTCGTGGAACGCGGACCGCGCGGTGCTCTACCGCCGTCAGGAGCGCATCCCGGGCGACCTCGGCACGGCGGTCAGCGTGGTGTCGATGGTCTTCGGCAACCTCGGCCCCGACTCCGGCACCGGCGTGGCCTTCACCCGCGATCCGTCGACGGGGGAGAGCGGCGTCTACGGCGACTACCTGCAGAACGCGCAGGGCGAGGACGTGGTCGCCGGCATCCGCAACACGGTGCCGCTGCAGGATCTCGAGGGCATCGACAAGAAGTCCTACGACGAGCTGCTCGGCATCATGGCCACTCTGGAGGGTCACTACCACGACCTCTGCGACATCGAGTTCACCATCGAGCGCGGCAAGCTCTGGATGCTGCAGACCCGGGTCGGCAAGCGCACCGCGGCGGCCGCCTTCACGATCGCCGCGACGCTCGTCGACGAGGGGGTCATCGACCTCGACGAGGCCATGCACCGGGTCACCGGCAGCCAGCTCGGCCAGCTGATGTTCCCGCGCTTCGACCTCGCCGACGACCCGAAGGTGCTGACCAAGGCGGTCGGCGCGTCCCCGGGCGCGGCGGTCGGCGAGGTGGTCTTCACCTCAGAGCACGCGGCCGAGCTGGCCGCGCAGGGCAAAAACGTCATTCTGGTACGCCGGGAGACCAACCCCGACGACCTGCCCGGCATGATCGCCGCCCAGGGCATCCTCACGTCCCGCGGTGGCAAGACCAGTCACGCCGCCGTGGTGGCCCGCGGCATGGGCAAGACCTGTGTCTGCGGCGCCGACGAGCTGACCGTCTCCAAGGCGTCGTTCACGGTGGGCGACACCACGGTCAACGAGGGCGACACGATCTCGATCGACGGCACCACCGGCCGGGTCTATCTGGGCGAGGTGCCGGTGCAACCGTCCGAAGTGGTGCGTTACTTCGAGGGCGACCTGGACCCGCAGCTGGCGAACGAGCCGCTGGTGTCCGCCGTGCACCGGATCATGACGCACGCCGACGAGCGGCGCCGGCTCGCGGTGCGCACCAACGCCGACACGGGCGTGGACGCGGCGCGGGCCCGCCGGTTCGGCGCCCAGGGCGTCGGCCTGTGCCGCACCGAGCACATGTTCCTCGGCGACCGGCGTGAGCTGGTCGAGCGGCTGATCCTGGCGGAGACCGCGACCGAGCGCACCGAGGCGCTCAATGCCCTGCAGCCGTTGCAGAAGGCGGACTTCCTCGAGCTGTTCCGCGAGATGAACGGCCTGCCGGTCACGGTCCGGCTGATCGACCCGCCGCTGCACGAGTTCCTGCCGTCGCTGGAGGATCTGGCCGTGCACGTCGCGGTCGCCAAGGAGCGTGGCGAGAACGCCGGGCGGCAGCAGGAGATGCTCACCGCGGTGCGTCGCATGCACGAGTCGAACCCGATGCTCGGCATGCGCGGCGTGCGGCTCGGCCTGGTCGTTCCCGGCCTCTTCGCGATGCAGGTGCGGGCGATCGCCGAGGCCGCGGTCGCGCTGGCCGGCGAGGGTGGCCGGCCGCGTCCCGAGATCATGGTGCCGCTGGTCGGCGCCGTGCAGGAGCTGGAGACGGTCCGCGCCGAGGCCGAGAAGATCATCGCCGAGGTGGTCGGCGACTCCGGGGTGGAGATCCTGATCGGCACGATGATCGAGGTGCCCCGGGCCGCCCTCACCGCCGGCCAGATCGCCGAGGCCGCGCAGTTCTTCTCCTTCGGCACCAACGACCTGACCCAGATGGGCTGGGGCTTCTCCCGCGACGACGTCGAGGGCGCGTTCTTCTGGCGTTACCTCGAGCTGGGCATCTTCGGCATCTCGCCGTTCGAGTCGATCGACCGCGACGGTGTCGGCCGGCTGGTGCGGATCGCCTCCGAGGAGGGCCGGGCCGCCCGCCCGGACCTCAAGCTCGGCGTCTGCGGTGAGCACGGCGGCGACCCCGAGTCGGTGCACTTCTTCCACGAGGTCGGCCTGGATTACGTGTCCTGCTCGCCCTTCCGGGTGCCGATCGCGCGCCTGGAGGCCGGGCGGGCCGCCGTGGAGTCGGCCGGCTCCGACCACCGCTGATCCCTCAGACGGGATCAGCCCGAGACGCCGGCCCGGACAATGACGTCCGGGCCGGCACTATTCGGGCTGCTCAGGTTGCCTTGCTCAGGTGGTCGGGAAGGTGCCCGGGTCGACGTCGCTGGTGCTGGCGTTGCCGCCCACCGCGGGCTCGAGCGTGATGGTCCACCGGGTGCCCGCCGAGTCGAACTTGAAGTCGTCGTCGAACTTGGTGAACCCGCAGTCCCGGGTGAAGCCCTTCTTGCCCGCGTCCCAGTCCTTGCCGCCCGCGGTGAAGATGTCGTAGGTCCCCGACTTGATGTTCTTCACCGTGTGCTTGCTGCCGCCGCGCACATAGACCACGAAGGCCGGCTTCTTGGACCCGGCCGCCACCGCGCTCACCGTGGTGTCGTCCGCGCCGTTCTCGATCACCAGCTCGCCGGAGCCGCTCTTCGAGCCCTTGCGGATGAACGTGCCGTTGGCCAGCCGCCGGTTCTCCTCCTTGGGCGGGCCGGGCAGGAACGTGCCGAACTTGAACGAGGCGTCGGCGGCGGCCAGCGACTTCGCCTGGCTGCGCACCCGCTCGGCGGCGTCGGACCGCAGCACGGTCGCGGCCGGCGAGGCGGCCGGGCACGGCTGCTTGGCGGTGCCGGCGTCGGTGGTCTCGTCGGCGAGGTCGCGCAACGCCACCGCGAGCTCGCTGACCTGGTCGCCCTTGAGCTTGTCGGCGCCCGCGCGCAGCGCGTCGGCGGCCGGCGGGAACGCCGCCTTGTCACCCTTGGCCATCGCCGCGATCGGCGCCTTGAGCGAGGTGTCCACCTCGGTCAGCACCTTGGCGGTGTCGGCCGCGGGCACGTCGCCGCCGCCGCCGTCGTCATCCTTGCCGCCGAGTCCACATCCCACGATCAACAGCAGCCCCGCCACGGCGGCACCGATATACAGCTTCTTGCCCGGCTTGCGGGCCACCCCGTCTGTTCCCACGGCGGAGATTATGGAGCACCGCCGATCCGCCGCGCTGTCCTATTTCCGGTCGATGTGGATAACGGATTGGTCAGGGTCCGGATCCCGACAGAACATGTTGCGACTTGCCGCCGGTTTTGGCCGCATACATGGCGAGGTCGGCCGCCCGCAAAATGTCATCCGCGGTGTCGCCCGGCTGGTTGATCGCGATGCCGACGCTGGCCGTGACGGTGACCGAGCGCGGCCCGATCGGGATCGGCCGGCGCATCGCCTGCACGATCCGGTCGGCGGTGATGTGCACGTCCGCCGGGTCGGCCAGCCGCTCGGCCAGCACCGCGAACTCGTCGCCACCGAAGCGCGCGACCGTGTCGCTCTCGCGCAGGCAGGCCTTCAGCCGGACGGCGGTCTCCTGCAGCACCAGGTCCCCGGCGCCGTGCCCGAAGGCGTCGTTCACCTCCTTGAAGCCGTCCAGGTCGATGAAGAACACCGCGAACGCCCGGCCATCGCGGGCGTGTGTGCGCAACGCGTGCCCGACCCGCTCGTAGCACAGACTGCGGTTGGCCAGCCCGGTCAGCTGGTCCTGGAAGGCCAGCTTGTGCAGCTCGTCCTGGCTGCGCCGGAGCTGCTCCTCGACCTCCATCCGCCGGGCGATGTCCTGGACCAGCTCGGCGGTCTTCGCCTCGACCCGGGCCACCGCCCGGGCCCGGCTGCCGGCCAGCGAGCCGACCAGCGCGGCCAGCATCAGGGTGAGAGCGACGCCGGTGGCCGGGGTGAGCCAGAGCAGCCGCTGGTCGGCGGCGCTGATGATTCTCGTGGTCGGTTGCAGGGCCAGATGCCAGGTGCGCTGGCCGACGGTGATGTCCCCGCTGCGGTGCAGGGCCGGCTCGTCGAGCAGGGTGCCGCCGCCCAGACCGGCGATGGTCTTCCCGGCGTCCGGCCCCGTGTCGGTGAGCTGCAGCCGGACGGTGCCGCGGGCCCGGTCTTCGAGCGCCGGCAGCAGGAAGTCCGCACCGCGCAGGCTGATCGTGACCCACCCGCGGAAGGTGCCGCCCGGCGCGTACACCGGCTGGGCCATGGACACCGAGATCTTCTGCTCCTCCACCGGCAGCTGGCGGTCGCGCATCGAGATGTGCGCGGCGCTCATCGCGAAGCGCCGCGACGCCCGTGCCGTCTGCAGGGCGTCCTCGGTGCCGGGCGTGGTGCTGAGGTCGCGGCCGGGCGGGGGCGGCGAGCCGGTGAAGCTGCGCCCGAAGACGATGAACTTGTGCTCGATGTCGGCGCCGGTGCGATAGAGCGAGAGCCCGAGCGCGCCCCGGGCCCGCCACCTGGCCTGCGTCGCGGCCACCTGTTCGTCGTAGGCCGGCACGACGAACGAGACACCGCCGATGCCCGGCAGCCGGCTCTCGTTCAGCCCCTGGGTGAGCGCGGCGAACTTGGCCGCGGTCAGCTCCTCCTCGGTGCCCAGCGCGATGGCCACGTCGTCCATCGCGAAGGCGTAGTGGTTGACCTCGTCGACGGTGACTTCGGTGAAGTCCTCGATCGCGCGGTCCATGGCCTGCGTGGTGAGCTGCTTGTGGCCACGGTTCACGGCCATCGTGGCGAGCGTGGTGGCGGCCCCACCGGCGGTCAGCACGATCAGCACCAGCGCGGAGCCGATCAGGCGCCGCCCGGCGCGCTCGTGCGTTGCCCGGCCCACAGCTACCTGATCGGCACGCACGATCCGGACATGAGAAGACACCACCGATTCGGACAAAGTGACAGTGATCGCGCACGCGTGGCGCGCGCGCGTAAACGGTCTTACGATCTTCGGATCGAGCAACTCCGATGAGGGGGCCGACCGTGTCAGTGCTGTCCGCGTTCGATCGGGAGCGGTCCGTCGCGCCCCCCGGTTTCAGCCGGTGGCTGATCCCGCCCGCCGCCCTCTCGGTGCACCTCTGCATCGGTCAGGTCTATGCCACCAGCGTCTACAAGAACTCGCTCGTCGCGCACTTCGACGCCAGCCAGACCGAGATCGGCATCATCTTCTCCATCGCGATCGTCATGCTCGGCCTGTCCGCGGCGGTCGGCGGCACCTGGGTGGAGGCGAACGGCCCGCGCAAGGCGATGTTCGTGTCCGCCTCGTTCTGGGCCACAGGCTTCCTGGTCGGCGCGCTCGGCATCGCCACCTCCCAGCTCTGGCTGCTCTACCTGGGATATGGCTTCCTCGGCGGCATCGGGCTCGGCATCGGCTACATCTCGCCGGTCAGCACCCTGATCAAGTGGTTCCCGGACCGCCCGGGCCTGGCCACCGGCCTGGCCATCATGGGCTTCGGCGGCGGCGCGCTGGTGGCCGGCCCGCTGTCCCGCCAGCTGATGAACCTGTACGACGCGGGCTACGACCCCGCGGTGGCCACCTCGGTGGCCGGCGGCCGGGCCCTGGTCCTGCTCTTCCTGACCCTGGGCATCGGCTACTTCGTGATCATGATGTTCGGCGTCGCGAACATCCGGGTGCCCGCCGAGGGCTGGAAGCCGGCCGGCTGGGATCCGGCCACCGTCGCCGCGAAGCCCCTGGTCACCACGGCCAGCGTGTCCGCGGCGAACGCGATCAAGACGCGCTCGTTCTGGCTGCTCTGGATCGTGCTGTTCTGCAACGTGACGGCCGGCATCGGCATCCTCGAGCAGGCCAGCCCGATGATCCAGGACTTCTTCCGGGAGGGCACCACCTCCACGGTCGCGGTGACCGCGGCGGCCGGGTTCGTCGGCCTGCTCTCGCTGTTCAACATGGCCGGCCGGTTCATCTGGTCGTCGACCTCCGACCTGATCGGCCGCCGGCCCATCTACATGGTCTATCTGGGCGTCGGCATGATCCTGTACGCCCTGCTGGCCGCCTTCGGGCACACCGCGACGGCGCTGTTCGTGCTGCTGGCCGGCGTGATCCTGTCGTTCTACGGCGGCGGCTTCGCGACCGTGCCGGCCTATCTGCGGGACCTGTTCGGCACGTTCCAGGTCGGCGCCATCCACGGCCGCCTGCTGACCGCCTGGTCCGCCGCCGGGGTGGCCGGTCCGCTGATCATCAACGGTTTCCTGGACGCGCAGGGCAAGCCGGGGACGCTCACCGCCGAGGCATATCGTCCGGCGCTCTTCACGATGGTCGGCGTGCTGGCCGTCGGGTTCGTGGCCAACCTGCTGGTCCGCCCGGTGCCGGAGCGATTCCACGAGCCCGCCCGGGCCGCTGAGAAGGAGGTGGCGGCATGAGGCTGGTGATCTCGTGGGCGCTGGTCGCGGTACTGCTGGGGTACGGCATCATCCAGACGGTCATCACCGCGGCGAAGTTGTTCCAGTAGGCGTCGTCGCAGGTCTAGCGTGCGGGGCATGACTTCTCGACTGAACCCGTACCTGAGTTTCGACGGTGACGCCCGCGCGGCGATGGAGTTCTACCGGAGCGTCTTCGGCGGCGAACTGGTGGTGAACTCGTTCGGCGACTTCGGCAACCCGGATCCCGCCGTGGCCGACAAGGTCATGCACGCGCAGCTGGAGACGGACGCGGGCTACACGCTGATGGGCTCGGACCGCATGCCCGGCATGCCCTTCACTCCCGGCACCACATTCACCGTGAGCCTCAGTGGTGAACCGTCGGACGGGCTACGGGGATATTGGGACAAGCTCGCCGAGGATGGCACGGTCACGGTCGCCCTGGAGAAGCAGGTGTGGGGCGACGAGTTCGGCCAGCTCACCGACAAGTACGGCGTGCCCTGGATGGTCAACATCACCCAGCCGAGCGAGGCCGCCTGATCGGATCGGCCGCGGGGTCCCCGGTGCGGGACCGCGCGGATCCCGGTCATCCCGGCGTGTAGTCCGCGAACCGTGGCGCTCCCTCCTCGAGCGGCACCCGCGCGGCGCGGGCGGTGGCGCTGATCGCCCGATACCAGCCGGAGAGCATCAGCTGGTCGAGCAGCTCGGGCTCGTCCAGCGCCGCGCGCAACTCCGCCCACAGCGGATCACCGAGATCGCCGAGCTCCTGCAGTTCGTCGGCGGCCCGGATCAGCAGCCGCTCGCGCGGGTCCGGCCAGCAGTCGTCGTCCGGGCCACCGCTGGTCAGGGAGGTGATCTGTGCCCGGGTGAGCTGTGCCTTGCCGGCGAACATCTGGACGTGCACGCCCCACTCGTACTCGCAGCCGCACCGCGCACAGGTCCGGTCGATCACGATCTCCCGCTCGCGCCGGCTCAGCGCGAGGCCGCGGCCGAGCTGGTGGCGGCCCCAGGGCTCCATCGCGGCAGCCATCGGCAGGTGCCGCGCGAACGTCCGGAACAGCGCGATCGGCGCCACCCCCGGCGGCATCATCGCCGCGAGCTGCGCGGCGACCTCCGGGGCGAACGGCGGTTCCAGCGGCTCGATCCGGCTCACGACGACCTCCCGGGCTCGGTCCGCGGCTCCACCACCGGCCGCCCCTTGATGGCGGCCCTGGACCTGCTGGGCCGCCGCTGGGCCCTGCGCATCCTGTGGGAGCTGCGATCCGGCCCGGCCGGCGCCCGCGATCTGCTGATGCGCTGCGAGGGCTTGTCGTCGAGCGTCCTCTACGAACGCCTCCGCGACCTGACCGAAGCGGGCCTGCTGACCAGAAACGGCCACTACGCCCTGACTCGCCAGGGCGCCTCCCTGGCGGCGGCCCTCGCCCCGCTGAACGCCTGGTCGGAGCAGTGGGCCGAACTCACGGCCGCCCCTGATCCCGGGCCACCTCGGCCATGAAGGCGGTCACCACGGCGAGCGGCAGCAGACCGTCCCCGACCAGCACCTGGGTCTCCCGATCGGGATAGTGCAGAAGGGTCACCAGCGCGGGCCCGAGCTCGAAGTCGACGAACTCGGCGAGCTCGACCGCCCAGGCGTCGTCGTGAATAGCGTCGTCGTAGGCCATCAGATGAAACCGCCGCCCACCGTGCTCGAGCCACTCTTGCATCCCGCGATCCTTCCACTCGCCGGTCGCGACCGCGGTCCACTGTGCTGACTTGGCAACCGCCGGGAGTTCTGGCACGGTGCCTGGCGATGGAGTCGTCACCGATGCGTGTGCCGTTGCTGATCGCCGTGAGCGCGGCCGCCCTGGCCGTGGTCATCGCGGCCGCGGGCGCCGAGGCCGCCGCCGGTTGGTGCGCGGCCATCGCCTTCCTCGGCCTGGCCGGCTGCGCCGTGGCCACCGATCGATCCCGGCCAGGTCTGCGCTGGTCACTGGCCATCGGCTTGGTCCTGCTGGCATTCGCCACGGTCTTCACCACCACCGGGTACGCGGCCCCGCCCCCGGACCCCGCCGTCCCGCCTTTCCCACCGCTCGACCGGGCCACCGAGGTCGACGCCGACCTGGCCGCGACCTGGCGCACGATGCTGGCGACCGACCGCGCCAATGCGGCGTCGCTGCTCCCGTCCCTGGTGGCCTTCGCGGTCGCCGTATGGTTTCTCCCGCGCCGTCCCGGCCGGACTCCCGCCGCGGCCATCGTGGCCGCGATCCCCATCCTGCTGGCTCTCGCGGCGACGGCCGGCGAGGTGACCACCCCGGCGCAGATCCTCCCGCTGATCGGCGCGACCTCCCCGGCCCTACTGACCGGCCTGGCCGGCGCGGCGCTGCTGTTCCTGGCGGTCCAGCGTGCGGCCCGCTCGTTCTGGCTGCCGGCCGCCGCCCTGACCATGTCCGCCATCGCGGCCGCCGCCTTCGCCGGCACCACCGAGGCCTGGTTCCGGGTCTGGGACGCGGAACACCCCGACGGCGTCATGACCGCGGTGGCCCTGCTCTACACCAGGGACGGCCCGGACCTGCTGGCCGCGGTCCTGATGGCCGCGATCCTGGCCCCGCCGGCCCTGCTGACCTGGTCCGCCCTCCGCGAGGCCGCCCCAGCCATCACGACGCCACCCCACACGTGACCCAAGCCGCCCCCGCGTCTCGTCGACGGTCTCCGCCACCACCTCGGCGCCCCCGGCCGACGCGATCTCCCGCACCGACGGATTGTCGCCCGAGACCGCGACCACCCGCCCGGACCAGGACCCCTGGACCACCACCAGCGCATAGAGCGCCGCCACATCGCCGACGTAGATCGTGGTCCAGTTCGGCCGCTCGGCCCGTCACCCGCATCTAGACCACCGCGCGGAACAAAGCCGTTGCTGCCGTCGGCAGGGTGCGTGTCCACTGGGCCGATGGACAACGACGCCTTGCGGGAACAGGGATTCGTGGTGATCCCGGACGTGCTCACCGGCGCGCAGATCGCCGAGGGCCGCAAGCTCGTCGCCGAGCTGCTGGCCGAGGCTCCCGCGCCGGACGACCACGCCGGCCCCTATTCGCTGTGGCCGCGGTTCGGGTCCGCGGGACACCCGCTGCTCGACTTCTATCGGAAGACCGGCGTGGGTGCGGTCGCCGCGCGCCTGCTGCGACCGGAGACGCCGCCGGCCGAGCCGGACTTCGCGCAGGTGGCGACCACCATCCCGCCGTGGCCGCACCGGCCCGGCGGCCCGCATGTGGACGGCCTCACCCCGCCCGAGCCGGACGGCCGCCCCGGCACGTTCTCGCTGCTGGCCGGCGTCTGGCTCACCGACCACACCGAGACCGGCCGCGGCAACCTGTGGGTCTGGCCCGGCACCCACCTGCGCTTCGGCCGTTATCTGGCGGACCGCGGCGCCGAGGCGATCCTGCGGACCGGCGAGATGAACCCCGGCCCCTATCCGAAGATCGAGCTCGGCGATCCGATCCAGGTGACCGGCACGGCCGGCAGCCTGCTCTTCGCCCACTATCTGCTCGCCCACAACATCGGCCACCACGACGGCGCCGAGCGGCGCGAGACCCTCTATTACCGCCTGCGGGCCGAGGGCCACCGCGACCGCTGGCGCGACGTGGTCACGGATCCACTGCTGGAGCTCAGGAGCTGAGCGCCCCCAGCACCTGCTCGCCGAATTTCGCCAGCTTGCTCTGGCCCACGCCGCTGATCGTGGACAACTCGTCCAGCGTCGTGGGCCGGCGCGCGGCGATCGCCCGCAGCGTCGCGTCGTGGAAGATCACATAGGCCGGCAGCTTCTGCTCCTTGGCCACGGTCGCGCGCCAGGCTCGCAGCCGCTCGAACACCGGCTCCTCCTCGGCGGTGAGCTCGACGGCCGGCGCCGCCGACTTCGACGCCCGCGGCGCCCGCACCCGCTCGGGCTCGCGCCGCATCATCACCTGCCGCTCACCGCGCAGCACCGAAGCGCTCTCGTCGGTCAGCACCAGCGTGCCGTAGTCACCCTCCACGGCCAGCAACCCGGCCGCCAGCAGCTGCCGCACGACCCCGCGCCACTCGGCTTCCCGCAGGTCGGCGCCGACCCCGAACACCGACAACTCCTGATGTCGGTGCTGCAGAATCTTTTCGGTCTCCTTGCCCAGCAGGATGTCGATCGACTGCCCGGCCCCGAACTTCTGCCCCCGCTCGCGTTGCAGCCGCAGCACCGTGGACAAGAATTTCTGCGCGGGCACGGTGCCGTCCCAGGCCTCCGGCGGATTGAGGCAGGTGTCGCAGTTCTCGCAGCCGGCCTCCGCCGCCTGCCCGAAATATGCCAGCACCCGGGCCCGGCGGCAGGTGACCGTCTCGCACAGCGCCAGCATCGCGTCCAGATGCGCCGAGGCGTTTCGCCGGAACGTCAGGTCACCGTCCGACGACTCGATCATCTTGCGCTGCTGCACGACGTCCGCCAGCCCGTACGCCAGCCAGGCGGTGGACGGCAGACCGTCGCGCCCGGCGCGCCCGGTCTCCTGGTAGTAACCCTCCACCGACTTCGGCAGGTCCAGATGCGCGACGAACCGGACGTCGGGTTTGTCGATGCCCATCCCGAAGGCGATCGTCGCCACCATGACCAGCCCCTCCTCGCGGAGGAACCGGGACTGGTTGGCGGCCCGCTCCGCCGACCCGAGACCGGCGTGGTAGGGCAGCGCGGGCACCCCGTTGGCGCTCAGGAACTCGGCCGTCTTGTCCACCGAGGCGCGCGACAGGCAGTAGACGATGCCCGCGTCCCCGGCGTGCTCTGTGCGCAGCAGCTCGAGCAGCTGCCGCCGCGGCTCGCTCTTGGGCACGATGCGGTATTGGATGTTGGGCCGGTCGAAGCTGGCGGTGAAGTGCCGGGCGGTCTCCAGCTGCAGGCGCCGGGCGATCTCGTCCTTGGTGGCGGTGGTCGCGGTGGCGGTGAGCGCGATGCGTGGCACGTCGGGCCACCGCTCGTGCAACATCGACAGGCCGAGATAGTCCGGCCGGAAGTCGTGCCCCCACTGCGACACGCAGTGCGCCTCGTCGATCGCGAAGACGGCGATCTTCCCCCGATCGAGGAGCCGCTGGGTGGACGGCACGCTCAGCCCCTCGGGCGCCACATAGAGCAGGTCGAGCTCGCCGGCCAGGAACTCCTGCTCGACCAGCTGCCGCGACGAGAAGTCCTGCGACGAGTTGAGGAACCCGGCCTTCACCCCCAGCGTGCGCAGCGCGTCGACCTGGTCCTGCATGAGCGCGATGAGCGGCGAGATCACCACTCCGACGCCGTCCCTGACCAGCGCCGGGATCTGGTAACACAACGACTTGCCGGCGCCGGTCGGCATCAGCACCAGGGCGTCGCCGCCCTCCACCACGTGCTCGATGATCTCCTGCTGCTGTCCGCGGAAGTCGGGGTAGCCGAAGATCTGGTTGAGCACGTCCTTGGCGGTGCCGTGGGGGGAGGAAGTCACTCCGCGATAGTAGTGACGCCGCCGGCCGGCCCGGCGGGCCCTGTGGATAACTCCAGAGCCAGGGCGGCGGCCTTCAGACCGGCCGCGAGCTCGGGCTCGGTGCGCAGGTGCCCGGCATTGACGACGGTCAGGCTCAACTTCTCCCCGTACGCCGCGGCCAGGTCGAACGCCGTCACCGGAGGCGTGCACATGTCGAACCGCCCCTGCAGCACCGTGCACGGCAGGTGCCGGATCGTCGCGATGCTGTCCAGGATGTGATTCTCCGGCACCCACCCGCCATGCCGCAGAAAATGTGCCTCGACCATCCCCACGGCCAGCGTGTTCGGGTCGTCCCAGACCTGCTTCTCCAGCGAGCCGGGCTGGTAGTTCAGCGAGCACAACGTCATCTCCCACAGCGTCCACTCGCGGGCGTGCCGCAGTGCCGTGGCGGGATCGGGATCGCGCATCATCTCCGCGTAGTACTCGGTGATCTCCAGACCGTTGCCGCGCCGCTCGGCCGGCACCAGATCGACGAACCGCGCCCACTCCAGCGGGAACGTCCGCCGCGGACCGCCGTGCGCCACCCAGTCGTTCTCCGCCCGGCGCATCAGATAGACCGACCAGAGCAGGATGCTGCGCACCCGGCCGGGATGCGCCAGCGCGAAGAACAGGCTCAGCGTCGAGCCCCACGAACCGCCGGCCACGTGCGCCGTCTCCCAGCCGCGGTGCCGCATCAGCCGGTCGATGTCGGCCACCAGGTCGGCGGTGGCGTTGTGCTCGACACTGGCGAACGGGGTGCTGCGCCCACATCCGCGCTGGTCGTGGAAGAGCACGCGATGCACCGCCGGGTCGAAGAGCGCCTTGTGCGTGTCGTTGAATCCGGCGCCGGGTCCACCGTGCAGGCAGACGACCGGTACGCCCTGCGGATTGCCCCAGTCCTCCCAATAGAGGGAGTGGCCGTCGCCGACGTCGAGATGTCCACTGTCGATCAGGTGATCAGTCAATTCAGCATGCTCCCTGGTGATGGTTCAGGCCGGGCCGACGGTGACGTCCGGCAGCGCGACCAGGGCGAGAACGTCCCGCGCCGGGCTGCCGGGCGCCGCCAGCACGGTGAGCTTGCCGCCCTGCTGGATGTGCCGGGCCGCCACCTGGTGCAGCGCGGACACCCCGGCGCTGGCCAGGTGGGTCACCGCGGTCAGGTCGACGGTCAGGTCCAGCGTGCCGCCCCGGCTGCGCTGCAACAACCCCTGCTGCAGGCGCTCCGCGGTGACCGCGTCCACCGGCCCTGCCACCCGCGCGCCGCCGTCCTCGGCGCCCGGCAGGTCCGAGACGGCGAACACGGCCGCGGGCAGCGCCGGTCGCACCGCCGCCAGCTCGCCGGACAGCATCCGCGCGGGCCGGGTCAGCGGGTGCCGGATGGTCGCCACCGTGCCCGCCGCGGTCGGCTCCACGCGCATGCTCTCCACCAGCTGCGAGGTCAGCGCCAGCCCGCGCCCGCGCAGCGACTGGCGGGCCGGCTCGCGCCAGCGGCCCTGGTCGGTGACCGTGGCCTCCAGGCAGCCCTCGGCGCTCAGCTCGGCGCGCAGCCGCACCACCGGGTCCGCCGGCGGCTGCGCCACGGTGTCGAACGCGTGCTCGATCGCGTTCGTCATCAGCTCGCCCAGCGCGTGCTGCAGCAGGAACGTGTCCCGCTCGGTGGCGCCGACCCGGGTCAGCCAGTCGCTCAGCGCGGTGCGGGACGGCCGCAGCGACTGCGGCGAGCCGGGCAGCTCCAGGTCGAGCGGCGGCGGCGGGTCGGTCCGCTGCGCGGCCAGCAGGGTGATGTCGTCGCTGTGCCCGGTGGTGCGCACCAGCAGCTCGACGGTCTGCGTGCAGACTCGTTCGGCCGGCGTCGCGTCCGGGTCGCGCAGTGCCCGGCCGGCCGCGCTGTCGGCGGCCACGTGCGCGAGCTCGCCGGTGCTGACCGGGATGGTGCGGCCGGGCCGCTCCAGGATGCCGTCGGTGTAGAGCAGCACCAGGTCGCCGCGCTCGAGCCGGTCGGTGCGCACCGGGAACATCCCGCCGGTGCCGAGCGGCATGCCGCCCGTGCCGGCCAGAAACCGGGTCTCACCGCCCGCCGTGACCACCAGCGGCGGCGGGTGCCCGGCCGTGCAGTACGCGAGGCTGCCGTCCTTCGGGTCGAGCACCACGAGGCCCACCGTGGTGGCGTGCGCCGCGGGTAGCCGCCGCGCGAACCGATCCGCCGCGGTCAGCGCCTCGGCCACGTCCGCGCCGGTGTCCAGCCGATCCCGCAGCACCGCCCGGAGCTGGCCCATCACGCCCGACGCGGTCACCCCGTGCCCGACCACGTCGCCGACCACCAGCGCCACCGTGCCGTCGGTGCGGGTGATCGCGTCGAACCAGTCGCCGCCCGCCGCGGTGTCCGCGTCCGCCAGCAGGTAGCTCGCCGCGATCTGTGCCCCGGGCAGCACCGGCAGACCGGCCGGCAGCAGTTCGCGCTGCAGCTCCTGAATCACCGTGCGGGACTGCTCCCAGCGCTCCCGCAGGTCGTCCGCCTGGGCGACGGCGGCCAGCCGTGCCCGTACGCTCTCGGTCACGTCGAAGCCGGCGCCGATCACCCCGCGCAGGCTGCCGTCGTCGTGGCACCACGGCACGATCGTGAAGTTCGCCCACATCTCGTGCACGGACCCGTCCGGCATGTCCAGGTGCACCCGCCACTCCTGGCCGGTGATCGGCACGCCGCTGTCGTAGACCTGGTAATAGGCGTCCCGGATCTGCTGCCCGCCGAGGTCGTCGATCACCTCGCGGATCGGACGTCCGAGCAGGTCACGGCCCGCCAGGGTGGCCCGCAGGGCGCCGCTCATCGCGACGATGCGCAGCTCCGGCCCCTCGCAGACGGCCAGGATGAACGGCAGCTGCTCGATGGCCGAGTCCGGTGTCACCGTCCCATGGTGCCGTACCGGATCCGATCCGGCTCACTCCGCGAGTGGAAGGTCGATCGTATGGGCGGTGTGCGTGGCCTTGGTCGCCAGGTACCGGACATTCGCCGCCGAGACGTGCACCCCGGTCGGGATCTGCTCCTCGACCTTGACGCCGTGGGCGATGAGCTGGGCGGCCTTGTCCGGATTGTTGCTCAGCAACCGGATCCGCTCGGCTCCCAGCGCCACGAGCATCTGCGCGGCCGCGGTGTAGTCCCGCTCGTCCTCGTCATGCCCGAGAGCCAGATTCGCCTCGTACGTGTCCAGCCCCGCGTCCTGCAGCGCATAGGCGTCCAGCTTCGCGTAGAGCCCGATGCCGCGCCCCTCCTGCCGCAGGTAGAGCAACAGCCCGCCGGTGTCGGTGATCCGTTCCACCGCCTCGCGCAACTGCGGCCCGCAGTCGCAGCGCTGACTGCCGAACACGTCGCCGGTCAGGCACTCGCTGTGCGGCCGCACCAGGGGGGCGCGCCCGCCGACCGCGGACCGGGCGATCGCCCGCCGCCAGTCGCCCAGGCCCAGCGCCAGGTGCTCCTTGCCGTCCGCGAGCCCGTCGAAGGTGAACACCCGCGCGCTGGTCGTGTAGCCGTCGCCGAAACGCAGCGGAACGGTCACCTGCGTGCGTACGCCGGCCTCTGGTACGTCTGTCATGGGCCCTCCTCGAACTGCGTTCCCCGCTGCGGGCCTGTGTGCCCCTAGATCAGCGCCACCATGCCGTAACACTTGGTAAACGTGCCGGTAATCCGACTCCCGATTATCTTGGACGCATCGCGGTCGGACATGGTGACGATCGTCGCTAGGTTTCGGCGAGGGAGAGACGGTCATCGGTGATTGAGCGACCGTACGTGCTGCTCAGCTGTGGCATGTCCATCGACGGTTACGTCGACGACACCGCCGAGGAGCGGCTGCTGCTGTCCAATGACGAGGATTTCGACCGGGTCGACGCGGTGCGCGCGGGCTGCGACGCGATCCTGGTCGGCGCCGCGACCGTGCGCCAGGACAACCCCCGCCTGCTGGTTCGCTCGGACGCGCGCCGGGCCGACCGGTCCGCGCGGGGCGAGCGGCCGACGCCGGTCAAGGTCACCGTGACGGCCAGCTGCGACCTCGATCCGGAGGCGAAGTTCTTCACCACGGGCGACGCCACCAAGCTGGTCTACTGCGCCACCGGCACCTGCGACGCGGCCCGCAAGCTGCTCGGCGACGCGGCCACCGTGATCGACGGCGGCGAGCCGGTCGACGTCCGCCGGATCGTCGTCGACCTGCATGAACGCGGCATCGGCCGGCTGATGGTCGAAGGCGGCGGCACCATGCACACCCAGTTCCTCACGGCCGGCCTGGCCGACGAGTTGCAGCTGGTGGTGGCGCCGTTCTTCGTCGGCGACTCGCGGGCGCCCCGGTTCGTGCACGACGGCGACTTCCCGTGGGGCCCGGGCCGCCGGGCACGGCTGGCCGAGGTGCGGCAGATCGGCGACGTGGTCCTGCTGCGCTACGCGCTCTCGGACCGCTTCGCCCCCTAGGTCAGGCACCGCTGTGGGCCAGCACCCGCACCGAGCGCTGCGACGAGACGAGTGCGGGCTGGCCGGCGACCGGCTCGGAGGCGGGGACCAGGGCGGGCACGGCCGGTGAGATCGGCGCCAGCCGGGCGATCCGCGCCGCGCGCATCTTGATCACGCCGCGGGTGACCAGGACCACCGCGCCGGGCAGCGCCGCCACGAAGGCGAAGAGTCCGTAGACCACCGCGATGGTCAGGCCCTGGGTGGCGCTCATCCCGGCGGCGGCGAAGGCCCACGCGGTCACGCCCTCGCGCGGTCCCCAGCCGCCGACGTTCAGCGGCAGCGTCATGGCCAGCAGCGCGAGCAGCATCAGCGGGGCCAGGCGCAGCAGGGAGGCGGTCGACCCGGCGGCCCGGGCGGCCACCACGAACGTCGCCAGGTGACCGACCAGCACGATCGTCGAGGCGAGCACGATGCCCGGCCAGTTGCGGCGGGACAGCAGCCCGGTGCGGATCTCGGCGAGCCCGGTGCGGGCCGCCTTCGCGATCTTCGAGGTGCCGCTGCGCAGGCGGCGGGTGGCGAGGACCACGATCGCGCCGGCCAGGACGACGGCCGAGCCGATCGCCGCGGCGGCGGCTCCGTGGGTCTCCAGAACGGTCAGAACCGGCGACGGTACGGTCAGCAGCACCGTCACGCCCACCGCGATCAACACGATCTGACCCGCGGTCCGTTCCAGCACCACCGCGCGCACGCCGCGAGCCACGTCACCCTCGTCGCGGCCGTGCTTGACCGCCCGGTCGACATCGCCGAGCACGCCGCCGGGCAGGGCCGCGTTCAGGAAGAGCGCCTTGTAGTAATCGGCGATCGCCGCGCCCAGCGGCAGCCGGAGGCCGACGCCGCGGGCCACCAGGCACCATCGCCATGCGCTGAACACCGTGGTCGTGACCCCGATCAGGAACGCCGTGAGCAGGGTGCCCCCGTCGATCACGCGGATCCCGTCGAGAAAGGCGCCGGTGCCCAGCCGCCACATCAGCAGAGCGATGATGCCCGCCCCGCCGATGAGGCGTGCCCATGCCCAGACCGATCGCGTCACGATGATGTTCCCCTCGGTAGCCCGTCACACACCTGTACGCCGGGCTGCCCGGAAACAGTTCAATCGAATCTCGCCAGGAGGTCTCGATGTCCGACGGTCGCGGTGAACCCGTCCGCGCGCCGGCGTGCGAGGTATTCCTCGAGGCGCAGGTCGGGGCGCTGCTCCCGAGCGGCGCCCGCCCAGCCAGCCAACCATTCGGCGGCGAGCGGCGCACTGTCGGATCCGAGACGCCACGGCGTGGGACGGACACTCACCGTGGCCCCGGCCTTCTCGAAGGCCGCCGCGGCGATCTCCGCGGCGTCCGGCCCGAGCAACCGGCGCCCGCCGATCTCCCGGCGCTGATGCGCGTTGAACGCGGCCTCGATCTCGTCGTCCAGCGGGTCCGCCGGGTCGAACGCCACCTCGCCGGTCACCGACAGCGTGAACAGCGCGGCCGTCCGGTTGGCCCGGCACGCCTCCACCAGACTGTCCACTTCGTCCGAAGTGAGCAGGTCGAGCAACGCCGAACACGTGACCAGCCCGGTGCCGGCCAGATCGTCGCCGGTGAGGGCGGTCACGTCACCCTGGCGGGTTTCCACGGTGACCGCGTCCGGCAGGTGCGTGCCGGCGTGGGTGAGCAGCGCCGGGTCGCGGTCCATCAGCACCCAGTGCTGCGGGCCGGGCAGCCGCGGCGCCAGCCAGCGGCCCATCGACCCGGTCCCGCAGCCGAGGTCCCGGACCGTCAGTGGCGGCGTCAGGCTCTCGGCCAGGGCGTCCGCCAGCCCGACGTCGCGTGCCGCGGCGTCGGCGGGTTCCCGCAGCCCCAGCCAGTCCGAGCTGAATTCCCCGGTCATCCCTGATCTCCCATCGTTGGCCCGCCCGATCACTGGTTCAGTACCGCGCGCAGGCGGTCGGTTGTCTCATCCCAGCCGGGCAGCGACTCGCGCCGGGCCCGGGCCGCGTCGCGCCAGCGTTCCCGCAGGTCGGCGTCGGTCAGCCAGGCGCGCAGCGCGGCGGCGAGCGGTTCCGCCTCGCCCGGCGGAACCAGCAGACCGGGAACAACGCCGCCGGGCGCCGAGCCGAGTGCCTCCGGCACGCCGCTGACCTGCGTGCCGATCACCGGCAGTCCGCGGGCGAGCGCCTCGGTCACCACCATGCCGTAGGTCTCGGCCCGCGACGGCAGCACCAGAAGGTCCGCGTCCGCATAGGCGGCGTCCAGATCAGCCCCGGCCTTCGGCCCGACGAAGCGCACGCGCCCCGGCCCGGCGGTCCCACCGCGGCCGCTGTAGACCTGATTCACAGATGAATCACCCGCCGCCGAGTCGCCCGGCGCCGAGTCACCTGCCGGGTCACCGCGATTCACCGAAGACTCAGGTCCATAGCGGTCGGGAGGGATGTCCGGTGGGACGCCGGCGCCGACGAAGGTGCAGCGCCAGGCGAGGTCGTCGAGGTCGGCCAAGGCGGTCAGGAGGACGTCCTGGCCCTTGCGCGGGGTGATCGCCGCCACGCAGAGCAGGCGGGTGCCGCCGGGCGTGGGGGTGGCCGGCGGCGCCGGGTCGACGCCGGGGGGTGCCACGTGCACTTTTGCCGGCGGCAGGTCGTGCAGGGTGATGACCCGCGAGGCCGCCGATGTGCTGGTCACGACGACGGCGTCCGCGGCGTGCAGGGAGCGGCGTTCCAGGGGGATGAGGTCGGCGGCGGCCGGGGACTCGTCGCCCAGGGGGAGGTGGACCAGCATCACGATGCGCAGGCGGGTGGCGGCTTCCTCGATGAGTGATGGCACGCCGCAGCCCACCAGGCCGTCGATCACCACTGTGGACATGTCGGGAATGTCGGCCAGGGCCGACCGCAGTGCCCGGAGTGCCGGGGGAGCGGGGCGGGGCCAGGAGCCCGAGATCGCGATCTCGCAGACCGACGGGAGCCGGGAGCAGACCGCGCGGTCATAGCGGTTGCCGCCGCTCGGCGACGCGGGATCGTCCACGCCGCCGGGCAGCACGAAGTGCGTCGTCACAGCTCCCGCTCGTATCCCGCCCACGCGATGTGCGACTCGTGCAGAGTCACGGTGAGGCCGGTCAGGCCGGTCGCGCCGGGGCCGAGCGAGCCGGCCGCGATCCGGTCGGCCAGGCGATCGGCGATCAGCTTGGCGAGGAATTCGGTCGACGTGTTCACCCCGGCGAAATCGGGTTCGTCGTCCAGATTGCGGTAGCTCAGCGCGCCGCACACGTCCTTGAGCTGCTCGCTCGCCAGGCCGATGTCGACCACGATGTTGTCCGCGTCCAGGTCCGGCCGCTTGAAGGTCGCGTCCACCACGAAGGTGGCGCCGTGCAGCTTCTGCGCCGGGCCGAAGACCTCGCCGCGGAAGCTGTGCGCGATCATGATGTGGTCGCGGACGGTGACGCTGAACAAATGCTCACTCTCCTCGGTAATTCACCAGGTGACACAGGGCGGGCAGGGCGCCGGAGGCCAGCCGGGGCAGGATTTCCGGCAGCTCCTCGAAGTCGGAGTGCCCGGTGATCAGCGCGTCGAACCGCTGGTCCGACAGCAGATCAAGAGCAAGACCGAGACGCTCACCGTACGTGCGCCGGCGCCCGGGCGGGATGCCGCCGACCTGGCTGCTCTTCAGGGTGAGCCGGCGCGAGTGGAAGTGTTCGCCCAGCGGCACCGGCACCGGCCGGTCGCCGTACCAGCTGAGTTCGATCACGGTCGCGTCCGGTGCCAGCAGTTCGAGCGAACGGGCCAGCCCGGCCGGCGTCGCGCTCGCGTGGATCACCAGGTCACAGTCGCCCGCGGCCTCCTCCGGCGTGGCGAACCCGACGCCCAGCGCGGACGCCACCGCGGCGCGGGACCGATCGGAGTCCACCAGCTGCACCCGCGCGCCCGGAAACCCGGCGAGCACCCCCGCGACCGAGCAGCCGACCATGCCGCCGCCGACCACCGCGATCCGATCGCCCACCAGCGGCGCCGCGTCCCACACGGCGTTCACCGCGGTCTCCACCGTGCCGGCCAGCACCGCGCGGGCGGCGGGCACGCCGTCGGGCACCACGGTCACCGCGGTGGCCGGCACCACGTACCGGGTCTGGTGCGGGTAGAGGCAGAAGACCGTGCGGCCGGTCAGCTCGGGCGGGCCCTGCTCGACCACGCCGACGTTCAGATAGCCGTATTTCACCGGGGCCGGGAAGTCGCCTTCCTGATAGGGCGCGCGCATGGTGTCGTGTTGGCTGTCCGGGACACCACCGCGGAACACCAGCGTCTCCGTGCCGCGGCTCACACCCGAGTGCAGCGTCCGGACCAGCACTTCGTCCTCCGCTGGATGAGGCACGGCCGCAAAGCGTATTTCCCCGGCGCCAGGGGCAGCTATCCAGAAGGCGCGCGCCGCACCCGTCATGGGGAACTCCTCGACCGGCTGAACCGAACACGCTCGCGAAGCGTGTTCCAGGGGGACAGCGGCAACCATACGCGGCAACCGATCTTGCCACTTGGAGGCACGGTGACTTTCAGTACCGACACGATTACCACCCCTGCGGCTCGGGGTCCGGTGATCGGGCTGGTCGTCCAGGGCAGTCTGCTGGCCGCCCTCGCCGCGACGGTGGGTCTGTCGGCCGGCGGGTGGCTCGCCGGCGCCGCGTACGGAATCGTGCTTTGTGGTCTGCTCGGTCTTGGTCTGCGCCGGGCCGGCATGAGCGCGATGGGTCCGGCGAACGTGGTGACGTTCGCGCGGGCGCTGATGGTCGGCGGGGTGACCGCGATGGTGGTGTCCTCGTTCACCCGGCCGGTGCACCTGGTCGCGCTGGTCACCCTGGTCGGCGTGGCACTCGCGCTGGACGGCGTGGACGGCCAGGTGGCCCGCCGCACCAACTCGTCGTCGCCGCTGGGCGCCCGATTCGACATGGAGATCGACGCGTTCCTGATCCTGGTGCTCAGCGTCTTCGTGGCCGGTGAGTTCGGCTGGTGGACGGTCGCCATCGGCGCCTACCGCTACCTCTTCGTGGCCGCCTCCTGGGCCGCGCCCTGGCTGACCGCCGCGCTGCCGCCCAAGTTCTCCCGCAAGGTCGTCGCCGCCACCCAGGGCGTGGCGCTCGTGGTGGTCACCGCGCACCTGCTGCCCGCGCCGCTCGCGCTGGCCGCGCTGGTCCTGGCGCTGGGGTCGCTGACCTGGTCGTTCGGCCGGGACATCCAGTGGCTGTGGCGGGCCGAGCGGCTGCGCCGGGCGACCGCGAACCGCGAGTCGTTGCCGATCGCGCCGCTCCGGCGCCGCCTGGTCCGCGAGCCCGCGCCGGTCGGCTAGGTCCTAGGCCACCCGCCGGATCGCGTCCGCCGGCGCCGCGGGCACCGCGTCCGGGTGCAGGATCGCGGCGATCGCCTCGACGCCGTCGACGAGCCGCGGGCCGGGCCGCACCACCAGGCCGTCGCCGTCGATCGCCCACACCGCGGCGCCCGGGAAGTGCGGCGCCACCCGTTCGGCCTGTTCCGCCGAACCGTCCAGGTGGAAGCCGCACGGCGTGACCAGGACGACCTCCGGGTCCGCGGCGGCCAGCGCCGCCCAGGTCGTCTCCACCGACCGCTGCCCGGGCCGCGCGGCCACCGGCTCGCCGCCCGCCGCGACCACCAGATCCGGCACCCAGTGGCCGGCGGTGAAGGGCGGATCCACCCACTCCACGATCGCCACCCGCGGACGCGGCCGGCCGGCCACCGCCGCGCGCACCCGGTCGAGCCGCTCGCGCAGGCCACCGATCAGCGCGGCGCCACGGTCCGGCACGCCGGCGGCGTGCGCGACGTCGGCGAAGGTGTCCAGGACCTGGTCCAACGAGTACGGGTCGAGGGAGACCACGTCGGCACGGCAACCCAGGTGGTCCAGGGCGTCGGTGACGTGGCCGGACGGCAGGGCGCAGACCCGGCACAGGTCCTGCGTGAGGATCAGCTCGGGATCCAGGGCGGCCAGCGCGCCGGCGTGCAGGGTGTAGAGGTCTCGGCCTTCGGCGAGCTGCTGTTTCACGTACCCGTCGATGTCGGCCGCGGTCATGCCGCGGGTGTCGCGTCCGCCCACGACGACCACCTTCTCGGCTCGCGCCGAAACCGGCTCGTCGCACTCGAAGGTCACCCCGGCCAGGTCGTCGCCGAGCCCGAGGGCGTAGACGATCTCGGTGGCCGAGGGCAGCAGGGAGACGATGCGCATGCCTGCCATCCTGCCTTCGATGCCCGTCGACGACCCGGCCGAAAGTCGTATCCGGGCTCGTGGCGTGCCCGCCCGCGGGCGGATGTGCGGTGATCGCGGTGCGCGACATGCTGACGCGACCGTCACCACCGGACCCGTTGGGGGAAACGTATGACCTCCGTCTCGAACCAGGACACCGCGCCGCTGGCACACGCGGACGTCATCGTCCTGGACTACCTCGCCGCGCTGTGGGCGGAGAGCGAGGACCTGTCGCCGGAGTTGCGCGACGAGCTGATGACCACGGTCGCCGACTACATCGCGATGCGCCGGACCTCGGTCTCCGACCCGCTCTCCGACCCGGAGCAGATCGTCGGACGCCTCGGCCCGCCGGAGGCGCTGGTCGGCGCGGTCCGGCGGGGCCGGATGCCCGCACACCTGAGGATGCCGCTCACGCCGCCGGTGCCCGTGCACCGGCCCGCGCCGACCTCGATGCCGGACCGCGCGGCCTCCGACCCGGCGGCGATCGCGCTGCTGATGGGCGGTGGCTTCGTGCTGCCGGTGATCAGCCCGATCGCGGCGATGGCGATGGTGTCCGCGTCGCCGCGCTGGACCGTCTCGCAGAAGGTCGCCGCCTGGACGCTGGTGCTCGGATCGCTGTTCGGCGGCTTCGTTCTCTCGCTGATCGTGCTGGCCGCGTTCTACGAGTCGTTCCCGGCGATGGTGCTGGCCTATCTGGTGGCAGTGGCCGGGTCGACGATCGCCGGGGTCACGCTGATGCCGGCGATGAGCCGCCGCACCTGACCTCTGCTTCTCCAGGGCGGGACGCGATGCGCGTCCCGCCCTTTTGTCGTGCCGGGGACTGCGCAGACGAAGGCCGGGTATCGGGAGTGGCGGCTCCCGATACCCGGCCTTCGAGCTCGGTCAGGCGGTGCGGTCAGGTGGTGGGTGCGCCGTCGCCGTCCGCGGGCGGCGGCTGGTCGCCGTCGCCCTCGGGACGCTCGCCGCGGGCCGCACGAGCCGCCGCACCGGCCGCGGTGCCCGCCCACGCCCGGGCCCGGCCGGCCTGGGTGCCGGCCCAGCCGCCGATGTCGGCCGCGCCGTCGGAGACCCGGCGGGCCAGGTTGACCAGCGGGTCGGGCGACGTCTGGAACGAGTCCCGGTAGTGCGCCGCGGCCGCCTTGACGTCCCCGGCGACCGACGCGTTGCCGTCGCCGTCCCGGCCCGGGTAGTCGCCGCCGACGATGCGGGTGTACTCGCCGGACTCGACCCACTTGTTCAGCTCGGCCGCTCGGGCGACCGGCACCGGGTGGCTGCTCCACGCGGTCATGCCGATCTTCAGGACGCTGTCCCGCAGATCGCCGCCGCCCTGGTAGTCCGCCGCCTGCTCGAGAAACGCGGCGGTGTCGATCTGGGACAGGTCCCCGCCGCCGGCGATCTTCATCAGCAGCCGGAGCGACGCGGCCGGGTCCTGGCAGGCGAGCAGGCCGGCCCGGTCGGCAGAGAGCTCGGCCTTGCGCCACCACTCGTACATGGCGGCGATGATGGCCCGCAGGGCGATCGACCCGATCGGCAGCCAGCTGACGTTGGCCGCCCACTTCGTCAGGATCATCATGATCGTCTTGTAGACCGCGTGGCCGCTGCGGACGTGCCCGATCTCGTGGCCGAGCAGTGTGCGCAGCTCCTCGTCGTCGAGCCGGTCCACCGCGGCCGTGGTGATCACGATGAACGGCTTGTCCATGCCGATCGCCTGGCCGTGGATCATCGGGGACTGCTCGACGAACAGGCCGGGCAGCTCGGCCACGTCGAGCGTGGTGGCCGCCTCGGCGAAGAGCCGGTGCACCCGCGGGTACTGCCGGTGGTCCACCCGGATCGCGCCGGCCAGATACGACAGCCGGAACGCCCGCTCGTTCCACATGCCGAAGAACGCCTTCACCACGTCGTCGAAGCCGCGCAGCTCGCGCAGGGCGGTGAGGGCC
This sequence comes from Actinoplanes sp. NPDC051388, assembly GCF_055586225.1. Taxonomy (NCBI): domain Bacteria; kingdom Bacillati; phylum Actinomycetota; class Actinomycetes; order Micromonosporales; family Micromonosporaceae; genus Actinoplanes; species Actinoplanes sp. NPDC051388. The sequence goes on along the minus strand of NZ_JBVJIP010000005.1, from coordinate 398,057 downwards.
CCTCGATCGGCCGGGTGCTCCCAGGCGCGTGAGCTGATCCCGGTCAGCGTCACGCGATTCCGGGCCGGCCGGTTCTCGTCATCGGTGGTCATTCGATTCCTTTCGCGATGGTCTGCTCCGGATAGGCAGCCTCTCGCCTCGCGGGCACGCGGCGCATCGGCTCGGAGCCGGACTTCGGCGGGTCCGGAACTGCGACTTTCGGCCGACCCCGGCCCGGGAAACGGACGCGTAACAGGTCGGCAAGAAGGCGTTGACTTTCTAGGCCCGGACGATGAATATGACTACGAAGTCAGAGATATTCGCCACATCCTCGAGGAGGCGACATGGCCGCGAATCGCGAGCCCCGCCGCCGCCCGGTGAGCACGGACGTGGCCACCCGGGCCGGGGTCTCGCAGAAGACGGTGTCCCGGGTGCTCAACGGCGAGCCGTACGTCAAAGAAGAGGTGCGGCTCCGGGTCCTGCAGGCCGCGCAGGAGCTGGGTTACCGGCGCAACAACGCGGCCCGCACGCTGACCTCGGGGCGCACCTGGCGGATCGGCGTGGTCTCGCTGGGCAGTCCGCTCTACGGTCCCGCCACCATGCTGATCGAGCTGGAGCGCGCGGCCCGCAGCACCGGATATTCGCTCAGCGTCGTCACCACCTTCGAGGGGGACCCGGCCGGCGTGCACGGCGCCATCGAGTCCCTGCTGGCCGAGGGGGTGGACGGCATCGTGCTCTCGGAGCCGATCGACGAGGGCGAGAACGTGCACGTCGACGTGGATCTGCCGGTGCTGAGCCTGGGCCGGTTTCCCGGTCTCACCGGCACGAACGTGTTGAGCAGCGGCGGCGACGGCGCGGACGGCGGGCGGATCGCCACCCGGCATCTGCTCGAGCTCGGCCACGCGACGGTCTGGCACGTGGCCGGACCGCAGCGCTGGTGGTCCGCCCGTGACCGCCTGGACGGCTGGCAGCAGGCGCTGCGGGCCGGCCGGGCGCCGTGTCCACCCTGGATCGAAGGCGACTGGTCGCCCGCCTCGGGCCACGCGGCCGGCCGCCGGCTGGCCCGCAACCCGGACGTCACCGCGATCTTCGCGGCGAACGACGACATGGCGATCGGTGTCATGTCCGCGCTCGCCGAGGCCGGCCGCCGGGTGCCCGAGGACGTCAGCGTCATCGGGCTCGACGACATCCCGGTGGCGGCGTATCAGGCGCCGCCGCTCACCACCGTGCGCCAGGACTTCGTCGCCCTGGTCCGCAACGGTCTGGAAAGCCTCGTGAGCCGCATCGAGGCGCCAGGCGACGATCAAGGGGAGCCGGACGCGTCCGAGCCGCTCTCGCTGATCGTGCGTCGCTCCACCCGCGCACCTTTAGTCCGCTGAGTCACGACCACCCGAATCCCTCACGAGGAGTCGTACCCATGCCTGCTCTTAAACGTTTCAAGGCTGCCTCCCTGGCCCTCGCCTTCGTGGCGAGCCTGACCCTCGCCGCCTGCAGCGGTGACGACGACGCCTCCGACGGCGGCGGGTCCGCCGCGCCGCCGGCCGCCCAGGCCGACATCGACAAGGCGATGCAGACGCCCACCGAGCTGACCTTCTGGACCTGGGTGCCGGACATCCAGAAGGAGGTCGACCTGTTCCAGGCGAAGTACCCGGCCATCAAGGTCAAGGTGGTCAACGCCGGGCAGGGCGAGCCGCAGTACACGAAGCTGCGGACCGCGTTGAAGGCCGGCACCGGCGCGCCGGACGTGGCGCAGATCGAGTTCCAGTACATCCCGACGTTCTCGCTCACCAAGAGCCTGGTGGACCTGCGGCCCTACGGCGCCGAGGCGACCAAGGACAAGTTCGTCGACTGGACCTGGAACCAGGTGAAGGGGCAGAACGGCGAGATCTGGGGCTACCCGCAGGACACCGGCCCGATGGGCATGCTCTACCGCGCCGACCTGTTCGAGAAGTACGGCATCGAGGTGCCGAAGACCTGGGACGACTTCGCCGCCGCGGCCCGCAAGCTGCACACCGCCGACCCGAACGTCTATCTGACCAACCTGGCGTCCAACCAGAACGGCACCTGGATGGGTCTGCTCTGGCAGGCCGGCGCCAAGCCGTTCACCAACACCGGCCCGGAGTCGGTCACCGTCAACCTGAACGACGAACTGTCCAAGAAGGTCGGCAACTACTGGGGTGGCCTGATCAAGGAGGGCGCGGTCTCCGCCGACCCGGACTTCACCGACGCCTGGTACCAGGCGCTCAACCGCGGCAAGTACGCCACCTGGCTGACCGCCGCCTGGGGACCGGTGTTCCTGCAGAGCAGCGCCGCCTCCACCAAGGGCAAGTGGCGGGCCGCGCCGCTGCCGCAGTGGGACGCCGCCAAGCAGGTCTCCGGCAACTGGGGTGGCTCGACCAGCGCGGTGGTGACCGGCACCAAGAACCCGATCGCGGCCGCCAAGTTCGCCGAGTGGCTCAACACCGACCCCGAGTCGACCAAGAAGTTCGCCACCGAGCAGTTCCTCTTCCCGGCGACCAAGTCGCTGCTCGAGGACGCGTCGTTCACCGGGCAGAAGCCGGAGTTCTACGGCGGGCAGACGGTGAACCAGGTGTTCTCCGACATCAGTGCCACGGTCGATACCCAGTTCCAGTGGCCGCCGTTCCTGGACCAGGCGGTCAACGACTGGGACGAGACGGTGGGCAAGTCGTTCGCCGACAAGTCCGACACCGGCGCCGCCCTCGACCAGTGGCAGACCCGGGTCAGCGACTACGCCAAGAACCAGGGCTTCAAGGTCGGGTCGTGACGGCGCGCAGACAGAGTCACGCGAACGCCGGTTACCTGTTCGTCCTGCCCTTTCTGATCGTGTTCCTCGCGATGCTCGTGCTGCCGTTGCTCTACGCGGCCTACCTGAGCCTGTTCCGCGAACAGCTCATCGGTGGCACGGTCTTCGCCGGGCTGGACAACTACACCCGGGCGGTCAGCGACGACCGGCTGGTCGGCGGCGTGCTCCGGGTGGTCCGGTTCTTCCTGCTCCAGGTGCCGATCATGCTGGTGCTGTCCACGGCCGCCGCGCTCGCCATCGACAGCGGGCTGCTGCGCTTCTCGAAGGTGTTCCGGCTGGGCATCTTCGTGCCGTACGCGGTGCCGGCGGTGGTCGCCACCCTGATGTGGGGCTACCTCTACGGGCCGGACTTCGGGCCGTTCGCGCAGCTGGCCGACAAGCTCGGGCTGCCGGACCCGCGGTTCCTCTCCGAGGGCGGGATGCTCGGGTCGATGGCGAACATCGTGACCTGGGAGTTCGTCGGCTACAACATGATCATCCTGTACGCCGCCCTGCGCGGCATCTCCCCGGATCTCTACGAGGCGGCCGCGGTGGACGGGGCCGGCGCGTGGCGGGTCGCCTGGAGCATCAAGCTCCCGGCGCTGCGCCCGGCCCTGCTGCTCTGCCTGATCTTCTCGGTGATCGGGAGCTTCCAGCTGTTCGCCGAGCCGCAACTGCTGCAGCGGCTGGCGCCCAGCGTGATCGACAGCGCGTACACACCCAACCTCTACGCCTACACCCTGGCCTTCACCGGCCAGGAGGTGAACTACGCCGCGGCGGTCTCGTTCCTGCTCGGCCTGGTGATCGTCATCGTGTCGTCGCTCGTGCTCCTCGCCGGCAACCGGAGGAACCGCGCATGAACAGACGCAGCAACCTGCTCACCATCGGCATGCTGGCGCTGCTGATCTATTTCCTGCTGCCGTTGTTCTGGCTGATCGTGGCCTCCACCAAGACCACCGGCGACCTGTTCGCCAGCTTCGGCCTGTGGTTCTCGGACAGCTTCTCGCTGCTGAGCAACATCGGCGACACGTTCACCTACGGCGACGGCGTCTACGGCCGCTGGCTGCTCAACACGCTGTTCTACTCCCTGGTCAGCGCGGGCGGCGCGGCGTTCCTGGCAGCCGTCGGCGGGTACGGCTTCGCGAAGTTCCGGTTCCGCGGCAACAACGCCCTCTTCGGCATGGTGCTGGTGTCGGTGATGGTGCCGACCACCGCGCTGGCCATTCCGACCTACCTGCTGTTCAGCAAGATCGGGCTGGTCAACACGCCGTGGGCGATCATCCTGCCGTCGCTGGTCAGCCCGTTCGGGCTCTACCTGATGCGGATCTATGCCCAGGACGCGATCCCGGACACGCTGATCGAGGCCGGCCGCATCGACGGCGCCAGCGAGATGGGCATCTTCTTCAAGATCGTGCTGCGCTCGCTCGCCCCCGGGATCGTCACCGTGCTGCTGTTCACCCTGGTGGCGACGTGGAACAACTATTTCCTGCCACTGATCATGCTGAACGATCCCGACCTCTATCCGATCACCGTCGGGCTGGCCGCCTGGTCGTCCCAGTCGGTCGGCGGCGGCGGGTCGACCGGTGAGCTGCTGGCCCTGGTGGTCACCGGGTCGCTGCTGTCGATCGTGCCGCTGATCGCCGCGTTCCTGCTGTTGCAACGCTATTGGGAGTCCGGACTGTCCGCGGGGAGTGTGAAGGGATGAGGGTGCTTTTCGGCGCCGCGTACTACCACGAATACCAGCCGTACGAACGCTTGAAGACCGACCTGGACCTGATGGCCGAGGCGCACTTCACGGTGATCCGGGTCGGCGAGTCGGTCTGGTCGACCTGGGAGCCGGAGAACGGCCGCTTCGACTTGGAGTGGCTGCAACCGGTGCTGGACGGCGCCGACGAGCGCGGCATCTCGGTGCTGCTCGGCACGCCGACCTACGCCGTCCCGCCCTGGCTGGCCCGGCAGTACCCGGAGATCGCGGGGGAGCGGTCCACCGGCGGGCGCATCCCGTGGGGCGCCCGCCAGGAGGCCGACTTCACCCATCCGGCGTTCCGCTTCCACGCTGAGCGGATCATCCGCCGGATCATGGAGCGCTACGCGAGCCACCCGGCGGTGATCGGCTTCCAGGTGGACAACGAGCCGGGCAACGAGCTGCTGCACAACCACGGCGTCTTCCAGCGCTTCGTGGACCACCTGCGGCACGAGTACGGCGACGTGGAGACGCTGAACAAGGCGTGGGGGCTGGTCTACTGGTCGCACCGGCTGTCCACCTGGGCCGACCTGTGGACTCCGGACGGCAATGTGCAGCCGCAATATCATCTGGCCTGGCGGCGCTTCCAGGCGTTGCAGACCACCGAGTTCATCGCCTGGCAGGCGGCCATCGTGCGGGAGTACGCGCGCCCCGACCAGTTCGTCACCACCTGCCTGTCCTACGAGCGGCCGGCCCTGGACGACGTGGCGCTGATGCGCGAGCTCGACGTCACCGCCGGGAACCCGTACTACGCGATGCAGGACGGCCTGGCCCTGCCCGATCCGGGCGACCAGCCGCAGTACTGGACCTCCACCGGCACCTGGGCCCTCTATCTGAGCGCCGACCGGATGTTCGCCTCGCGCCAGGAGCCGTTCCTGGTCACCGAGACGAACGCGCAGTCGATCGGCTTCCCGTGGAACAACCGCCCGGCCTACGACGGCCAATGGCGGCAGGCGGCCTGGGCGCTGATCGCCCGGGGCGCCAAGATGATCGAGTACTGGCACTGGCACACGCTGCACTTCGGGGCGGAGACCTACTGGGGTGGCGTGCTCCCGCACAGCGGCCGGCCGGGCCGGGTCTACCGCGAGATCGCCCGGATCGGCGCCGACCTCGAGGCGGCCGGCGCGCTGGTCGCCGGCCTCACCCCGGACGCCCAGGTGGCGATGCTCTACTCCAACCCCAGCAAGTGGCTGATGCAGCGGTTCCCGGCACTGTCGCCGGACGACCTGAAGCCGGACGAGCGCGCCTATCAGGGGCTGTTCGACCCGTTCTACCGCGGCGCGTTCGACGCCGGGCTGCAGGTGCGGATCCTGCACGCCGGGCGGCTGGACACCCCGGGCGAGGTGGCGCGGCGGCATCCGGTGCTGGTGGCGTCGGGGTTCTACATCGCCGACGACGCGACGCTGGCCTGGCTGCTGGCCTATGCGGACGCCGGCGGGCATCTGGTGCTCGGGCCGCGTACCGGATATGCCGACGAGGAGGCCCGCGCGCGGGCCGAGCCCGCCCCCGCGGTCCTCGGCGGTCCCGCCGGGGTGAAGTACGACGAGTTCAGCAACGTCTCCCGCCCGGTGCCGGTGGTCTCCACGCACGAGGGGTTCGACCTGCCCGCGACGGCGGCCGCCACCCGGTGGATCGACGGCCTCGAGGCGGACGGCGCCGAGGTGCTGGCCCGCTACGAGCACCCGCACTTCGGGCAGTTCCCGGCGGTCACCACCCGGGCGCACGGCCGGGGCCGGATCACGGTCGCCGGGACGATCCCGGACCGCACCCTCGCGGACGCGCTCTTCCAGTGGCTGGTGCCCGAGGCCGCGGACGACTGGCGGGACACCCCGCCGAGCGTCACGGTCACCTCGGCCACCGCGTCCGACGGGCGCCGGGTGCGCTTCGTGCACAACTGGTCCTGGGAGCCGGTGGCGCTCGCCCTGCCGGGCTCGGTCAGCGACGCCCTGACCGGCGCCGACCTGCGCGGAGACCTGTCACTGGGCCCCTGGGACGTCCGCGTGCTGGTGGAGGAGTAACTCTCAGAACCGGTCGCCCCTCGCCGATGGAACGGTAACGAACTCGGAGAGGGGCGACGGGTGGGACTGGTGACGCGGCTGTGGCACGGACTGGCAGCGTGGTTGCCGTCCGGCGGCGGCCTGCGCGACGAGGACTGGCTGCGCCGCCACCGGCTCCTCACGCTGCTGCTGGCGGCGAGCATCCCGGTGCTCACCTACATCGGCGCCACCCGGGACGGCCTGGACGGCACCTGGGCCATCACCATCGGGCTGATCCTGCCGTGCGTGCTGGCGTCCGCCCTGATCCGCACCCGCCGGGTGCCGTCGGTGCTGGTCTCGGTGGGTTTCGCGGTGGCCTGCGCGGGCTTCGTCGCGATGAACCACGGCCTGACCGAGGCGCACTTCACCTTCTTCGTGGCGGTGGCCGCGCTCGCCGTCTATCGCGACTGGGCGCCGTTCGGTGCGTTCCTGATCGTCACGGTGCTGCACCACGCGATCATCGGCGGTGTCTTCAGCGACCGCACCTTCGACCACAACGCGGCCATGCACCACCCGCTGCGGTGGGCGCTGCTGCACGGGCTCGGGGTGCTGGCGGCGGCGACCTTCCAGGTCGTGCAGTGGCGGCTGAGCGAGACCGAGGAGCGCCGCGCCCAGGAGAACCTGGACGAGAGCCAGGCCCAGATGACGATGGCGTTCGACGAGACGCCGGTGCCGATGGCGATGTTCTCGCTGGACGGCCGGATCCTGCGGACGAACGCGGCGTACCACGCCTGGTTGCGGGTGCCCAGCCCGCTGCCGGACGGCTTCCGGATTCGTGACCTGCCGATCAGCCCGTTGCCCGGCAGCGAGGACGACATCTTCAGCGAGCTGCTGTCGAAGGGCGAGGCGGTCACCTTGACGCGCTCGTACCGGCGGCAGGACGACGGCTCCGTGATGCACGTCGAGATCCACAGCAACGGGCTGCGGGACAAGAGCGGCAAGCTGCGGCTGATCTTCGTGCACTGCCTGGACGTCACCGAGCAGCAGGAGCACAAGGCCGAGCTGCAGCGGCAGATCCGGATCGACGCGCTCACCGGCCTGCTCTCCCGGCACGCGTTCGAGCGCGACCTGACCGGCCTGCTGACCGGCCTGCCGGCCGGCTCGGCCGGCCCGGCCGGGGTCATCTATCTGGACGTCGACCGGTTCAAGTCGATCAACGACGGCGCCGGGCACGCGGCCGGCGACAACGTGCTGCGCGCGGTCGCCGATCGGCTGCGCGTGGTGGTGCCGGCCCACTCGCTGCTCGCCCGGCTCGGCGGCGACGAGTTCGTGGTCGCCCTGCCCGGCCCGATCGAGCGGACCACCGCCGTCGCACACGCCGTGCTGGACGCGTTCCGGGTGCCGCTGGCGGTGGCCGGCAACTCCACCCGGATCTCGGTCAGCGTCGGGGTGGCGCCGGCCGACGGCCCGCACCAGGCCGAGCATGCGGTGCTGGCCGCGGACACCGCGATGTACGCCGCCAAGCGCGCCGGCGGCAACCGGGTCGAGGTATTCAGCGACCGGATGCGCGTCGCCGTGCAGCAGCGGATCACCGCCGAGGCCCAGCTGCGCGAGGCACTCGACGGCGACCGGGACGTCACGTTGCCGGTCTGGTTCCAGCCCATCGCGTCGTCGGCGAGCGGCCGGATCATCGGGGCCGAGGCGCTGGTCCGGATGCGTACGCCGGACGGCCGGATCGTCGCCCCCGGCCACTTCATCCCGGCCGCCGAGGAGACCGGCCTGGTCGTGCCGCTGGGCGAGCACGTGCTGGCGACGGCGTTGCGCTGGCTGCAGAACTGGCGGCTCGAGCTGGGCTACGTGTCGGTCAACGTGAGCCCGCGCCAGCTGTCCGAGCCGGACTTCCTGCCCACCCTGGCCCGGCTGCTCGAGGAGTCCGGTGTGGACGACCCGTCCCGCCTGGTTCTGGAGATCACCGAGACCGCCGTGCTGGCCCTCTCCGACGACCTGTCGGAGCGGCTGACCGCGGTCAAGCGCCTCGGCGTGCGGATCGCGCTGGACGACTTCGGCACCGGCTACAGCTCGCTCACCTGGCTGCAGTCCGTGCCGGCCGACGTGGTCAAGCTGGACCGCTCGTTCGTCTCCGGGCTGGCCGCCGACGTGCGCAAGTCGTCCATCATCGCGGCCGTGCTCGGCCTGGCCACCTCGCTGAACATGAGCGTGGTCGCCGAGGGCGTGGAGGAGCAGGACGACTGGCAGGCGCTGGCCGCGGCCGGCTGCCCGGCGATCCAGGGTTACCTGATCAGCCCGCCGGTGCCGCCGCTGTCCTTCCAGCGCCTGCTCTGGGAGAGCCCGGCCCTGGTCACCGCGTCCTACTGACGCCGAGCCGCACCTTAGGGTGTGCGGCATGGCGAATGTGGAAACGGCCGAGATGATCCTCCGGACCCGCTCGGTCAAGGCGGAGAACCTGCTCGAAGGCCGCGCCGACCTCTCCAGTTATCCGTTCCAGCTGCTCACCATCACCAACCTGCGCGGCACCGGCAGCGAGCGGGTGGCCTACGCGATGTCCGCGGCCGAGTTCCTCATGCCGTACGGCTGGGAGCTGGTGAACATCAGCAACTTCACGGACAGCAATGTGGTGTGCGCGATCGTGCGCCGCCGGCCCCTGCAATGAGCGGGGCGCCGCGCCGGATCCGGGGTCGCTAGGATTCGGTGCCGCGGGCCCGGCCCGCTAACGGGGAGGGGTGTGCATGACCGAGCCGATGCTGGTGTCGCTCGAGACGCTCGGCAGCGACGAGGAGCTGTCCGCGGCGGCCCGCGAGGCCGGCCCGCCGGATCCGCACGCGGAGGCCGAGGGTCGCGACGGGACCCGCGCGGTGACCGTGCGGATGGATCCGTCCGGCCGCGTCGCCGACGTGGCGATCAGCGTCTGGTGGCGCGAGGAGCTGTCGCCGTCGGAGCTGCCCGCGGCGCTGATCGACGCCTACCGCGACGCCGTGACGCAGACCCTGTCCGCGATGACCGGGCGCCTGCCGGAGGACGCGCCCGCGTCGTCGTTCGCACCGGTGCAGCCGATCGAGCCCGGGCTCGACGACGCCGAGTGGTTCGAGGCGATCCGGCGCGGCAACGACCGCGTCGAGGAAAATCTGGAGCGGGCCGATCGCCTGGTCCGCGAGGGGCCGCCCGAGCGGGTGGTCTCCGGCCCGGCCGGCCTGGTCCGGCTGCGCGCCTCCGGCGGCACCGTGACGACCGCCGAGATCGATGTCCACGCGGCTCTGGAGCGGTCGCCGTCCGCCCTTGCCGCCGACGCCCTCGCGGCGTTCCAGGCAGTGCGCTGAACGGGGGAGCGGTCATGGGTGAGGTCAAGGTCGTCACCGAGGCGCTGCGCGAAGAGGCGTCGAAGTGGGTCGCGCTGGCCGACCGGATGGAGGGCGTGGCCAAGAACGTCGAGGGGCTCAACCTCGAGGTCACGGCGTTCTGGTGCGGCACCCCGGTCAGCCTGGCCATGCAGCCGATCTACGAGGAGTTCCGCACCTTCGTGCGGGACCGCTGCGCCGAGGGCTTCCAGGAGTTCGACCAGATCTCCGAGGCGCTGAAGAGGGCCGCGGACGAATACGACGGCAGTGACGAGGTCTCGGCGGAGACCCTGCAGAAGATCTACGGCGGCTGAGCGATCAGCCCCGACACGGGGAGCGTGGCGAGCAGTGGCACCGGATCCCGGGGTGAGCCCCGAGGGCATGAGCGGCGAGTTCCAGAAGGCCGTCGACAAGATCAAGGAATGCATCCAGCGCGCGCAGGATGAGTTCACCAACCTGGTCGGCAACATCAACAAGTGGCGCTGGGTGCTCGGCGCCGCGGCGATGTGGTGGATCAAGAACAAGCTCGACGACGTCCGCGAGGCCACGTCGAAGCTGCTGGAGAAGGCGCAGTGGGTGGTCGAGCACGCCGGCGGCGTGCCGTCGCTGATCATCACGTCCTTCAAGTGGCTGACCATGGTGCAGAAGCCGGCCTCCGCCACGGCGGGCCAGATCCCGGTCAAGGGCGACATGCTCGTCTACTGGAAGGGCCAGGCGTCGGACGCATACAACAACAAGGTCCCGTTCCAGCAGAACGCGTCCAACGACATGGCCACCAAGGCCGACTTCATCAGCACCTGGCTGTTCACCATCGCCAAGGCGAATGTGGAATACGCGGTGAAGCTGGCCGAGAACATCTCCATGCTGGTCGGCGAGCTCGCCCAGGCGGCGATCGACGCGGCCGGCGTGCTGACCCTGCTGGAGGCGGTGAACACGCTGGCCGGCGCGGTCGGCTCGCTGGTGGAGAACGCGCTGAACATGCTCTTCGACATCGCCAACCAGCTGGTCGACGGCCTGAAGAACATGCGCGACGCGAACGCGTCGATGAACAACCTGGCCAATCTGCCCGGTCCACCCGCGGGCACCTGGCCGCAGGCGGTCAATGTCTAGCCGCTCGCCCCGCCTGCTGATCGCCGCGGCCTGGCTCGCGGTGATCGGCTACGCGGTCGTCTACGCCTGGCTGACCGCGTCGTCCTACGCCCGCATCGCGTTCGAGCCGGACGCCGCCGAGCAGCGTCTCGCGCTGTCCAATTGCGCCGACACGCCGGGGTGCGCGCCGGACGCGACCGCGCATCTGGGCGCGCAGCTCTCCGCCCTGGACGACGTCGCCACCGTGGTCCGCGGCACCGCCTGGCTGATCACGGTGGCCGACGTGGTGCTGCTGGTGATCGCCACGGCCGCTCTGCTGACCGCCCGGTCGCGCGCCGCCGGGCGGCTGCTCGGCGTCGCGTGGGTGGTCCAGCTGGTCGTCACGGTCCTGCTCTTCCTCGGGTTCGCGGGCCTGCTGCTGCACGGCCAGTCGGTGCGCGCCGACCTCCCGCGGCAGTCCTGGATGCCCACCTTCGACGCGTCCTTCGCATCCCCGCTGACCGACGCCGGCACGTTCTATTACGCCGCCTGGTTCGTGGTCATGAACGCCGCCGTCGTGCTGCTCATCCGCACCCTGAGCCGGGTGCTGCGCCCCGCGCTGTCCTAGGCGGTGTGCTTCAGGATCTCGTCGATCACCTGACGCCAGAGCGCCTGCGGCGGGAACTCGTGCCCGACGCCCTCCAGCGGCACGAGCCGGGCGCCGGGGATCTCGCGGGCCAGCGCCTCGGCGTCGGCCATCGGGATGAAATGGTCCAGCGTCCCGTGCATCACCAGCGTGGGCACGGTGATCGTGCCGAGCAGGTGGCGGTGCGACGGCGGGAAGTCGGCGGCCCAGTGGTTGGTCTGGGTGGCGGCCATGTCGGTGGTGCGGTCGAAGACGCGCTCGGCGAGGCGCCGCAACTGGTCCTCGTCCGCAGTGAACGGCCCGCCGGCGGACTGCACGTCGGCGACCATCCGGTCCACCGCGGCCTTGCGGTCCGACCAGTCGAAGCGCTCTCCCGCGTCCGCCGCCGGCTCGCCGTCCTCGGCGGGCTCGTCCTCCGACGATCCGGGACTGGTCGACATCAGGGTCAGCGTGTGCAGCCGCTCGGGGTGGTTGACGGCGATCCACTGGGCCAGGCCGCCGCCCATCGACAGCCCGACCACGTGCGCCTGTCGCTCGCCCAGCGCGTCGAGCAGGCCGAGCGCGTCCCCGGCCAGGTCGACGATCGAGTAGCCCGGCGCGCCCTCCGGATATGACGTGGAGCGGCCGGTGTCGCGGTGGTCATATCGGATCACGTGCCGGCCGCCGGCCGCGAGCCGCCGGCAGAACTCGTCGTCCCACCAGTCCATCGACGACGCGCCGCCGGCGATCAGCAGCAGCGGCGGGTCGGACGGCTCCCCGAAGGTCTCCGCACACAGGTCCGCGCCGTTCGCCGGCACCATGAACTCGCCCGTCATGGCCGCATTGTTCACCGTGATCCTGGAAATTGCTTGAACGCCACAGCCCTGAGCTCCGCGCCGGGCACCGCCGAGTCTTCCGTGAATCAGGTCTACAGCGCCTACAGAAGGTCACCCCGTGGCTGCCGGGGGCCGCGTAGCCCGTCCCTCGTTCATGGCCGCCACCAGGTCCTCGCGGGCGCGGGCCACGCGCGAGCGGATCGTGCCGACCGGGCAGTCGCACACCTCGGCCGCCTCGGCATACGACAATCCGGCCAGCTGGGTGGCGACGAACGCCTCGCGCCGGTCCTCGTTCAGCGTGGCGAGCAGGTCGGTGAGGGCGTACTGCTCGTCGAACCGGGGCAGCGCGGTCGCCCCGGCCGTGTCCGCGGTCGCCTGCCAGTCCGGCAGGGCGGCCAGCCGGGGCCGGCGCTGGGCGGTGCGCACGTGGTCGGCGGCGACCCGGCGCGCGATCGCGAAGAGCCAGGTGCGCGCGGACGACCGGCCGGCGAACTCGGGCAGGCCTCGCAGCGCCCGGATGAACGTCTCCTGGGTCAGGTCCTCGACGTCGGCCGGCGAGGTGAGCGGCGACAGGAAGCGCATGACGTCCGCCTGGGTCGCCCGGATGAAATCGGTGGCGGCAGTGCGGTCGCCTCGCCCGGCGGCCAGCGCCAGGGCGGTGATGTCGGCCATGCGCGGGGGTACGTGCGCGGCGGCCGAAAGGTTCACGTCACCTTCCGTTGAGGCAGGACGATCATTGCCACGGCGCCCGCGATGATCAGCCCCGCCGCCAGCGTGCGCACGCCGACCTCCTCGTCCAGCAGCCACCAGCCGAGCAGCACCGCGACCACCGGGTTCACGAACGCGTACGTGCCGGTGATCCGCGGGGGAGCGTGGCGCAGCAGCCACTCGTAGGCGGTGTAGGCGATCAGGCTGCCGAACACGATCAGGTAGGCCACCGCGAGCAGCGAGCCGAGCACGTCGCCGGACAGGTCGACGCGGCCGAACTCGCCGCCGATGCCGCCGAGCACCGCCAGGATCACGCCGGCACACACCATCTCCACGGCGCTGGCCAGCAGCGGTTGATCGGGGTGCGGGGCGTGGCGGGCGTACACGGATCCGAGACCCCAGCAGAGCGCGCCGCCCAGCGCGACCGTCACGGAGAGCGGGTCCGGCCGATCGCTCGAGAAGGGGTTGACCAGGACCGCGACGCCGGCGACGCCGGCCAGCAGACCCGCGCCGACCGGCAGGCTGATCCGCTCCTTCTCCACCACCCGGGCGCCCAGCACGATCCAGAGCGGGATGGTGGCCAGCAGCAGCGCGGCCACCCCGGAGGACAGCTCCTGCTCGGCCCAGGTCGCGCCGCCGGTGCCCGCGGCAGGCAGCAGCAGGCCCTGGATCGCGCCGGCCCGCCACTCCCTGCCGGTCGGGCGGCGCCAGCGCTGGTCGGGACGACGACGGCGACGCCACGCGCACCAGGCGTAGAGGATCAGGCCGGCGGTGAGGAACCGGACGGCGTTCAGGGTCAGCGGCGGCAGGTGCCCGACGGCGACCTTCATGGCCAGGTACGTCGAGCCCCACACCACGTAGACGATCAGGAGCGGGCCGATGAGCGGCATACCTCCACCCTGCCCGATCGTGGCATGGCAGGCATGTCACTTTTCCGGCATTCTCTGCCACACTTGCCCGATGCTCGGTGAGGTCGTGGCGGTGGTGACCGCTCCGGTGCCGGCGTTCGAGCTGGGCATCGTGAGCGAGGTGTTCGGCCTACCGCGGCTCGACCCGTCGCTGCCGCGCTACCGCTTCGCCGTCTGCGCCGACGGACGCGGGCCGCTGCCGAGCTCGACCGGCTTCGCCATCACCCCGACGCACGGGCTGCGCAAGCTGGCGTCCGCCGACCTGATCGTGGTCACCGGCGCCGCGCCGCCGATCGACGTTCCCTCGCCCGCGTTGGTCGCGGCGCTGCGCCGGGCCGCCGCCCGGGGCGCCACCATGGCCGCGGTCTGCACCGGCGCGTTCACGCTGGCCGCGGCCGGGCTGCTGGACGGGCGCAAGGCCACCACGCACTGGGCGTTCGCGGACCGGCTCGCGGCCGACTTCCCCAAGGTGACCGTCGACCCGGACACCATCTATGTGGTCGACGGCCCGTTCGCCACCAGCGCCGGCTCGTCCGCCGCGCTGGATCTCTGCCTGCACCTGATCCGATCGGCGCATGGCAGCGACGTCGCCAACCGGGTGGCCCGCGAACTGGTGGTGCCCGCGCACCGCAGCGGCGGCCAGGCCCAGTTCGTCCGCACGCCGGTGGCCGCCGCGCCGTCGTCGCCCGGGCTGGCCGGGGTGCTCGACTGGGCGGTGGCGCATCTCGACCACGACCTGACGGTGCCGGCGCTGGCGGTGCGGGCGTCGATGTCGCCGCGCACGTTCGCTCGGCAGTTCGGCGACGCGACCGGCGCCACGCCGGCCGCCTGGGTGCGCGAGCAGCGCGTGCGGCGGGCCGAGGAGCTGCTGGAACGCGGCGACGCCACGGTCGCGACGGTGGCCCGCCGGTGCGGCTTCGGCAGCGCGGACACGTTGCGCCGGCAGTTCCGCCGGGCCCGCGGCGTGAGCCCCGAGCACTATCGCGCGGCTTTCGGTCCGGCATAGCCGTCACACTTCCGCGTGGCCATCCGTCAGGAAGGTGACGGCTACTTCAAAAGAGGAGATCATCATGCTGGCGATCACGAAGTACACCCGCGAGTACATCGAGTCCGTCCGCTCCGGGATCGACGCCCGGATGGCGTCCTACCGCAAGCTCAGCGAGACGCCGCCGGCGCTCTACAACGACCTCGTGCTGATCCTCGAACTGGCCTTCGTGCACCGGCTCCGCAAGGACGAGGGCAAGGACGGCAACCCGGTCAACGAGGTGCGGCTGATCGCTCTCTCGCTGCTCACCAACGAGGGCCGGATGGTCGACGGCAAGGCACTCAAACTCAAGCCCGAAGCCTCGATCCTGGGGTACGCCGAGGGCGACGCGATCGCCCTCACCGAGAGCGACTTCACCCGCCTCGCGGACGCGTTCTTCCCCGCTCTCACCGCCCGGTTCGCCGCTGACCCTGTGTGACCGCTCTCACCACTGGTCACTCAGCGTCACTTGGGTTAGGGTCAGGACGTGCATATCAGTGAGGTCGCCATGGCGGCAGCGATCACCGTCAGTGTTGCCGGGTTGTCTTACGTTGCGTTCAACCCGGACGTCATGACGGATCGCGCGGAGACCGTCGCCGACCAGGCCACGTGCCGCGCGGTGAACCAGGCGATCGTGGCCTACGCGTCGCTCACCGGAGACACGGCGCGGTCGGTCACCGAGCTGGGGCCCTACGTGCAGGGGGACCTCTCGGCGTACCGGATCGAGGACGGTGTCGCCGCCGGGCCGGGGTGCGCGACCGTCTAGAACGACAGCCGACCGCTGACCAGCGCCCGCCACGTCACCGGGCCGACGACGCCGTCCACGACCACCGACGGGTCGTCGGCGCGCAGGGCGAACTGGAAGGTGCGCACCGCGCCGTCCGTGATCGGGCCGAACACGCCGTCGATGCGCGGGGCCCGGTCCGGGTCTCCGGACAGGTTGCGGAACTGGAACTCCTCCTGGACGGCGCGTACCGCCTCGCCGTGATCGCCGCGCCGCCGGGTCGGCGTGATCGACGCCCAGGTGGCCGGCCCGACGATGCCGTCGCCGTCCTCCTGGATCTCGCGGACGGCCTGCTCGGTGCGGGGCCCGAAGTCGCCGTCCACGAGCAGGTCGGCGCCCTGTTCCCGTAACAGGTATTGCAGCGCCGGCACCGGGTGGGCCTTGTCGCCATGCGTCAGCACCGGCCATGGCTGCGCCACGTCGATCATCTCCTCGGCTCGTGCGCCCAGGCCCTCATCCTCCGGCCGCGGTGACGTGAATGCGACGCTCAGTCAGCCGGGCGACACTCAGCGCGTTCACAGGAACGCAACATCGGGACAATCATCGAGAACCATCGAGCGGCGAACAATCGGCCGCATGTCCGCCGAGCCGCAGGACACCGAACACCCTGTCGATCAGGTGCTGTCGTTCGGGCGGCTCATCGTGCTGGGTCTGCAGCACGTGCTGGTCATGTACGCCGGTTGCGTCGCCGTGCCGCTGGTCACCGGCACCGTCATCACGGTCATGCGCACCGGAGTTCCCGCCCGCCGCGGTCATCTCGATGTGCATCGTGATGCTGGTGATCTATGTCGGGTCCACCGCGGACATGCTGGCGGTCGGTCAGCTGGTGGACAAGGAGCTGACCGAGAACGACGTGGCCCGGGGCCTCGCCGCGAACGGCGTCTCCGGCATCCTGGCCGGCACGTTCAACTCGTTCCTGGACACCGCGTTCGCCCAGAACGTCGGCCTGGTCCAGGTCACCACCACGGTGGTCATCGTCTTCCTGCTGAACCTGCTCTTCAACCACCTGAAGTGGCGCCGCGAGGAATCCGCACCGGCCCTGCCGCCCGCTGCGGAACCCGCCGCACCACCGGCTCCGCCACCGGCGGGACACCGAGCCGCCGGCGGATGCCGCGCGGGCCGCGGACAAGGCGGCCACCGCGGAGGATGCCCGCCCCTGAATCGTCCCGCGGCCGTTTCTCCCGGAGCCCTTCTCCCCGAGGTCTCCGTCGGCACCACCGGAGAAGCGGCCGCGGGCCGCGACTTCACCCGCCGCGCGGCCATCACGGAGCAGGTTTGAGCGTCAAGGTCTTCGGCGCGTCCGGATCGAAGTGCCAGCCCGGCGGCCAGGTGGGAGCGACGGTCCGTCACCACCCACCGGGCCACGACATCGTCTCAAAGGGTTCGGGCCAGCCGATCGGCGAGCAGCTTCGCGAAGCGCGCCGGATCGTCCAGGTCGCCGCCCTCGGCCAGCAGGGCCGTGCCGTAGAGCAGCTCGGCCGTCTCCTTGAGCGCCGGGTCGCCCGCGTTGCCCTCGTGGGCCGTGCGCAGGCCCTCGACGAGCGCGTGCGACGGGTTCAGCTCGAGGATCCGCTTGACGTGCGGCACCTCCTGGCCCATCGCGCGGTACATCTTCTCCAGCGTCGGCGTGATGTCGTCGGCGTCGCTGACCAGGCAGGCCGGTGACGTGGTCAGGCGGTGCGAGAGGCGCACCTCCTTGACCTGCTCCTCGAGTGCGCCCTTGAGGAAGCCGAGCAGCGGGTCGAAGCCTTCGGTCTGCTCCGGCTTCTCGGTGTCCGAGGAGGGCAGATCCACCGAGCCGCGGGCCACCGACTGCAGCTTCTTGCCCTCGTATTCCGGCACCGCCTCGACCCAGATCTCGTCCACCGGGTCGGTCAGGATCAGCACCTCGTAGCCCTGCGCCTGGAACGCCTCCATGTGCGGGGAGTTCTCCACCTGGGACCGCGTCTCGCCGGTCAGGTAGTAGATCTCCTCCTGGCCTTCCTTCATCCGCTCCACATAGCCGGCCAGCGTCGTCGGCTCGGCCGAGAAGGTCGACGCGAACGAGGCGATGTCGAGGATCGGCTTGTGGTTGTCCGGCTCGGCGAGCAGGCCCTCCTTGATCGCCCGGCCGAACTCGCGCCACAGCGTCGCGTATTTCTCCGGCGCGTTCGCCATCAGGTCCTTGATCGTGGACAGCACCTTCTTGACCAGGCGCCGGCGGATCATCTGGATGTGGCGGTCCTGCTGGAGGATCTCGCGGGAGATGTTCAGCGACAGGTCGGCGGCGTCCACCACGCCCTTGACGAAGCGCAGGTAGTCGGGCATCAGCTCGCGGCTGTCGTCCATGATGAACACGCGCTTCACATAGAGCTGCAGCCCGCGCTTGCCGTCGCGCTGGAACAGATCGTGCGGCGCCCGCGACGGGATGAACAGCAGCGCCTCGTATTCGAAGGTGCCCTCGGCCCGCATGTTGATGATCTCGAGCGGGTCGGTCCAGTCGTGGCTGATGTGCCGGTAGAACTCGTGGTATTCCTCGTCCTTGACGTCCGAGCGCGGCCGCGCCCAGAGCGCCTTCATCGAGTTGATCGGGTCGGCGGAGTCGTTGAAGCGGATCGGGAACGCGATGAAGTCCGAGAACTTCTTGACGATCCCCTTGATCTTCCATTCGTCGGTGTAGTCGAAGAGCTGGTCCTCCTCGTCGGCCGGCCGCAGGTGCACGGTGACCGAGGTGCCGACCGGGGCGTCGCTTTCCGACGCGATCGTGTAGGTGCCCTCGCCCCCGGACTCCCATCGCGTGCCCTCGTCGGTGCCGGCCTTGCGGCTCACCAGCGTGACGTTGTCCGCCACCATGAACGTCGAATAGAACCCGACGCCGAACTGCCCGATCAGCTCCTTGGCGTCCCCGGACTCCTTGAGCTGCCGCAGCATCTCCGCGGTCCCCGACTTGGCGATCGTGCCGATCAGCGAGACGACCTCGTCCCGCGTCATCCCGATGCCGTTGTCGGTGACGGTCAGCGTGCGCGCCTCCTTGTCGGCCACGACCCGGATGTGCAGATCACTCGTATCCGCCTCGAGCCCGTCCCGGAGCGCCGCGAGCCGCAACTTGTCCAGCGCGTCCGACGCGTTGGAGATGAGCTCCCGCAGGAAGATGTCCTTATTCGAATAGATCGAGTGGACCATCAACTGCAGCAACTGCCGCGCCTCGGCCTGAAACTCCAACGTTTCCGCGCTCATAGTCTCGCTCTCCGCACTCGTGACCTGACTCGCCGATGGTATTCCGCGCCCCGCCGCGCTTCGAACCGGGTCCACCCGGAGGCTCGGGCCAGGCAAGAACTTCAAGGTCTAGAGCAGGATCTCGTGCCTGGGTCGGTGGTGCGGGCCGCAGCTCCCGCCGGGCCGGCTCGCTGGCGCTCCCCTTCAGGCTGCGTGAGTGGTCACCCTCCGCCACGCTGCGCGCGGCAAGCCCCTACTCGCACGCCACGCCGTCGCCGTCCCGGTCGAGCTTGCGGCTGTAGCCAGGGTCGCCGTCTTCGTGGGCTTCGGCTTCGGCTCGGCGGTTTCGGCGCTGTCGGTGGGCTCGGTCGTGACCGTCGGCTCGGTCGTCGTGGGCGCCGCCGGCTGGTCCCCGAACCGGTCCGGCATCGTTGCGAGCGGTTGCAACGGTGGTCAGGCGGGGGGCTTGGCGGCGGCGATCACCCGGGTCAGGGCGGCGTGCAGGCGTTCGAGGTCTTCGATCGGCAGGCCCAGGCGCTCGACGACGGCCGGCGGGATCTGCTCGGCCTGGCGGCGCAGCGCGCGGCCGGACGGGGTGAGCGTGATGGCCAGGCTGCGCTCGTCCGACCGGTCCCGCTCACGGCGCAGATAACCGATCGACTCGAGCCTCTTCAGCAACGGTGACAACGTGCCAGGGTCGAGCTGCAGCAGCGCGCTGAGGTCGCGCACCGACAGCGGCGCTTGCTGCCACAGCGCCAGCATCACCAGGTATTGCGGGTGGGTCAGGCCCATCGGCTCGAGCAGCGGGCGGTAGACCGCGACGACGCCCCGTGCGGCCACCGACAGGGCGAAGCAGACCTGCTGCTCCAGGGCCAGAGGGTCGTGTCGGTCACTCGCTGTTCCGCTGCTCACGCGGTCAGGCTAGCATCGTTGGTGCACCAACAATTGGTGCACCAAGGAAAGGGTGTGGCGGCGGTGCGTTTCCGGCGGTGGTTCCACGAGACCTTCCACGACTGGTGGTTCCGGGCGCTGATCGGCCCGGCCCAGACGAAGAACGCCGTGCACGGCGCCGACCACGCGGCCCGCGAGCAGTGGAAGCGCGACCTGGCGAACCGCAAGCGCCACACCCGCGAGCAGCGCGAGCTCAAGCGGGCCCGCTCAGGACCGGATGCCCTCGATCGCTAGCTGCGGGGAAGGGCGGGCGCCAGCACAGAGGTGACCACCTTCGTGACCGCGGCCTCGTCCGGGGAGGTGCCGGGGGAGCGGCCGGCGAAGAGCAGGTGCGCGCCGCCGATCAGCATCATGGCGAGGGTCTCGACGTCGGCGTCCGGGGCGAGCCGGCCGGCGGACTTCTCGGCACTCAGATAGTCCTTGACCATCTCGGTGGCCTCGGCCAGCAGCGGAATGCCGCCCGGTCGCGCCGCACGCAGCCGGGCGCGCACGTCGTCGCGGAAGCTGATCAGGCCGACCACGGCCACCGCCACCGAGCTGAACACGTCGGTGAGCGCGGCGGTCAGGTTGCCGACGACGTCACCCTCGCCGGCCAGCGCGCGCAGCGCCTCGGACAGCGACCGCACCCCGGCGATCCGATCGAGCACCAGCTCGGCCAGGAACGCGTCGAAGTCGGCGAAGTGCCGGTGCAGCACGCCCTTCGCGACGCCCGCCTCGGTGGTCACGGCCCGGCTGGTCAGCGCCTGAGCACCGTCCCGCAGCAGCACCCGCTCGGCCGCGTCGAACAGCTGGCGCCGCACATCGCGCAGGGCTACACCGGTCGGCAAGCTCGCTCCTTCAGAGATAGAGTGGGCGCATGCCCACTATTCCGGCGCCACACCACGACAGGCAGGCCGCGGAGTCCTTCGGGACGGACGCCGAGCGATACGACCGGGCCCGCCCAAGCTACCCACGCGAGCTTATCGACGCGATCGTCCAGGGCAGCCCGGGCCCGGACGCGCTCGACGCCGGCTGCGGCACCGGCATCGTCGCCCGCCAGCTCCGCGACGCGGGGCTCCGGGTGCTCGGCGTCGACGCGGACCCGCGGATGGCCGCCGTCGCCCGGCAGAGCGGCATCGACGCCGAGGTCGCGAAGTTCGAGGACTGGGATCCGGCCGGGCGCACCTTCGACGCGGTGGTCGCGGGCCAGGTCTGGCACTGGGTCGACCCGATCGTGGGCGCCGCCAAGGCCGCGGAGGTGCTGCGTCCCGGCGGCCGGCTGGCGATC
The DNA here is from genome assembly GCF_055586225.1 of Actinoplanes sp. NPDC051388. Lineage (NCBI taxonomy): Bacteria > Bacillati > Actinomycetota > Actinomycetes > Micromonosporales > Micromonosporaceae > Actinoplanes > Actinoplanes sp. NPDC051388. The sequence goes on along the minus strand of NZ_JBVJIP010000005.1, from coordinate 376,836 downwards.
TTCTGGAACGCGTTCCAGCCTCCGCCCGAGGTGGCCGGGGCCTTCGCCGACGTGCAGTCCCGGATCCTGCCGGAAGCGCCGGACATGTGGTCCAAGCCGGTGGTCCAGGGTTACGAGAGCATGGCCGACCGCGCGGCCGAGGGGATCCGCCAGGCTGCCTTCGCCGAGCCCGACCGGTGGCGTTTCCCCTGGCAGCGCGACTACACCCGGGACGAGTGGCTGGACTGGATGCCGACCAGCGGCGGCTGGAGCCGCATCCCACCGGCCCGGCAGCGGGAGATGCTCGACGCCACCGGCACGGCGCTCGACGCCCTGGGCGGCGCCTTCACCATGCATTACACGACCGTCGTCGCGACCGCGCTGCGCCTCTAGGGCTCCCAGAGCAGGATCTGGCGGTGGTGGCGGAAGCCGTTGCGCAGATAGAAGTCGACCGCGCGGCGCCCGGAGTGCACGGTCACGTGCAACAGCCCACGCGCATCGGCCTCGGTCAGGATCGCCGCCATCAGCGCGCTCCCGACGCCGTGTCCGCGGTGCTCCGCGCGCACCATGACGGACTGGACGTCGCCGTACCACCGGTCGGGCGAACCGTTGCCGGGCACCCGTTCCGCGACGTGCAGCCAGGCGCAGCCGACCACCTGCCCGTCGATCTCGGCGACGAACGGCAGGTGCGTCTCCGCGTGGGCGGCCACCCAGCCGGCGAACTCCTCGCATGAGGGCCCGGCGATGTCGCGCAACTCGGCGAGCGCCGCCACGTCCGCCAGGCCGGCTCTTCGCACGATCACCCGGGGGAGTGTAGGCGAGGGTCGGTGAGCCAGGACCGGGGTCCTTCGTGGGTGACCCGGATGGCGGCGACCCGGATCGCTGCGGAGAGCGCCGCGGTGAAATCAAGTCCCGATGCCAGGGCGACGGCCAGCGCGCCGTGGAACGCGTCGCCCGCGCCGGAGGTGTCCACCGCGTCGACCTCCGGCACCTCGAGCGATCCGGAGGCCGGGCCGGACCACCAGCGCACCGGGGCCGGGCCGTCGGTCACGGCGACGTGCGGGGCCATCGTGGACAGTTCACCGGACGGCAGCCGGAAGCCCGCCGAGCAGGCGACCACCGAGGCCAGCGGCAGCAGCGTCGCGAACACCGGCCGCCAGTGCCCGGCGTCGACCACCAGCATGCCCGCGGACCGGGCGGCGGCCATGGCCAGCCGCGGGTGATGCCCGTCGGCCAGGACGACCCCGCCGAAATCAACGTCCTCGGGTACGGCCACCGCGACGTCCCCCGCGTTGCGGCTGACGATGGTCCGCCGTCCCGACCCCTCCTCGACGGTGATCGCCGAGACGGGCGGCGGCCCCTCGAAGCCGGGGGCGGCGTCGACGAGGCGCACCCCGTACCGGAGCAGGTCGTCTTTGATGAACACGCCCAGCGGATGCGCGCCGACCGCCGTGACCAGAGTGACCGTGGCGCCCAGCGCCGCGGCCGTGACGGCGGCATTGAGCGCAGGCCCACCGGCCGCGACCTCCATCGACGTGGCCTGCGCCTTCGCGTCCGCGCCGGGGATCCGCGGCACCCGGTAGACCAGGTCCACGGTGGACAGACCGACGCAGGTGAGCCTCATGCCCCGAGCGGCGTGCCGGTCAGCGAGGCGCAGTAGTCGAGCAGTTCCTCCTGCAGGTCGACCCGCTCGGTGCCCGCCGCGGTCCGGTGCACCTTGCGGCGGTAGAAGTACTTCCCGGTCACCTTCGCCTCGGTGGCCAGCCAGATCTGCGTGTCGGTGCCCTCGTCGAGCCCGCCGGGCGCGCCGCGACCGCCCATCCGGGTGGCGATCCAGCCGGGATCCACCGCGTTGGCGAACACGTCCGGCCGGTGCCGGGCGACCGCGAAGGCCAGCACGACGTCCCACAGCTTGGTGTCGCTGTACGCGCCGGACCCGCTCCACCGCCGCCGCTCCCACTGCGGATCGTCCAGCGCCGCATGTCCGCTCTCGTGCATGCCCGAGCTCAGGTAGACCAGCCGCTCCGGCTCCGGCATCAGCGCCGTCAGCAGGTACGGCGCGAGCACGTTGACCGCGAAGTGCCGCTCCAGCCCGTCCACGGTCGTCTCGCGCCGCGCCGCCGTGTATCCGATGCCGGCGTTGTGGATCACCGCGTCGAACTGTCCGGCGGCCTCGGCCAGCGCCCGGGTCTGCTCGATGCTCGCCAGGTCGCCGGTCAGGATGGCACCCGCCCAGGGGGCCGCCGCCCGCACCTCGGCGGCGCGTCGCTCACTGCGGGCGTGCAGGGTGACGTCGTGTCCCATGCGGGCGAGCCGCTCACCCGCGGCGAATCCGAGACCGTCGGCCGAGCCGGTGACGAAGATCTTTGCCATGCGGCCCAGACTACGAGGCGCGGCTCACGAGGCGAGCTCGGAGAAGAAGGTGCCGATGTTGCGGAACACGTTGGCGACCCCGTCGCCGAGGCCCTGCGCGATGTCCGACGCGGGACCGGGATTGGTGCCGATATAGAAGATCAGCAGGATCAGCAGACCCCAGCCCAGAACCTTCTTCATGTGTTGATCGTGGCACGTGGCCGCAACGAAATCAGGCCGACAGGCCGAAGAGGGCCGCCGCGTTCTCCCAGCACACCGCCCGCAGCCACGGCTCACCAAGATCGATTCTTGCCAGTGACTCGAGTTGATGCCCGTAGGGGTAGGGGATGTTCGGGAAGTCGCTGCCGAGCAGGACCTTGCCGGCCAGGCCCAGCTCGCGCAGCTGCCCCAGGCGCCCCGGCGGGAACGGCGCCATCTGTTCGAAGAAGTCGGTCAGCGCCATGGTGGTGTCCAGCGCGGTCCGCTCGTACCTGGCGGTCAGGTCGAGGAAGCCCTCGTATTCGGGTGCGCCCAGGTGGGCGAAGATCACCGTGAGCCGGGGGTGCCGGGCCAGCACGTCGCCGATCGCCTCGGGGCCGGTGAAGCCGTTCGCGACCGGTCCGGAGCCGGCGTGCACCACGATCGGCGTGCCGCTGGCGGCCAGCACGCCCCAGGCCTCGTCGAGCAGCGGAGAGCGCGGGTCGAAGCCGCCGACCTGCAGGTGCAGCTTGAAGATCCGGGCACCCCGGTCGAGCGCGCCGGTGACGACCGCCGCCGCTCCCTCCTCCGGGAAGAACGTCGCGCTGGGCAGGCAGCCGGGGGTCCGGGCGGCGAAGTCGAGGGTCCAGTCGTTCAGGGAGGCGGCCATGCCGGGCAGGTGCGCGTACGCGAGGGCGGAGAAGGACCGGACGCCCAGCCGGCGCAGAGTCGCGATCCGGTCCTCGACCGAGGCGCGGTAGCGGATCGGCCAGGGCCGGCCGACCAGCGCGCCGGCCTCGTCGAAGTGGGCAGAGACCCGGCGCTGCATCCGCTCCGGCAGGAAGTGGGTATGCACGTCGGCCAGGCCGGGCAGGCCGAGCCCACGCCAGAAGGCGGGCACCTCGTCGTCGATCACCCGTCGATGATGACCCATCTCACAAACTGACGGCAGCTAGCTTTTGACAGCTACCCTCACTTTTATGGCTTCCTCGAACGCAAGGTGGTGGGCGCTCGCCGCGCTCGCCCTCAGCACCCTGACGGTCGGGCTCGACGGGACGGTGCTCAGCGTCGCGCTGCCCACCCTGGCCGGCGACCTCGGCGCCACCACCAGCGACCTGCAGTGGTTCACCACGGTCTATCTGCTCGTGCTGGGCGCGGCGCTGCTGCCGGCCGGCATGCTCGGCGACCGGTTCGGCCGCAAACGGATGCTGCTGATCGCCCTGGGCATGTTCGGCGCGGCGTCGATCGGCTGTGCCTATGCGACGACCACCGGCCAGCTCGTCGTCGCGCGGGCGGCGCTCGGCCTGGGCGCGGCGATCCTGATGCCGCTCACCGCGGCCGTGCTGACCGTGCTGTTCGACCACGACGAGCGCCCGCGCGCATTGACCGTCTGGGTCACCGCGAACGCGCTGGGCATCCCGCTCGGCCCGCTGGTCGGCGGGTGGCTGCTGGACCACTTCTGGTGGGGCTCGGTGTTCCTGATCAACGTCCCGCTGGTGCTGCTCGCCGCGGCCGCGGTGGTGTTCCTGATGCCGGAGTCGCACGGCGATCGGGACCGCCGCTTCGACCCGCTCGGCGTGCTGCTCTCCACCGCGGCGATGGTCGCGCTGATCTACGGGATCATCGACGCCGGGTCGCGCGGCTGGACCGCCGGCCGGCCGCTCGCCCTGATCGTCGCCGGGATCGTGCTGTTCGCGGTCTTCGCCGGGTGGCAGCGCCGGGCGGCCGCGCCGCTGGTCGACCTGGCGTTGTTCTCCTCGGCCGGGTTCACCTGGGGCGCGATCCTGTCGACGGTGGCCAGTTTCGCGATGTTCGGGCTGCTCTTCTCCCTGCCGCAGCTGTTCCAGGCGGTGCAGGGCGCCGACGCGCTGGGCACCGGCCTGCGGCTGCTCCCGGTGATCGGCGGGCTGATGGTCGGCGCCCGGGTGGCCGGCCGGCTGATCGCGCCGCTCGGCGCGAAGATCGTGGTGGCGGCCGGCCTGGTGCTGATGGCGGCGGCCATGGCGGTGGGCGCGCTCGCCGACGCCGACACCGGGTACGGCTGGGTCGCCGCCTGGATCTCGGTGGCCGGCCTGGGCCTCGGGCTGACCATGCCGCCCGCCATGAACGCGGCGATGAGCGCCCTCTCGCCCGGCCGCAGCGGGGTCGGGTCGGCGCTGATCCAGGCGATGCGGCAGCTCGGCAGCGCGATCGGGGTGGCGGTGCTCGGCGCGGCACTGAACGCCGGCTACCGCGACGCGCTGCCCGGCGCCGATGAATCCGTGCGGGACAGCGTCACGGGCGGGGTGGCGGTGGCCGGACGGCTCGGCTCGGCGGACCTGCTCGCCGCGGTGCGGGCCGCGTTCGCCGACGGAATGACCCGGTCGCTGCTGGTCGCGGCCGCCGTGGCTCTGGTGGGCGCGGTGCTCGCCGTGGTGTTCCTGCCCGCTCGCCAGACCCCGGTGCTGGCAGAATCGCCGCATGACCTCGTCCCCGCCGACCGGCCTGCGTGAGACATCCGGCCTGCGTGAGCGGAAGAAGGCGCGCACCCGGGCCGCGATCCGCGAGCACGCCATGCGGCTGTTCGTGGAGCAGGGATATTCGGCGACCACGGTCGACCAGATCGCGGAGGCGGCCGAGGTCTCGCAGAGCACCTTCTTCCGCTACTTCCCGACCAAGGAGGACGTGGTCCTCGCCGACGACCTGGATCCGCTGATCGTCGCCGCGTTGCGTGCCCAGCCGCCCGAGGTGCCGCCGGTCGCCGCCATCCGCAACGCGATCCACGTGGTGGTCGAGGGGGTCTCGGCCGAGGACTGGGAACGCGAGCAGGCGCGGATGCGGATGTTCCGGGCAACGCCCGAGCTGCGGGCCCGGGCGATGCAGCAGATGACCGACACGGTCGCGCTGCTCGGCGCCACGGTCGCCGAGCGGGCCGGCCGCCCGGCGGACGACCTCGAGTCGCGGGTGGTGGCCGGCGCGGTGATCGGCGCCGCGCTGGCCGCCCTGCCGCACGGCGCGACCGGGGTGTTCGACCGCGCCGACCTCGACCGGCTGGACCGGGCCCTCGTCCTGCTGGAAGCCGGTCTGCCGCTCCAGGCCTCTTAGGCGAACCGTTTGGCCAGCTCCCGCGCCCGGGCGTGGGCGGACTGCCGGGCCGGCTCGGCGTCGTTGGTCGCCAGGTTCGGCCGGAAGTGGATCTCCTCGACCTCCGCGATGCCGGCCCAGCGCAGCCAGTCCCCGAAATACGGCGCCTGGAAGTCGGTGCCGAACCCGGGTCCGCGACCGTCGCCGTAGACCGCGCTGGTGTAGATCACCGTGGCCTTCTTCCCGGTGAGCAGGCCGGTGTACCCGGCCGCCGGGTCGAAGCCGAACACCAGGCCCGGCTGGCTGATCACGTCGATGAACTGCTTCAGGACGTACGGCACCCCGTGGTTCCACATCGGGACGCTGAACAGGTAGTGGTCGGCGGCGTCGAAGCGACGGAAGGTGGCGACCGCGTCGGCCCAGCCGGAGCCCTGCGGCTCGGCGCCGGCGAAGACGGCCATCTTGGCGGCCACCGCGTCCGGCCCGAACGCGGGGAGCGAGCCGTCCCACAGGTCGAAGGTCTCCACCGGCACGTCCGGATGGGAGTCGCGGAACGCGGCGAGGAAGGTGTCCGCGATCGCGAGCGACTCGGACTCGGCGCCGCGGGGTGAGGCTGAGATGTGCAACAGCTGGGACATCGTCCTACTCCAGTGCTCAAGGATGTGTGCGCACGCACATTGTTACTCTGATGTGTGCGCACGCACAAGAGTTGGATAGGCTGCCGTGATGGACGACACCGACACCGCCGCCTGGGCCGCCCTGCTGCGCGTGCACGCCGCCCTCGTCCCGCTGCTCGACCGCGAGCTGCAGAGCGCCTGCGGGCTGCCGCTGACCTGGTACGACGTCCTGCTCGAACTGAACGCCGCGCCGGGCCGCAAGCTGAGCATGGGCGAGCTCGGGGAGAAGGCCGTGGTCAGCCGGACCCGGGTCAGCCGGGTGGTCGATCAGCTCGCCGCGGACGGGCTGGTGACGCGCGAGGCGAACCTGGAGGACCGGCGCTCGGCGTACGCGACCATCACCGAGGCCGGCCGCAACCGCCTCCGGGCCGCCGCGCCGATCTATCTCGAGGGCATCCGCCGGCACTTCACGTCGCGGATGACCGCCACCGAGGCGCGCACGGTCGCCGCCGCGCTGGAGAAGGTCCTCGCCGGAGATTCAAAGACTTCACCACCGGGTACGCGGGGCGGATGACCGCGTATGCCGCTGAGGCCATCACCGACGCCGGCTCGACCCAACTAGTGCTCGCCGCGGTGCTCGGCATCGTGGTCGTCATCCTGCTGATCACCTGGGCGAAGTGGCATCCGTTCATGGCCCTGGTGCTCGGCGCCGCGGCGCTGGGCATCGTGGCCGGCGCCGCGCCCGAGTCGGTGGTCAAGTCCTTCACCACCGGGGTCGGCACGACGGTCGGCGGCGTCGGGTTGCTGATCGCGCTCGGCTCGATGATCGGCGCGCTGCTGGCCGAGTCCGGCGGCGCCGACGGCATCGTCCGCAAGATCGTCACCAAGTTCTCCGGCAGCGCGCTGCCCTGGGCCATGGCCGGGGTCGCCGCGCTCATCGGCCTGCCGCTGTTCTTCGAGGTCGGCGTGGTGCTGCTGGTGCCGATCGTGCTGCTGGTCGCGCGCCGCACCTCGGTGCCGCTGCTGCAGATCGGCATCCCCGCGCTGGCCGGCTTGTCCGTGCTGCACGGGCTGGTGCCGCCGCACCCGGGCCCACTGGTCGCGGTCTCCAGCCTCGGCGCGAACCTCGGTCTGACGCTCGCGTTCGGCCTGATCTGCGCGATCCCGACGGTGATCATCGCCGGTCCGGTCTTCGCCAACTTCATCGCCAAGCGGGTCGACGTGCCGGTTCCGGCGCTGTCCCTGGCCGGCGGTGGGGGCGATCGGGCCGTGGAGACCGCGGACCGCCCGTCCGGCTCCGGCCTGGCCGGCGACCGTCCGTCCGGCTCCGGCCTGGCCGGCGACCGTCCGTCCGGCTCCGGCCCGGTCGGCGGGGACGACTTCGTCGATCGCGGCGACCTGGTGAATCCGGGCGCCGGCGACCCGGACGAGCTGGTCGACGAGAAGCTGCCGGCCGACCGCCGGATCCCCGGCTTCTGGCCGGCCGTGCTGACCGTGCTGCTGCCGATCGTGCTGATGCTGCTGCGGGCCGTCGCCGAGCTGACCCTGGCCGACGGCAACGGGCTGCGCTCGGCCTTCGAGGTGGCCGGTGACCCGGTCGTCGCGCTGCTGGCCGGCGTGCTGCTGGCCATGTGGACGCTGGGCAAGCGGGCCGGGTTCGACCGGGCCCAGACGTCCGCGGTGATCGGCGGCTCGCTGCCCCCGATCGCCGGGATCCTGCTGATCGTGGCCGCGGGTGGCGGCTTCAAGCAGGTGCTGGTGGACGCCGGCGTCGGCACCGTGATCGCGAACGCCGCGCAGGACGCGAACATCTCCGCGCTGGTTCTCGGCTTCCTCGTCGCGGTCGGCATCCGGGTGGCCACCGGGTCGGCCACCGTCGCCACGATCGCCGCCGCCGGCATCGTGGCGCCGCTGGCGAGCACGCTCAGCACCCCGGAGGTGTCGCTGCTCGCGCTCGCCATCGGCGCCGGGTCGCTGTTCTTCTCACACGTCAACGACGCCGGGTTCTGGCTGGTCAAGGAGTACTTCGGGATGACCGTGGGACAGACCATCAAGACCTGGTCGGTGATGGAGACGATCATCTCGGTGGTCGGCTTCGCCTGCGTGATGATCCTCGACATCTTCGTCTAGCTACTGCTGCGCGTCCCGCCAGGCGACCCAGCGGCGCAGGCCGGCCATGTCGTAGTCCGGGCCGCCGGTGCTCACCGTGAACAGCGTGGCGCCGAGCTCGAGCAGGGCCGGCGCCACCTGCTCCGGCTCGCCGCTCACCGCGGTCGAGACCTCGATCTCGGCCGGGTCGCGGCCGGCGTCGGCGCAGTGCTGCTCGAGCACGCCCAGCTTGTGCGCGAGCTTCTCCGCGTCGCTGAACGTGTGCCAGATGTCCGCGTGCCGGGCCACCAGCTTGAGCGTCTTCTTCTCGCCGCCGCCGCCGATCAGCACCGGGATCTTGCGGGTCGGCGGCGGGTTCAGCTCGGCCCAGCGCTGCTCGATGCGGGGGAGTGACTCGGCCAGGACGTCCAGCCGGCCGCCCGCGGTGCCGAACTCGTACCCGTACCGCTGGTAGTCCTTCTCGAACCAGCCGGACCCGATGCCGAGGATGAGCCGGCCGTCGCTGATGTGGTCGACCGTGCGGGCCATGTCCGCGAGCAGGTCGGGATTGCGGTAGCTGTTGCAGGTGACCAGCGCGCCGATCTCGGCCCGGGAGGTCGCCTCCGCCCAGGCGCCGAGCATGGTCCAGCACTCGAAGTGCTTGCCGTCGGGGTCGTCGTAGAGCGGATAGAAATGATCCCAATTGAACAGGATGTCCGCACCGATGTCCTCGGCCTCCGCGGCGGCGCGACGGATCGCGGCGTAGTCGGCCCGCTGGGGCTGGATCTGCACACCGATCCGGATCTTTCTGGTCGTCATGTCCGAACCTTACGACGGGTTGTGATCTTCGGCTCGCGGGCAGTCCGGAGATTCTCAAGGTCAGCACAGGAACCCGCTTCAGAATGGTCACCATGCGTAGACGAACCCTGCTCTTCAGCCTGCTGGCCGCCGGCGGTCTGTCCGCCTGCACCGGTCCCGATCTGGGCAGCCTGACCGGTTCGAGCACGTCGAGCGCGCCGATTCTGGGGTCGACCACCGCCTCCAGCCTGTCAGCACAGAGCGTGACCCCCTATCGTCCCGCGGTGGGCTCCGCGCCGGCTCGGGCCTTCGCGGTCGGCCGCCGGGACTTCCCCTTCGAGAGGGGTACGGACCGCCCGCTGCCGACCCGCGTCTGGTATCCGGCCGAGGGCGCGGTGCCGGCCGTGCCCGCGGCCGTGGACGGCGCGACCCCGGCGACCGGCTCGTTTCCGCTGATCGTTTTCAGCCACGGATTGACGTCGTCGCCGAACGACTTCGACGCCCTGCTGTCCCGCTGGGCGCAGGCCGGGTTCGTGGTCGCCGGCCCGACGTTCCCGCACACCGCCTATGGCGTCGAGGACTTCGACGCGGGCGACATCGTGAACCAGCCCGCCGACGTGCGCTACGTGCTCGACCAGGTGCTCGGCCGGGCCGGCGACCCGCTGCGCGCGATCGTCGACCGCGACCGGATCGCCGCGGCCGGCCACTCCGGCGGCGCCATCACCACGGTGGGCCTGTTCAGCGCCCAGCGCGACGACCGCCTGAAGGCCGGGCTGGTGATCGCCGGCACCGACTTCCAGGGCACGCCGTTCACCGGCCCGCCGGCCGGCCTGCTCTTCGTGCACGGCACCGACGACGACACGGTCGCGTACCCGGCCGGCCACACGGTCTTCGAGGCCGTCCCGTGGTCCCGCGCGATGTTGACGATCAACGGCGGAGGCCACGTCATCGAGAGCGACTCCTTCGAGCCCATCACCCGCACCAGCACGGAGTTCTGGCGCTGGACCCTCTACGGCGACGAGTCCGCCAGGGCCGCGATCCCGGCCGCCGCCGCGGTCAACGAGGTGGCCACCCTCGAAAACCAACTCTGACAACCGGACCCGAGCGGCACGACGTGCGAAACTGACGCGTGCATCCCGAAGCAGGCGCGGTTGATGACCCGATCAATTCTGCTGATGCCCTCGATATCCCAGTGTTTCTCCGACACAGCAGCCCGATGCGAACTCGGGGCAGACCTAGGCCCGCTGCCGTCGCGGAGGCCGCTACCCAGTGGCCGGGCCGTCTTGTGCCGCCGACTGGTCGCTATCGGATTCGAACGTCATGGCGGGCGGTCCTGCTCGCTGCCATCATGGTCGGCCGCGACCCGGCGCCGTGGCTCACTGACGTGCCCCGGCTGGCGGTTCGTGAGCTTCAGGCGCGATGTGCCCCACTGCAGGCCTACCTGCGTCGCGTCCCGGTCGCGGGCTACCCGACCGATCCGCCGCACGCGCTCGTGGCCAACGAGATCTACCTGCGGGGTACGGAGGCCACCGCGAAGGCCGCCTTCAGCTATCGCCTCGGCATGACGATGGCGGAGTGGCTGTGCTGGGGATATCTGGGCATGAGCAACAGCACGCATGCCGAATCGATGTGCCCGCCCGGTGTTGATCCCGGCGCATGGGAGCGGCGCCGCAACAGGCCGGACCTGGCCGGAGTCCACCCGGCTCAGCCGCACCACTGGCTGATCGAGGCGAAGGCGGAACGGCGACTGAGCGCCGCCAAGCTCCGAGAGGGCGCGATCCAGCTCAGGCTCGATGGCCTGGTCGACGGCCCGCACCGGCGCGTCCTCTGCGGCACCAGCATCGAGGACCGCGTGTTCATGACCGTCGACGTGGACACGCGGCACGCCGGGCCGGCCGACGCGAGCTCCGCGCCCGGGCCCGGCCAGGAGGTCGGCGACGAGGAGCTCTACCGGTTGGCTCGGGCGAGCATGCTCATCCATCTGGCGCTGCGCGGCGCGGACGAAGCGACCTCGGTGCCGGTCGGTGCCGGAGCGGCGACGGTGGCGTCGGGTGCGGTCACCCTCCTGGAAGACGATCCGTCGACAGCGGTGCTGCGGCAACGCCTGCGGATGACCCCCTCGGACCGGACCGGGATCCTCTCGGACAGCGGCGTCGACATGCTGACCACGACGGTGCCCGGCGCCGGACTCACGGTTGGGCTTTCGCGCCGGCTCTTCGCGGCGTGCGAGGTCGTCCTGGCGGCAGAGCGAAGGCTCGCGCGGGAAGCCGAATGGCGGGCCGAGGACGAGTTGGCGGACGAGGCGGGCGAGGGCGTCCCACCGTTCGCCAACCTGGAGGTGGATCGGTCCCACTGGGTGCAGCGGGCGATCGAGGCCGGCGAACCCCGGTTCGGTCTGCCCCAGTGGGTGTCACCCGCGGGCGTGGCGGCGGAACGCGAGCGCCGCATCCACGGGCGGCTCGAAGCGGCCGAGCGGCCGCGCCTGATGGCCGCGGTGCGGGACGCCTTCCGCGCCGCTGAACACCGGGACTGGCTCGAGATCACCGGGCGGGAGCCGCGGATCGAGGTCGCGGGGCCGTCCCGCCGCCTCGAAGCGGCCACGGCCGACGTCTACCTGGCGATCGATCCCGCCACGATCGTCTGATCGGTCACCGGACGCGGCCCAGGAGGGACTCGATGAAGGGGGCCTTGCCGGCACGGTAGGCGACCCGGTCCGCGCTGTCGGCCGCGGCCAGCTCCGTCTTGACGCGGGCGTAATCGGCCGCGTCGGACGGGTGGGTGCGCAGGTGGTCGCGGAAGGCCAACAGGGCCGGCCAGTCGGGCGACGCGTGTTCCCAAATGTGCAGGTGGTGGGTGCGGTGGGCCGGGTCCGGGAAGCAGAACGACCCGCGCCGGCGGGCGGCGTCGCCGGGTTCCGGGGCGGCGGCCCAGCCCGATGGCGGTCAGGGCCTCGGGCAGGCCGGCCACGGCGTCCTGGTCCGGGATCAGGGCGAGCATGTCGATGATCGGCTTGGCCGGCAGGCCGGGCACCGCGGTGCTGCCGATGTGTTCGACCCCGCGCGACAGCCACGGGCGCAGGGCCCGCTCGACCCGGGCGCGTTCGTGCTCGAAGGCGGCCGGCCACGCCGGGTCGTAGGGCCGGATGACGATCGGGTCCCGGCGGGTCAAGTCAAGCACGGCGGGGCGGTGCTGTCCCGGACGATCAGCTCGGTGACCAGTTCGACGCGGGGCACCTCGATCGGCTCGCCTCGGGCGAGGCGCAGGACCGTGCGGGCCGCGAGGCCGCCCATCTCGACGATGGGCTGGCGGATCGTGGTCAGCGGGGGCGCCGCCCAGCGCGACTCCGGCAGGTCGTCGAAGCCGACGATGCTCAGGTCGTCCGGGATGCGCACGCCGCGCAGCCGGGCCGCCTCATAGGCGCCCAGGGCCATCGTGTCGCTGGCCGCGAAGACCGCGGTCGGCGGCTCCGGCAGGTCGAGCAGCCGGCCCACCCCGGTGAAACCGGACTGGTGCTGGAAGTCGCCCTGCACGATCATCTCCTCGCCGATGTCCGCCTCGTCGAGCGCCGCACGGTATCCGTCCAGCCGGGCCCGGCTGCAGAGCAGGTCGCGCGGGCCGGCGATCAGCGCGATCCGGCGGTGACCGAGCTTCACCAGGTGCTCGGTGGCGTTGCGGCCGCCCGCGTAGTTCGTCGCGCCGATCGTCGGTGTCTCCGCGCTGGCGTTGCCGGCCGGGTCGACGATCACCACCGGGATGCCGAGCCGCTGCAGCTCGGTGTGGGTCTGGCCGGGGCCGCAGAGCACGAAGATGACGCCGTCCGAGGTGCGGGCCCGCAGGTTCTGCAGCCACTGCCGGGTGGACGCCGGGCGCTTGTGCACCGCGGACACCACCATGCCCACCCCGGCGGCGTGGGTGGCCTCCTCGACGCCGCGCAGCACCTCGACCGCCCACGGGCTGTCGATGTCGTTGAAGACCAGGTCGATCAGCGCCGCGCCGCCGGCCCGCTGCCGGGACGCGCGGCGCACGTACCCATGTGTGTTGAGAAGGTCCTCGACCCGTTCCCGGGTCTGTGGCGCCACGTCGGTGCGGCCGTTCAGCACCCGTGAGACCGTGGGCACCGAAACCCCCGCCTCCGCGGCGATCTCCGCGATGGTCACCCGCCTGCCGTCCACCCCGCCGCGCCCCTCCCCGGAAGTTTCCGAAAGTATTCCATCTCCAGGCCGGGCGGTGTGAGCCAGTGGCAAGACATCGGCGAATATCCATCCTCCTCGGCGACCTGTCCGGTGTGGCAACGCCACCGGCCTGACCCGGACAACCGCCTTCACCGGAACGAGCCGGAGCTTTATCGTCACGCAATGACCGATCAGGACCCCAACCCTCTGGTACGCGCGTCCGCGGTCAAGCAGAGTCTCCGGGCCGGCCGGCTCGGAGCACCCGAGCTGCGCGCCCTGATCGCGGACGCCCCGGCCGACCTGCGCCGGGTGATCTACCGCCACGCGGACGGCGACGCCCTGATCGACGAGGTCCGCCGCCTCTGGGGCGACCGCGAGGCGGCCCGGCTGTTGCCGCGCTGCAGCCCGGAAACAGTCGCCCGGTTGCGCCCGATCCTCGCCCGGCCGACCCGGCCCTACGTCCCGCCGGCACCCCTCCCGGTCCCGCAGATCAGCGACCTGGCAGAGGCTCTCGCGCTGCTCGAGAGCCGCCCCGCGGACCGGGTCGCCACGCTGACCGCCCTCACCCGCAACGCGCGGCTGATCACCGCCGCGGCGGTGCCCACGCTGACCCGGATCCGGGCGGAGGCGGAGTCCGAAGATCTCGGCACCGCCTGGCGCCGGCTGGAGACCGCCGTCCTGCGCCGCCACGTCACCGACGTCGACCTGTTCTCCTGGGCCCTGCCCGGCTACCTGATCCCCGGCGGCCCGGCCGGCGCGGGCTGGTACGGCCGCCTCGACCACGGCCTGACCCGAACCGGCGAGACCGAACTCCTCGAACCGCTGTGCACCTGGGCGTCGGCCGACCCGATCCGGCTGCTCACCGTGGCCCACGCGCTGGGCCGGCGCGCCCGGCGGCTGCCCGCCCTGCAGCGGATGCTCGAGGACGTCATCCGGCACGAACGCACGCCGTGGCTGCCCGCCCGGGCCGCACGATATTGGCTGTCCGACCCCGCGACGCGCGCCGAGCGGGTCGAGCGGGTGCTGGCCTGGGACCGGTCCAACGTGGCGATCGACGAGGTCTGGGACACCATCTGCGACCGCCGCCCCGACCTGCTCGACGTGGTGCTGTCCGTCCGCCGCCCGCGCGGCCGCTACCTGCGGGACCGGTCGGTCGAGTGGGTCCCGTTCCGGGTGCGGCACGCCGAGCGCTGGCGCCCGGACCAGCGCGCGGCCTTCGTCCGGACGATGGCCCGGGTCGTCGCCCGGCAAACGCATCCGGCCTATCGCACGCGGGCCCTGTCGATGGCCGCCCGGGCCGGCGGCCGCGACCTGGTTCTGCGCTATCTGGACGACCGGGACCCGCGGCTGGCGGACGCCGCCCTGCGGGCGCTCGCGCATCTCCCGGACACGCTCCCGGTGCTGCTCGGCTATGCCGGCACCCCGCGAGGTGGGACCGCGATGTCCGCCGCCGCGCGAGCGGTCCGATCGGCGCGGCCGTCCACGCTGCCGGCCCTGCTCGGCCCGATCATGCGGGGCGACGCCGCACCCGGGGTCCGCCGCGAGGCCGCCCGGCTGCTCGCCCTGCACGGGCCCCGGACCTCTACTGTCTTGGGGTGACATCGACCACCGCACTGCTCGCCCGGCTCGAACCGCTGTCCTATCCGGAGCGGATGGCGGCCCTCGCGGCGTGGGCCCGCGCCGCCGCGGATCGTGACCGGGTGATCGAGGAGCTGCGGGCCGGCTCGTCGTACGAGCGGTTTCTGGCCCTGACCGCCGCCGTCGTGGCCGGCAACCGGGCCGCGGTGACCGGCTTCCTCGGCGACCCCGACCCGCACCTGCGCGCGTCCGCGGTCAAGCAGTGCCTGCGCGCCGGCTGGCTCACCGACGACGAGCTGAAGCCCCTGACCGGTGACGCCCCGGCGATGCTGCGCCGGCTGATCTACCGGTACGCCCGCCCGGACGCCGCCGACGCGCTGATCGACGACGTCCGCGACCGGTACGGCGACCGGGAGGCGGCCCGGCTGCTGCCGAACTGCGGCCCGGACACCGTGCGGCGGCTGCTGCCCGAGCTGGACCACGTCGCCAACCTCGGCGTCCTGGCCCGCCGCCGCGGCGATGCGCTCCTCGCCCATGCGCGCGAGCGGCTCACCGCGGCCACGCCCGCCCAGCGCCGCCGCCTCTGGAACGGTCTCGCCAACGCCGTCCTCCAGGCCGCCCCGGCCGGCGTGCTCGACCTGCTGGAGGAGTTCGCGCCGGACGACCGCCTGCCCGGCCGGCCCTTCCGGTACGGCCGGCTGGCCGCGCTCGACCCCGGCCGGGTGGCCCGCCTGCTCGCCGCGCCGGGCCGGGCGAGCTGGCTGGAACGCCATTTCGTCCTGCCGTCGCGCCTGGCCCGCCGGCTGGCCGCGCTGGACGACGTGACCCTGGCGCCGATCGCCCGGCGGCTGCGGGAGTCCGCGGCGCTGCTCGCCGCGCTGCCGCCGGCCCGCCGCGGCCCGCTGCACGACGCCGCGTGGGACGGCGTGAACACGGCCGCCCGGCTGCCCGGCAAGCGGGTGATGGAGGTGCTGCCGCACGACTGGCGCGCCCGGGAGGCCGACCGGGTGCTCGGCCTCGACGCGATCCGCCGGGACGAGTCGCAGGTGCTCGCCTGGACCGCCTACCTGCCCTGGGAACGGGCCCGGGGGCCGCTCGGGCTGGCCGTGCGCAGCAGCGACGCGGGCATTCGCGCGCAGGCGTACGACCTGCTGGTCGATGCGGCCCGCCGCAGCCGGGACCCGCGGGCGGTGGCCGCCGCCGTCGAGGAGCTGCTGCGGCTGCGCAACGAGCAGGACCCGGTGCGCCGGTCCGGCCTGTCCGCGCTGGCCGGGGCCGCACCGCTGATCACCGCCGCGTCGATCCCGGCGCTGACCCGGATCGTGGCGGACGCCGCCGAGGCCCGGGACGCGTCCGGCGCGACCTTCGGCGCGCTGCGCGAGCTGGCGGTCGCCGTGCTGCGCCACCACGTCGCCGACGTCGCGCTGGCCGGCTGGGCGATGGAGACGTTCGACGTGGTGTCCCGTCGCGGTCACCTGACCGTGCTGGGCCGGCTCGACCGGCTGCCGCGCGGGCAGGAGGCCGAGCTGTTCGAGCGGCTGCGCGGGTGGGTCGAGGCGGCGATGAAGCACGGGCAGTACTTCCCGCTGTTCGCCGTCGCGCGTTCGCTGGGCCGGCGGGCGTGGCGGCTGCCCGAGCTGCAGCGGCTGCTGGAACGGGCCACCGAGCGCGGCAACATCGCCGGCGTGGTCAGCACCGCCGTGACGCTGTGGCTGGACGATCCGGCGACCCGGGACGAGCGGGTGGCCCGGGTGCTGGCCCGCGATTCGTCCACCGTGGTCGTGCCGCCGGTCTGGGAGACGCTCTGCGCCCGCCGCACCGACCTGCTGGACCGGGTGCTGCGCGGGCGCGGGCCGCGCGGGCAGTTCCTGCCGTCGAAGATGCGCTGGGTGCCGGCCGGGGTGCGGCACGCCGAGCGGTGGCTGCCGCGGCAGCGGGAGGCGTTCGTGGCGTTGCAGGCCCGGGTGGCCGGCGATCGGGATGCCGCGCCCCGGGACCGGGGTGGCGCCCTGGCGGCGGCGGCCCGGGCCGGCGGGCGCGAGCTGGTGCTGCGTTTCCTCGACGCGGAGGACGTGGCGCTGGCGGAGGCGGCGCTGGGCGCGTTCGCGTACACGCCGGACGCGCTGCCGGTGCTGCTCGAGCGGGCCGGCACCGACCGGGCCCGGGTCGCGCTCTATGCCGCCGGGCACGCGATCCGGGCCGAGCCACCGTCCCGGCTGCCCGCCATGCTCGGCGGGATCGTGCTGGGTGGCGGGCGGGTGACCAGTCGCAAGGAGGCGGCCCGGCTGCTGGCGGTGTGGGGGCCGCCGGCCGCGATGGAGACGTTGCGGCTCGCCTACCGGCAGGCGGACCAGCACCGGGATGTGCGCGCGGCGATCGTGGCGGCGGCCCGCATGCGGCCGCGGTCCGAGATCAGCTGGGAGATTCTGACCGAGGCCGCGCGCGGCGGCCGGGCCGAGCAGACCGCGGTGCTCCGCATCGCGCCGGCCGGGCTCGCCCTGCGGGACCGTCCGCGGTACGCCGCACTGATCGCCGAGGTCTGCCGGAGTGCCGACCCCACCATGGCCGAGGTCGCGTTCCGGGGGCTCTGGCAGTGGCTGCGCTACCTGCCCGAGATCGACGACCTGGTCCTCGCCCGGCTCACCGATCCACACGCCCCGGACGTCTCCGCCCTGGTCGGCGCGGTGCTCGATCATCCCGGCGCCGGGGCGTTCGGCGCGGTGCTGCGGCGCCTGGCCGAGCAGGACGAGGCGGACGACGCCGGCGGCGACACCGTGCGGGATCGGCCGGCCCGGCGCCGGATCACCCACCTGGCCGCCGGGGCGGCGGAGTGGGCCCGCCGCGCCGGGCCGGAGGCGGACCGCGAGCCCGCCCTGGCCGCCGCCCGGGAGCTGGGCGGCCGGCCGGCCTTCGAGGCCGTGGCGGCGACCATGCTGGCCGACCTGGTCGAGATCCGGCTGCCCGGCCTGCTCGAGCTGATCACGCCACGGCCGCTGCTGGCCGCGCGGGTCGCCGAGCGTCTCGGGGACCGGGTCCGGCGCGAGCGCGAGTCCCTCGAACCGGCGAATCTCGGTGCCGCCGCGCAGGCTCTCGCGGGCCGCGGGGATCTGCCCGGCGGTCTGCTCGCGCTCGCGCTGACCCGCCTCGGAGCCGGCCTCGGCTGGCCGCCCTCCTGGCGGGACGTGCTCGTTGGCCTGCGCGGACACCCGGATCCCGAGGTGCGCGAGGCGGCGTTCGCGGTCGACATGACGAAGCAGTAACGGCACTTTCGGGCCGTTTTGTCAGCCGTTCGCCGGACCGGCGCCTGGCGATTGCCGCTAATCGGACAAGCTATCTTGCCTCGTGCTCAATACCCGAATTCGTGCAAAGGCCGCGGTTCGCCGGATGCTGATCGTCGGTGTCTCCACCGTCATGGTCGCCGCCGGTGGCGTCGCGCTGGCCGAGGTGGTCGGGTCCGACCCGGTCGCGTCCCCCTCGTTCGACGGCCCGATCTACGCGGTCGCCCTCCGCGGCGAGACCGTCTACGTCGGCGGCAACTTCACCAACGCCGTGATCAACGGCAAGCAGCAGGCCCGGCAGCGGCTCGCGGCGTTCGACGCGCGCACCGGGACGCTGCTGCCGTGGGCTCCCGCGGCGGACGCCAACGTGCGGGCTCTCGCGGTGGACGGCGACGTCGTCTACGCCGCCGGTGACTTCGACAAGATCTCCGGCACCGCCCGCGACTCGATCGCCGGCATGGACGCGGTCAGCGGCGCGCTCACTCCGCTCAAGCACGCCGTCACCGGGCAGCCGAACACGCTCGCGGCCGGCAACGGCAAGCTCTACCTGGGCGGGAAGATCACCGCGATCGACGGCGTGACCCGGGCCAACCTGGCCGCGTTCACGCTGGCCACCGGCGCGCTGGACGCCTGGGCGCCGACCACCGACGACGTGGTGAACGCGGTCGCGGTGGCCGGGTCGCGGGTCTATCTCGGCGGAAGCTTCCACCGGACCAACGGGGTCAGCTCGACGCTGCGGCTGACCGCGGTGGACGGCCAGACCGGCGTGCTGGACAAGTCGTTCCTGCCCAAGCCGGTGTCCCAGGTGTTCGCGCTGACCGCGGACACCACGGGGGTCTGGGCGGCGCTCGGCGGGCAGGGCGGGCGGGCCATCTCGTACACGCCGGCCGGGGCGACGCGGTGGACCCGGGTGTTCGACGGCGACGCGCAGGCGATCACGGTGCTGGACGGCGTCACGTACGTCGGCGGGCACTTCGACAAGGCCTGCACGACGACGAACAACGGCACCCAGGGCACGTGCACCGACGGATCGGCGCCGCGGGTGAAGCTGGCCGCGGTCGACGCCCAGGGCAACCTGCTCGCCTGGGCGCCGCAGGCCAACGGGGTCGCCGGAGTGCGCTCGATGACCGCCTCGACCGGCCTGGGCTCGGTGCACGCGGTCGGCGACTTCACCACGATCGGCGCCGCCTCCCGCAAGCGCTACGTGTCCTTCCGGATCAACCGGACCGAGGACACCCCGGCGCCCGCCTCCGACTACGTGGCGTCCTACAACTTCGACACCACGATCGCGGACGGCACCTTCGACGACGGCTCCGGCAAGAAGCACCTGCTGCGGGCGGTCACCCGGGGCGGCGGCGCGGTCAAGATGGTGCCGCACGGCAACGGCCAGGCGCTGACCTTCCCCACGAAGTGCTCCGGCCCGAACTGCCCCAAGCTGGTGCTGCAGTCCGCTGACACCCCGGACCTCAACCCGGGCTCGGGCCCGCTGCGGTACGGCGCCGCCGTGCTGCTCAGCCCGCAGGAGGCCGGCGCCGGTGAGAACGTGCTGCAGAAGGGCTACTCGACCGGCGGCGGGCAGTACAAGCTGCAGGTCGACGGCGTGTCCGGCAAGCCGAGCTGCGGCATCGGCGACAAGACCGGCTCGGTCGTGCACATCGCCCGCAGCCGGGACTCGATCGCGGACGGCGAGTGGCACTCGATCGAGTGCCGCCGGGCCGGCGAGACGCTGAGCATCGTGGTCGACGACCACGTCAAGACGAACGTGGCGATCCCGGCCGGGCTGTCCGTGGTCACCACGCAGCCGCTGTCGCTGGGCGGCAAGGGCGTCGGCGCGGA
Source organism: Actinoplanes sp. NPDC051388 (assembly GCF_055586225.1). Lineage (NCBI taxonomy): Bacteria > Bacillati > Actinomycetota > Actinomycetes > Micromonosporales > Micromonosporaceae > Actinoplanes > Actinoplanes sp. NPDC051388. The sequence goes on along the minus strand of NZ_JBVJIP010000005.1, from coordinate 356,877 downwards.
CAACGACCAGTTCCACGGATCGCTGGACGACGTCTGGATCAAGGTCGGCTGAAAGTGGTAGGCGCGACGGGCATCCGCACCGCGGATGCCCGTCTGCGCTACCACTTTCGCTTTACGCGCCGGCTTTTTCGGCGCGGCGGCCGGGGAGGCGGAAGGCGACGAGGGCGCCGATCGCGACGATGATCGCGCCGACCGTGACCGCCGGGACCAGACCGTCCACGAAGGTCTCCCGGGTGGCGTAGCTGCCGTACGAGCTGAACACCGAGGCCAGCACGGCCACCCCGGTCGCGACCCCGAGCTCGCGGATCGTGTTGTTCGCGCCGGAGGCCACCCCGCGATCCTCGGCCGGCACGCTGGCCAGGGCCATCGTGCTGATCGGCGCGAAGGTCAGGCCCATGCCGACGCCGGCCAGCACGAACGCGATCACCAGGTCGCCGTACGCCACGTCGGCCGACGACGCCAGCGCGATCCAGAGGATGCCCGCGGCGAGCAGCACCTGCCCGGCCGCGATCAGGTTCCGCAGCCCGATCCGGTCCGCGAAGATGCCGGCCAGCGGCGCCACCACCATCGGCGCCAGTGTCCAGGGCAGCGTGCGGATGCCGGCGTCCAGCGGGCTCAGCCCCTGCACCACCTGGAAGAACTGGGCGAGCACGAAGACCGCGCCGAAGGTGCCCGCGGAGAAGGTCAGCGTGACGACGTTGACCAGCGAGAAGCCCCGCGAGCGGAAGAGCCGCAGCGGCATCATCGGCGACGCCGTCCGGCGCTGCCACGCGATGAACGCGGCCAGCAGCACCGCGCCGCCGGCCAGCATCGACACCACCCGGGCCGAGGTCCAGCCGCGGTCCGGCCCGTCCACCACGCCCCAGACCACGAGCAGCGTGCCGGCGGCGGAGAGCAGCAGGCCGAGCGGGTCGAGCTTGACCGCGCCACCGCGGGACTCGCGCAGCACCGTGCCGGCGAGCACCACCGCGATCACGCCGACCGGCACGTTCAGCCAGAAGATCCAGGTCCAGTCCAGGCCCTCGGTGACCGCGCCGCCGACCACCGGGCCGACCGCGACGCCGAGGCCGCTGATGCCGCCCCAGATGCCGACCGACGCGTTGCGCAGCCGGTCCGGCACCGCCGCCGCGAGCAGGGTCAGCGACAGCGGCGCCACGGCCGCGCCGGCCAGCCCCTGCACGGCCCGGGCGGCGGTGAGCTGCCACGGCTCGGCGGCCATTGCGGCCGCCGCCGAGGCGACGGTGAAGAGCACGATGCCGCCGACGAACATCCGCTTGCGGCCGATCCGGTCGCCGAGCGCGGCCGCGGTCAGCAGGAAGGCGGCGAACGGCAGCGTGTACGCGTTCACGAACCACTGCAGGTCGGTGATCGAGGCGCCCAGCGAGGTCCGGATCACCGGCAGCGCGGTGGTCACCACCAGGTTGTCCAGCGTGACCATGAAGATCGGGATGCCGACCGCGGCGAGCACGGCGGCCAGCGGGCGGGGCCGCTTCTCGACGGCCGGCTCGGGTCGGGATGGAGCGAGGGCGGTCATCGAAGCTCCCTAGTTGTTATTCACTGATAACTACAGGATCGAAGCTAGTTATCAGCTGATAACCTGTCAAGGTGAAGAGGACGAGATTGACCGCCGAGCAACGCCATGACCAGCTGATTGAGGCGGCCGTCACAGCGTTCACGACCGGCGGTTACGCGGGCACGACGACCGATCAGGTGGCCCGGCTGGCCGGTGTCTCCCAGCCGTACGTGATTCGGATCTTCGGCACCAAGCAGCAGCTCTTCATCGCCACGGTGGAGCACGCGGCGCAGCGGATCGAGCAGGTGTTCCGGGCCGCGGCGGCGGTCGAGCCGACGCTGGCCTCGCTGGGCGGGGCCTATGACGAGCTGCTGGCCGAGCGCGAGCTGATCACGGTGCTGCTGCACGGTTTCGCGGCCGGCGCCGACCCGGCGATCGGGCCGGTGGTCCGCCAGACCTTCGGGGTCATCTACGCGCTGGTCCGCGAATTGACCGGGGTCAGCGCGGACGAGACCCGCGACTTCCTGGCCCACGGCATGCTGCTCACCGTGCTCGCCTCGCTGCGGGTGCTCGGGCCGGGCGCGGTGCCCGCCGAGCCGTGGATGATGGAGCTGGCCGGCAGCATGCACCTGACCAAGGCCTGCGGCGAGCCCAACACCTAGATGTTGTGCCGGGCCGTGGCCGGCGCACGCCAGCCGAGCATCGCCTCGGTCATCCGGACCGCGTCGACGGTGGCCCGCACGTCGTGCACCCGCACGACGCGGGCGCCGCGCAGCACGCAGAAGACCACCGCGGCGATCGTGCCGGCCAGCCGGTCCTGCTGCGGCCGGTCCAGCGTCTCGCCGATGAAGTCCTTGTTGCTCACCGCGGCCAGCGTCGGGTAGCCCAGCGCCACGATCTCGTCCAGCCGCCGGGTCACCTCGAGCGAGTGGAACGTGTTCTTGTTCAGGTCGGGTCCCGGGTCGACCACGATCTGCTCCGGCGTCACGCCGCGGGCCAGCGCCACCTCGACCCGGGCCCGCAGGAACGCGGTCACCTCGCCGGTCACGTCCGCATAGGACGGCGACGGATACGGCGTCCGCGGCGCGGCCAGGCTGTGCGTGATCACCAGCGCGGCCCCGGTGCCGGCCACCGCGTCGGCCATCTCCGGGTCGCGCAGCCCCGACGTGTCGTTGATCACCCCGGCGCCCGTCTTGATCGCCGCCCGCGCCACCTCCGGCCGGTAGGTGTCCACCGACACCACGGCGAGCTCGCGCGCCGCCTCGACCACCGGCAGCACCCGGGCCATCTCCTCGGCCGGGGTCACCTCCGGGCCGGGCCCGAACGGGACTCCGCCCACGTCGATCCAGTCGGCGCCGGCGGCGGCCGCGGCCCGGACCGCCGCCAGAGCGTGATCAAGCGCGTACGTGCGGCCGCGGTCGTGGAACGAGTCCGGCGTCCGGTTGACGATCGCCATCACCGCCACCCGGCGCGCGAAGTCGAACTCCCGGCCGTCGATCACCCGTCGCATGGGGGCGACCGTAACAGCCGGTCATCGGGCAGAGTGGCGGAGTGGAGACACGGGGACCCGCACGATTCCTGATCTGGCTCGCAGCACGGAACAAGCGCCGGGTGGCGATGGGCGCGATGTTCGGCTCGCTGTGGTTCATCAGCCTGGCCAGCACTCCGTACCTGATCGGGCAGGCCATCGACCGCGGCCTGACCGCGCGCCGCCCGGGCGCGCTGCTCGCCTGGGCCGCGGCCGTGCTCGCGATGGGCGCGGCGGGCGCCTTCCTCGGCATCATGCGGCACCGCTCGATGACCAAGCTGCGGATGGCCGCCGGGCTGCAGACCGCCGACCTGGTGCTGGCGCACGCGACCCGGCTCGGGGCGGCGCTGCCGCGCCGGATCAACGCCGGCGAGGTGGTCACCATCGGCATCTCGGACGTGTGGATCGTCGGCCGGGCGATGAACGTCGGCGGGGTCGGGGTGGCCAGCACGATCGCGTACGCGGTGATCGCCGTCCTGCTGCTGCGGATCTCGCCCTCGCTGGCCGTGGTGGTGCTGGCCGGCGTACCGGTCTTGGGTCTGGTGGTCGGTCCTCTGCTGAACCGCATGCAGTCGGCCGGCCAGGTCTATCGGGAGCGGCAGGGAGAGCTCGCCGGGCGCCTGGTGGACGTGCTCGGCGGGCTGCGCATCCTGAACGGCCTCGGCGGCAAGGAGTCGCACCTGGCCCGCTACCGGCAGCAGTCGTCGGGACTGCGCGACCTGGGCTACCGGGTGGGCGGCACGGCGAGCTGGGTCGGCGCCCTCGGCAACGGGCTGCCGGTGCTGTTCCTGGCCATCGTCACCTGGCTGGCCGCCCGGCTGACCGCGGCCGGCGAGCTGACCGTCGGCGAGCTGATCGCGGTCTACGGCTACACCGCGATGCTCGCGATCCCGGTCAACGTCTTCATCTTCTGCGGCTTCGACGTGACCCGTGGCCTGGTCGCGGCCCGTCGCGTGGTCGGCTTCCTGCGCGTCCCCGAGGAGCCGCCGGACGGCGAACCCGGCCCGCCCGCGCCCGCCACCCTGCACGACCCGGAGTCGGGGGTGACCGCCGAGCCGGGCCGGTTCACCGTGCTGGCCGTCGCCCGCACCGCCGAGGCCGCCGTGATCCTGGACCGTCTCGGCCGTTACGGCGAGACGGACGCCACCTGGGGTGGCCGGCCGCTGTCCGAGATCGCCCAGGCCGACGTGCGCGACCGGGTGCTGTTCGCGCCGCACGACGCGTTCCTGTTCGCCGGGCCGCTGCGCGAGGTGATCGCCGGGCCCGACGAGCCCGACGACCAGCGGGTGCGGCGGGCCGTCGACGCGGCCGTCGCGCACGATGTCGCCGACGACCTGGGCCGCCCGGTCGAGTGGCAGGGCCGCAACCTCTCCGGCGGCCAGGGGCAGCGGGTCCGGCTGGCCCGCGCGCTGCACGCCGACCCGGAGATGCTGCTCGCCGCCGAGCCCACCTCCGCGGTGGACGCGCACACCGAGGCCGCGATCGCCGAGCGGCTGACCGACCTGCGCACCGGCCGCGGCACCGTGCTCGCCACCACGTCGCCGGTGCTGCTGGCCCGCGCCGACGTCGTGCACTACCTGGCGGACGGCCGGGTCGCGGCCAGCGGCACGCACCGCGAGCTGCTGGCCACCTGCGCGGGCTATCGGGCCCTGGTCACCCGGGTCTTCGGCGACGAGGAGGCGCACGCGTGAGCACCGCCGTCCTGCCCGTCGCGAGCCCGCGTGAGGTGGGCCGGGCCGCGCTGCGCCTGATCGCCGCCGATCGCCGGTCGGTGGTCTGGCTGGGCGTCCTCAACGCGCTCGCCGCGCTGGCCGGGCTGGGCGGGCCCTTCCTGCTCGGCCGGATCATCGACGCGGTCACCGGGGGCGGTGGCGCGGACCGGGTGGATCGGCTCGCGCTGGGTGTGCTCGGCTGCGCCCTCGCCCAGATCTTCCTGCTCCGGCAGGCGCTCGTGGTCGGCTACAACTTCGGGGAGCGCACGGCCGCCCGGATCCGCGAGGGTTTCCTGGACCGGTCGCTCGCGTTGCCGGCCGCGGTCGTGGAACGGGTGCCCCCCGGCGACCTGGCGGCCCGTGGAACCTCCGATGTGGACGCCGTGGCGGGCACGCTGCGCGACATCCTGCCGGAGATCATCGCCTCGGTGATCCAGCTGGTGTTCCTGGTGGTCGCGGTGCTGGTGCTCAGCCCGCTGCTCGGGCTCGCCGGGGTGATCGGGTTCACCGGCATCATCTTCACCACGCGGTGGTACCTGCGACACGCCCGGGACGCGTATCTGCGGGAGGGCGCGGCGAACTCGCGGCTCGCCGATGAGTTGTCCGCGACGGTGACGGGCGCCCGTACCATCGAGGCCTTTGGTTTGCGGGAACGCCGCCTCGCGGCGGGCCGGGACGCGATCAGCGAGACCCGCCGCACCCGCCTCGCCACCCTGCGCCTGCGCACGTTCTTCTTCCCGCAGGTGGAGATGTCCTACTCGGTGCCGGTCGTGCTGGTGCTGGTGCTCGGCGGATACCTGTCCTTCGAGGGGATGGTGACGCTCGGCACGGTCGGCGCGGCGGTGCTCTACCTGCGGCAGCTGGTCGGGCCGCTGGACGCCATCATGATCTGGATCGAGCAGCTGCAGAGCAGCACCGCCTCCTTCGCCCGGGTCGAGGGGATCTCCGCGGTGCCGCCCGGGCCGGTCTCCACCACCCGGCGCCCGGACGGCGAGCGGATCGAGGTGCGCGACGTCCGCTACGCCTACGACCAGGGCCGCGACGTGCTGCACGACGTCACGCTGACCGTGCGGCCGGGGGAGCGGCTGGCCATCGTCGGGCTGTCCGGTGCGGGGAAGTCGACACTGGGCCGGCTGCTCGCCGGGGTGGACCGGCCCGGCGGCGGCAGCGTGACCGTCGGCGGGGTGCCGGTGGCCGACCTGCCGCCGGACGAGCTGCGCCGGCACGTCGTGCTGGTCACCCAGGAGCACCACGTGTTCGCGGAGTCGTTGCGGGACAACCTGATGGTGGCCGCGACCGACGCCGAGATGCGGCGGGCGCTGGACATGGTGGGCGCGGACTGGGCCGCCGACCTCGACCTGGACCTGGGCGAGAACCCGCTGGACGGCGCCCGGGCGCAGCAGCTGGCGCTGGCCCGGGTGCTGCTCGCCGACCCGCACACGGTGATCCTGGACGAGGCGACCGCGCTGCTCGACCCGACCGCCGCCCGCACCGCCGAGCGCGCGCTGGCGGCGGTGCTGCACGACCGCACGGTGATCGCGATCGCGCACCGGCTGCAGACGGCGCACGACGCGGACCGGGTGGCGGTGATGGACGGCGGCCGGATCATCGAGCTGGGCAGCCACGACGAGCTGGTGCGCCAGGGCGGCTCGTACGCCGCGCTCTGGCGCACCTGGCACGGTTAGGCCCCGGCTTCGTCCAGCTTCTGGAGATGTTCCGCGGTGAGCTTGATGTCCAGCGCGGGCACCAGGTTCTCGAACTGGGCCGGCGTGCGCGGGCCGATCAGCGGTACCACCCGCGGGCCCGGACGCTGCATCATCCACGCCACCACCAGCTGGTTCGGCGTCACGTTCAGCTCGTCCGCGAGCCCGGTCAGCACCGCCAGCCGGGCGTCCGCGTCCGGACCGGCGTAGGACGCCATCATCCAGCTCTCGGCCCGCTTCCGCGGGTCGTCGAAGATGCCCTTGAGGATCGGCGAGTAGGCGACCAGCGTCAGGTCGTCGTGCTCGCTCAGGTAGTCCCACTGCTCGACGTCCACCACCGAGTCGTTCCGCACGCCCGCCTTGGGCCGCAGGTAGGAGTGCTGCTGCTGGACCGCGACCGGCAGTGGCCAGCCGTTGCGCTCGCACAGCTGCCGGATCCGCTCCAGCCGCCAGGTGCGCACGTTCGACCAGCCCAGGTGCTTCACCTTGCCGGCCCGCACGAAGCCGGCCAGCGCCTCGAGCGTCTCCTCCAGCGGGGTGGCCCGGTCGTCGACGTGGATGTAATAGAGGTCCACGTGATCGGTGCCGAGCCGCCGCAGGCTGCCGTCCAGAGCCTGCCGCAGGTGGTCCGCGCCGGCGCCGGAGAAGGTGCGCCGGGCCAGCTCCCAGTCCGGGGTGCCGTCCGCCTTCCACAGGTCCGGCGACCAGTGCGGCATGCCGCTGCCCTTGGTCGCCAGGAAGAGCTCGTCGCGGTTGTTCCGGTCGCGCATCCACCGGCCCAGCAGGTCCTCGCTGTGCCCGGCGTGGCTGCCCGGGTGCGCCCACCACTCGTAGCAGTCCGCCGTGTCGACGAACGATCCGCCCAGCTCCGCGTAGCGGTCCAGGATCGTGCGCGACTCGTCCTCCGGGGTCTCGCTGCCCATCTGCATCGCGCCCAGGGCGAGGGCGCTCACCTGCCGGCCGGTCCGGCCGAGTTCCACTGTCTGCATGCCTCGACGCTAGGACCCGGAGCGCGCTCCAGGTCAAGCACCGAAGTTTGCCGGTCCCGATCGCGGGAAGTCAGCCGATGATCCTGGGGAGGTGAAGCGTTGCGGCTGCGACGAAGTGATCTGAACAAGCCCGGCTTCGGGCGGCGGCGCTCGGGCAAGGGCTTCACATATCTGGACACCGACGGCGAGCGCCTGGGCGACGACGAGGCGATCGAGCGGATCCGCGCGCTGGTCATCCCGCCGGCCTGGACCGAGGTGTGGATCAGCCCCGACCCGCGCGGGCACATCCAGGCGGTCGGGAAGGATGCAGCGGGCCGCAAGCAGTACCTCTACCACCGGGTCTGGCGCAGCACCCGGGACGAGGCGAAGTTCGACCACGCCCTCGAGGTGGCCGAGCGGCTGCCGAAGGTGCGCGAGCGGCTGTGCGCCGACCTGACCAGCCGCGGCCTGTCCCGCGGGCGGGTGCTGGCGGCGATCGTCCGGCTGCTCGACATGGGCATGTTCCGGGTCGGCGGCGCGCAGTACGCCGACCGCGACGAGGACCCGTCCTACGGCCTGTCCACGCTGCGCCCCGACCACGTCCGCACCCGTGGCGCCTGCGTCCTGCTCGAATATCCTGGCAAGTCCGGGGTCGAGCACTCGGCGTCGGTCGGGGACGGCGAGGTGTGCGCGGTGCTGCGGGACCTGAAGCGGCGGCGGCGCGGGGAGAAGCGGCTGTTCGCGTACTGGGATCCGAAGCGGCGGCGCTGGCCCGAGGTGGACGCCGACGAGATCAACGACTACCTGCGCGAGATCTCCGGCGACCGGATGACCGCCAAGGACTTCCGCACCTGGCACGGCACGGTCAAGGCGGCGGAGGTGCTGGCCGAGGCCGGGCCGCAGCCCACCGAGACGAAGCGCAAGAAGGCCGTCTCGCACGCCATGAAGGAGGTCGCCGAACTGCTCGGCAACACCCCGACGGTGGCCCGCAACTCCTATGTCGACCCGCGCGTCGTCGACCTCTACCAGGACGGCAAGGTGGCCGGCACGTCGCCGGACGCCCCGATCGAGAAGGCCGAGCGGGAGGTGCTCGAACTGCTGACCGAGGACGCGTGACGCTCACCTCGCCCGTCGAGGGTGTGGATCCGCTCGGCCGGCACCGTCCCGAGGCCGTCCGTGCGGTGCGTGAGCACCAGCACGGTCCGGCCGCTCGTCGCGCCCAGCAGATCGGTCATCAGCGCCTCCGCGCCCTCCTCGTCGATGCCCTCGGTCGGCTCGTCGAGAATCAGCATCCGCGGCCCGGCCAGCAGAGCCCGGGCGGTGGCGAGCCGCTTGCGCTGCCCACCGGAGAGCGTCGCCCCGCCGGTCCCGAGCCGCCGATCCAGATCGAGCCGCAGCCCGACCCGGTCCAGCACCGCGCGCAGCTCGGCGTCGGTCGCGCCGGGGCGGGCGAGCCGCAGGTTCTCCCGCACGGTGGAGGCGAACACGTGCTCGGTCTCGTCCCCGACCAGCGCGACATGCCGCCGCAACGTCTCCTCGCTCAGCGTGCTCAACTCACGCCCGCCGATGGTCACGCGGCCGGCGATCGGGTCGAGAAACCGCGCCAGCACGGCGGCGAGCGTCGACTTGCCACTGCCCGACGGCCCGAGAATCACGGTCGCCGTCCCGTCCGGCATTTCGAGATCAAACCCGGCCAGCACAGCTTGCTCTGCACACCGATACGCAACACCCGGGCCGTCGCCGCTTCCGTTCCCCCAGCCCGCCACCAGCCCCCGGATCGACACACTCCCGTCAACCGGCTCGGGCCCATGCTCGGGCGGCGTCGCGGCCGGCGGCGCCTGCTCAGTCAACGCATCCAGCCGCCGCCGCGCCGCACCAGCCCGCCGCCGAGCAAGCGCCGCGTCAGGCAGCACCGCCACCGGTTCAGCCAGCGCCACGATCCCCAGCAGCACCACGGCCGACCATTCCCGATCGAGCCCGCCACCCGGCGCCAGCAGCAGCGCCGCCCCGACCACCGCGACCCCCCATCCGAGCTGGGCCAACGCCGCGGCGAGTCCGGCTCCCCGCGCCGCCCGCGCTTCCCGGCGCGCCAGGACCGAACTGCGCTCCTCCGGTACGCCCAGCGCCCCCACCTCCTCAACCCCGTCGACCGCCTCCACGACCGCGTCCCGCAGCCAGGCCCGTGCGATCCCGGTGGCCGCCTCCCGCCGGGCCTCCAGCCACACGCCCAGCGCGGGCGCGAACACTCCCGCGACCAGCAGCCCGACCGCCATCGGCACCGCGGCAACCGGCCGCACCAGCAACACGACTCCGAGCCCGGTCAGCGCGGCGACGATCGTGGCCAGAGCCGGCAACGCGCCACGCAGCAGCCCGTCGACGTCGGCGTCCACATCGTCGACGACCCGGGTGAGCAGCTCACCGCGCCGCTTGACGGCCGGCCCCGGCACCCGCGGGATCAGCCCGGCATAGACGGCCGCCCGCCGAGCCCCCATCCGGGCAAACGCCACCCGGTGCGAGACGAGCCGTTCCGCGTATCGCAGCAACGGCCGCGCGACCGCACTCCCACGCACCAGCACGACAGCCGTCGAGAGCGTGAGCACCGGCGGCAACGTGGCGGCCCGCACCAGAAGCCAGGCGGCGGCCGCGGTCAGCAGGATCCCCGCCAGCCAGGATCCGGCCCCGAGCAGGACAGCGACCACCCGCGCCCCGGACGTTCCCAAGCCGTCCCGGGTGGATGTCGTCGCGCGCACCGAGGGCTTGGCCCCCGGGTCTCCGGTGGTTGTCGGGCCGTCCGAACGGCCTCTTTCTTCCCGGAGCGTGGTGCGTCGCGGCGCGGGCGTTGCGTATATGTGTGCAGAGCAAAGGGATCGCGGAGGCTCTCCGTCCGCGGACTCGGAGCTGAGTGCCGGCGGGGCAGTCACCTCGATCAGGCGGTCGGCGGCTGCCAGCAGTGCTGGGCGGTGGGCTACCACCAGGATCGCGCAGCCGCGGCGGGCGGCGGCTCGCAGCTCGGCGATGACCTGGCGTTCGGCTGCCGGGTCCAGGTGGGCGGTCGGTTCGTCGAGGAGCAGGACTCGGGGTTCCTCGCGGGCCTCGGCCAGCAGGGCGGCCAGGGCCAGCCGTTGCCGTTGGCCGGCCGAGACGCCCTGGCCGTGTTCGCCCAGCGGGGTGTCCGGCGGCAGATCCAGTCCGACGGCGCGCAGGGCGTCGCTGCCGGCCACGTCGCCGACCGTGCGGGCGTGCGGCAGCGTCGGGCGTTGCGGCAGGTAGAGCGGCGGCGGACCGCCGAGCTCGACCTCTCCGGCGTCGCGCGCCTGCTTGCCCGCGAGCACCCGCAGCGTCGTCGTCTTCCCGGCGCCCGATGGGCCGCGCAGCGCGACCACCTCGCCGGCGCGCACCTCCACCTCGTCCAGCCGCAGCGCATCGCACTCCGCATCCGGGTGCCGCACTCGCAATTCGCTGGCCCGCAGGCCAACCGGGCTTTCGTCGCCGACGGGGGTGGACGTGGCGGCCGGGGGGTCGGTCAGGATCTCTTCGAGGTCGTCGATGACCGCTGCTGCCGAGGCGCTCGCGTGGTAGCGGGCGGCCGACTCGCGCAGTGGGCGATATGCCTCCGGGGCCAGCAGGATCACCAGCAGGGCCGGACCCAATGGCATGTCGCCCGCCGCGACCCGCAGCCCGGCCGAGACCGCGATCAGTCCTACCGACAGCGTGGCCAGCAGGTCGAGCGCGGTCGAGGACAGGAAGGCGACCCGCAGCACGCGCATCGTCGCCGAGCTGTGCTTCGCGGTCAGGTCCGCGACCACCGACGTCTGGCGGGTCGCGCGGCCGAAGACGCGGAGTGTGCCCAGGCCCCGGACCACGTCCAGGAAGTGGCCGGCCAGGCGGGCGTCCTCCGCCCACCGCGCGGACGCCCGCGCCGAGGTCGCCCAGCCGATCAGCGCGCCCAGCACCGGCACCAGCGGCAGCGTCAGCACTGTGATCAGCGCCGACGAAGGGTCGACCAGGGCCATCGCGATCACCACCAGCGGGGGCAGCGCCACGGCCAGGATCAGCGCGGGCAGATAGCCGGAGAACCACGGCCGCACCGCTTCCAGGCCGGTGGTCAGGGCGGCGATCAGACGGCCGCTGCCATAGCGGGCGACCCACGCCGGGCCGCGTCGCACCGCGGCGGCCAGGGTCTGGCGCCGGAGCGAGTCGGTGACCCGGGCGGCGGTGCGCTGGGCGACCACCTGCTCGGCCCAGGCGAGCACCGCCCGGACCGGATAGACCAGCGCCAGCACGGCGATGCCGGTGCCGCGGTTGCCGGTGACCACGGCGGTCAGACCGAGCGCCAGGAGGAGTGCGCCGCCGGCCTGAGCCGCGCCGATCAACGCCAGGCCGGCGGTGCCGCCGCGGGCGTGCCTCAGCAGCCGAGGGTCGACCGGGCCTTTCACGACGGCACCCGTTCGCTGGCCACCCGGCGGCGGAACACCCAATAGGAATAGGCCTGATAGGCCAGCACCCCGGGCAGCACCACCAGCCCGGCCACGGTGAGCAGGCGCAGCGTCGACGGGGTCGCGGCCGCCGAGTCGCGGGTCAGCGACCACGCCGCGTTCAGTGTGCTCGGCAGCACCACGTCGCCGTGCACGGTCAGCACGGTGGCGACCGCGGCGGCGACGCCGATGGCCGTACCGGAGAATGCCGTTGTCTCCTTGCCCGAGCGAGCCAGGAACGCGACGCCGAGCGCGAGCACCCCGGCGGCGAGGAAGGCGCGGCTGTCGAAGGCGGCGCCGGCGGCGAACGCGCCGGCCGCCAGCACCGTGCCGGAGAGCACCGAGGCGTGGCGGGCGCGGACGCGGATCGGGCCGGTGGTGCGCAACGCCAGGAACGTCGCGCCCAGCAGGACCGCGGCGGCCAGCGCGAACAATGCGCCGACGCCGGACTCCCACTGAAGAACAGGCGACAGGCTGCGGCTGAGACCCGTACCGGTCACCGTGCCGGCGGCGTCCAGCGCCAGCCCGCGCACGAAGACCGTGAGGACCGCGCCCCACAGCATCACCACCAGCGCCGAGCTGACCGCCAGGGCCAGTTCGCAGCCGCGCCGCCAGCGCGGGCCGGACCCCTTGCCGCGGAACTCCAGCGCCACCCCGCGGATCGCGAGCAGCAGCAGGATCGCGGCCATCGGCAGGTAGAGGCCGGAGAGCAGGGATGCATACCACGGTGGGAAGGCGGCGAACGTGACGCCGATCGCGGCCACCAGCCAGACCTCGTTGCCGTCCCAGAACGGGCCGATGGTGCGGATCGCGGCGCCGCGCTCGTGGTCGTCGCGGCCCAGCAGCGGGCCGAGCACGCCGACGCCGAAGTCGAAGCCCTCGAGCACGAAGTAGAGCACCCAGGCCAGGACGACCAGCCCGAACCAGAAGGTCACCACGGGAAGACTCCTCAGTAGACGGTGGCGGATTCGGTGACGTTCGGCGAATCCGAAGGGATGAGTTCAGATCGGGCCACGTGCCGGATCAGGCGCAGCCACAGCACGGCCAGGACGCCGTAGACCACCGTGAACCCGATCAGCGACGCGATCACCTCGGCGCTGGTCAGCCCGGGCGAGATGCCGTCCCCGACCTTGGAGATGCCGAACGCCAGCCACGGCTGCCGGGCCGTCTCGGTGAAGATCCAGCCGAGCGAGTTCGCCGCGGTGGGCAGCAGCGGGATCAGCGGCAGCCAGCGCAGCAGCAGCCGGTGCGGGGTGCGGCCCTTGCGGCTGGTCCAGAGATGGAGCAGCGCGACCGCGGCGGCCAGCATGCCGATCCCGATCATCAGCCGGAACGACCAGAAGGCGACCGGAATCATCGGCACATAGCTGCCTGGTCCATATTCCGAGGTGTAAAGAGCCTGGAGATCGTCGATGCCCTGCACGGTGTCGCCGGGGGAGCCCTTGGCCAGGATCGACAGCAGCCACGGGATCTCCAGGCTGAACCACGGCCGGCCGCCGTCCAGCCCGCCGACCGCGAACACCGAGAACGGCGCGCCCGTCGTGGTCTCGTAGAGCGCCTCGGCGGCGGCCATCTTCATCGGCTGGACCTCGGTGATGACCTTGCCGAGGTGGTCGCCGGTGAGCGCGGTGAGCGCGCCGCCGGCGAGGGTGAGCCACGCGCCGAGCCGGGCATAGGTGCGGAAGATCAAGGAAGCGTGCCGCTGCCAGACGCCGATGGCGAGAATCAAGGCCCCGCCGACCATCACCGCACCGGCGAGCGTGTGCGGAAAGGCGGCCAGGTTCACCTTGTTCGTCAACAGCTCGGCGAAGGACGTGAGATGCGCGCGCCCGGTGGCCGGGTCGAGCTCGTACGCCACCGGGTTCTGCATGAACGAGTTGGCCGCCAGGATGATGAACGCGGACAGCACCGTGCCGATCGCCACGATCACGATGGTCGCCAGGTGCACCATGCGGGGCAGCCGGTCCCAGCCGAAATACCAGAGCGCCAGGAACGTGGCCTCGAGGAAGAACGCGAGCATCCCCTCGATCGCCAGGGTCGGGCCGAACACGTCGCCGTAGAAGCGGGCGAACGCGCTCCACCCCATGCCGAACTGGAATTCCTGCACCAGCCCGGTCACCACCCCCACGGCGAACGTGACGATCAGCAACTTCCCGGTCAGCTTGGTCAACCGCAAGAACCGATCCTCACGGGTACGCAGCCACGCGATCTGCAGTCCGGCCGCGATCGCCGCCAGGCTGATCGACAGCGGCACGAAGAAGTAGTGGTAGATCGTGACGACGGCGAACTGCAGCCGGGTCAGGTCCAGCACGTCCATGGAAGACTCCTCTACGACGTCCTGTAGTAGATACTACGACGAGTAGTACTACGTCGTGCAGTAGGATGGCTCACATGGCGCTGGGAGACCTGGAACGTGAGGTCATGACGCAGTTGTGGGAGGCCGGCGGGCCGCTGACCGTGCGCGAGGTGCACGAGCGCCTGAGCGGCCGCGACCTGGCCTACACGACGGTGATGACGGTGCTCGACCGGCTGGCCAAGAAGTCCGTGGTGACCCGCGAGCGGGACGGCCGCGCCTTTCGTTACCTGCCCGCGCAGACCCGCGAGCAGATGACCGCGGCGCTGATGCTGGACGCGCTCGGCGACACCCCCGACCAGGACGCGGCCCTGGCGTACTTCGTGGGCCAGCTCTCGCCCGACGCCCTGGCGGCGGCGATCGAGGCGGCCCGGCAGAAGTGACCGCCCTGCTCCTGGGCGCGCTCGGGCTGACGCTGTCGCTGGTCGTGCCCGGGGTGCTGGCCGGCGCCCGCTGGCCGGACCGGGCGCCCGCCGCCGCCGTGCTGCTCTGGCAGGCGATCACCCTGGCCGGCGTGCTGTGCGCGCTGGGCGTGGTGCTGGCCGGCCCGGAGGAGCTGATCCGCGCCGCCGGCAGCGGCCGCCGGGCGGCCACCGTCGCGCTGATCGGCGCCCTGGCGGTGGCCGCGGTGATCGTGCTGCGGCTGCTGGTGTCGCTGGCCGGCGTGATGTGGCGATCCCGGGCCCGCCGCGCCCGGCACCGCCTGCTGGTGGATCTGCTGGACACCGCGGAGAAGCGCCACGGCCTGGACGTCGAGGGCCTGCGGGTGCTCGACGGCGCACAGCCGCTGGCCTACTGCGTGGCCGGCCGCTCGCCGCGGGTGGTGCTCACCGGCGGCGCCCTGGACGTGCTGGACGACGCTCAGGTGGCCGCGGTGATCGCGCACGAGCAGGCGCACCTGCGGCACCGGCACGAGCTGGTCCGCGAGTCGTTCACCGCGTTCTACCGGGCGGTGCCGCGGCCGCTGCGATCGCGGGCGCCGCTGGACGCCGTACACCTGTTGTTGGAGATGGTCGCCGACGACGCCGCCACCGACCGCGAGGGCGCCGCGCCGGTGGCCGGCGCGCTCGCCAGGCTGAGCGACGAAGGCGCGGGGGAGGACCGCCGCCGGCGCCTCGACCGGCTGGCCGCGCCGCACCCCCGATCGGCCGCGCTGACCCTGCTCGTGGTGGCCGCCGCAGTCGCGTTGCTGGTCCTGCCGACGGTCGTCGTGGTGGTCCCGTGGCTCAGTGCCGCGGTCAACCGCTGGCCACTGTGAGTGACACCGGGCGGCCGCGTTTCCGATCAACCGCAACCCGGGTACGGTGGTCCGCGGCTCGGCAGTCCCCCGTCGTCCACACCGGCCGACCTGACGGGCCACCGCCTAATCACGCTCCGTGCGTGCATCGGGGACCCGAGCAGTTGGGGTGAAGCCGCAGAGTCTGCGGCCGCGAGCGCTTCCCTCGCGAACCCGTCAGCTAACCCGGTCGGCGGCTGAGGGAAGAAAGGGATCCGCCCCCACGTGCGCCGCCTGCTTGTCGTTCTCGCCGCCGCCGCGGCCGTCATCGTCGCGCCGGTCGCCCCGGTCCACGCCGAGCCCACGCCGTCCGGCGTCGAGGCCCAGATCGACGCCGAGTGGAACAAGCTCGAGCCGGTCATCGAGCAGTACAACAACGTGCACAACAAGCTGATCGCCAACCGCCGCAACCTGGCCGCCATCCAGAAGCGGCTGACCCCGCTCGAGATCGAGGTCAACGTCGCCATGGCGCAGGTGCGCGGGATGGCCGCGGACGCGTACATGCAGGGGTCGCCCAGCGCGATGCGCGCCATGATCATGACCGGGACCACCACCGGCCTCACCGACAAGCTGATGTTCCTGGACCAGTACGCGAAGCACCAGCGCGCCGAGGTCAAGGACGTCGCCGAGCTGCGCGACAAGCTCAGCGGGGACAAGCGCGACCTGGACACGCTGACCCAGACCCTGGCCACCCAGGACGCCGGGCTGGCCCGCAGCAAGGCCGGCATCGAGAAGAAAATCGGCGAGCTGCAGAAGCTCCGGATCAAGGCCTATGGCAGCAGCGCCGACGACGGGGCGTTCCGCACCGGCCCGTGCCCGGTCACCTACACCCGGGACAAGGGCGGGCGGGCCGCGCAGAAGGCCTGTGACCTGATCGGCAAGCCGTACATCTTCGGCGCCGAGGGACCGGGCGGCTACGACTGCTCCGGGCTCACCAAGACCGCCTGGGCCAGCGTGGGGGTGCACCTCGAGCACTACACCCGCGACCAGTGGGGCGAGGGCCGGGCCGTCACCAGGGCCGAGCTGAAACCCGGCGACCTGGTGTTCTACTACCCGGGCAGCCTGCATCACGTGGCCATCTACATCGGCGGCGGCGAGGTCGTGCACGCGCCGCACACCGGTGACCACGTGCGCATGGCGACCATCGACCGCGGCCCGATCGCCGGCTACCGCCGACCGGGCTGAGAGACCTCAGGGCTGCAGCCAGGGCGCTTCGAGGTTGTCCTCGACGTAGAGCTGGAAGCCGTTGCGGGCGCGGCGCTTCGAGCGGTACATCGCCGCGTCCGCGTGCCGCAGCATGGTCTTCGCGTCGCTGCCGCCCGGGAAGGCGATCGCCACGCCGACGCTGCAACCGACGTCGAGCCGCAGGCCGGCCACCGACCGGTGCTGGTCGATGCCCTCGATGATGCGCTGCGCCACGGCCATCGCCTCGTCCGCGCCGCCGACCCGGCTCAGCACCACGCCGAACTCGTCGCCGCCCAGCCGGCCCACGGTGTCGGTGTCCCGCACGGTCCCGCGCACCACCTCCGCGATGGTGTGCAGCAGCTGGTCGCCGACGTCGTGCCCGTACGTGTCGTTGACCTGTTTGAAGCCGTCCAGGTCCAGGAAGAGCATCCCGACCGGGTACTGGTAGCGGGTGCCCTGGGCCAGCGCGCGCTCGAGGTCGCGGGTCAGCGTCGGCCCGTTCGCCAGCCCGGTCAGGCTGTCATGCGCGGCGGCGTACGCGATCCGGTCCTGCACCGCCCGCCGCTCGGTGATGTCCCGGTGGTGGCCGACGACCGCGTGCACCTCGGGGTGGGCGAGCATGTTGCGCAGAATCACCTCGTGCCAGTGCCAGCCGCCGTCCGCGTGCCGGTAGCGCATCTCGGCGGCGTGCTCGGTGGTGCCGTCGCCGGCCAGCACCCGCTCGTGCAGCTCGGCATCCGCCAGCACGTCGTCCGGGTGCACGTACTCGCGTAGGCGGTGGCCCACCACGTCGTTCGGGAACCAGCCCATCACCTGGGCGATCGCCTGGCTCACGTAGGTCACCGTGCCGTTCGCCTCGGACATCGTGACCACCTCCGAGCCGTCCCGCAGCAGCGCCCGGAAGCGCTCCTCGCTGGCCCGCAACGCGCCCTCGGCCCGCTCCCGCATCTCGGTGGAGTGCCCGATCACCCGGGCCGTGGTCAGCGTGCCCAGGGCGATCAGCAGCGAGACGCCGTGACCCTGCGGGAGTGGCAGATAGCTGTTCAGCAGGCCGCCGGCGAATGCCAGTTCGCCCAGCCCGAGGGAGATGGCGCTGCTGACGGCCAGCGGCTTCCACGAGCGGGAGCCGTCCTCCTTGAGGTAGAGCGTGAAGATGTGCAGGTGTGCGACGGCCAGCAGCGCGCCCCAGCCGACCATGTACATGACCGCGGTGGTCTGCAGCACGTGCAGGACGACGCGCAGCCACAGCCGCCCGCCCGGCACGCCGCCGGACAGCCGGCTCTGCACCCCGGGCTGCTGCCAGACGGTGCCGGCGATCAGCGCGGCGGCGATCAGCCACAGCGGCGTGTCGCCGGAGAGGCCGAACACGCGCAGCCCGGCGACCACGGCCAGGACCAGGATCGGTTCCATCCCGTTCCGGCCGAACCGCAGGGCCGTGGCCCAGAGCGCGCGCATCTCGTCGTCCCTCCACCGCGCCCGGTCCGCCCGGGTGCAAGGGCAAACATCGGCCGCCGGACGCCGAATTGAGCCCTTCCGCGCCGGAAACCTCAACCGGGCGAGGCATAATCGCAACCCATGACCGAAGCGGCGACCTACCGGCAGGCGCGTGGGCTCGCCGAGACCGGTCGCTACCACGATGCCGAGCGGTTGCTGCGCGACGGCCTGGCCGCCGCGCCCGCCGACCCGGAGCTGCTGGTGCTGCTGGGATTCGTGTTGCGGATGCGGCGGGAGTACCCGTCGGCGGTGGACGCCTGCGACGCCGCGCTGGCCGCCGATCCGGAGCTGGCCGGTGCGCACGCCGAGCGCGCGGAGAGCCTGATCGCGCTGTTGCGCACGGCGGCGGCGATCACGGCGGCGCTGGAGTCGGCGCGGCTGGCCCCGCACGATCCCGCCGGGCATCGGGTGCTGGCCCGGGCGTACTCGGCAGATCGCAAGGCCGAACCGGCTCGCGCCGCGGCCCGGCAGGCGCTGGAGCTGGCGCCGGACTCGGTGGAGAGCCTGCTCACCCTGGCCGCGGTGGAACGGGAGGCGGGAGACCGCGAGGCCGCCTTCGACGCCGCCTGCAAGGCGCTGGCCCAGGATCCGGCCAACACCTACGGCCGGTGGCTGGTCGCGATGCTCGACGCCGAGCGGCTCAAGGTCGGCCGATCGATGCGCGGCCTGCACGGCGTGGCCCGCGACGACCCGGCGCGCCCCGATGTGATCTCGATGACCTGGCCGATCCGCAGCCTGCTCAGCGGGCTGCGCAAGTGGCTCGCCCCGGCGGTCCTGCTGGTGATGATCCCGGCGCACCTCGACTGGGAGTTCGCCCGGCTGTTCGCGGCCGCGGTCGCGCTCGGCGCCACCGGCCTGGCCGCGCGAGTGCTGATCCCGGCCGGCACGCTGCCCTGGCGGTGCCTGCGCCTGGCGCCGCGGCTGCTGCGCCGCGCCGCGCTCGGCGGCCTGGGCACGGTGATCGCGATCGTCACCCTCCTCGTCTGGTACGCCGTGACGGTCGCGTCCCCGCTGCCGGTGGTGGCGCTCGGGCTGGTGGTCGTGCTGTGGCTGCTGGGCTTCGCCGAACGGATGGGCATCCGCCTCGACGACCCCGGCTTCGTCTGGGCGATGGACGACCTGCGTGGCGACTTCCGCGACTTCGGCGCCGACCTGAAGGAGTGGTGGCAGACCACCAAGCGGGAGCTGCGTGAGGCGTGGAACGACCCGGCCCGACGGAAGTGACCCACGCGCACGCGCACGCCGCGTCCCCGCCCGCCGCGTCCCGGCGCACCCGCCGCATCGTCACCGCGGTGCTCGTCCCGGCCGCCCTGCTCACGCTGATCGCGCTGATCGTGCTCTGGCCCGGCCGGGTCGAGACCACCCCGCCGGCGGCCGGTGGCGGCGAGCGTGCGCTGGGCACCGTGGTCGCGGTGACCGAGCAGCAGTGCCCGGCCGGCCGCTGCGGCTCGGCTCAGGTCCGGATCACCGACGGGCCGGGTGCGGACACCGAGCAGACCGTCGACCTGCCGCAGGGGCCGGGCGCGCCGCGGCTCGAGGTGGGCGACGACGTGGTGCTGCTGTACTACCCGGACGCGGTGCCCGGCGGGCGCTCGTACTCGGTGGTCGACCTGCAACGCTCGACGCCGCTGCTCTGGCTGGTGGCGCTGACCGTGGCCGTGGTGCTGGCCTTCGGGCGGCTGCGCGGGCTGACCTCGCTGGCCGGCCTGGCGGTGTCCTTCGCGATCCTGCTGTTCTTCGTGCTGCCCGCGATCCTGGACGGCTCGCCGCCGCTGCTGGTGGCCGTGGTCGGCGCGGCGGCGATCATGTTCGCGGCGCTCTATCTGACCCACGGTGTCAGCGTGCACATCTCGGTGGCGGTGGCCGGGACCCTGGCCAGCCTGGTGCTCACCGGGCTGCTGGGCGCGGCGTTCACCGGCCTGCTGAACCTGAGCGGCGCGGGCACCGACGACAGCATCTATCTGTCCGCGTCCGTGGGCGATCTCGACCTGCGCGGGCTGCTGCTGGCCGGCATCGTGATCGGCGCCCTCGGCGTGCTGGACGACGTGACAGTGACCCAGGCCGTCACGGTCGCCGAGATGGCCGCGGGCGGCGCCCGGTCCCGCCGGGGGCTGTACTCCGCGGCCATCCGGGTGGGCCGGGCGCACGTCGGCTCGGCGGTGAACACGATCGTCCTGGCGTACGCCGGAGCCTCTCTGCCCTTGCTCCTGTTGATCGCGGCGAGCAGCCAGCCGATCGGGGAGCTGCTGACCGGCGAGTTCCTGGCGCAGGAGATTCTGCGCAGCGCGGTGGGCACGATCGGGCTGGTCGCGTCGGTGCCGATCACCACGGCGCTGGCCGCCCTGGTCGCCGACCTGAATCCCGCGCAGCGGGTGGCGCGACACGCCCGTTGACTGACCAGTCACTCCAGCCGATGGACGGCTCGGTCCTCGTGCGCGACCCGGAGTTCCAGGACCGCCCGGTCCGCTCAGCGAACCCCACCAGTTGCAGGTCGCGTTGGCCGGCGCCCCGGAGGCCGGGTCGTTGAAGACCCCGTGGGCCGAGTTCCGGGTGATGGAGACGCCGGAGTTGGCGCCCACGCCGAACGGGTTCGCGACCTTGACCGCCGTGCCGGCCGCGCTGATCGTGTTGCCGCTGACCTCGATGTTCTTGCTGCCGCCGCCGATGTAGACCGCGGACGACTCGCCGCCGCCGACCACGGTGTTGCCGGTGACCTCGGCGCCCGTCGTCAACCGGCGCGCGGGCCGGCCCGAGTCGGGCTGGTTCGCCGAAAAGGTGTTTCGCTACCGCCCGCGCAGCTCGCGATAGGCGGCCAGCCCGTCGTCGACCCACTCCCAGTCGCCGCTCGCCAGGCGCTCGTCGATCTCGGCCTCGGTCAGGAAGGTGTGCCAGGCGACCTCCTCGGCCTGCGGGTGGACCGGACCGTCCCAGCTGACCTGGTAGACCGCCGACCACCAGGCGTGCTCCGGGGTCTCGAAGAGGAACTTGAAGACGAACTCGGGGGCCGGCAGGTCGTCCACCCCCAGTTCCTCGCGGGCCTCGCGCCAGGCGGCCTCGTCGTAGCTCTCGCCGGCGCCGACCACGCCGCCGACGAACATGTCGTGGGCGGACGGGAAGACCGCCTTCGTGGCGGTGCGCCGGTGCACGAAGATCCGATCCTGCGAGTCGCGGACCAGGATGAACGCGCAGCGGTGCCGGAGCCGTCGCGCGTAGGACTCGGCCCGCCGGGCCTGGCCGACCACCCGGTCCTGCTCGTCCACCACGTCGATCAGCTCGTCATCGCTCATGCCAAGAAAAGTAGCCGGGCGGGTGGCCGACACCACCCGCCCGGCAAGCCCTGCGGCCGATCAGCAGTTGCGCAGCTCCGGCGACTGGTTCAGCAGCTGGCCGCGCGGCGACACGAACGCCTGGTAGCGCTGGTCACCGACGGCGCCGAAGGAGAACGCCGCGACCCGGTGGCAGTTCTGGAAGGCCAGCTTCGCGCCGAAGTGCCGCTCCAGCCCGCCGCGGATGGCGTCGCTGGCCAGGGCGCGCAGCAGCTGGCCACGCTCCACGTCGGACGGCGGCGGCACCTCGTGGTCGGCGAAGTCGCCGCCACCGTTCTTCAGGTCGGTCATCACGGAGCTGATCACGTCCCAGGCGTACGGCAGCGAGGTGCGGACGCAGTCCACGAACTCGGCGTCGGAGACCTCGCCCCGCTCGGCGGTGGCGAGCAGGTCGGGGGAGACGGTGAGCGACATGCGGTTCCTTTCGGTGGGATGTCTCGGGGACGGGCACCATCCTGTTGGAAACGATTGTCATTAGCAAGTGGGGCACTCGAACGGGTGAGTCGGGCATAAGGTGCACTGCGACGGAACAGCCCGTGCTGACCCCTTGCCAGCGACGGAATCAGTGAAAAGATGTCGCCATGACCGCGAAAACCGTGCTGCAGAACGTGATCGCCGGCGAGTCGGTGGATCCCGCCGACGGCCGCTACGAGGACCTCATCGATCCGGCCACCGGCGAGGTGTTCGCGTCCGCCCCGGTCTCCGGCCAGGCCGACGTCGATCGCGCGATGGCCGCCGCCGCGGACGCCTTCGAGACGTGGCGCGACACCACGCCGAGCGACCGCCAGCGCGCGCTGCTGAAGTTCGCCGACGCGATCGAGGCGCGGGCCGGCGAGCTGGTCACCGCCGAGTCGCAGAACACCGGCAAGCCGCTCGGCCTGACCGCCAGCGAGGAGCTGCCGCCGGCGATCGATCAGATCCGGTTCTTCGCCGGCGCCGCGCGCCTGCTCGAGGGCCGCTCCGCGGGGCAATACCTGGCCGGGTACGAGAGCTACGTGCGGCGCGAGCCGGTCGGCGTGTGCGCCCAGGTCACCCCCTGGAACTACCCGCTGATGATGGCGGTCTGGAAGATCGCCCCGGCGATCGCGGCCGGCAACACGGTGGTGCTCAAGCCGTCCGACACCACGCCGGTCACCAGCATCCTGCTGGCGCAGATCGCGGCCGAGTTCTTTCCCGCGGGCGTACTCAACGTGGTGTGCGGCGATCGCGACACCGGCCGTGCGCTGGTCTCGCACCGCACCCCGCAGATGGTCTCCATCACCGGCTCGGTCCGGGCCGGCATGGAGGTCGCGGCCGCCGCCGCGACCGACCTCAAGCGCACCCACCTCGAACTCGGCGGCAAGGCGCCGGTGGTGGTCTTCGACGACGCCGACATCGAGGCCGCGTCCGCCGCGATCGCCGAGGCGGGCTACTTCAACGCCGGGCAGGACTGCACGGCGGCGACCCGGGTGCTGGCCGGACCCGGCGTCTACACCGACTTCGTGGCCGCGCTCGCCGAGCAGGCCCGGGGCACCCGCACCGGCGCGGCCGACGACGAGGACGTGCTCTACGGCCCGCTGAACAACGCCCGCCAGCTCGAGCGGGTCAGTGGCTTCGTGGACCGGCTGCCGGACCACGCCACCCTCGACGCGGGCGGCGCGCGGCAGGGCGACCGCGGCTACTTCTACACCCCGACGGTGGTCTCCGGCCTGCGCCAGACCGACGAGATCATCCAGGACGAGGTGTTCGGCCCGGTGATCACCGTGCAGAAGTTCACCGACGAGGACGAGGCCGCGCGCTGGGCGAACGGCGTGGAGTACGGCCTGGCGTCGTCGGTCTGGACGAAGGACCACGGCCGGGCGATGCGGATGACCCGGCGGCTGGACTTCGGCTGCGTCTGGGTCAACTGCCACATCCCGCTGGTCGCCGAGATGCCGCACGGCGGGTTCAAGCACTCCGGGCACGGCAAGGACCTCTCGGTGTACGGCCTGGAGGACTACACCCGGGTCAAGCACGTCATGCACCACGTGGGGGAGTGACCGTGCCGACCTCCGACGACATCCAGAAGCGCCGGTCGGCCGCGGTCGCCCGTGGGGTCAGCTCGGTCATCTCGTCCTACGTGGACAGTGCCAGCGGCGCGTCGATGCGCGACGTCGACGGCCGGGAGTGGCTGGACTTCGCCTCCGGCATCGCGGTCACCTCGGTGGGCAACGCGGCGCCGCGGGTGGTCGAGGCGGTCCGCGCCCAGGCCGAGCGCTTCACCCACACCTGCTTCATGGTGGCGCCCTACGAGTCCTACGTGGCGGTCTGCGAGCAGCTGATCGAGCTGACCCCGGGCGGCTTCGAGAAGCGCGCGGCGCTGTTCAACTCGGGCGCCGAGGCGGTGGAGAATGCGGTGAAGATCGCCCGGCACGCGACCGGGCGGCAGGCCGTCGTGGTGTTCGACCACGCCTATCACGGCCGCACCAACCTGACGATGGCGCTGACCGCGAAGGCGATGCCCTACAAGCACCGGTTCGGGCCGTTCGCGCCGGAGGTCTACCGCGCGCCGATGTCCTACCCGCTGCGCGACGGCGGGCTGACCGGCGTCCAGGCGGCCGCCCGCGCGATCGACGTGATGGAGAAACAGGTCGGCAGCGGCAACGTGGCGGCGGTGCTGATCGAGCCGATCCAGGGCGAGGGCGGTTTCGTCGAGCCCGCGCCGGGCTTCCTGCCCGCGCTGGCCGAGTGGTCCCGCACGGCGGGTGCGGTGTTCATCGCGGACGAGATCCAGACCGGCTTCTGCCGTACGGGGGCCTGGTTCGCCAGCGAGCACGAGGGCGTGGAACCCGACCTGGTGACCACCGCGAAGGGGATGGGCGGCGGGCTGCCGATCGCCGGCGTCGTCGGCCGCGCCGAGCTGATGGACGCGGTGCACGCGGGCGGGCTCGGCGGCACCTACGGCGGCAACCCGATCGCCTGCGCGGCCGCCCTGGCCGCCATCGAGACCATGCGCGAGCTGGACCTGGCGGCGGCCGCCCGCAGGATCGGCGACCGGCTGCTCTCGCGGCTGCGGGCGATCGACGACCAGGGCATCGGCGATGTCCGCGGGCGCGGCGCGATGGTCGCGATCGAGCTGGTCCGGCCGGGCACGATCGAACCCGACCCGGTCCGCGCGGCCGCCGCGGCGAAGGCCTGTCACGAGGCCGGCCTGCTGGTGCTGACCTGCGGCACCTACGGCAACGTGCTGCGCTTCCTGCCGCCGCTGGTGATCGGCGACGACGACCTCGACCGGGGGATCGGCATCGTTCGGCGGTCGCTCCAGGTTTCGGGCCTTCAGGGCTAGGGTGAATTTCCGTGAGCGGCTCGACCTTGTGCCTTCCTGAGACCAAATGAGCCTGCACAGCAAACGCAGCGGCTATCGGCGTGGATGTTCGAACCCGGGCATAGACCGTCGTAAGGTGCGCCTGTGCAGCTCCGTTACAACTACCGGGTCTATCCGACAGCGAGTCAGCGGGCTTCGCTGGCTCGAGCGTTCGGATGTGCGCGGGTGGTTTTCAACGACGGGCTGCGGGCAAGACTGGCGGCTCGGGAGATCGGCGAGGCGTATCTGTCCGACGGGGTGTTGTCCAAACAGATCATCACGGCGGCCAAGACTTGTCCCGGCGCAGCGCGTTGAAGCGGTAACCCACCCGGACGCGGCGTGTTCCACGTGCAGCGTGGAGGGATCTCCGTCCTTTGGGCGAAGAGGATGTCAATGCTCGCGTAGCGCCCAGGGCGTTCCGTATTCGACGAGCTTGGCCAGGAACGGCTCGGCGTCGAACGCCTCCGGGCCGAGCACACCGATGCCGGTCCAGGCGCCGGCGGCGAGCAGTTCCAAGGCGATCACCGGGTTCACCGCGGTCTGCCACACCACCGCCTGGGCGCCGTACTCACGCATCGACCACTCGTTGTCGACCAGGTGGTAGAGGTAGACCGAGCGCGGCTCACCCTCCGGGCCCAGGCCGGTGACCAGGGTGCCGGCGCAGGTGGTGCCGGTCATCCGGTCGCCCAGCGTGGCCGGGTCCGGCAGGCAGGCCGCCACCACGTCGCGCGGCGACACCTCGATGCCGCCGACGGTGACCGGCTGGGTGCGGTCCAGGCCGAGCTTGCGCAGCGTCTTCAGGACGTCGATGAACTCCTTGCCGAGCCCGTACTTGAAGGTCACCTTGCGGGCGTCCACCCAGCGCGGGATCAGCAGCACCTCCTCGTGCTCGACGTGCACGCACTCGACCGGGCCGATGCCGCCGGGGAAGTCGAACGTCTCCGGCTCGGACAGCGGCTCGGTGGTGTACCAGCCGCGGTCCTTCTCGAAGATCACCGGCGGGTTCAGGCACTCCTCGATCGTCGTCCACACCGAGAAGGACGGCGCGAAGTCGTAGCCCTCGACGACCAGGTTGCCGCCGTCCCGGATGCCGACCTCGTCGATCCGGGAGAACAGGTGATCCGCGGCATAGCGGGCGAACACGTCCGACAGACCGGGCTCGACCCCGATCCCGACCAGAGCTAATCGGCCGGCCGCCCGCCAGCGGCCGGCCTCGGCGAACTGCTCGTCACCGAGCTTCACGCCGGTCTTGTGGAGTGGCTCCTCGGGGTGCGGCCGGGACAGGGACATCGCCATGTCCAGATAGTCCGCACCGGCGGCCAGCGCCCCTTCGAAGATCGGCAGCACGAACCGCGGGTCGACCGCGTTCAGCACGTGCGTGATCTCGTGCTCGCGGCACAGCGCGGCCACCGCGGCCGCCGAGGAGGCGTCCACCCGAGCTGATCGGAAGCGGTCGTCGTGCACCGCCGCCGCGGCCTTGCCCTCGTCTTGGTCGGCCACCACGAACAGGTCGAAGAACTCGCGGCGGGCGGCGATGCCGGCCGCCGCAGCGCCCACACCGCCGGCGCCGATCAGAAGGATGCGCATGCCACCTCATAGAACCGAAACCGTGTCAGGTGAGCGTTGTGGCCACGGAAACACTTGTCAAGGCCCGAAAAAGCTGCGATAAACGTATGTACATGCAGCGCCGCAACGGATTCAATCGAGTGACACAAAGCCGACCACTGATTCCATTGCCAGGCCTCGGGGGCGCGGGCACAATCGCGGCGTGACCGACCTGGCGCTGGACGACATCAACAAGCAGATCATCGAGCACCTGCAGCGTGACGGGCGGATGTCGTACGCCGCGCTGGCCAAGACCATCGGACTCTCGGAGGCCGCGGTTCGTCAACGCGTGCAGCGCCTCCTGGACGGCGGGCTGATGCAGATCGTCGCGGTCACCGACCCGCTGACGCTCGGCTTCGCCCGGCAGGCGATGGTCGGCGTCAAGGTGATCGGCGACCTGCGCTCGGTGGCCGACGAACTGGCGACCATCCCCGAGGTGGACTACGTGGTGATCTGCGCCGGCGGGTTCGACCTGCTCGTCGAGCTGGTCTGCACGGACGACGCGCACCTGCTGGACCTGCTCAACGACAAGGTCCGGGCGGTGCAGGGGGTCGCCGAGACCGAGACGTTCATGTATCTGAAGCTCGCCAAACAGACGTACGCGTGGGGAACGAGATGACGCAGGACCTTGCCGCAGCCGCCCGGGACCACCTCTGGATGCACTTCACGCGCTTGTCCGCGTACTCGGGTCCGGGCGCCGGTGAGGTCCCGGTCATCGTCCGCGGCTCCGGGCCGTACATCTACGACCAGCACGGCAAGCGGTACCTGGACGGGCTCTCCGGCCTGTTCGTGGTGCAGACCGGGCACGGCCGCACCGAGCTCGCCGAGGCCGCCGCCAAGCAGGCCGCCGAGCTCGCCTACTTCCCGGTCTGGTCCTATGCGCACCCGGCCGCGATCGAGCTGGCCGAGCGGCTGGCCGGGATGGCGCCCGGCGACCTGAACCGGGTGTTCTTCACCACCGGCGGCTCGGAGGCCGTGGAGAGCGCCTGGAAGCTCGCCCGCAGCTACTTCAAGCTGACCGGCAAGCCGATGAAGACCAAGGCGATCTCGCGCGCGGTGGCCTACCACGGCACCACCATGGGCGCGCTGTCGATCACCGGCCTGCCCGCGCTCAAGGCGCAGTTCGAACCGCTGGTGCCGAGCACCATGCGGGTGCCGAACACGAACTACTACCGCCGGCCCGACGAGAACATGACGCCCGAGCAGTTCGGCGTCTGGGCCGCCGACCGGATCGCCGAGGCCATCGAGTTCGAGGGCCCCGAGACGGTCGCCTGCGTCTATCTCGAGCCGGTGCAGAACTCGGGCGGCTGCCTGCCCCCGCCGCCCGGCTACTTCCAGCGGGTCCGGGAGATCTGCGACCGCTACGACGTGCTGCTGGTCTCCGACGAGGTGATCTGCGCGTTCGGCCGGCTGGGCGAGTTCTTCGGCTCGGCGAAGTACGGCTACCAGCCCGACATCATCACCTGCGCCAAGGGCATGACCTCGGGTTACGTGCCGATGGGCGCGATGATCGCCTCCGATCGGCTGGTCGAGCCGTTCCTGCACGGCACCGCCACGTTCGCGCACGGCATCACCTTCGGCGGCCACCCGGTCGCGTCCGCGGTCGCGCTCACCAACCTGGACATCTTCGAGCGCGAGGACCTCAACGGGCACGTCCGCGCGAACACCGACACGTTCCGGTCCTATCTGGAGCGCCTCACCGACCTGCCGATCGTCGGCGACGTCCGCGGCGACGGCTACTTCTTCGGCATCGAGCTGGTCAAGGACAAGGCGACCAAGGAGACCTTCGACGCCGAGGAGTCCGACCGGCTGCTGCGCGGTTTTCTGTCCCAGGCGCTGTTCGAGGCCGGGCTCTATTGCCGGGCCGACGACCGCGGCGACCCGGTGGTGCAGCTGGCCCCGCCGCTGATCTGCGAGGAACGGCACTTCGCCGAGATCGAGCAGATCCTGCGTTCGGTGCTCAGCGAGGCATGGAAACACGTCTGAGCCCACCCGCGGCGGAAAACCCATGCAAAGTCGCTGTTTGAGCCCACCCGCGGCGGAAAACCCATGCAAAGTCGCTGTTTGAGCCCACCCGCGGCGGAAAACCCATGCAAAGTCGCTGTTTGAGCCAGTCGTTCTGGCTCGACTCGCTGGGGCCGATCATGCCGCGTGCGGCGCTGCCCGGCGATCGAGCCTTCGACGTGGCGATCGCCGGCGGCGGCTACACCGGGCTGTGGACCGCCTACTACCTCGCGCGGCTCGACCCGTCGCTGCGGATCGTGGTACTGGAGGCGGAGTACTGCGGCTTCGGCGCGTCCGGCCGCAACGGCGGCTGGTGCTCCGGCCTCTTCCCGAAGCCGCTGCCCGCGATGGCCCCGGCGCTGGCCGACGCGGTCGACGAGGTCGGCCGGGTCGCCGGGCGCGAGGGCATCGACTGCCACTACGCCAAGGGCGGCACCATCTCGCTCGCCCGCACGAAGGCCCAGCTGCGCCGGCTCGGCGCCTCCTCGATGAGCGCGGCGGACGCCCGGGCCGTCTGCGGTGCCAACGGCGTCCTCGGCGGCGTGTACAGCCCGGACTGCGCGGCGCTGCACCCCGCCCGGCTGGTGCGCGGCCTGGCCGAGACGGTCGAGCGCGCCGGCGTCACGATCCACGAGGGCACCCGCGTGCTGCGCACCGCGCCGGGGGTGGTCACCACGAGCCACGGCACGGTACGCGCGGACGTGGTGGTGCACGCCCTGGAGGCCTGGCGGCCCACGCTGCCCGGCCATCGGCGCACGGTGGCCCCGGTCTACTCGCTGATGATCGCCACCGAGCCGCTCCCGTCGTCGTTCTGGGAGCGGGCCGGGCTGGCGCGGCGGGAGACGTTCAGCGACGAGCGCCGCATGGTCATCTACGGTCAGCGCACCGCCGACGACCGGCTGGCGTTCGGCGGGCGGGGCGCGCCTTACCACTTCGGCTCCCGCATCCATCCCGGCTACGACCGGGTTCCGGCGGTGTTCGAGGCGCTGCGCCGCACGCTGGTCGACCTGTTCGGCATCGATCCGCCGATCGTCGCCCGGTGGGGCGGGCCGCTGGGCATTCCGCGGGACTGGATGCCGTCGGTCGGGCTGCGGGACTCCTCGGCCTGGGCGGGCGGGTACGTCGGTGACGGGGTGGCGGCGGCGAACCTCGCCGGGCGTACCCTCGCGGATCTGATCTTGAAGAGGGCGACCGCGCGCACGACGCTGCCCTGGGTGAACCACCGGTCCCGGCGATGGGAACCGGAGCCGATCCGATGGCTCGGGATCAACACCGTCCGCCGGGCGACGGCACTGCTCGATCGATGGGACAATGCCTCTCGGTGATCGAAGCGCTGCGGGTCCGGGACTTCCGCCTGCTGTGGTTCGCCCGGTTGGTCAGCCTTCTCGGCTCCTGGCTGCTGATCGTCGCGGTGCCGGCCTATGTGTTCGAGCTGACCGGCTCGCTCGCCCTGACCGGCCTGACGCTGGCCGCCGAGATGCTGCCGCCGGTGCTGCTCGGCCCGATCGCCGGGGTGCTGGTCGACCGCTGGGACCGGCGCCGGGTGATGATCGCCGCCGACCTGCTGCGCGCGGCGGCGATCGTGCTGCTCCTGCTGGTCCGCGACCCGGGCGACGTCTGGCTGGTCTATCTGGCGCTGATCGCGGAGAGCGTGGGCACCGTGCTGTTCCGGCCCGCCGCGCAGGCGCACACCCCCGCCGTGGTCGGCACCGGCACGCTGCTGAGCAGCGCGAACGCGCTGAATGCGGTGACCGACGGCACGGCCCGGCTGATCGGCCCGCCGCTCGGTGGCGTGCTGCTGGTGTGGGCCGGCTTCGACCTGCTGATCTGGCTCGACACCGGCACCTATCTGGTCTCCGCGGCGGCCATCCTGCTGACCGCCCGGATCAGCGGTCCGGCCCGCGCCGAACGCCTGGGCCGGGTGGTCGGCGACCTGCGGGACGGCCTCGCCTTCGTCCGCGCGAGCCACACGCTGCGCTCGTTGCTGCTGGTCAACACGCTGTTCTTCGGCGCCAACGCCGCGCTCAGCGCGTTGCTGGTGCCGCACGGCGTGACGGTGTGGGGCGGCAGTGGCCCGACCGGGGTGGCCCTCTCCGTGCTCGGCGTCGGCTTCCTGGTCGGGGCGCCGCTGATGCGGGTGCTGGTCGACCGGGTCGCGCCGGCCCATCTGCTGGGCGGCACGCTGGCCGTGCTCGGCGTCTGCTTCGTGCTGCTCTTCACGGCCGGCTCGCTGGCCAGCGCCCTGGCGCCCATCCTGCTGCTCGGCATCTCCGGCTCGACCGCTCTCGGCGCCGTGCAGACCACCCTGCAGCGGCTCACTCCCAACGCCGTCCTCGGCCGCACCAGCGCCGCGATGTTCACCCTGGAGGCGGCCGCCACGCTGGCCGGCGCGCTGGCCGGTCCCGCGTTCGCCGAGGCGACCTCGATACCCTGGACCGCGGTGGTCGCCGGGGCGGCGACCGTGCTCAGCGGAGTCCTCGGCCTGCTGCTGCTGCCGAGACGACGACCAGGAGGCGACGATGCCGCTGCGGACCCGTGAAAAGTGGTGGGGCGTCAACCTCAGCGCTCCCGACGCGCGCGAGCTGGCCCGGTTCTACGCGCGCCTGCTCGACTGGAAGCTCTATCTGGACTCCGACGGCGACGGCGCCTCGGTGTCACCCGGCGACGACTCCGGCTACAACCTGGGCTTCCAGACCGAGCCGGCCTACGAGCGCCCGGTCTGGCCGGCCGAGCCGGGCAAGCCGCAGATGTCGATGCACCTGGAGATCCAGGTGGACGACCTGGACGAGGCGGTCGCGCACGCGCTATCCGTCGGCGCGGAGCAGGCCACCTTCCAGCCGCAGAGCCGGGTCCGGGTCATGCTGGATCCGGCTGGTCACCCGTTCTGCCTGTACCTGTGACAGCCCGCCGGTCACCTGGCTTCCCGACTTCGTGACGCGATAGGTGAGCTGCGTGCCACTCCAGAAGTGGAAGGTCAGGGTGACCGCGGCGCCGTCGTTGACCTCGGCGAAGAAGGCCGGCGTCAGGGTGATCCGGTTGCCCGCGTAGTCCGGCGCGAACGCCACGTCGAACTCCTTGAACGACGTCCAGTTGTGCGGGCCGGCGTTCGAACCGTCGGCATACCGGGCCTCCATCGTGGCCAGCCGGTCGCCGCGGAACTGGGTCGGCACGGCGAACGCGGCGGTGGTGCCGGTCGTCGCGGAGAGCACCGGGACGTCATAGGTGAGCAGGTCGATCCGCCACGGGACGCCGGCCGAGAACCGGGCGCTGAGCGTGGCGTTCACCCCGTACGCCCGGGATCCGCTCAGCCGGGTGAGCAACGCCGCGCTCAGCGTGAGCTGATCGCCGGAGACCGTGTAGTCGGTGCCCCGCACCAGTTCCGTGCCGCCCTGCCACAGGCCGGCGAACGACGTGCCGTTGAGGGAGAGCGTGACGGTCTTCGCGGAGATCGCCGACGCCCGGGCACTGAACACCTGATCGGTCGACGCGGTGCCGGAGCGCGTGGTCCAGCTCGCCTTGATCATGGCGATCAGCTCGGGGTCGTTCCAGGTCAGGTTGGTGCGGTGGAAGTGCTGGCCGTTGTCCCACAGCATGGTGGTGATGCCGCGCAGCCGCGCCTGGTAGCCGAACAGCTCGAAGAACTTCAGCTTCTCGCCCTGCTCGATGGTGCCGGTGTGCCGGTCGAAGCCGAGCAGGCCGTACTCGCCGATGATCACCGGGATGCCCCGGGCGACGAACGCGTTGTACGCCCGGTCGAAGGTGCCGACGAGGTCCTGTTGCGCGGTGGCGTCGAACCGGTAGCCGCCGGCCACGTTCACGCTGAACGGCCAGTAGCCGTAGTAGTGCACGGTGGCGATCAGGTTCGGGTCGTTCATCGCGGCGAAGGTGGCCGACAGCTCGTCCAGGCGGGCCTGGTCGGCGGAGGTGTGCAGGGTCGGCAGCACGAGCAGGCGGCTCGCGTTGCCGCCGCCGGAGTTGCGGACGACCGTGCGGAACGTGGTGTTGAGCTCGTTGAGCAGCTGCGCGTTCTGGGCGTCGCCGGAGCCGCCGGTGAACTGCGGCTCGTTGACGCTCTCCAGGATCAGCTTCGACGAGGAGTCGCGGAAGGAGGCGGCCAGCTGCGTCCAGGTGGCGGTGAAGCGGTTGAGCACGTTCGTGCGATCCGTCGGCATCGTGTTGATCCACTGCCACGAGTCGTGGTGCACGTTGAGCATCACGTAGAAGCCGTCGGCCAGCGCCCAGCCGACCACCTCGCGCACCCGGTTCAGATAGGCGCTCTCGATCGTGTAGTTGGGCGCACCGCCCTGGTGGGCGCTCCAGGTGACCGGGATGCGGATGCTCTTGAAGCCCTGCGCGCGGATCCCGTCCAGCAGCGCCTCGGTGATCCGCGGGTTGCCCCAGGACGTCTCGTCGGCGCCGGTGGCGTCCAGCGAGTTGCCGAGGTTCCAGCCGGGCTGCATGGCCGCCACCGCGGCCATCGCGCCCCCGGACGGCGGCGGATCGGTGGGCGGCGGATCGGTGGGCGGCGGGTCGGTCGGCGGGGGAGTCACCACCGAGCCGGTGCAGGCGACGCCGTTGAGCGTGAACGCGGCGGGTG
This sequence comes from Actinoplanes sp. NPDC051388, assembly GCF_055586225.1. Lineage (NCBI taxonomy): Bacteria > Bacillati > Actinomycetota > Actinomycetes > Micromonosporales > Micromonosporaceae > Actinoplanes > Actinoplanes sp. NPDC051388. The sequence continues at coordinate 323,816 of NZ_JBVJIP010000005.1, read as the reverse complement.
ACGGGTTGCTGCCGCTCCACGAGCCGTTGAAGCCGAACGACACGCTGCCGTTGGTCGGGATCGCCGCGTTCCACCCGACGTTGGTCGCGGTGGTCACCCCGCCGGCCGTGGTGACCGTCGCGCCCCAGGCCTGGGTGACCTGCTGGCCGGCCGGGAAGGTCCAGTTCAACCGCCAGCCGTCGACCCGATCGCCGAGGTTGGTGACCGCGACGTTGGCCGTGAAGCCACCGGGCCACTGACTCGGCGCCGAATAGGCGACCTGACAACCGGCGGCCGCCTCCGCAGCGGTCGCCGAGACGATGCCGGCGCCGGCCAGAAGCACCGCCGCGACGCCGGTGAAGAGGACCCTCAACCGTTTCATGTGCGGAGACTAAGTTGCCCATCCAGTCTAAGTCAATCGACGTTCATCGAACTCGACTGTCGAAAAGCGCCAAGCTACTCACCGGTCAGTTGTCGAGGCGAGCCGGAGATCCGGCCGCCGGTAACCTGGTCCGCACGGGGACGGCGATGATCTATGCCCGCCGTCCCTCCTGGACGCCCCTGATCAGGGATGGGAGCGCTACCACATGGGCACTACGCCCTTGCGGCCCGAGGACCCACGGCGGCTCGGTGACCACCAGCTGCTGGCCCGTCTGGGCGAGGGCGGCATGGGCACGGTGTTCCTCGGCCGCGACCCCGGTGGCCGGCTGGTGGCGGTGAAGTCGATCCGGGCGGAGTACGCCAACCAGGAGGTGTTCCGCGCCCGCTTCCGCAGCGAGGTCAACCGGGTGCGGCAGGTGCCGTCGTTCTGCACCGCCGCGGTGGTCGACGCCGACCCGGACCACGAGATCCCCTACCTGGTGGTGGAATACGTGGACGGCCCCAGCCTGCAGGAGGTGGTCACCGACCAGGGCGCGATGTCGCCCGGCGACCTGCACAGCCTGGCCATCGGGGTGGCCGCCGCGCTGACCGCGATCCACGGCGCCGGGGTGATCCACCGCGACCTGAAGCCGACCAACGTGCTGCTGTCGCTGGGTCTGCCCAAGGTGATCGATTTCGGTATCGCGCGCGCCCTCGAGGTCACCAGCCTGCACACCCGCACCGACCAGGTGGTGGGCACTGTCGCCTATCTGGCGCCGGAGCGGCTCGACCCGTCGATGGGCGAGATGACCACCGCCGCGGACATCTTCTCCTGGGGGGCGGTGGTGGCCTACGCCGGCACCGGGCGCAGCCCCTTCGGCGGCGACACCCCGATGGTCACGGCGGCCCGCATCCTCACCGCGCAGCCCAACCTCTCCGACCTGCCCGACTCGCTGGCCGGGCTGGTCGGCCGGGCGCTGGCCAAGGACCCGGCGCACCGGCCGAGCGCGAGCGAGCTGATCCAGCACCTGGTCACGGTGCCCGCGCCGCAGCCGCCGGCCTCGCCCGCGCGCCCGGCCACCGCCCGGTTCGACGGCCGGCAACTGCTGGAACAGCTGATCGCGGAGGGGCCTAAGCCGGCCCCGATGGCCGCGCCCCTGCCGCCGGTGGGACGGCATCAGTCGGCGGTCCGGCGCCGGCCGTCGAAGGCCCTGGTCCGCCGGGTGATCTATGCGGCGGTCGCGTTACTCGTGGCCACGGTGGCCGCCGCCACCGTGGCCAACGCGCGCACCAACGACGAACCGCAGTCGCTGACGCCGTCCGCCCCGGCCTTCCAGACTCCGACCGCGGTCACGCTGGCCGAGCAGGGGCCGACGTTCGCCGATCCGCTCAGCGCGCCGGACAACTTCCCGGAGGGCGCCGGCGACACCGGCAGCTGCCGCTACGAGAACGGCCGGCTGCGTGCCCGTGCGGCGGGCCGGCTGACCTACCAGTGCCCGGGCCCGGCCGATCTGTTCCCGGGCGATCAGCTGATCTCGGTGGACGTCAACCTCGGCGGCCCGGCCTCGTGCGCGATGGTGTGGTTCCGCTACGACGGCGACCGCCGCTTCCAGCTCACCGCGTGCGCGGACCACCTCGTGATGGAGGTGATCGACGGCGCGTTCCTGACCACCACCGGCAAGGCGCAGACCGAGGCGTTGCGGCCGGGCGAACAGCACCGGCTCTCCATCACGGTCGCCGGGCAGCACGCGACGGTGGCCGTGGACGGCGTCGAAACGCTGCGATCCGGCTCGGCCAACGTCGAGATCGACACCGGCCGGGTCCTGCTCGGCGTCGTCAACGCCCGCTCGACCGGCACCGCGGAGGCCGACTTCAGCAACCTCGAGATCCAGGCGGGCTGAGTTCTGTACCGCTGATCACGTTTCTCGCCGCCGGGCGTGGTCGCGAGGAGCATGGACGGATGGCGACCCCTCTCGCACTTCTCGACCTCGCGCCGATCGCCCCCGGGCAGACCGCGCGGGAGAGCTTCACCGCCAGCGTCGAGCTGGCCCGGGCCGCGGAGCGCGCCGGCTACCGGCGGGTCTGGTACGCCGAACACCACAACATGCCCACCATCGCGTCGTCCGCCACCTCGGTGCTGATCGGTTACGTGGCCGCGCACACCGAGTCGATCCGGCTCGGCGCCGGCGGGGTGATGCTGCCCAACCACTCGCCGCTGGTGATCGCCGAGCAGTTCGGCACCCTGGGCACGCTCTACCCGGACCGGATCGACCTGGGCCTGGGCCGCGCGCCGGGCAGCGACCAGACCACGCTGCGCGCGTTGCGCCGCGACAACTCGTCCGCCGAGGCGTTCCCGCGGGACGTGCTGGAGCTGCAGGGCTATCTCACCGGCTCGTCCCGCATCCCCGGCGTGCGGGCGGTGCCGACGCCGCCCGCGCCGGTGCCGCTCTACATTCTGGGTTCGTCGCTCTTCGGCGCCCAGCTGGCCGCACATCTGGGCCTGCCGTACGCGTTCGCGTCGCATTTCGCCCCGGGCGCGCTGCACCAGGCCGTCGCCGTCTATCGCGACACTTTCCAGCCGTCCGAGCAGCTCGCCGAACCACACGTGATCGCCGGCGTGAACGTGATCGCCGCCGACGACCACGACCGGGCGGTCGACCTCAAGAACGAGGCTTATCGCGCCCGCACCCGCGGCATGCTGACCCGCGGTGGCGCGCCGGCTCCCGACCTGACCGACGACGAGGTGGACGCGTTCCTGGCCTCGCCGGACGGGCGGCAGCTCGCGGCGATGACCCGCTACACCGCGGTCGGCACCGCGGCCGAGGTGCGGGAATACCTGGAGAGCTTCGCCAAGGAGGCGGGCGCCGACGAACTGATCACCGCTCACCACGCGCAGCGGATCGAGGACCGGATCCGCTCGGTCGAGCTCATCGGCGCACCCTAGCGACGCCCGGCCGCCGCCGCTGCCGGCGGTCCGGTCTCGGACAGGGATCAGGAGTCGAAGCCGAGGCCCATCCGGTCGAGGGCGCGCAGCCACAGGTTGCGGCGGCCCTCGTGCCGGTCGGCCTGCGCGATCGACCGGCGGGTCAGCTCGATCACGGCGGTGCGGATCGGCTCCGGCGGGAACGGCACCGGCTTGCTGCGGACCATCCGCAGCGCGGTCAGCTCGGTGCGCCCGCCGGCCAGCAGATCCAGCATCACGTTCGCCCCGAACCGGGTCGCCCCCACACCCAGCCCGGTGTAGCCCGCCGCATAGGCCAGCCGCCCGCCGTGCGCGGTGCCGAAGAAACCGCTGAACCGGCTGCACGCGTCGATCACCCCGCCCCACTTGTGCGTGAAGCGGATCCCGTCGAGCTGCGGGAAGGTGGCCGCGAAGTGCGCCGCCAGCACCCGGAAAGTGGCCTCCCGCTGGTCCCGGGCCGGGCTGATCCGTCCGCCGCGGTAGTAGACCGCGTCGTAGCCGCCCCAGAGGATCCGGTTGTCGGCGGTCAGCCGGTAGTAGTGGAACTGGTTGGCGGCGTCGCCGAGTCCCTGCCGGTGCGCCCAGCCGATCGACGCGAGCTGCGAGGCGGTGAGCGGCTCGGTCATCAGCGCGTAGTCGTAGACCGGGACCAGGTAGTGCCGCAGCCGCCGCAGCAGGGTGCCGTGCGCGCCGGTGGCCAGCGCGACCCGGGCGGCGGAGACCTCGCCGCGTGGCGTGTCCAGTCGCAGGGCCGGGCCGAGGCGGGAGACGGCGTGCACGGGCGTGTTCTCGTACAGGCGGACTCCGAGCGACAGGCACGCCTGCCGCAACCCCCAGACCAGCCTGGCCGGATCGACCATGGCGCAGCCGGTCCGGTCCCAGACGCCGCCGAGATAGGTCGGCGAGCACACCTCGGCTCGCACCTCGTCGCGGTCCAGCAATGTCACGTCGAGCCCGCGGGCGACCTCGTCGTCGTAGGACGCGGTCAGCGCGCGCAGCTGCCACTGTTCGGTCGCGACCAGCAGCTCGCCGGTGCGTTCCCAGCCGCAGTCGATGCCGTAACGCCGCAGCGTCGCGGCGATCTCGTCGAGGTTGGCCCGGCCGAGCCGTTCGAGGGTGTCCATCTCGGCGGGGAAGCGGCTGGCGCCGTTGTCGAAGCCGTGGGTGAGGCTGGCCGAGCAGAACCCGCCGTTGCGGCCGGACGCCGCCCAGCCCGCCGTGCCCGCCTCCAGCACCACCACGTCCCGGCCCGGGTCGCGCTCCTTGGCCAGCAACGCCGTCCACAGCCCGCTGTACCCGGCGCCGACGATCGCCAGGTCCGCGCTGATCACCGACTCGAGGGGCGGAGCCGCCGCGGGCGCCCCGGGCTGGGCCAGCCAGTACGGCGCCGGGGTCGCGTCGGCGAGGGCGTCAGCCACGGTTGCGGCGCGGCCGGGACCGCACCCCGGAGAGCACCGCGATCAGCACGCCGACCGCGAAGATCAGCGTGCCCATGACGTTCACCTGGGGCGGCAGGCCGACCCGGGTGGCGCCCCAGATCCACAGCGGGAACGTGGTGGTGGTGCCGGCGGTGAAGTTGGTGACCACGAAGTCGTCGATGGACAGGGCGAAGGCGAGCAGCATGCCGGAGCCGACCGCGGGCAGGATCAGCGGGAAGGTGACCCGCCAGAACGTCGTCCACCCGGTCGCGCCCAGGTCGGACGCGGCCTCCTCGAGCGAGCGGTCCAGGGTGAGCACCCGGGAACGCACCACCACGGCCACGAACGAGATGGAGAACATGATGTGCGCGATGGTGATCGTGGCGGTGCCCAGCCCGACGCCCAGCGACACGAAGAGGGTCAGCAGCGACGCGCCCATCACCAGCTCGGGCGACGACATGGTGGCGAACAGGATCAGGTTCACCGTGCCGGAGCCGCGGAACCGGTAGCGGCCCAGCGCGTAGCCGATGCCGGTGCCGAGCGCGCCGGCCACCACGGCGGTGACGATCGCGATCACCAGCGAGACGACCAGCGCCGAGGTGAGCGCGTCGATGCCGAAGACGCGGCCGTACCACTTGAGCGTGAAGCCGTCCCAGGTCTGGTTGTAGCGGCCCGGGGTGTCGTTGAAGCCGAACGCGATCATCACCAGCACCGGCAGGGTCAGCCAGGCGATGATCAGCCAGGTGTAGGCGTGCAGCCAGCGCTGGCCGTTGATCCGGCGGCGACGCGTTGTGCCCGGCGTCTGCTGCGCGGCCGGAGAATCGAGAATCGCAGTCATCGCGCCGCCACCTTCATCACGTCCTCCGTGCCGAGCGCCCGCGCATACGCGAACACGCCGATCAGCAGCACCGCCATCAGGGTGAACGACAGGGCCGACGCGGTCGGGTAGTCCGACGTGGTCAGATATTGCGCCTGGATGACCTGTCCGACCATGGTGGTCGACGAGCTGCCGAGCACCGCCGAGTTCACATAGTCCGAGCTGGCCGGCACGAACGTCATCAGCACGCCGGCGAACACCCCGGGCAGCGCCAGCGGCAGGATCACCTTGCGGAAGGCGGTGGCCGGGTCGGCGTAGAGGTCGCGGGCCGCCTCGATCACCCGCGGGTCGATCCGTTCCAGCGCCACGTAGACCGGCAGCACCATGAAGGGCACGAAGTTGTAGACCAGCCCGGCGATGACCGCGAACGGGGTGCCGAGCACGTGGAACGACGGGCCGAGCAGCCCGATGTCCTTGAGCGTGCCGAGCAGCGCGCCGTCGTCGGTGAGGATCTGCCGCCACGAGATGGTGCGCAGCACGAACGACACGAAGAACGGCAGCAGCAACAGGAACAGGTACGTCGCCTTGCGCCGGCCGGCGTGGAACGCGATCCAGTAGGCCACCGGGAAGGCGATCACGATCAGCGCGATGGTGGCCAGGGCGCCGTAGATCAGCGAGCGGAAGATCTGCGTGCGATAGTCGCCGATCGCGTTCACGTAGGTCTGCCAGTGCCCGGTGAACACGTAGCCGTTGACGATGTCGCCCTCCTGCAGCGACAGCGACAGCATGGTGACCATCGGCACCGCGAAGAACAGCAGCAGCCACAACCCGCCCGGCAGGATCAGGAAATAGGGCGTGAGGGTGCGCCGGAGCCTGCTCACGCCGTCACCCGAGCACGATCGGTTCGAAGATGCGCTGGTACTCCTGCTGCTCGGCGGGCGTGGCGAAGTCGCGGAAGTAGTGCAGCTTGGCGTAATCGGCCTCGCTCGGGAACACCAGCGGGCTGTCCGCGACCGCGGTCAGCTCCGCCTTCTCCTCGCCGGACGCCTTGGCCGCGTCGGCCTTGAGCTGCTCCTGCGCCGACGGCACCGGGGTGACGTAGTTGATGTAGCTGGCCAGCGACGCCGCCATGTCGGTGCGGAAGAAGAAGTCGATCAGCGTGATCGCGTCGAGCGGGCTGGGCGCGGTGATCGGGATGGCGAAGTTGTCGGTCCAGATGTTGCCGCCCTCCTCCGGGATCACGAACTTGAAGTTCGTGCCATCCGAGACGTTCTTCTGGAAGATGTCGCCGGACCAGGCCTGGGTGATCCACACCTCGCCCTTGCCGAGCGCGTCCACGTAACTCTGGTCGTAGTAGTTGCGGATGATGCCCTGGTCCTTCTGCTCCTTGAGCTTGTCCGCCGCCTTGCGCCAGTCGTCCGCCGTCGACTTCGCCGGGTCGATGCCCAGCGCCAGCATGCCGAAGTTGCCGAGCTCCTGGGTGTCGGAGTACATGCCGACCTTGCCCTTGAACGCCGGGTCCCACAGGTCGGCCAGCTTGGTGATCGGCCGGGTGATCTTCGCCGGGTCATAGGCGATCCCGGTGATCCCGGACGTCCACGGGACACTGTAGACATTCCCCGGATCAAAGGCTTCGTTCTTGTACGCCGGGGCCGCGTTCTTGGCGTAGTTCGGCAGCTTCGCCAGGTCGAGCGGCGCCAGGAAGCCGGAGTCCTTGAACTGCTTGAACTGGATCCCGTTGGTGATCACCATCAGGTCGAACCCGATCGGCTGGTTCGCCGACAACTGCGGCTGCACCTTGGCGAACCAGGGGCCCATCTCCTGGATGACCTCCTGGTAGTTCACCGCGATCCCGGTCTCCTTGGTGAACGCCTTCAGCTCCGGCTGCTCCGGATCCATGTAGAGCGGCCAGTTCGCGAAGTCCACCTTCTTGGTCGACGTCTTGCCGGCCCAGTACTTGGCCACCGCGTCGGCGGCCGGTGCGCTCGCGCCGGGGTTGCCCTTGCCCTCGACCCCGCAGGCGGCGAGTGCCATGCCCAGGGCGGACAGACCGGAGATGCGCAACGCGTCGCGGCGAGCGAGCCGCCGCTGGGTGAGACCCCGCAGCAGCGCCGGGTCCGAGGGGAGGTGGCGGGGGGTGGGGGAGAAGGACATCAGACTCCGATCGGGTACGAGTGCTGCGCGTTCCAGGTGAGGAAGACTTTGTCGCCACGGCTCGCCAGGTCGTCGGCGTTGGCGGCGTTCTGGTCGAAGACCACGAACTCGGGACCGGCGGCGGTCGTCACCGTGTAGTTCGTGGAGGTGCCGTGGTAGACCACCTCGGTCACCCGGCCGGAGAGCACGCTGCAGTCGCTGGACGGCACGGCGCCGCGTTCCAGGTCGATCTTCTCCGGGCGCACCGACACCTCGAGCTTGTCGCCGGCCTGCACCGATGCGGGCACCGGCACCAGCACCCGGTCGCCCTCGCCGAAGAGGAGCACCGCCTGACCGCCGGAGACGCTGTCCACCGGCGCGGTGAGCAGATTCGAGGTGCCGATGAAGCCGGCCACGAACCTCGTCGCGGGCTTCTCGTAGATCTCCCGGGGCGACCCGAGCTGGTCGATCCGGCCGCCCTCCATCACCGCGATCCGGTCCGACATGGTGAGCGCCTCGCCCTGGTCGTGGGTCACGTAGACGAAGGTGATCCCGACCTCGCGCTGGATCCGCTTGAGCTCGACCTGCATCTGCTGGCGCAACTTGAGGTCCAGCGCGCCGAGCGGCTCGTCCAGCAGCAGCGCCCGCGGCTTGTTGACCAGCGCCCGGGCCAGCGCGACCCGCTGCTGCTGCCCGCCGGACATCTCCCGCGGCGCCCGTTTCTCCATGCCGCCCAGCGAGACGATCTCGATGATCTCGCCGACCCGGCGCTTGATCTCCGCCTTGTCGACCTTCTTGCGTTCCAGCCCGAAACACACGTTCTGATAGGCCGACATGTGCGGGAACAGCGCGTACGACTGGAACACCATGTTCACGTCGCGCTTGTTCGGGGACACGTTGGTGACGTCCTGGCCGTCCAGGAACACCGTGCCACCGGTCGGGTCCTCGAAGCCGGCGATCATCCGCATGGTCGTCGTCTTGCCGCAGCCGGACGGGCCGAGCAGCGAGAAGAACTCGCCCTGCCCGATGGTCAGGTCCAGCGGCTTGACGGCGGACACCGTCTCGCCGTGCGACAGGTAGTCCTTGTGCACTCCGACGAACTCGATTGCTGGGGTGTCGCTCATGGGGGGTACCTCTTAGCTGCGGGGGAGTGGGGCGATCAGCCGAGGCCGACGTGGTGCATCACGTGTTTCACGCGGGTGTACTCCTCGAACCCGTACACCGAGAGGTCCTTGCCCTGGCCGGAGTGGCCGAAGCCGCCGTGCGGCATCTCCGAGACGAAGGGGATGTGACAGTTGACCCAGACGCAGCCGAAGTTCAGCCTCCGCGTCATCCGCATGGCCCGAGAGTGGTCGCGGGTCCACACGCTGGCGCTCAGCCCGTACCGGACGTCGTCGGCCCATCGGGCCGCCGCCTCCTCGTCGGCGAACCGCTGCACGGTGATGACCGGGCCGAAGATCTCGTCCTGGATCATCTCGTCCCGCTGTCGCAGGCCGGTGACGACGGTGGGCTCGACGAAGTAGCCGCGGTCGCCGATCCGCCGGCCGCCGGTGACCACCCGGGCGTGCTCCGGCGCGCGGTCCAGGAACCCCCGCACGCGGGCCAGTTGCCGCGCGTTGTTCACCGGGCCGAAGTCGGCGCCGATGTCCTCCGGGCCGCCGACCTTCATCGCCTCGGCGGCGGCGACCAGCGCGTCGGTGAAGTCCTTCGCCACCCGCTCGTGCACCAGCACCCGGGTCGCCGCCGTGCAGTCCTGCCCGGCGTTGAAGTATCCGGCGCCGGCCACCCCGGCGGCGGTCGCCTCGAGGTCGGCGTCGTCGAACACCACCACCGGCGCCTTGCCGCCGAGCTCGAGGTGCACCTTCTTCAGGTCCGGCGCGGCGGACGCGGCCACCTCCATGCCGGCCCGCGTCGACCCGGTGATCGACACCAGCTGGGGCGTGGGATGGGCGATCAGCGCGCGGCCGGTGTCCCGGTCACCGCAGACCACGTTGAGCACGCCGGGCGGCAGCACCCCGGCGGCGATCTCGGCGAGCATCAGGGTGCTGACCGGCGTGGTGTCGGACGGCTTGAGCACCACGGAGTTGCCGGCCGCGATCGCCGGGGCGAACTTCCACACCGCCATGACCATCGGGTAGTTCCACGGCGCCACCTGGGCGCAGACGCCGACCGGCTCGCGGCGCACGTAGCTTTCGTACCCATCGAGGTATCGACCTGCCGACCGGCCCTCGAGCAGTCGCGCCGCGCCGGCGAAGAACCGCAGCTCGTCGAGCAGCGGAGCCATCTCCTCGTCGCGGGTCAGCCCGATCGGCTTGCCGGTGTTGCGGCACTCCGCGGCGATGATCTCCTCGGCCCGCGCCTCGACCGCGTCGGCCAGCGCGAGCATCGCCCGCTGGCGCTCCGACGGGGTGGCCTCGCGCCAGGTCTCGAAGCCCTCGCGGGCGGCGGCCATGGCGGCGTCGACGTCCGCGGCCGACGACACCGGCGCGTGGGCATAGGTCTCGCCGGTGCTCGGGTCGATGACCGGCGAGGTGATGCCGTCGGCCGGGTCGGTGTGCGACCCGCCGATGAAGTTCCGCAGCACGGGCAGCGCGTCGCTCAACGTCGGTCCTCCAGCCCCTCAAGGACGTGGACGGACCTTGACATAGAGGAGACCTTCGAGACAAGGGAATCCGAAGTATTTTGCAGGACCGAAACGGAATCAGATGTCGATGCCCGGATTCGCCACGTAATCCGGCGACGGTCCCCGATTCCGCAAGGGATTCGGGGACCGTCGCCGTGGTGGTTCGTCGATGACTACTTCGTGGCCGCCGCGTACAGCTTGTCGGGCGCGACCGCGCCGGCGAACACCCGGCCGTCGTCGGTCACCAGCACGCTGAACAGCGAACCGGAGACCAGTCGTCCGGTGCCCCACGCGCCGCTGACCTTCGGCAGGCTCTCCAGCAGCCCGGCCACCTGGCCGGTCGCGGCGTCGTCGCCGGTGGGCATCTTCGCCGTCACGATCGAGGTCCAGCCCTCACCGATCACGGTCGGCCCGGTCCCGGCCGGCTTGACCGGCGCCTTCTCGGCCTCCTCGGCGTGGTCCGCCTCGGCCTTCTCCTGCAGCTGCTGCGGGGACTGGGTCTCCACCTTCGTGCCCGGCGGCGGGTTGAAGGTGAACTGCTCGGCGTCCGGCACCGCGAAGCTGATCTGCTGGAACGCCACCCGCACGGCGGGGTCGTTGGCGCCCTTCGCATAGACGTCCACCCGCAGCGGAATGTGCTGCTCGGCGTCGATCGCCAGCCGCACCTGCCCGATCAGCGAGGCGGTGTCCTTCGGCGCGAGCACCAGCTCATAGGCGTCGCGCCCGGCCACCTCGGCCGCGCCGGTGGTGCTGACCGCCGTGGTCGGGTCGATCGCCGCCAGGGCCGCGTCCGCCGCCTCCTGCGGGGTCGACGGCACACCGGTGGCCTGCGCCCTCGGGGTCTTCGCGTCGGCCGGCAGGGTCATATGCGTGGCCGTCTGCTGCTGGCTGCGCCAGACCCAGACGTCCGAGCCGTTGCGGATCACGTCGGTTTCGCCGAGCACCCCGAGCAGCGCGATCCGGGCCTTGTCCTCCCCGGCGTACCAGACCCGCGCGGTGTTGCTGCCGGCGATCAGCTGGGTCAGCGCGTCGCCCTGCCCGGTGAGGCCGGGCACCTGCGGCAGGCCCAGATCGGCCGTCTGCACGATCGTGCCGGAGAAGCCGTCCACCTTCGCGTTCTGCACATCGACCAGCAGCTGTGCGGCGCTGCGCTCCGGCAGCGACGGGTCCGCGCTGGCCACGATCGTGCCGGCCGCGGCGCCACCCCCGATGACCACGACCGCCGCCGTCGTCGGCACCAACCAGCGCAGCATCGGCCTGGACCTGAACACGCTCACTACGTCCACCTCCCGTTGTCCTGCCGCCCACTCTGCGCCGGACGCGCTGTGACCGCGCTGAGAAGGTCCCCTAAGGGTTGCACCCCGGATGGCAAGGTTGTAGGCGTGCGAGTGCTGGTGGTGGAGGACGAGGCGCGGCTGGCCGCGGCGTTGCAGCGCGGGCTGCAGGCCGAGGGCTTCGCCGTGGACGTGGCCGGCGACGGGCAGGACGGTCTCGAGCTGGCCCGGCACGGCGGGTACGACGCGATGATCCTGGACGTGATGCTGCCCCGGCTGTCCGGCTACCGCGTGGTGCGTCAGTTGCGGGCGGAGCGGCAGTGGCTGCCGGTGCTGATGCTCTCCGCCAAGGACGGCGAGTACGACCAGGCCGACGGGCTCGACTGCGGCGCCGACGACTACCTGACCAAGCCGTTCTCCTATGTCGTGTTGCTGGCCCGGCTGCGGGCCCTGCTGCGCCGCGGCGGCCGGGAGCGCCCGGTGGTGCTCGCGCACGGCGACGTCGAGCTCGACCCGGCCGAGCGCCGGGTGCTGGTGGCCGGCACCGAGGTGGTGCTCACCGCCCGCGAGTTCGCGCTGCTGGAATACCTGATCCGGCACCCCGGCCAGGTCGTCTCCAAGACCGAGCTGCTGGACCACGTCTGGGACGCCGCGCTGGAGACCGCCCCGAACGCCGTCGAGGTGTATGTGGGCTACCTGCGCCGCAAGATCGGCCGGGACCGGCTGGAGACCGTGCGGGGCGCCGGTTACCGGCTGAGCGGACGGTCTCCAGCGGGCACGGCCGGCTAGATGGGCTGGTTCCGCCGGCGCAGCCTGCGCGCCCGGCTCACCATCGTCTCGGTGGCCGCGCTGTCCGCCGGTCTGCTGGCCGGCGGCGTGCTGCTCATCGGGGTGCTGAACTTCGCCCTGCTGCGGGCCATCAACGCCGAGTCGCTGGACACCGCACGGGCGGTCGCCGCCCTGGTCACCCAGGAGGCGCTGAGCGAGCCGATCCCGGCCACCCCGGGCGTGCAGGTGCAGGTGGTGGACCGGTCCGGCCGGGTGATCGCGGTCTCCGCGACCGCCGACCGGCTGGTGCCGATCCTCTATCCGGACGAACTGCGCGCGCTGCCGGACGGCGGCGGCCGGGTGATTCCGGGCGACCGGATCGGGCTGAGCGGGCCGGTGCGGGTGGTCGCGGTGACCGCCGGGAAGCCCACCGATCCGGTGCAGGTGCTGGTCGCGCGGTCGACCGCGGACGTGCTGGCCGGGGTGCACCTGCTGCGAATCTCGTTGCTGATCTCGTACCCGATCCTGATCGCGCTGATCGCGGCGGTCTCCTGGCGGGTGGTGGGGGCCGCGTTGCGGCCGGTGGAGGCGCTGCGGGCGGGCGCCGAGGACATCACCGGGCGCGCCCGCTCGGACCGGCTGCCGGTGCCCGCCACCCGCGACGAGATCCACCGGCTGGCGATCACCCTGAACGACATGCTGCACCGGCTGGACGCGGGCCGGGCGCGGCAGCGGGCGTTCGTCGCGGACGCGGCGCACGAGCTGCGCAGCCCGCTCACCAACATGCGCACCGAGCTCGAGGTGGCGCAGCGGCTGCCGGACGACACCGACTGGCCGGCCCTCTCCGCCGACCTGCTGACCGACGTGGAACGGCTCAGCCGGCTGGTCGACGACCTGCTGCTGCTGGCCCGCGCGGACGACGCGACCGGGCGGGCGGTCGCGCCGGTGGTGCCGGTCGAGCTGGGCGAGTTGCTCGCGCAGGTCGCGGCGCGACATCAAGGCGTCCGGTACGAGCGCCCGCCCGAGCCGCTGATCATGACCGGCGACCCGGACGCGCTCGCCCGGGTGGTGGCGAACCTGCTGGACAACGCCGTGCGGCACGCGGCCGCCCGGGTGACGCTGGCGGTCGCCGAAGCCGGCCCGCACCTGCTGATCACGGTGACCGACGACGGGCCGGGCATCGGCGCCGCCGACCGGGAGCGGGTGTTCGACCGGTTCACCCGCCTCGACGACGCCCGGGCGCGGGACGCCGGCGGCTCCGGGCTGGGCCTGGCCATCGTCCGCGAACTCGTCCGGCGACATCACGGAACGATTACTCTCGGTGACGCGAAGCCCGGTCTCCGAGCCGAAGTCCGTCTTCCGAAATCGTAGGGAACTTTTCGGCCCGCTCCGCCGACCAATGGCCGAACGCCCGCCCGAGTCTGGAAGGCCTGACAAAAATGAGCTTGTTCAAGCGTGTGACCGTGGTGGCCGGTGTGGTCGCCGCCCTCACCCTCGCGGTGGCCGCCCCCGCGTCGGCGCACGTGACCGTGAGCAGCGCCAGCGCCGTGCAGGGCGGCTACGGAGTGCTGAACTTCCGGGTGCCCAACGAGAGTGACAGCGCGTCCACCACGAAGCTCGAGGTGAACCTGCCGATCAAGGACGCTCCGGTGGCGTCCGTGTCACTACGTCCGGTGCCGGGCTGGACCGCGGTGGTGGAGAAGGCGAAGCTGGACACGCCGATCGAGGCGCACGGCACCCAGATCACCGAGGCGGTCTCCAAGATCACCTGGACGGCGTCCGGCGACGCGGCCGTCAAGGCCGGCCAGTTCCAGCAGTTCGAGGTCTCGATGGGCCCGCTGCCGAAGGTCGACCAGATGGTCTTCAAGGCGCTGCAGACCTACTCCGACGGCAACGTGGTGCGCTGGATCGACGAGCCGACCACCGACGGCACCGAGCCGGAGAGCCCCGCGCCGACCCTGAAGCTGGCCGCCGCCGCGCCGGCCGCGGATCAGGCCGCGACCACTCCGGCGGTCGCCGCCGAGGAGCCGGCCGCCGACGAGTCCGGCAACACCGGCACGCTGCTCGGCATCGCCGGCCTCGCGCTGGGTGTGATCGCGCTGATCGTGGCGCTGCTGGCCTACCGCAGGTCGGGATCGGCCGCCGCCGGGCCGGCCTCGGCCGAGTCCCGCGAGAAGGTCTCCGCCGGCAAGTCCAGCTGATTGCTCCGAGAGCAGCCGCCGGCCTTGTGGCCGGCGGCTTTCTGCTGTCCGGTCAGGACGCGTACCGCTTCTCGGCGCGGGCCCGGGCCTTGATCGCCTCGGTCTCGCGGTCCTTCGGCGGCGCGGTGGTGACCAGCTCGGCGAGCAACTCCTCGGTGATCGCGGCGACCGCCCGGACGGCCCGCTCGAAGGCGGCCTCGTTCTTCTGCGACGGCCTGGTGGACCCGGCAACCTTGCGCACATATTGCAGAGCGGCGGCGTGCACCTCGTCGTGGGTGGCCGGCGGCTCGAAGTTGTGCAGCTGACGAATGTTTCGGCACATGCCCTCGAGCTTAGGCACGGCCCGGTGGATTACGCTGCCCGCCGTGATCGTCAGTGAGTCCGAGGCGCTCTCCCGCGCCGGTGCGAACGCCCGGGTGGCGACCGGCGAGACGGCCACCTTCGCCCGCGGCGCGGACGCCCTGGTGGTGATCGTCGACGCGGGCGACCGCCGGCACGGCTGCGCCGTCGACAACGCCACCACCCTGCGGCTGCGCGGTCCCTTCCCGGAGCCGGTCGGCCGCTGGCTGCGGGCCCCGAGCTACTTCGCCGCGGACGGCCCGCCCGACCCGCCGGCCCCGCCGATGTACGCCTTCGCCCGCCTCCCGGACGGCTGCGTCGCGCTGGGCCCGGTGCGCCAGTCGGTGTCCGAATACCAGGAGCGTGCGCTGGTCGACGGCCGGTTCCAGTTCGCCGGCCCGTTGCCGCCGGAGCTGCTCGACCGGGTTCGGCCGGTCCCGCCCGCGGCGCCGCCCGGCCTGCACTGGCTGGCCACCGCCGAGAACGACCGGGTGGCGGCGACCCGTGAGTTCATCGCCGGTTGGCACGCCGGCGTGCCGCACCGCCGCCGCACCGCACCGGCGGTGCCGGTGCCACGCCCGCTGGGCGAGTTCTACGGCGCCGCGGCCGGGCGGCCCGAAGTGCTGGGCCGGCAGAACCGGATCGTCGAGCCGGAGGCGCTGGAACCGCCGGACGAGCACGGCCGCACCATGATCGCGGTGGAGAACCAGGGCGTCTGGTCGGCCTGGGCCGATCTCACCGAGCCCGATCCGCAGATCTGGTACGACGGCATCGCCGAGGACTGGCTGCCCGAGCGGGAGCGGCTGAGCGGCTGGCTGCTGCACTTCACGCTCTCCGAGGCGGCGCTCTGCGCGCCGTTCACCGGGTGGGCCCAGCTGACCACCGACGAGATGCGGCACTTCGCCCGCACCCTGCGACCGGCGCCGCTGCAGCCGGCCCGGTTCCCGAGCGACCTGACCCGGCACTACGTGGCGCCCGGCGTGGTCGTGCAGGCCGCGGAGCACGAGGACGGCGTCGTCGTCTTCGCCGGCGCCCGGCACCGCTCGGCGCTGCGCCCGTGGCGCTCGCCCGGTTTCGTCTGGGAGGACTTCGACGGCTGAGACCGGGCTGCCGGCGCTGTACCGTGACCGGGTGTCCGTCCCGCGGAGAAGCTCCGGGCCGGCCCCGCCGCTGACCGAGGCCGCGATCCTCGACGCCACGCTGGCGCTGCTCGACGCGGGTGGGCCGGAGGCGGCCTCGATCAAACGCATCGCCGCGGCCCTGGGGGTGGCGCCGAACGCGGTCGCCATCTATTTCCCGGAGCGGTCGGCGGTGCTCCGGGCGGTGGTCGAGCGGATGCTGGGCGAGATCGATCGGGAACCCGCGCCGGCCGGGTGGCGGGCCGGGATCGAGGCGCTCGCGCACGCCTTCCGCCGCCGGCTGGCCGGGCACCCCGCCGCGCTGCCGCTGCTGCTGACCGGCCCGATGGGTGGCCCGAACGCGGCCCGGCTCCGCGCGCGCCTGCAGGAACTGCTGGGTGAGGGCGGTCTCGGGCCGGACGACGCGGCGCGCGCAGCGCACGCGATCAGCGTCTTCGTTCTCGGGTCGATCACCCTGGAGGCGGCCGGGGTGCTGACCGGTGGAGGGCAGTTCGGGTGGGGGCTGCGCAGGCTGCTGGACGGCCTGACCGGCGGATAAAATCGGGGCATGAACTGGTACGAGTCGTCGATCGACCGCCAGCTCCGGGAGGCGCAGGAGCGAGGCGAGTTCGACAATCTGCCCGGCGCCGGCAAACCGCTCCCCGGCGCGGGCGGCGAATACGACGAGGACTGGTGGGTCAAGGACTGGCTGCGGCGCGAGGGCGACGCGTCCGGCATCCTCCCGCCCACGCTGGCGTTGCGCCGCGAGCGGGAGGAGCTCGAGGCGTTCGTCGACCGCAAGACCTCCGAGCAGGCCGTCCGTGACCACGTGGCGGCCCTCAACGAGTAGATCCGCAAGGCGCGCGTCGGCCTGATCGGCGGTCCGCCCACCCTGTTGCCGCCGATCGACGCCGACGAGGTCGTGCGCGCGTGGCGGCTCAGGCGAGCTCGGTCAGCTTGAAGGTCTTCGCGGTCAGTTCGTCGCAGCGCACGAAGGCGAGCTCGATCCGGATGTCGGTGAAGACCAGCACCGGCAGGGTCAGCGGCGGCGGCTGATCCGGGGTGAAGGTGACCGGGATCAGGCCGAACAGCTTGCCCTCGAACTTCGGCGTGTAGAACCGGACGTCGCCGGTGGTGGTGAGCTCGCCGCTCTTGATCAGGGTGGTGCGGCCGCCGCGCTCGCCGATGGTGAGCGAGAACGGCGTGGTCACCGACTTGTCCATGCTGAACTTGAGCACCCGCTTCGGGCCGTCCGGGGTTTCGATCTCGGTCACGCCGTCGTAGGTCGACTCGTACATGGTGAGCTTGTCGCCCTCCATGATCCCGGGCTGGATCGCCACGCTCGGGACGCCGGCGGCGGTGGCCTTCTTGTCCAGGACACGCGGGCCCAGGCAGGGCACGTCGTCGTTCTTCTCTTTCTCCTTCGGCACTCCCTTCGTCGGTGCGGGTTCACCCGACGGCGAAGGGGATTGCGAAGGCGAGGGGGATGGTGATGGTGATGGTGCCGGCGACTCCTCGTCGCCGATGCCGAGCAGGTCCCCGATGCCGTCGACGAAGCCGTTCCAGCCGTCGACGATCGGGTTTCCGGTCCCTTCGTCCTCGGCGGGCGCCGACTCCTCGGGTTCGGCCGCTGGCTTGGCAGCCGGCTTTTTGGGCGCCGTCTTCGCGGCGGCCTTCGGCGGCGGCTGCCGGGTGGCCGAGGCGGACCGGGACGGGACGCCATCGGGGCAGTCGTCCTCGGCGCGTGCCGGTGAGTGCCCGGCGATGAGCACCGCGGCACTCACCGCCAGCGGCACCAGCGTGATGGCGAGCAGCTTGCGGTGCGTCCCCCGCGCGTCCCCCGGCTCGGGTGGGGCGGCGGGATCAGCGAAAGGGGGCGGCTCCAGGATCGCGCTGCCGACGTCCTCGGCCCGTTGCGCCGGCGTCGGGGTTGCCGGTGTCGGGGGCGCGAGCGTCGGGGATGCCGGCGTCCACGCGATCACCAGGGCGCCACCCGCGATGCCGAGCAGCATGCCGGCCCCGAAACCGCCGAGGTTGAGCCCGATCAGCGAGTAGAGCGCGGTGAGCAGCCCGATGATCGCGTAGAACAGCCGCTGGCCCGGCGTCACCCAGACCAGCACGCCGCAGAGCAGCATGATCACCGGCAGCACGTACGAGAGATAGCCCTCCATGCCGAAGTGGACCTTGATGTCCGCCAGGGTCAGGTTGGCGCTGAAGAACAGGGCGAACGCCGACAGGATCAGCAGCAGCCCGCCCCAGAAGGGCCGGGCGTGGCGCCATCGCCCGAACCGCGCCCACGTGTCGGCGGCGGCCACGTCAGAAGCATTCCTTCGGCTCGGGCCCGACGTTGATCTTCAGATGGAGGCCGTTCAGCCGGAACGTGCCGGCGGTGGTGGACACCGCGGTCTGCCGCAGCCCGGTGATCACGACCTGGTCGGCCTGCTGCCCGAAGCCGCCGATCTCGCCCTTGGCGTCGGCGCCGCCCTTGGTCAGCGTGCCGGCGTCCTGACCGATCGCGATGTTGGAGAACGTCGCGTCGCCGGCCAGATCCTTGACGCCGATCAGCAGGTTCGTGGCCTCGGCCGGGTTGCCGCCGCCGCCCGCGTTGATGGTCAGGCTGACCGGGGAGCCGTCCACGTGCACCGACTGGCAGAGGTTGGTCAGCTGGGCGTTGGCGATGCCGGAGAACGCGACGGGGATCACGTTGCCCTTGGCGTCCTTGACCGCGCCGCCGTACTGGGAGAAGCCGGTGCCGTCGAGCCGGTCCGCGGAGATCTTGAAGTCCTCGCCGGAGACGGCGAAGCTCGCCGCCAGGGCGCCGTGCGCCATGCCGAACAGCAGGCCTCCGGCGACCAACGCGGAGGCGCCGGCGGCGATCCCGAACCGGCGCCAGTTGGTGCGGCCGGTTCCGGCGGGGGAGGGAGAGGGGGTTGTCACGGGCGAGCCCTCTTTCAGCGGGGATGGTCGATGCCCGGACATGTAACTCCGCTGTCGCGTAGGTCACAACCACCAACGTTACCCACGAGTAACACGATGGTCATCGAGATTGCCCACGGATAGTGACCGGCACCGGTTTCCTGCCCGATTTGCCGGATCCATCAGTCACCGACCGTCAAGCGTCACGGATCGGTAACGAATCCCAGGGACCTCACAGAAACCACGGATCGAACCGGTTACCCGGTGCTCAACCCGGCCGGAATTCTGCCGAAATACATCACGTGTCCGTCGACGAGCAGGAGCGCCTGGCCGCGCTCCACGAGTACCGCCTGCTCGACGCGCCCGCGGACGGCTACCTCGAGCTGCTCTCCGACGAGCTGAACGACACCGGCCCGGCGCGCGCCTGGATCGGCTCCGCCACCCGGGCGGTCGGCCGCATGCAACACCTGATCTCCGACCTGCTGACCTATGCGCGGGCCGGCAGCGGCCCATGCCGATCGAGCCGCGCCGGCCTCGGCGAGCTGGCCGGCCTCGCGGTCACCGACCTGCGCGCCGCGATCGACGAGGCCGGCGCCGAGGTGGTCGTCCCGGCGAGCCTCCCGGAGGTGCTCGGCGATCCCACGCTGATCCGCCGGCTGCTGCAGAACCTGATCGGCAACGCGGTCAAGTACCGGCCCGCCCGGGTCGAGCTGAGCGCCGAACGCGCCGGGAACGCCTGGGCGGTTTCGGTCGCGGACAACGGCATCGGCATCCCGATCGAGCACCGGGAGCGGGTCTTCGAGATGTTCACCCGGGTGGATCGCACACCGGCCGGCCACGGCGTCGGGCTGAGCACCTGCCAGCGCATCGTCGAGCGGCACGACGGCGAGATCCGGGTCGGCGCCGGCCCCGGCGGCGGCACGACGGTCACCTTCACGCTCCCGGGCGCATGACCGTGCGATCCGTGCAGCGTCGCGTCGGCGCCGGCATCGCGGTGCTGCTCACCCTCTTCGTCGGCCTGGTCGTGGTGCAGTTCGTGACCGTCGACCGGTTGCAGACCACCCGGCTGCGGCACGCCGACCAGCTGGGCCGGGCGCGCGAGGCGAACAAGGACGTCCTGCAGCACATGACCGACGCCGAGACCGGGCTGCGCGGATTCCAACTGACCGGCGATCCGGTGTTCCTGGCGCCCTACGACAGCGGGCGGGTCGGCGCGTACACGTCGTTCGACCTGGTCACCACGCTGACCCGGGACGACGATGTGGCACGGCTGCTGATGGCGGAGAGGCAGGTGGCGTCGCACTGGCTCTATGCGTACGCGGTGCCGATCGTGAACGCGGGCGTCGCGGACCTCGACGACACCCGGGCCGCCCGGGGGCGGGAGATGTTCGACGACATCCGGGTCGCGAACGCGGCCGTCGACCGGGCCATCCGCGCCGAGCAGCAGTCCGTCACCGCCCAGGACCGGGCACTGGCCCGGATCGTGCAGGGCGTCGGCGCCGGTCTGGCGCTCGGCTTCCTGGCCATCGCCCTGCTGATGGCGGCCGTCCACCAGCGGCATCAGCTCGCTCCGCTCGAACACATCCGGCGCACCCTCGAGCGGCTCGCCGCCGGCGACCGGTCGGCCCGGGCCGTTCCCTCGGGTACGCGTGAACTGCGCGCCGTCATCGGCACCCTGAACGAGCTCGCCGCCGAGACCGAACGGATGCTCGCCGACGAACAGCGGCTGATCACCGAGCTCCGGGCGCTGGACGAGCGCAAGGACGACTTCGTGGCGACCGTGACCCACGAGCTGCGTACCCCGCTGACCAGCATCCTGGGCTACACCGAGATGCTCGCCGACGAGGACCTGCCGCAGCACCAGCGGCGCGGCGTGGAGGCCATCCTCCGCAACGCGCTGCGGCTGCGCGACACGGTCGCCGACCTGCTGCAGCTGGACCCGGCCGCCCAGCGCTGCCGGAACACCGCGCCGGTCGACCTGGCCGCGCTGGCCGATGCGGCGGCGCGCGAGGTCGCCGCGGCCGCCCGGGCCAAGGGCGTCACGGTCACCGCCGAGGTCGCGCCGGCCTGGGTGCACGGCGACGCCGGCCAGCTCGACCGGGCGGTGCGCAACCTGCTCGACAACGCGGTCAAGTTCACCCCGGCCGGCGGCACCATCACCTGCCGGGTGACCGGGGTCGGCGAGAGCGCCGCGCTGGACGTCACCGACACCGGCATCGGGGTGCCGCCGGACGACCTGCCCGGCCTGTTCACGCCGTTCCACCGCGGCGCCAACGCGATGGACCAGGCGGTGCAGGGCTCCGGGCTGGGGCTGGCCATCGTTCGCAACATCGTCGCCGAACACGGTGGCGCGGTGTCCGTACGGTCCGCACTGGGATCGGGAAGCACCTTCACGGTGACCCTCCCCGCGATCGTCCCCGCCGCGGTCTAGCGGCGCTTCAGCGCGCTGATCAGAAGCGGCCACACGGAGGTCGTCTCGGGCTGGTCCGCACTGGCCTTGGCGAGGTCCGCCAGCCACTGGTCCCGCTGCTCCTCGGTGATCAGCCCGCGGGCCACCGCCAACGGTGCGATGCTGCGGAAGGTGGCCGCCAGCATGGGACCCGAGTCCGCCATCGTGCCCAGGATCCCGGCGATGTCGGTGTCGTCCGGCGCACCGATCCCGGCCTCGGCGAAGAGCGCCGGCAGCCGCGTGCCGAGCCGCACGTCCCGCCCCGCCGCCGTGTACGCCCCCAGGAACACCCGCCGCCACTCGTCCACCACGTCCAGCTGCGGATAGGAGTCCACACTGCGCATGTCGTAGTCCTGCAGCACCAGCGCGCCGCCGGGCGCCACCCACCGCCACATCCGGCGCAGCACCGCCACCGGGTCCTTGGTGTGCAGCAGGATCAGCCGCCCGAACACCAGGTCGAAGCCGCCCGCCGGGACCGCGTCGTCGTCGGTCTCCACATCGGCCGCCACGAACTCGCCACCGGTGTGCCCGGCGGCCAGCCGGCCCAGCTCGGCGTCCACGTCCAGGCCGACCACCCGGCCGGTCGGACCCACCCGGTCGATCATCAGCCGCATCACCTCGCCCGGCCCGCAGCCCACGTCCAGGCAGCGGCCGCCCGCGGCGAGCCCGGCCCGGTCCAGCAGCCGCGCGGTGGCCGCCTCCCAGACCGCGGCCTGCCGGCGCAGCCGTTCGTACTCCTCCGGGGTCCGGCCCATCACGTACTCGCCGGCCGGTGCTGTGCTCATGCGTTGCCCCTTTGCCTCCGCGGACTGTCGGTGTTGTGCTTCCACCCTGGTCAGGAGCACCGCGACCGGTCATCGTGGAACACCTACCGAGAATTTGCGGGTGCCGATGACCGAACCGCGGGGACGGGACGCCGAGCTGGCCGTGCTGGCCGGCGGCATCGACGCGGCCACCGGCGGCGCCGGACGGCTGCTGGTGCTCGAGGGCGGCGCCGGCATCGGCAAGACCACGCTGGCCGACGCCGCGCTGCGCACCGCCCGCGATCGCGGGCTGACCGTGCTGCGCGCCCGCGGAAACCCGCTCGACCAGGACTTCTCGTTCGGCGTGGCCCGGCAGACGTTCGCCGCGGCGCAGACCGGGCCGGGGTGGGCGGAGCTCTGCCGGGGCCCGGCGGCGCTGGCCGGCCGGGTGCTCACCGCCGGCACGCCGCCGCCGGCCAGCACCGCCGACGCCACCTGTGCGGCGGCGCACGGCCTCTTCTGCCTGACCGCCGCGGTCGCCGCCCGCAACCCGGCGGTGCTCTGCGTGGACGACGTGCACTGGGCGGACGTGCCCTCGCTGCGCTGGCTGGTCGGCCTGGCCCGGCGGGTCGACGAGCTGGCGCTGGCGCTGATCCTGGTGGTCCGCTCGGGCGAGCCCGCCGCCGACCCGTACCTGCTCGAGGAACTGCTGGCCGGCGCGTCCGGCACGGTGCTCAAGCTCGGCCCGCTCGACCCGGTGACGACCGCCGGCCTGGTCGGCGCGCACTTCCCGGCCGCCGCACCGCAGTTCGCGGTGGCCTGCCACGACGCCAGCGGCGGCAACCCGTTCCTGCTCAAAGCGCTGCTCAACCATCTCGCCGCCACCGGCGCGGAAACTCCGGAGAGCCTGGGTGCGGTCGGCCCGGAGGAGGTCGCGCGCTGGATCTCGCTGCGCCTGCACCGCCTGCCCGAGGGCTGCGCCGAGCTGGCCCGGGCGCTGGCCGTGCTGGGCCCCGCGGCCCGGCTGAACGACGCCGCGGACCTGGCCGGCATCGACCCGGACAAGGCCGCGAGCTGCTCCGACGCGCTGCTCGCGGCCGGCCTGGTGACCACCTCGCCGCTCGCGCTCGCGCATCCGATCGTGGCCGCCGCGCTCTACGAAGGGATCGGGCCGGGCGAGCGGGGCGTCTGGCACGCGCGGGCGGCGACGCTGCTGGACGCCCACGGCGCCGACCCGGAACGCGCGGCCGTGCACCTGCTGCGGGCGGAACCGGCCGGGCGGGCGCAGGCGGTCGCGCTGTTGCGGGCGGCGGCCACCCGGGCCACCGGCCGGGGCGCGCCGGAGACCGCGGTGACCTATCTGCGCCGGGCGCTCGCCGAGCCGCCGGACGATGCCACGGTGGACGCGGCGGTGCGGCTCGACCTGGCCCTCGTCCTCGCGGCCGGGCGGCAGGAAGGGACCACCGATCTGGCGCTCGAGGCGGTCGCGGCGATCGCCGACCCGGTGGCCCGGGCCGAGGCGGCGCTGCGGTGCGGGCGGGCGCTGGCGATCTCCGCGTACAGCGATGCGGCGATCGCGGTGCTGCGGCTGGCGCCGGACAGCGCGGAGGTGCCGCTGCTGACGCGCACCCGGATCCAGGCCGAGCTGGGCGCGGCGGCCGGCACCGCGGGCCACACGTACCCGCTCGGGGTCGCCTATGTGAGCCGCTGCCGCGCGGACCCGCCGCCGCTGCCGTTGTGGCGGGTGATCGAGGCCATCAACGACACCTTCGCCGGCCGGCCCGCCGGCGAGACCCTGGCCCTGCTGCGGCCGCTGCTGGCCGACCGGGTGCTGGCCGCGGAGCGCGACTCGCTGCTGCCCACCGTGGCCGGGCTCGCGTTGATCGCGAACGGCGACCTGGACACCGCCCGCGCGATGAGCGAGGCGGTGGCCGACGCCGCCCGGCCGCGCGGCTGGCTGAGCACCATGGCGCACGGGCGGTTCCTGCGGTCGCTGGCGCTGCTGCCCGCCGGGCTCGTCTCCGAGGCGGTGGCCGACGCCCGCGCCGCGCTGGACTTCAAGCTGAACAGCAGCACCCCGCCGACCGGCCTGCTCTTTGCGCTCGGCCCGCTGCTCGACGCGCTGGTCGAGGCGGACCGGGTGCCCGACGCCGAACAGTTGCTCGGCGCGTCGTTCCCCGGCGAGCCGCCGCCGTGCACCCTGAGCAGCGGGCTGTTCCTGCAGAGCCGGGCCCGGCTGCGGCTGGCCCAGGACCGCACCGCCGACGCGATCGCCGACCTGCGCGCCGCCGGCCGGCTCTGGACGGAGTACCAGGTGGTCCATCCGGCGCTCGCGACGTGGCGGGCCGATCTGGTGGGCGCGTTGCTGGCCGTCGGTGACCGCGCCGGTGCGGAGACCGCGGCCCGCGAGCATCTCGCGCTGGCCGAGGCGGCCGAGGCGCCCGGTCCGCTGAGCATCGCCCTGCGGGCAGCCGCCGAGGTCGCTCCGCGGGACCTGCGGGTGGAGACGCTGCGCCGGGCGGTGACGGTGACGGACCGTACGCCGGCGCGTCTTGCCCGGGCGTACGCGATGCTCGATCTCGGCAGCGCCCTGCGCCGGACCAACCACCGTGACCAGGCGCGGGTTCCGCTGCGCGAAGCGCTCGATCTGGCCACCGCCGGGGGCGCGCACCGGCTGGCCGCGCGGGCGACGGCGGAGTTGCACGCGGCCGGCGCACGTCCCCGGCGGGCGGCGGCGCACGGGCCGGCCGCGCTGACCGGCGCCGAGCAGCAGGTCGCCGGGCTGGCCGCGGGCGGGCTGACCAACCGGGAGATCGCCCAGCGCCTGGTGCTGAGCCGCCGGACGGTCGAGACGCACCTCGCGCACGCCTACGCGAAGCTGGGCATCACCTCGCGGATCGACCTGGCCGCCGCGCTGCGATGAATTTTCTTTCCGGATCCGCGAACCGATCCGGCCCGGACGCGCGAACTTGCCGATAGAAGACCACCGACATCGGGGGAGCCTGGTTATGAAGCGCACGAATCCGCTGATCATTCTGCTGGCCGGGGTCAGCGTGGCGGCCGTTCTGATCGGGCTCGGCTGGCAGGCGGATCGGATCTTCGGCGACGGCAAGTCCGTCGGGAACATCGTGGCCGGCGCGCCCGGCGCCTCGCCCAGTGTGCCGCCGGAAGCCCCCGGGGAGGGCGCGGCGGTGCCCGAGGCGAGCGCGCCGGCGTCGCCGGCCACCCCCATCGACAAGCAACCGGTCGCCGAGGCGGCCAAGCTGACCGGCACCTGGGCCGGCCACCTGGAACCGGGCACGCTCGCGATCAGCGCCAAGAATGGCAAGGCGATCGCCTACCTCTGTGACGGCGAGAAGATCGAGTCCTGGTTCCAGGGCACCGCGATCAACGGCAAACTCGACCTGAAGGGCAAGGACGGCGCCACCCTGACCGGCAGCGCCGACCCGAAGAAGGCGCAGGGCAAGATCAAGGTCCGCGACCTGACCATCGACTTCACCGTCGAGACCGTGAAGAAGCCGTCCGGCCTCTACCGGGCGTCGGCCAACGTGCGCGGCGCCAAGGTGGTCGGCGGGTGGATCGTGCTCAAGGACGGGCGCCAGGTGGGTCTGGCCACGGTGAACGGCGAACTGGTCAAGCCGGGCATGCTGGACGTCTCCAAGGGCACCGCGACGGTCGGCGGGAACGAGGTGACGGTCCTTCCCGCCGAGGACAGCCCGTGATGCACCGGGCCGATGCCGACCCCCTACGATCAACTGCACAATGGACGATTCCCGGCTGGCCGGCCAGTTCGCGACAGGTGGCGAGGACGGTTTCGCGGCGGTCTACACGGCCTTCCGCGGCCCGGTCTTCGGCATGGCAGTGACCATGCTCGCCGACCGCGGTCTCGCCGAGGAGGCCACTCAGCAGGCGTTCATCGGCCTGTGGCGCGGGCGGGCCCGGTTCGACCCGGCCCGCGACCTGGCCGCCTGGGTGTTCGGCGTGGCCCGCCGGGCGGCGGTGGACGTCTACCGCCGCGAGCGCCGGGGACCGCAGACCTCCGGCTCCGAGCCGCCGGAGGTGCCGGTGGAGGCGCTGTCGGCGGAGCGGTTGTGGGAGGCCTGGGAGGTCCGCCGCGCGGTCGAGGCCCTGCCGGCGGACGAGTCGGCGGTGGTGCGGCTCGCGCACTACTACCAGATGTCACACACGGAGATCGCGTCCCACCTGGACATTCCGGTGGGCACGGTGAAGTCGCGTTCGCATCGGGCACATCGCCGGCTGGCGGAGGCCCTGGGTCACCTTCTGGAGGGGGAGGTCACCGATGAGTGACGAGACCCTCGACCGGCGGGCCAGCTCTCTGGAGCAGGGCGAGCCGGCGCACCTGGCGTCCTTGCTGGGGCATCCGGCGACCTGGGCGGACGCCCCCTCCTTCTCCGCGGCCGACCTGATCGCCGCGGCCTCGGAGCCGCCTTCCGCAGAGTCGGAGTCCTTCGCGCAGCCGGAGCCGGCGCCTGTTTCGGAGCCGGTCGCCGATGTGATCCCGTTGCCGGTCGGGCGGACGCGGCGGCAGCGGTTCTACCGGCCGTTGCTGGCGGCCGCGGCCGCGTTGGTGCTGGTCGCGGCGATCACCGTGGGCGTTCTGCAGACTCAGCAACCGCCCACCGCGACCATCTCGCTGGCCGGCGCCACCGGCGCCCCCGAGGCGCACGGCCGGATCAAGGTGATCGAACGCGACGCCGGCTGGCGCCTCGAGCTGGACGTCCAGGGCCTGGCGCCCGCGGCACCCGGCACCTATTACCAGGGCTGGGCGATCCGCGACGGCGACCGGGTGCCGCTGGGCACCTTCCACATGCACGAGGCGGGCCGGGTCGAGCTCTGGTCCGGAGTGCCGTTGCGGCAGTTCCGGCGCATCGAGGTCACCAGGCAGGACGTCGGCGCGGGACAGGACCCGGGAACGCTGGTCCTCGCCGGCGGCATGTAGTCAGCCGGCGAACGCCACCGCGGTGACGGCGAGGGTCCCGGCCACCGGGCCGGGCACGCCGGTCTCCGGGTCCACCGGGAACCAGGTCACCGTGCCGGAGCGCTGGTTCGCCACGTGGAGCCACGCGCCGGTCGGGTCGAGCGAGAGGTGTCTCGGCCAGTCCCCGCCGCAGGACGGCGCCGCGACGCGCTGCAGGCTCGCACCGTCGTCGGACACCGCGAACACGCCGATGGTGTTGGCGCCCCGGTTGCCCACGTAGACGAACCGGCCGTCGTCCGAGACCACGATTTCGGACGGAAAGTTGTCCACACCCGTGTCCGGCGCCGCCGCGACGACCTGACCGGGCGTGAGGACGCCGTCGGTCCAGGCGCACACCGTCACGGTCGAGGCGTACTCCGACGCCACGTAGGCGAATCCACCGCCCGGGTGGAAGGCGAGGTGGCGAGGGCCGCTGCCGCGCGGCAGCGCGACGCGGTGCGCCTCGGTCAGCGCGCCCGGGCCGGCGTCGAGCGCATAGCTGAACACCGTGTCGACGCCCAGGTCGACCGAGAGCACCCAGGCGCCGGTCGGGTCCACGACGACCTGGTGGGCGTTCGACGCGCGGCCGCCGGACCGCTGCGACCGGGTGTCGGTGGCCGGACCGACGGCGCCGTCCGCGGCGATCGGGTGGGTGACCGTGGCGCCGCCGCCGTAGATCGAGGTGAACAAGAAGCCGCCGCCCGGATGCACCGCGACGTGCGCCGGTCCGGAACCGGTCGGCACGGTGCCGAGCAGCGCCGGCGGACCGTCGCCGAGGCGCAGGGCGCTGACGCTGCCACCCGACTCACTGACCGCGTAGGCCACCGCGCCGCCGGGCCCGCGGGCAATCCAGGACGGGTCGGCGACGACCGTGGTCCAGGCGTCGATCACCGGCGTGCCGGTCAGCGGGTCGAGGTGCCCGCTGCCGAGGCCGGATCCACCGCTGCCGGTGTAGGTGCCGATGAGCAGGGGCTGCGGGTCCGGCTCCTGCTCCGGACCCGGCTCCGCGCGTGCCCAAGGGGCCGCCGCGAGGAGGCCGCCGGCCTTGAGGACGGTGCGTCGGGAGACGCGCGGGAAATTCATGAACGCCAATGTACCTGATCAACTGAACCGGTTCATTGGGCTCGGTGGTGGGGGGGGGGGGGGGGAAGGGGTCCTTCCCCCCCCCCCCCAACACCCGTCCGTTGGTCAGGTCCCCAGGATTTCTGTCTTCCTGCCCCCAAACCCAACC
>NZ_JBVJIP010000005.1:0-295497 GCF_055586225.1 Actinoplanes sp. NPDC051388 | reverse complement strand
AGCGACGGGAAAGCAATAAAGAAACCGAGTGTCGGGACTGCCGATCGGGTCTGTGGTGTGCGGCTGTGGGTGGGCCGGTCGCACCGCCCCCCCCCCCCCCCCCCCCCCCCCCCCCTGGCCGGTGATCAGGCTCCGCGGAGTTCGGTCGCTCGGGCCAGCAGGTCGAGCTTCTCGCGGGTGACCGGTTCGAAGCCGACGATCAGGTCGTCGATGCCGAGCTCGTCGAAGGCGTCCAGCCGGCGGGCCAGCTCGCCCGGGTCGGTCAGGTCGCAGTCCATGCCGACCGTGCGGCGCAGGGTCGCCGGGTCGCGGTCCTCGGCCTCGAGCGCGGCGTCCATGTCGGCCAGTTGCCGGTTCAGGCGCTCGTCGGGCTCCTTGTACCAGGCGGTGTTCCAGGCGTCGGCCCAGCGGGCGGTGAGCCGCAGCATCCGCGGCTTCACCCCGGCGATCAGGATCGGGATGGGCCGCTCCGGCGGTGGTTCCAGCGCCGCGTCGCCGGCCCGGTGGTACTCACCTTCGAAGGTCACCCGCTCGCCGCGCAGCAGCGGCACCATGATTTGCAGCGCCTCGTCGAAGCGCGAGACCCGGTGGTCGGTCGGCAGGCCGAGGGACTCGTACTCCAGGTCGAACCAGCCGGCTCCGACGCCGAGGGTGAGCCGGCCGGCGCTGATGCTGTCGGCGGTGACCGCCATCTTGGCGAGCAGCGCCGGGCTGCGGAACGACACGCACATCACGAGCTGGCCCAGCTCGATGCGGGTGGTCGTGGCGGCCAGCGCGGCGATCACCGTCCAGGCCTCGTGGATGCCCTCCGGCGGCGCGCCGGGCGGCCCGGACAGGAAGTGGTCGCAGGCCCAGACCGAGTCCAGCCCGATCTGCTCGGCGTGGGTCACCGTCGCGAGGATCTCGGGCCAGGTGGGCAGCCGGCCGGGCCCGTCCGACGCGCTCATGGGCAGCATCACACCGATCTTCATCAACCGGAGATTACTGCCCTCCTGGCCGAGACGCGGACCGGCGCGCCCGCGGTGGGACGCAGGGTGATGTCGCTGGAGAACGGCGGGATCTCGGCCGGGCTCTCGAACTCGAAGTCGTGCACCAGGCCGGCCAGGATGATCGCGCCCTCCAGCATCGAGAAGTGCTGGCCGATGCACGCCCGCGGGCCGCCGCCGAAGGGGTGCCACGCGTAGCGGTGACGGGCCTTCTCCGCGGCCGGGGTGAAGCGCTCCGGGTCGAAGGTCTCCGGATCGGTCCAGAACTCCGGATGCCGGTGGGTCACCCACGGCGCCGTGATCACATCGGTGCCGGCCTTGATCAGCCGGCCGCTGATCTCGTCGTCCTCGACCGCGCGGCGGCCGATCATCGGCGCCGACGGATAGAGACGCATGGTCTCCTTCAAAACCATCATCGTGTACGCCAGCGCCGCCGCCTGTTCCGCGGTCGGCGAGCCGCCGACCGTGTCCGCCTCGGCGCGCACCCGCTCCTGCATCTCCGGATGTTGCCCGAGGAGGAACAGCGCGAAGGTCAGCGCGGTGGCCGTGGTCTCGTGCCCGGCCAGCAGGAAGATCAGCACCTGCTCGCGGATCTCGGCGTCGCTCAGCGGCACTCCGCCCTCGCGGGTGTCCACCAGCATGCCGAGCATGTCCTCGTCGCCGCCTCCGCCCGCGGCCCGGCGGCGGGCGATGATCTGGTCGCACAGCCCGAAGAGCGCCGCCTGCCCGCCGGCGACGGTCCGGTTCACCGGCGTCGGCCAGGTGCGCGGCAACCGGATGGCGGCCATCCCGCGTCGCAATATCGCGTGGCTCATCGGGTCGAACCACCGCTGCACCACCGGCAGCGCCAGTCCGGCGTCCTCACCGAACAACACCCGGCACACGATGAACAGGGTCAGCGTGGTCATCGCGTCATGCAGGTCGCGCACCTCGGCCGGGTGGTCATGCCACTGCTTCACCAGCGCGCGGGTCTCGGCCGCCATGGTGGTCGCATAACCGGCCACCCGGCGCTGCGTGAACAGCGGCTGGAGGAAGCGCTTCTGCCTGGTCCAAATCTCGTCCTGGCTGGTCAGCAGGCCGTCGCCGAGCGCCGCGCGCACCTCGACGTAGTTCGCGCTGTCCTTGCGGTAGTTGGCGACGTGGCCGGCCAGCAGCCGGTGGGTGCCGTCCGGGTGGAACGAGAAGATCAGCTCGCGGCCGATGCCCGGCGGGCCGAGGCGCATCCGCACCACGTCGCCGTGGGCGTGGAACGCCCGCGACATCGTGGACAGGATGTCGCGGCGCAACTCTCCGGCCGAACCGAGCAGGAACGAGCCGGGCACCAAGGGCGGTTGCT
The DNA here is from genome assembly GCF_055586225.1 of Actinoplanes sp. NPDC051388. Classification (NCBI taxonomy): domain Bacteria; kingdom Bacillati; phylum Actinomycetota; class Actinomycetes; order Micromonosporales; family Micromonosporaceae; genus Actinoplanes; species Actinoplanes sp. NPDC051388. The sequence goes on along the minus strand of NZ_JBVJIP010000005.1, from coordinate 293,175 downwards.
GAAGCACGGCGTCACCTCCATCCACTTTGGTATCAGCCGGGCGGGGCGGGCGGAAGGCTCCTGTCGGGATATATCGGCCGCACAGGCACGTCACAGACCACGCACAGCCAGCGCCGGTTATCTGGTCACATGAGAAACGACCAAGACCAGGACAACGCGGCGTACGTGCGGCGCGTACACGACAAGGGGCTGGGGTTCGACCGGCGCCGTCTGCTCGCCGCGCTCGGTGGCGCCGGCACCCTGGCCGTGCTGGCCGCGTGCGGCACCGGCGAATCGTCCGGCGGCACCACGTCGGCCACCGCGTCCACCGGCGCGTCCACCGGCTCACTGGCCGAGGTCGAGTCGGAGACGGCCGGTCCCTTTCCGGCGGACGGCTCGAACGGACCGGACGTGCGTACCCTCGACGGGGTTGTCCGCTCCGACATCCGGACGTCCTTCGGTGACGCGAGCGGCACCGCCGAGGGGATCCCGCTGGACTTCTCGCTGGTCGTGCGGGACCTCAGCGGTCAGCCGGTGGCCGGCGCCGCGATCTATGCGTGGCACTGCGACCGCAACGGCGACTACTCGCTCTATTCCAGCGCGATCACCGACCAGAACTACCTGCGCGGCATCCAGGTCACCGACGACTCCGGCACGGTCACCTTCACCAGCATCTTCCCGGCCTGCTACTCGGGGCGCTGGCCGCACATCCACTTCGAGGTCTACGGCTCGCTGGAGAACGCGACCGGCGGCGACGGCCCGATCGTCAAGACCTCGCAGATCGCCCTTCCGGAAGATGCCGCCGACGCGGTGTACGCCACCGACGGCTACACCAGGAGCGTCTCGAATCTGAGCCAGGTCAGCCTGGCCACGGACAACGTGTTCGGCGACGATTCGGCGGTGACCGAGCTGGCCACGATGAGCGGCAGCGTGTCGGACGGCTACCGGGCGACGCTGACCATCGCGATCGACCCGTCCGGCGAGGAGGAGGGCGGCGGCGAGGCGCCGGCCGGCGGCGGTGGCCCGGGTGGCGCGCCGCCGTCGAACTGACCCGGGCGCGATCCGACCAGGGCGCGATCCGACTAGGGCGCGATGCGCTCGGGGTCGGGGTCGCGCAGGTAGCGGACCAGGGTCGGGCCGAGCCAGTGCAGCACGTCGTCGTGGTCCATCGCGGCCAGGGCGGGGGCGCGCAGCACATAACGGGCGTACGCGAAACCGATCACCTGGGAGCCGGCCAGCGCGGCCCGGCGCTCCGGGCGGTCGATCGCGCCGCGGGCCAGCGCCGGTCCGGCCTGCTCCTGGAACACCCGGCGCATCCGCTCGGCGGCGACCTCACTGGTCGCCGACGCGCGCAGCAGCGCGAGGAACGTGCCGTCCTCCTCCCACACCTCGAAGAACCGGGTGATCAGCGCGGACGCGATCTCCTCCGGGCCGAGGCCGGTCAGGTCGGGCAGGGCCAGTTCGAGGGCGGCCGCCTCGGCGAGCAGGCCGACCTTGTTGTCGAAATAGCGGATCACCAGCGCCGGGTCGACGCCCGCGGCGGCGGCCACCGCCCGGATCGTGGTGCGCTCGAAACCGTCCCGCGCGAACAGGTCGCGGGCGGCGGCCCGGATCGTCTCCCGGGTGCGTGACGCCGACCGGGTGCGCGGGGTGATGCTCATGCCACCACCGTAGTGCCCGCCGGTCAGCGCAACGGCGCGGTCGCCTCGGGCCCGTCGAACCAGCGCCGGATGTCGTCCGGGGTGGGCTGCGGCGCCGAGTTGAACACGAACCGGGCGCCGGGCAGTTCGGTGTGCACCAGGTTGATCAGTGCCTCGAAGAGCAGCGTGTTGCGGGCCACCAGACGCACGCCGGCGCCGATCAGCACCGCGTCGTACGGCGTGCGTTTGATCGCGTCCCGGATCACCTCGACCGCCGTCGCGCCGAAGTCGATCAGGATGTTGTCCACCGCGTAGCCGGCCTCGCGCAGCATCGCCACGTTGTCGTCGTTCGCCCTGCGCAGCTTCTCGCGGGTCAGGCCGGGGAACGCCGCGAAGTCCGGCGACGTGAAGTCGATCAGGTCGGGGTCCAGGCCGGTCTGCAGCACGCGGACGGTCATGGCGCGGCTTCCTTCCGTCAACAAATCAACAGGTGTTGACTCCACGGTGCCCGATTCCTACCGTAGAAGTCAACAGACGTTGACCGGCGAGCGGAAGGAACGATCATGGAGCACGTCGATGTCGTCGTGGCCGGGGGTGGTCCGACCGGCATGACCGTGGCCGGGGACCTGGCCCGGGCCGGCCGCTCGGTGGTGGTGCTGGAGCGCTGGCCCGAGCTGAACCCGTCCAGCCGCGCCTTCGCCACGATGGCCCGCACCCTGGAACTGCTCGACCACCGCGGGGTCGCCGACGGCCTGCTGGCGCTGGGCAGCCGGACTCCCGCGGTGCGGCTGTTCCGCGGCGCCGCGCTGGACCTGACCACGCTGCCGTCCCGCTACCAGTTCGCGCTGATCACGCCGCAGACCAACGTCGACCGGGCGCTCGGCGGCTATGCGGCGGACCAGGGTGCGGTCATCCGTCGCGGCCTCGAGGTGGTCGCCGTGACGCAGGACGACACCGGGGTCACGGTGACCGCACGGCCGCGAAGCGGCGGCGCCGACTCGGTCTACCGGGCGTCCTATCTGGTCGGCGCCGACGGCGCGCACAGCACGGTCCGCGAGCTGCTGGGCGTGCCGTTCCCGGGCAAGCGGGTGCTCGCCTCGGTGGTGCTCGCCGACGTGCGGCTGACCGACGGCCCGACCGGCGGCGGGCTGACCCTCGGCAGCATCCCGGACGCGTTCGGGTTCCTCGCGCCCTACGGCCGGGACGGGATGTTCCGCGCGATGACCTGGGACCGGCGGCACCAGGTGCCGGACGAGACGCCGGTCGCGGACGCGGAGGTGACCGGGGTGCTGCGCCGGGCGATGGGCCGAGACGTCGGGGTCGCGGAGATCACCTGGCGGTCCCGATTCCATTGCGACGAGCGGCAGGCGACGGACTACCGCCGGGGGCGGGTCTTCCTGGCCGGGGACGCCGCGCACGTGCATTCGCCGATGGGCGGGCAGGGCATGAACACCGGCATCCAGGACGCGGTCAACCTGGCCTGGAAGCTGGACGCGGTGCTCGGCGGGGCGCCGGACGCGGTGCTGGACACGTATCACGAGGAACGGCACCCGATCGGCAAGCGGGTGCTGCGGCAGTCCGGCGCGATGATGCGGGCGGTGACGCTGAAGCCGCCGCCGGCCCGATGGCTGCGTGACCACGTGGCGCCGCTGGTGCTCGGCGCGGCCAAGCCGTCCCGGGTGATCGCCGGGAGCTTCACCGGCGTCGGGTTGCGCTATGGGCGGCGGCGCGGCGAGCACCGGCTGGTCGGCACCCGGGCCGAGCAGGTGCCGCTGGCCGGGATCACGCTCGCCGAACTGCTGCGCACGCCCGGCTTCGTGCTGGTCCGCGAGCGTGGCGCCGCCGCGACCGTGGCGGTGGATCTGCGCCAGACCACCGCCACTGCGGCGGGCGCAGGCCCGAACAGCACCGCCACGGCGGCGACCGCAGGCCTGGACGGCACCGTGGCGGCGGCTACCGCGGGCCTTGGCCCGGCCGCCGATCCGAGCGCGGCCGTGGGCCTGGCTCAGGCCGAGCGCATCGACGACGGACCGGCGCTGCTGGTCCGGCCGGACGGCTACGTGGCCTGGGCCGGCGACAGCGTCGGCGGAGGCTGGGCCGAGGCCCTGGCGCGCTGGACCGGCCGCCCGACCGGCCACCATGACCGCGGCCAGGCGCGGGCCGCCGCGGGCTGACCGCTCCGGGCCCGAAGGGAGGTCGCCGGCGGTCCGAGCCGGGGGGCTGGACCGCCGAAACACAGCGACCGGGCGGGCCCGGAGGCCCGGCCGCCACTTTGTCGGTAGCCGGGTGGGGGAGGGGATGTCGCGCCGGACTGCCGGCGCGGCATCCCCGCCCGAGCGATCAGCTCTCCACGAACACCGCCACCGTCCGGCCCGGCACCGTAAGACCGCCGGTGGCCCGGTTGGCGGACGCCGTCCGCACCACCGGATCCGCCGACGACCGCAGCACCGGATGCAGCGCCACCGACCGCCCGCGCAACGCCGGCACGGTCTGCGTGACCGCCGACGGCGTCGCGTTGAACACCACCGTCACCGATCGCCACCGCCGGTCCAGCCCGCGCCCGTCCAGCTTCATGGTCAGCACGCCCGGCGTCTCACCGGCGCCGGCCAGCGGGAACGTCAGCCGTTGCTGCACCTCGGCCCGGGTCGCCAGCCCGAAGACCGGCGACGACCGCCGCACCTCGAGCAGTTCCCGGTAGCGCGCGTCGGTCAGGCCGACCGCCGCGCAGTCCGGCACCAGCGCCGGGTCCGCGAGCAGCGGCCGCGCGAACGGCCACTTGCTCTCGTTGTCCGCCGCCGGCGGCAGCCCGCGCCCGAAGCCGTTGCCGGCCGCGCAGTCCCAGGAGATCTGGTTGAACCAGTCGCCCGAGTTGAACGAGTTGCGGTCCAGCGACTTCGACCGCAGCCGCTCGCTGCCCGCGGTCACGAACCCGGTGCCCTGGCCGAGCGCGGTGGTGGCCAGCGCCACCGTCTGCATCCGCCCGCGGTCCGCCGCCGACGTGCCCTGCGGCAGCTTGAAGGCGAACGCGTCGTACAGGATCTCGTTGTCGTGCGCGTCGACATAGGTGACCGCCTCGCCGGGCGCGGCGGTGTATCCGGCCGGCGAGCCGTTGTAGTCCACCTGGGCCCCGGTGACCTGCGATCCCGACGTGCTGGTGAAGCGATAGGCCGCCAGGTTGCCGCTCAGCCCGACCTTGATCTGGTCGTGGTAGCGCAGCAGCCGGGCCCGCTGCTCGGCCGCCGAGCCGTTCACCGGGTCGCCGTTCGGGTCGGTGAACAGCCCGGAGGCGAAGCCCTGGATCCGCGGGTTGTCGTCGAACGGCCCGCCGCCCCGGACCGCGTCGCGCAGCCGGTCGTTGAACGTGCCGATCCCGGTGCCGGCCATGTTCGCCTGGGTGGCCTGCACGAACCGGGCGCCGTCCGCGATCTCGCCGAAGTTCCAGCCCTCGCCGTAGAGCATGATGCTCTTCCCGTCGATGCCGTCGCGGGCCACGGTGAGCCGGTCCAGCGCCGCCCGCACCGCGAGGATGTTCGCCTTGGGGTGGTGGCCCATCAGGTCGAACCGGAACCCGTCCACCTTGTACGCCCGGGCCCAGGTGACGATCGAGTCGACCACCAGTTTGCCCATCATCGCGTTCTCCGGCGCCGTGTTCGCGCAGCAGGTGGAGTTGGCGACCGTGCCGTCGGCGAGCAGGCGCTGGTAGTAGCCCGGCACGATCTGGTCGAGCACGCTCTTCGGATCGGTGCCGGCCGCCGACGTGTGGTTGTAGACGACGTCCATCACGACCCGCAGCCCGGCGCCGTTGACCCCGGCCACCATCTGCCGGAACTCCTTCGTGCGGGCGGCGCCGTCCGGCCGCACCGCGTATCCGCCCTCGGGCACGGTGTAGTGCAGCGGGTCGTAGCCCCAGTTGTAGCCGTCGGTCGCGGCCACCTGGGCGATGCACGCCTGCTGCTGCGCGGAGTCCGGCGGCAGGGACGGCAGGTCGCACGGCGGCTGCTGCTGGTCGGCCCGGCGCTCCGGAATGGTGGCGAAGTCGAACGCGGGCAGCAGGTGCAGGTGCGTCACCCCGGCGCCGGCGAGTGACCGCAGGTGCCGCATCCCGGCCGTGCCCGGCCTGGTGAACGCCTCATAGGTGCCGCGCGAACCGGCCGGCACCGTGGCGTCGGCGATCGAGAAGTCCCGCACCGACAGTTCCGACACTTGTGCTTTCGACGCTGGCACCGACCGCGGTTTCCGCAGCCCGGCCCAGCCGTCCGGGGCCAGGCTCGGATCGGCCAGGTCGACGATCCGGCTGCGCAACGAGTCGGCGGACAGCGCCACCGAGTAGGGGTCGGTGACCGCCGCGGTGACGATCCGGCCCGCCGCCGGCTGCCACGCCGTGACGTTGAACCGGTAGTCGCGCCCCTCCCACCCCGGCGGCCCGGACACCGACCACACGCCGGTGGCGTCGTCGCGCCGCATCGCGAGGGCCGCGGACGAGCCGGACAGTTCCAGCGTCACGTTCCGGGCGGTCGGCGCCCAGACCGAGAGCGTAGGCCGGCCACCGGCGAACACCGGTCCAAGCGCCGTCCGGGTGGCGCCCGCATAGAGGTCGTCGAGCGCGCCGGCCACCTGAGTGCCGGTCGCGGAGAGCAGTTTGCCCGCCGCGTCCCGCTCGGTGACGATCACCTGCCCGCGCAGCGCCTCGGCCACCTTGGCCCGGTCCTTGCGGGCGACATCAAAGGCGGCGTACTGCCACAGGTGCGGGTACTTGTCGCGCTGGGCCTCGGTCAGCCCGTTGCGTTGCGCGGTCAGGCGCAGGCTCTGGTACGCCCCGGCCAGCTCGCCGTCGACCACGGTGACGCCGCCGTCCGCCGCGTACACCAGGTCGTAGATCTTGCCGTCGGTGCCCGCCCCGGCGGGGGCGAGCGATCCGCCGCCGCCGACCTGCCAGGCCAGCGAGCCGCGGTCCATCCAGACCGCCGACGACGTGGTCAGGTCGACCCCGACGCCGCCGCCGGTTTTGCGCACCACCGGCAGCAGCCGTGGCGAGACGCCGGCCAGCAGCCAGGCTTCGCGGCCCGCGGTGGCGAAGTCGAGTCGCTGGTCGTCCGGCAGATCCTTGGTGTCGCCCCGGTGGATGATGTAGCTGAGCCCGGTCGCCCCGGCCGCGAGCGGCACCCGGAAGGTCACCCCGAACGCGTCGGTCGAGGCCGGCGCCAGGGGAGTGGCCCAGTCGGTCGGCGACGCGGCGCCGTCCCAGACGTGCAGTCCCCAGCCGGTGTAGTCGCCGTCGGCGCGGCGGTAGTGCAGCAGCACGGTGTCCGGTTCGGGGGCCGGCTGCGCGACCGGCGGCGACTCGTAGATCGTCGGATCGCCCTGCTTGAGCCAGATCTCCGGGGTGCGTGACGGGTCGGCGAACCGGTCCGCCGCGACGTCCTTCACGCCGTCGTCGTCGACCACGATGAAGCCCATGCTCTTCGCGCCCGGCTTGAGCTTGACCCAGGCGAACCGGCCGAACGCGTCCTCGCCGGCGAACGGCTGCCCCTGCGGGAACGGGGTCTGCATGCTCGGATCGATGTCGCCGAAGGGATACAGGTTCCAGTCGTCGTAGTCGCCGGCCGCCCGCTGGTAGTGCACCACCATGAAGTCCGGGCTCGCGTTGGTCTCCGGAGTGCCGACCTTCGCCGCCACGGTCGAGGAGGCGAGCCGCCCGCGGCTGTCCCGCACGACCGCCTTATATGTCAGTGGCGTCGCCCCGGCCAGCCCCTCGAGGTCGTGATGGACGCGGTAGGGCGCCCGGTGCGCGGTGCCCAGCGGCTGCCACGGGCCGTCGCCGACCTTCGCCGCGAAGGTGACCGTGGCCAGCGGGTCGCCGGTGACCTCGGCGTTGATCTCGGTGCGGGTCGGCACCAGCGCCCCCGCCGCGGGCGTCGTGATCGTGACGGCCGGTTTTGCGGCTGGGACGGCCACCTTGACCGCGGTGCGATAGGCGACCGCGGACAGCGCGGGCACGGTCAGCGTGACCTTGCCGTCCGCCGCCGACGGGACGGTGCCGGTGGCGCCGTAGACGCCCGCGAACGTGCTGCCCGGCGTCCAGGTGTCCAGCGTGACCGTCTGCGGGGTGGTCGCGTTGTTGGTGGCGACCAGGTATTCCCGCCGCTCGCCCGGGTCGATGCGGGAGGCGGCGAAGACACCGGCGCCGTCCGCCGCGTAGCGCGTGACCTGGATGCCGTCGCGCAATGCCGGATGGGCCTCGCGCAGCGCGCCCAGCGCGGCGATGGTGCGGTAGACCGGATGCGTGGTCTCGTAGTTGTCCACCGCGTGCGTGCGGTCGGTGCCGAGCAGGTCGTCGTCCAGATAGTCCGCGGTGCGGCTGGCGAACATGTCCTGCCGCGCGTCCTTGTCCCCGCCCGGCCCGGTGAAGCCCTGCTCGTCGCCGGAATAGACCACCGGCTGACCGCGGGTGAGGAACATCAGCTCGTGCGCAAGCTGGTCGCGGCGCAAATGGGTGGCCGGGTCGGTGCCGCCGCCCGCGACGAAGGAGCCGATCCGGCCCATGTCGTGGTTGCCCAGGAAGGTGGGCAGCCGTCCGGCGCCGGTGTCGCGCGCGGTGTAGAGGTCGTCCTTGGCGTAGACGCCGGCCATCAGCTGGGCCGAGCCGCCGCCCGCCACGTAGTTCTTCGCCGCGTCCTGGAACGAGAAGTCCAGCGTGGCCGGCAGCCCGCCGCGCCGCACATAGGTCGACTCGACCTCCTGGTCGGCGCTGTAGACCTCGCCGAACATGAAGAAGTCCGGCTTGCCGGCCCGCTTCGCCGCCTGGGCGATGGCCGGGCTGAAACGCTCCCAGAAGTCCAGGTTGCTGTGCTTGACGGTGTCCAGCCGGTAGCCGTCGATGCCGGTGTCCGCGATCCAGTCGCCATAGATCTTCGCCATCCCGCGGACCACCTCGGGCCGCTCGGTGGCCAGGTCGTCGAGGCCGAAGAAGTCGCCGTACTCGCTGTTCTCGCCGACGAACGTCGAGTCGCCGCGGTTGTGGTAGAGCTGCGGGTCGTTGAGCCAGGCCGGCACCTTGACCGTGCGATCGGCCGCGGTGGGAAAGACCGGCGTGTACGGGAAAGTCGTCCGCGGGAAGGCGCGGGTGCCGTCGGCGTAGTTGCGGTCCTCGAACGGCCGCCCCTGCGCGTCCCGGTAGGGCTCGGTCGCCTTGTCCACATACGAATACGTGTCCTCCGCGTAGCGGATCACGTCAGCGGTGTGGTTGACGATGATGTCCAGATAGATCTTCAGCCCGCGGTCGTGCGCGAGCGAGACCAGCCGCTTCAGGTCGGCGTTCGTGCCGAAGTGCGGATCGACCTGGGTGAAGTCGGTGATCCAGTAGCCGTGGTAGCCGGCCGAGACGTCGGCGCCGCTGCCCTGCACCGGTCGGTTCTTGAACACCGGCGCGAGCCAGATCGCGGTGGTGCCGAGGCCCTGGATGTAGTCGAGCTTGTCGATCACGCCCCGGATGTCGCCGCCGTGGTAGAAGCCCTTGTCGGCCGGGTCGAGCCCGGTGGCGAGCCGGTCCCCGGAGAGCCCGCCGCTGTCGTTGGCCGCGGAGCCGTTGGCGAGCCGGTCGGGCAGCACGAAGTAGAACTGCTCGGCCTTCGCCGGCCGGTCGGAGCCCCACTGCGCGATGACGGACGCGGCGCTGGGTTCGGCAGCCGAAGGAGCAGGGGCGGCCGAGGCGGGAGCGGCCGGGATCAGCAGGGCGAGCGAGGCGGCGCAGGCAAGGAAGCTGCGCCGCCTCGTGGACAACGGAACGGACATCGACATTGAGCCCTCCGGAAGCGGTGGTGGACCGACGCTAACGGCCTGCTCACCGGCGGGGCAACCGACGAAGGTATCCGCTGTGGACAACTAGCGGATCGCCGCGAGGATCCCGTCCCACAGCCGCACCCGGGCCTCCAAAGCCGCGTTCACCGTCTCGGCAGCGGAGGCCCACTTCGAAGACGAGTCTCCACACAGATCGGCCAGCATCTGCATCGCCATCGGGGTGTGCTCCTCACCGTCCACCTCGATGTGCCGGGCCAGGTAGTCGACGAACGTGTCCAACTTGCCGCCGGCGTCCGCGTTGACCTTCACCACCTGCTCGAACATGTCCGGAATCAGGTCCTCCCGCCCGAACGCGAACGCCGCCGCCTGGCAGTGCACCGGCGCGGTCGCGATGAAGTCCCAGGTGGTCCGCACAAAGTCGGCAGAGCAGTCCGGAGCGCCCGCCGCGTCCAGAGCGGCCGGCACCGAAGATCCCGAGCGGAGCAACGAGATGAACGGGTCGATCGTGGACCGATCCGCGTCGGCGAGGCTCATCCCCTCCAGATACAGCTCGAAGTGGCTGATGAACCCACCCCGCAACTCGTCACTCTCCTCCACGAGCGTGATGTCGTTGATCAGCCGCCGGCTGCCGGTCGGCCCGGTCGGCACCCACGGCAGCTCCACGCAGGTCAGCTGCCGCTGCAGCGACTTCAGCAGGGACATGAAGTCCCACACCGCGTAGACGTGGTGGGCCATGAACGTGGTGATCGCCTCGTGGCTGTCCAGCGCCGCATAGAGCGGATGCTGCACCACGCGGTCGCGGGCCGGCGTGATCTGCGCCTTGAGCCGCTCGATGCCGGGGTGCGTGTCGCCCCAGTCATACCGTGACATGAGCTTCCTCCGTTGTGAAAAGACCGGCATGACGGGTACGCAACTCGCGCTTCAGGACCTTGCCGGTAGGCCCGAGCGGAAACTCGTCGGTCAGCAGCACCGCGCCGAGGGTCGCCCGGCCCACCGCCGCCAGTTCCTTGTTCGCCTTCTCCAGCAGGGTCTCCGGCGTGGTGTCCGCCGCGTCGGCCTGCAGCTTCACCACCGCGATCGGCACCTGCCCGCCGTCGCCCGGCACCCCGATCACCGAGGCGTCCAGCACCATGTCCGAGCAGTCGGCGATCAGCACCTCCTCCAGCTCGAGGCTGTAGACCGGCCCGTCCGCGGTGTCGATCACGTCGACCGTGCGATCCAGGTGATAGAAGTTGCCGTCCGCGTCGCGCCGGGCCACGTCGCCGGTGAGCCAGAAGCCGTTCAGCTCGAAGCTCGCGGTGAGCCGCGGGTTGTGCCAGTAGCCGGGGGTCCGGGACGGCGTGATCACACCGAGCAGGCCGACCGTGCCGTCCGGCACCTCGGCGCCCGAGTCGTCCAGCACCGCCGCCTTGAGCACGGCCTGCTGGGCCGGCCCGACGCAGCGGTCGTTGCGCGGCGTCTCCGGCGTGGTGAGGCCGCCGAACAGCGCCATGCCCATCTCCGAGCTGCCCAGCCCGTCGACGAACTGGGAGCCGGGCAGCGCCTGGTCGGCGGCCTGTCCGGGCGGCAGCAGCCAGGCCGGGATCAGGCCCGCCGGACGCTCGCCGAGCCGCACCAGCCGCCGGATGTGCCCGTAGTGCGCGGAGTCGCCGGTGTTGAACCAGGAGTGCACCTTGGCCGCCCCGGCGACCGGCAGCTCGCCGGTCGCCAGCTCCACGAAGGTGCGCGGGAAGGAGGCCAGCATGGTCGGCTGGAACGCCTCCATCACCGGTTCCACCGTGCTCCGCCGCCAGTCGCCCATGACCACGGTGGGCAGGCCGAGCAGCACCGCGGTGAGGAAGTAGCTGAGCCCGCCGGCGTGCGTGTGCGGCATCAGCGACATCAGCCGGTCGTAGGGCTGGCACGGGAAGCGTTCCATCCGCGGCTGCTTGCCGTCCCAGAAGCTGCGGTGGCCGAGCATCGTCGCCTTCGGCGTGCCGGTGGTCCCGGACGAGTGGATCAGCGCGACGATGTCCTCCGGCGCGTGCCGGTGCGGGAACTCCGCCGGCAACGACGCCGTCCCGGCATCGAAGGCCTGCACCTCCGCGGCCAGGGCGATGAAGCGCGGCCTTCGAGCCGGATCCGACCGGTACGCCGCGGCCAGCCGCGTGGTGTCGTCGGCGACGATGCCGACCACCCCGAGGTAGTCGAGGAACCGCTGCATCACGTCCGGGCGCATGGCGTCGTTGATCATCGCCGGGATGGCGCCCAGCGCGGTCAGGGCCAGGTAGTGCAGCAGCGGCTCGAGGCCCTCGGCCACCACGATGCCGACCGGCTCACCGGCCCGCACCCCGTTGGCGTGGTACCACTTCGCGTACCGGTCGCGGAGCGCGGCCAGGTCGGTCAGGCTGTGGCCGCGCAGGGCCACCTCGCCACGGTGGTCGACGGTGTGGCTGAAGACGAACGGGACATCCGGGTTCGGGTTGTGCCGCAGGGCGAAATCCAGGAAGTTGCCGGCGCCCAGGTCCGGCTCGGTCATGAACTGTCGGCGCACCTCGAGCGGCGCGATCGAGCTGTCGGTCAACGGGATCTCCTCTGACTTCCGTAGCGGAACTGGATCTCCTCGGCCACCCGATGTCCGGAGCGGATCGCGCCCTCCATCAGGCCGAAGAAGTCGGTGCTCGTCTCGGTGCCGGCCCAGTGCACGCGCAGGTGCGCGGTGGTCAGGTTCGGGCCGAGCCGGGCCCAGTCGCCGGGGCCGAACAGCGCCGCGTAGCAGCCGCGGCTGTGCTCCTCGGTGCGCCAGTCGGTGATGTGCACCGCCGTCGGCGCGGGCAGGTCCGGGAACAGGCGGGCCACCTGGTCGAGCACCGCCGCGCGCTGCTCGCCCGGGGTCAGCTCGGAGAAGCGCCGGGCTTCGGCGCCGGTGACGAAGCCGGTCAGGATGCCCGCGTCGCCGTGCGAGTCGTCCACGGTGGACATCAGCGGGCCGGTGGCGCTGACCGACCAGCCGGAGAGGCCCTGCGCGCGCCACAGCGGCGACGGATAGACCAGGTGCACCTTGACCGCGCTGCCCCGGCCGGTGAGCGGGCCGGCCCGGCGCACCGGGAGCTGCGGCTGGTAGTCGATCCGGTCGGCCAGCAGCGGTGGCAGGGCGACCACGACGACGTCGCAGGGGTGGTGGCCGGCGGTGGTGCGTACCATCGCGCCGTGCCGGTCCTGCCGGATCGCCCGCACCGGCTCGCCGAGCCGGACCCGGTCCCCGAGCGAAGCCGCCAGGCGCTCGCAGAGCTGGTGGGCGCCGCCGTCGACGCGGTCCTCCTGGGCGCCGCCCTCGAACGCGTTGAGATAGCTCACGCCGCCGCCGGAGCGCAGGTAGAAGGCCATGTGCAGGACTGAGACGTCGGCCGGGTCGGCGGCCATCATCTCGCCCAGGAAGAGCGGGAAGAACAGCCGCGCGTCCGGGTGCTTCAGGGTCAGCGCGGCCCACTCGGCGGCGGTGATCCGATCCCAGGACTCGAGTCCGGGCGACAGCCACGGCGCGTGCCCGGCCACCGCGTTGACCACCTCGTCCAGCCGGTCGAAGAGTTCGCCCAGCGCGACCGCCTTCAGCGGCGGGAACCGCCCCGCGACGGTCACTGTGCCGCTACCGGCCGGGGTGCCTCCGGCCCTGGCGGAGAACCCGGGCCCTCGCGGGCCCAGCTCGAACCGCGCGTCACCGTCCATCCGGGTGGGGGTGGTCTTGAGGTCCAGCTCGGCGAGCAGCGCGGCCAGGGCGGTGTGCCGATGCCCGAGATAGGCCGCGCCCGCGTCGGCCCAGGCCCCCGGAGCGACTTCAACACCATGGGTACGGCCACCGACCCGCTCCCGAGCCTCGAGCACGGTCATCTCGTGCCCCGCCGCGACCAGGTCCCGGGCCGCGGTCAGCCCGGCGAGTCCCGCCCCGGCGACGACGATCCTCATCGTCGGACCTTGACGATCCGGGCCGCCAGCAGGGCCGGCGTGGCCGCTTCCCAGACGTCGGCGAAGTCCAGCTCGACGCCGGTCTCCCGGGCGATCGCGCTGATCACCCGGGTGGCCAGCAGCGAGTCGCCGCCGAGGTCGAAGAAGTCGGCGTCGGCGTCCACGGCGGGCACCTCGAGCACCCGGGCGAACAGCACGGACAGGGCGTCAGGGGTCATCGTGAGGTCTCCTGGATCTGTCGGCGGTCGAGCTTGCCGCTCGCCGTGCGGGCGAGCGCGTCGACGACGGTGATGCGGGACGGGATCAGATGTGCGGGCACGCGGCCGCGCAGGTGCGCCACGATCCGGGCGCCGAGCTGGGCGGTGTCGGCGATCGGGCGGTGCGCGACCACGTAGGCGGCCAGCACGGTCCGCCCGCCGGCCCGTTCGCCGGTGACCACCACCGCGCCCACTTCCGGATGCCCGGCGATGTGCGCCTCCACCTCGGCCGGGTCGACCCGGATGCCGCGGATCTTCAGCTCCTGGTCGGCCCGCCCGCGGTGCATCAGCGCGCCGCCGGGCAGCCGCTCCACGCGGTCGCGGGTGCGGTAGAACCGTTGCCCGCCGAGCTCCACGAACCGTTCGGCGGTCTCGGCCGGCAGCCCGCGGTAGCCGAGTGCCAGGCCGGGCCCGCCGATCAGCAGCTCGCCGTCCGCGGTGACGTGCTCGACCACGTGCGGCAGGGCGTGCCCGATCGGCGCGTTTCCCGGTCCGGTCAGCTCGGCGGCGTGTGTGATCAGGGTGGTCTCGGTGCAGCCGTAGGTGTTCAGCAACCGCGAGCGGTGCGGCAGCGTGTGCCAGGCGGCCAGCCGGGCCGGGTTCGCCGCCTCGCCCCCGATGATCACCAGCCGCACGCCGTCCGGCAGCCCGGCCCGCTCGTCGGCGAGGTGCACGACCAGCTCGTGCCAGAACGCGGTCGGCAGGTCGAGCACGCTGATCCGCTCGCGCTCGACCATCCGCAGGAATCGGCCGAACGACCCGGCGTAGGCGTCGTCGTGGAACACCAGCGCCGCGCCCGCGGTGAGCGCCGGCAGGATCTCCTCGAAGCAGGTGTCCCAGTTGAGCGACGCGAACTGCAGCACCCGGTCGGCCGGTGTGATCGCGAAGAGGTCCCGCAGCGACGCCACGGTCGCGGCGATCGCCGGGTGCGGGGTCTCCACCGGCTTCGGCGCCCCGGTCGACCCCGAGGTGAACAGGATGTAGGCGGCCTCGCTGGGGGGCGCCGGGACGCCGTCGAAGACGGCCGGCCAGCCGCCGTCGAGCAGCACCCGGACGCCGGCCGCGGCGGCCATTTCGGCCCGTCGCGGCTCCGGAAACGAAGGGTCGATCGGGCAGTAGGTGCCGCCGGCCGCCCAGATCCCGAGCAGCGCGACGATCGTGGACACCGAGTGGGTGGCGTGCACCCCGACCACGCCGGGCCGGTCGCCGAGGCGCCGGGCGGTCGCCTCGGCCAGGGTCGAAAGCTCCGCGTAGGTGAGTTCGTGGCCGTTGCAGACCACCGCCGGCCGGTCCGGAGCGACCCGGGCGGTGGCCCGGAAGTCGTCCAGCACACCGGCCGGCGTGACTACCAGTTCGGTCATGGCGACAACCCTTCTCGAGGCCGCTACGGATCCGGTGTGGATCCGCCGCACGTGCCGTGTGGCGGAAGCTCAGGAGACCCAGGACGTGGTCATGGCGCGGACCGCGGTGCCGTCCGGGTCGGCCAGCTTGTGACGGGCGTATCCGGCGGCCCAGGAGCTGGTCAGCAGGCGGAACGGTGGCGCCGGGTCGGCCAGCGACCGGACCAGCAGATCGGCCACCTCGGCGGCCGGCTGGGCGCCCGGGTGCCCGCCGTCTCGGACCCAGTCCAGATAGCGGGTGAGCACCTCGGCGTAGGGGCCGGCCTCGGCGAGCAGGCCCTCGCGGGTCATCCCGGCGCCGAAGCGGGTGCCGAGCACCGGGCCGGGCTCGATCATGGTGATCGTGACGCCCATCGCGGCGGCGACCGGGGCGAGGGATTCCATGAAGCCCTCGACCGCGAACTTGGCCGCCGAGTAGCCCTCGTTGAACGGCTGACCGATCAGGCCGCGGGTGCTGCCGACGGTGACCACCCGGCCGCCGGTCGCCCGCAGGTGCGGCAGCGCGGCCCGGGTCATCGCGACCACGCCGAGGAAGTTCACCGCGATGCCGGCCCGGAAGGCGTCCATGCTCGACGTCTCGACGGTGGCGAAGTTGTTGGCCTGCCCGGCGTTGTTGACGAGCACGTCGAGGCGGCCGTGGGTGGCGATGACGGACTTGACGCAGCGGTCCACCGAGTCGTCGTCGGTGACGTCCAGGCCGGTCGCCCGGCTCGCGCCGACGACCGTGTATCCGGCCGCGGCCGCTGCGGCGGCGATCTGTTCGCCCAGGCCGGACGATGCGCCGGTGACGAGCAGGACGGGGTTCACGATGCCTCCTGGAGAAGCCGGGAACGGGTGGGCGCCAACGGGATCCAGGCGAAGAGGGTGCCGATCAGGGTGCCGCCGGCCATCGCGATCTGGGCCGCGTGCTGCACGCCCTGCCCGGGGGTGAGCGCCTCGACGAGCCAGCCGCCGAACAGCGCCGCGAACGGGATCACGCCCCACGTGATGGTGCGGAACGCGGCGTGCGAGACGGCCTGGTCGGCCGGGTCGACCCGGGCCTGCCGGATGGCCGCGGTGCTGACGTTGAACCAGACCATGAACAGGCCGTAGGCCGACAGCGTCACGCCGAGCACCAGCGCCGGCGGCAAGGCGGGCGCGGCCAGCACGCCCAGCCCCACCACGCTGTGCCCGAACGCCGACCAGGGCATCAGCCGGGCCGCCTCGAGCCGCTTGCTGACCCGCGGCGCCACCAGGGCGCCGAGCACGGCGACCACGGCGGCGGCGGACATCACCGCGCCCAGCGTCCCGGCCGACAGCCCGAACCCGCGGTACGCCAGGATCGGCAGCACGGTCACGAAGATCGGGCCGCCGAGGTTCATCAGCGTGACGCCGATGACGGTGCTGCGCAGGATCGGGTCGTCCCAGTTGAGCCGGACGCCGGCCCGGAGCCGGGCGATCATGCCGTCGGTGTTCGTGCGCGGGAGCCCGTACCGTCGCATGGCCTTGACCGTCGCGCCGGAGAACAGGAAGGTGACCGCGTCGATCAGCAGGGACCAGACCCCGCTGATCGCGTAGAGGCCGCCGGCCACCGCCGGGCCGACCACCTCGGACACCGTGCGGCTGCTCTCCATGTGCGAGTAGGCCTTGACCCGGCCCTCGGCC
This sequence comes from Actinoplanes sp. NPDC051388, assembly GCF_055586225.1. Lineage (NCBI taxonomy): Bacteria > Bacillati > Actinomycetota > Actinomycetes > Micromonosporales > Micromonosporaceae > Actinoplanes > Actinoplanes sp. NPDC051388. The sequence continues at coordinate 276,516 of NZ_JBVJIP010000005.1, read as the reverse complement.
GGCACCACCGCGGCGATCGTCGCGGTGTAGCCGATGTTGAAGAACACCGAGGCCGCGCTGGCCACCGTCACGCAGACGAAGACCAGCGGCACCGAGAGCATGCCCAGCCACCAGGCCAGCGGGATCACCGCGATCGCCGCGGCCCGGACCAGGTCGCACCAGATCAGCGTGGCGCGCAGGTCCCAGCGGTCGACCAGCATGCCGGCCACCAGGCTGAGCAGCGGGATGGCCAGCCACTGCGCCATCCCGACCAGGCCGACCTGGAACGACGACGCCTGCAGCAGCAGGATCATCACGGTCGGCACCACGAACAGGTTGATCTTGTCGCCGACGTAGCTGACGCTCTGCCCGAGCCAGAGCAGGTTGAAGTCCCGGCCCAGCCCGCGCGCGACCGTGGACGGCAGGGTCGCGGTCACGGCTCGCGCCGTTGCACGAGGGCGGACACCTTGCCGGTGCGCGGGTTGGCGACCGGCGCGTCCACCACCCGCACCGACATCGACTCGGGGTCGCGCTGGAAGGCCGCGCCCGGCCCGCCGAAGATCGCGGTCAGCAGGTGCGCGCGGACCTGCGCGGCCAGGTCCATCGGCGCGCCCTGAGCCGGGATCACCAGGATCTCCATGGTGCTGCGGCGTGCCTCGTACTCGGTCACCACGAGCTGCGCGTCGGCCACCCCGGGCCGGGCCAGGATGTCCGCGATCAGGGCGTCCACCTCGATCGGCATGCCGTTGAACTTGATCTGCCCGTCCCGCCGGCCGAAGATCCGCAGCGCCCGGTCCGGCACCCCGCACGGGCAGGTGGTCCATTCGCCGGCGTCCCCGGTCTGATAGCGCAGCACCGGGTTGAGGCCGTGCGGCTTGAGCGAGGTGAAGTCGAGCATCTGGTCCGCGCCGACGTGCACCAGCTGGGACGGCAGCGGGTGCCACACGTCCACCGCGCAGTCCGGCGTGTTGGTGCCCACCACCCAGGTCTCGGTGCTGCCGTAGAGACCCCAGCGCCGCGCGTCCGGCGCCACCATGGCCAGGTCGGCGTCCAGCGTCGGATGCCAGGCCTCGCCGAGGAACAGCACCCGGCGCAGGTCGGGCAGCTTGATCCCGGCCTCCCGGGCGCGGGCGAACATCAGCCGCAGCACGCCCGGGGTGCCGCCGACCGCGGTCACCTGCCGGTCGGCGAAGAACTGCAGCCACACGTCGTACTCGTTGCGGCTCACCGTGCCCAGCCCGATGCCGACGCAGCGGGCCAGGTCGGCATAGGCGGACATCAGGTAGTGCGCGCCCCACAGCCGGCCCGCGCCCCAGGTGTTGACGAAGATGTCGTCCGGGCCGAGCGCCTTCCAGTGCTCGTGCACCTCGGCCATGTAGAACCCGGTCGGCGCGTAGCCGAGCTTGGGCTGCCCGGTGCTGCCGCCGCTCTGGAAGGTCCAGGTGGCGCCGGTCGCCGAGCGCGGCTCGAGGTGCTCGATCGCGAGGTTGAAGTCGTCCTTGCGCATGGTCGGCACGTGCACCAGGTCCTGGAGGCTGTCCAGGGCCAGCACGTCGGCATAGCGGGCGGACAGCGCCGGCACCGAGCGCAGCCGGGCGAGGGTGTCCCGGGCGGTATCCAGGGCGTGCGGCGCGTCCGCGGAGAAGTCGGTCATCGTCGGGCTCCTAGAGGTTGGCGTGCGAGTGGGCCTGGCGGTACGCCTGGAAGCGGGCCTTGATCAGCTCGCGCTGGGTGCGCACCGCCTCGGGCGAGTTGGGATCGGGGCACATGACCGTGCCGTCCAGCTCGATCTCGGAGAGCCAGAACCGCTCGCCGTCGTGCAGGAAGTCGGCGCAGAAATAGGGGATCGGCAGCTTGGCGGCCAGGTGCTCGATGGCGGGCTGCAGCTCCGCGGGCGTGGTCTCCGCGAAGGACACCTGAGCGCCGGTGGTGAACTGCGGGTACACCTCGCCGTCGCCGGGCCGGCGGACCAGCGTGCCGCGGGCCGTCCCGTCGATCACGTAGACCCGGTAGTCGACCGTGCGCCGGCCCAGGTCGGGCTGCAGCACCAGGGTGGTGTCGCCGCCCTGCGCCAGGCTCAGCAGCCCGCGCACGTCGGCGACGTCGCGGGCCACGTTGATGCCGCGGGAGGCGCACCACCCGGCCGGCTTCACCACCGCCGGGTAGGTCAGGTCGCGGACGGCCGGCAGGAACTCGTCCCAGAGCAGGTCGCGGCCGGCCCCGATGCGGATCGTCGGGATCGGCGGGATCGGGCTGTCCTTGAGGAACAGCAGGCTGGCCATCTTGTCGTTCTGGATGGCCGCGAAGGCCGGCGGGTGCGGCAGGTAGAACCCGGCCTGCTCGAGCACCGCATAGAGGGTGAACTGCGGGAACACGTCGGCGGACTGGTAGGGCAGGGTGTACGGCGAGGTGACGAACAGGGTGTCGGCCGGGGTGACCCGCTCACCGTTCACATAGAACGCCGGGTGCCGGGGGTCCAGGGCGTCCACGGTCACCGCCTCCGGCGCGGTGCGCTCCCAGGTCAGGTCGAGGTCCTTGGCCACCTCCTCGTAGGTGTGCCAGAAGGCGGCGTCCCACTTGGCCGCCGTCCGGGTGGACTCCCGGTCCGGGAAGATCCAGCACATTCGTCGCAGCATCGGTTTACCTCTCGTCGCGGGCACAGGTGTCCCGGATTCTCGGGACCCGCGCTGCAGATCCGCCGCATGACGATCTGTAGCGGCCGCATAGCCGATCTGTAGCGACCGCGGTGAGGCTTCGGCGCATGACGACTGTGGTGATCGTGGACGCCTATGCGCCCACCCGGCGGCTGGCGCCCGCGTTCCGGTCCGCCGGCTGCGACGTGGTCCGGGTGCTCAGCACGCCCGAACCGCCGCTGGTCTACCGGACGGCGTTCGACGAGTCGGCGTTCGCCGCGACCATCCGGCACGACGGCGATCTCGGCGCGACCCTGGACGCGGTGGTGGCGCACCGGCCGGTCGCGGTGGTGGCCGCGGGCGAGAGCGGCGTGGAGTTCGCCGACCTGCTGAGCTCGTCCCTGGACCTGCCCTCCAACGGCACCACCCTGAGCGCGGCCCGGCGCGACAAGCAGATCCAGATCTCCGCGGTACGCGCGGCCGGCCTGCGCGTCCCCTCATCGGTGCGGGTGGAGAGCCCCGACCACCTGGCCGCGTGGCACCGGGCCCGCGGCGGTCGCGTGGTGGTGAAACCGGTGCGCAGCGCGGCCGGCGACGGTGTCTCGTTCTGCGACACCCCGGCCGAGTCGGTCGCCGCCTACCACCGGCTGCTCGGCGCGGAGAACATCTTCTCGGCCCGCAACGACGCCGTGGTCGCCCAGGAGTACCTGATCGGCGGCGAGTACGTGGTGAACACGGTCAGCTCCGAGGGCCGGCACCACGTCACCGACCTGTGGAAGTACGACAAGATCAGCGCGAACGGGGTGCCCGACCTGACCACCGGGGTGCGGCTGCTGCCCCGCCGCGGCGAGGTGCAGGAGGTGATCTGCGGGTACGCCGCCCAGGTGCTGGACGCGCTCGGCATCGGCTACGGCGCCGCGCATCTGGAGCTGAAGCTGACCCCGGACGGGCCGTGCCTGGTCGAGGTCGGCGCGCGCCTCGCCGGATTGGACATGCCGCATCTGGCCGCGGTGTGCCTGGGCGAGGCGCAGGTGGAGTGGCTGGTGGACGCCTATGTGCGGCCGGACCGGTTCGCCGACCGGTGGAAGGACGACTACGTGATCGGCCGGCACGCGCGCATCGCGCTGCCGGCCAGCACCGTCGAGGGCGTGCTCACGGCGTACCCGGAGATGGGTTTGATCGAAGGTCTGGAAAGCCTGCACGAGGTGAAGCCGATGGTCCGGCCGGGGGACCGGCTGCGCCGCACGGTGGACGACATGACCTGGCCGCTGATGGTCCAGCTGGTGCACCCGGTGGAGGAGATCGCCGAGCGCGACTACGGCACCATCCGCCACCTGGACGGCCCCGGCTTCTACGAGGTGGCCGCGTGATGCGCCGGCACCTCGTGGTGATCCACCGCTGGCGGGCCCGCTACGCGGAATACGCCCGCTACGCCGACCATGACGCCGATGCGGTGACCTATGTGACCACCGCCGTCGGCCAGGACGGGGTGCCGCCGAACGCCGCCGACCTGACCCTGGTGCCGGCCACCGACAACCTGCCCGCGGTGCGCGACGCGGTGGCCCGGCTCGCCGAGAAGCACGGGCCGCCGGCCGGCATCGTCGGCCTGAAGGAGGACGACCTGCTGGTCGCCGCCGAGCTGCGCCGCGAGTGGGGCTGCCCGGGCCCGGCGCCGGACGAGCTGCTGCCGTTCCGGGACAAGTTGCTGATGGCCGGCCGGGTGCGCGACGTCGGGCTGCTGCTGCCCGCCTTCGCCCCCGCGCCGGACGCCGACGCGGTGCTTGCCTTCGGGCGCACCCACGGGTGGCCGGTGGTGGTGAAGCCGCGGATCGGCAGCTCCAGCGCCTTCGTGTCCAAGCTGGACGGTCCGGCCGCGGTGGACGAGCTGGACGGCCGTGGCGGCCCGTTCCTGGTGCAGGCCTTCGATCCACGCCCGATCTACCACGTGGACGGCCTGTTCGACGGCCGTGCGCTGGGCCCGTGGCGCGCCTCCCGGTATCTGAACACCTGCCTCGGTTTCCGGTCCGGCGACTTCCTCGGCTCGGTCGAGGAGGACGACCCGGCGGTGTGCGCGGCGATCGGGGACTACGCGACCCGCGCGCTGGCCGCCCTCACCGCACGGCCGACCCCGTTCCACCTCGAGCTCTTCGTCTCCGCCGCGGGCTGCGCGTTCCTCGAGGTGGGCGCGCGGGTGGGCGGCGCGGAGATCCCGTTCCTCTGGCGCGAGATCCACGGGTACGACCTGATGGCCGCCGCCTTCCGCCTGTCCCTCGGCGAGCCCGCGCCGACCGATCCGCCCTCCGGAGACGGGGTGGCCGGGGAAGGGGTGGCCGGCTGGCTGCTCGCCCCGGCGCCGGCCGCCCGCCCGTGCCGGATCACCGCGGCTACCCCGATGACCGGCCGCACCCCGGGCCCCTACGCCGAGGTGGTGCTCGCGCCCGGCGAGATCCTGCCCGCCGCGGACGCCTACTACGAGCACGTCGGCGGCCGGTTCCGGTTCCGTGGCCGGACGTCGGCCGAGGTCCAGGCCGCGATCGAGGCGACCGCCCGGGACTTCCGGGTCTTCGCCGAGCCGTTGGGTCAGCCGACCGCGAGCTGCTGCAGGTGAGGGGTGCCGGCGCTGAGGCCGAGGAGGGACCGGGCCAGCATCCGGTCCGGCGCCGCCACCCGGGGCGACTGCAGCGCGTCGGCGAGGTAGCCGAGGAACTCGTCGCCCAGCTGCCGGCTCAGGTCCAGCCAGCTGTCGCACAACCGGCCGACCGTGGCCTCGGCCAGGATCAGCGACTGCGCGAACCGCTCCTGCCCCCGCTCGCCGCTGCCGGAGAGCAGGAGCACCTTCGCGTACGCGAACAGCGACACCGCGCAGGACATCGGCTCCCGGCTCGGATCCAGCAGCGCCAGCGCGCGTTCCAGGTGCGCCCGGGCCTCGGCCGGCCGGCCCTGCCGCGCCAGCAGCGAGCCCAGGCCGAAGGACGCCGTGCAGGCCAGCCGCCCGGCCTCCGGCTCGAGCAGTTCGGCCGCCAGGGTCAGGTGCTCGGCCGCCTCGTCCGCCTGCAGCGGGTCGCGCAGCAGCTGCGCGCCCAGATGCGCCCGGGCCGCGCCGACCGCCCGCGGGTCCCGCACCTGCTCGGCCGCGGCCAGCGCGATGCGCCCGGCGGCCGGCGGCAGCGCCGGGCACACCGTGCACATCAGGGCGGCGAGCTGCCAGGTGGTCTCGGCCGTGCAGCGGGTCGCCGCCCAGGACAGCACCGCGGGCAGGCCGGCCTCCTCGGTCTCCAGGAACCGGGCCGCCTCCAGGTCGCCGCGGAACGGGATCCATTCGGCGGCGGCCGGTGAGTGTCGCCGCCGCCGGTCCGGTTCGGCCTGCGGGGTCATCGCGGAGAGCACGGAGAGGTACCAGCGGACGATCCGGTCCTCGATCGGCCGCCGGTCGCTGAGCGCCTGGGCGCGGCCGCGGGCGAACCGCCGGATCATCGCGTGGGTGCCGTATCGGTCCGGGCCGGTCACCGAGACCAGGTTGGCGTCGATCAGCTCGTCGATCAGCCGCCGCGCGCGCAGCACCGACACCCCCGCGGTGGCCGCCGCCAGGTGCAGGCACACCGATCGGCCGGGATGCAGGCCGAGCTGGTCGAAGAGCCGGACGGTGGCCGGGTCGAGGCCGGCCAGGGTGCCGGCCAGCGACTGCTGCACCGTGCGCGGATCGTCGCCCACCGACAGGGTCATGATCTCGCCGCGCAGCTCGGCCGCGAACGACGCGGGGGACTGGGTGGACCGGGCCGCCAGGGTGGTGGCGGCCAGCCGCAGCGCGAGCGGCCAGCCGCCGCACAGGTCGACGATCTCGGACACGCCGTCGCCGCGCAGCCGGCTCGGGCCGGCGATCGCGCCGAGCAGGTCGCGGGACTCGGCCGGGCCGAGTGGCTGCACGGCCAGCACCCGGGTGGCGTGGTGGGCGCTCAGCGCGGTGAGCCGGCTGCGGCTGGTCGTGACGACCAGGCTGCCCGGGGTCGGTGGCACCAGGGGCAGGACCTGCCCGGCGGCGCCGGCGTCGTCCGCGAGCACCAGGATCCGGCGCTGGTGCATGCGGGTGCGATAGAGCGCGGCGCGTTCCTCCGCGCCCGCGGGCAACTGCGCGGCGGGCACGCCCAGGGCGAGCAGCACGATGCCCAGGACGGTGGCCACCGCGGCGCCGCCGCCCAGCTCGACGAAGATCTGCCCGTCCGGGAACCGGTCGGCGACCTGGTGTGCCCAGTGCACGGCCAGCGCGGTCTTGCCGAGCCCGCCGGCGCCGGTGACCACCACGACGCGGGCCTCGTCGCCGGCGTGCGGCAGCGCCGCGGTGAGCGCGGCCAGGTCGGCCTGGCGTCCGAAGAAGTGCCCGACCGGGGCCGGCATCTGCGCGGGCGGTTGCCGCACGGGCGTGCCGGGTGCGGGCGCCGGTCGTTCCTGCGCCTCGCCGCGCAGGATGGTGGCGTGCAGCGCGCGCAGCTCCGCCGACGGGTCGCTGCCCAGCTCCTCGGCCAGCCGCTCGCGCAGTCCCTGATAGGCCCGCAACGCGTCGGCCTGCCGGTGCGACCGGTAGAGCGCGGTCATCAGCTGCCCGGTGAGCCGCTCCCGCAGCGGGTCCGCGGCCGCGGCGGCCATCAGCTCGCGGACCAGTTCGGCGTGCCGGCCGAGTCGCAGCTCGGCCTCGAACCGGTCCTCCAGCAGCGCCGCCCGCAGCTCGGTCAGCCGGGCCCGGTCGGCCTCCAGCCCCGGCGCGGAGACCCCGTCCAGCGGCTCCCCGCGCCACAGCGCCAGCGCCTCGCGCAGCGCCTCCGCGGCCGCGGCCGGGTTGTCCGCGGCGGCCGCCGCGGCCGCGAGCCGCTCGCACTCGTGCAGGTCGGACGCCTCCGGCGGCAGGTCCAGGAAGTAGCCCGGAGCCCGGGTCACGACCGCGTCGCCGATCTTGCGGCGCAGCGACGAGACCATGCCCTGCACCCGGGAGCGCGGCGCGGCCGGCGGGCGGCTGCCCCAGAGCCCGTCGATGATCCGTTCGGTGGACAGCACCGCGCCGCCGGCGAGCGCGAGCAGGGCGAGCAGAGTCCGTTCCAGCGGTGCGAGTGGCACGCTCGTGACGTGCTGTCGCGCTTCCACCGGTCCGAGCAGGACAATATGCAGCACTACGATCATCCCCAGGGTGAGCTCAAACGTGCCGGAAATCGGAAAACGGGTGATGGCACGCCGGTGCTATTCCGGCGACCCGACAATGGTCGGGCACGCGAATAGCGATTGATGGGCGAAGTCGGTTTCGGCGAATTCGGCCCACCGGGAGATGAACTGTTCTGCGCTTTTCACGTTTATGGCACCCCGTTCCCGACGCCTGCCCGGGATCGCCGGTCAGGCTGATCACCGATGCTACGCTGGGGATTCGGAGATCGCTCCCTAGTGGACTGCCGTCGAATCTTCGCAGATCGCGTAATCAGACAGATTCCGCGATGTCTATGCCTTTGGTGCTCGGAATGGGCATATTGCATTCTCTGCGCTTTTCCCGGGCGCGGCCCTGACCTGCATTAATGATCGGGGGCGCCTCGGCGGCGGTGACCGGAAGCTGCCGTTTCCCGCAGTTGCGCGACCGCACGAAACGCTCGCTCGGAGGCCGGCGCCGGAAGTGGACGGTGCCCGCCGCGCCGAGTCCCGATTCTCCGGCCACGGTCACTGCCCGTGACGTATCGGGGACGTGTCGGGACGGTGAACCGGGCGCGCCGATCATCCGTATTGCCGTGCGGAGGTGGAGTTGTGATCGTGCTGATGCTGCTGACCGCGGTGCTGCTGGCCCTGGTCGTCTTCGCGGCTTGGTGTGCGGTGCGTGACGGAATGAGCCGGCGCCAGGGCGTGCACGCGCAGGACCGTCCGCTGCGGATCGTCGCGTCCCCGGCCAGCCTCGAGGGGGTGCTCGTCACCCAGCTCACGACCGGCGAGATCAGCCGCCCGCAGTATCGGCGGGCGATGTCCCAGATCGCGGCGCGCGAGGGGGAGCGCCGGCCGATGGCGGTGCCGCTGGACGAATAGTCAGCGCTGCCAGTTCCGCCGGCACCGCTCCGGGGTGCACCACGCCGAGCCGCCGGGTGGCTCTGGTCATCGCCACGTAGAGGTCCTGGCGGCCGCGCGGCGAGGCGGCCAGGATCGCCGCCGGGTCGGCGATCAGCACCACGTCGAACTCCAGCCCCTTGGCCTGCCGGGCGCTGAGCACGACCGCGCCCTCGATCGGATCCACCGGCCCGATCACCGCGACCCGGTCGCCGTCCGGCTCCGCCGCGACCAGCAGCGCCAGCACGGCGGTCAGCTCACCCCGGGTGGTCCGCAACCGCCACGGCGGTACCCCCGACGCCCGCACCGACACCGGCTGGTCCTCCCCGGCGGGCCGCAGCCCGGCCGCGGCGTCCATGATCTCCGCCGGGGTGCGGTAGTTGACGGTCAGCCGGGCCACCCGCCACCGGTCGCCGACGTGCGGCCGCAGCGCGCCGGCCCAGTCGTGCGTGCCCGCCGGGTCGGAGGTCTGCCCGACGTCCCCGGCCACCGTCATCGACCGCCCGGGCGCCCGGCGCAGCACCATCCGCCACGCCATCGGCGACAGCTCCTGCGCCTCGTCCACGATCACGTGCCCATAGGCCCACCGCCGGTCCCGGGCCGCCCGTTCGGCGAGGGTGCCGTCCGGGCCCGGTGCGCAGAAGTCGTGGCCGAGCAGGTCGGCCGCCTCGTCCAGCAGCGGGATGTCGGCCGGGGTCCAGCCGCCGCCGGTGGACGGCACCAGATCCTCGGGGGTCAGAGCGGGCCAGCAGGCGTCGGCCGCCGCCCGCACGGCGGGGTCCCGCCCGAACGACCGGCGTAGCGCCTGCGGGTCGAGGCGGGAGTCGTCGGGGCCGGCCGCGCCGGTCAGCCCGAGGCCGGCCAGGTCCTTGGCCACCGCGTCGTCCACGCCGGTGCCGGCCAGCACGCTCTCGATCTCGGCGTCCTGCCGGTCGGCCTCGGCGAGCGCGCGATCGGTGAGCCGGGCGGCCAGCGCCTCGGTGAAGACGCGGCGAGCGGGGTTGTGCGGGAGGCCGGAGGCGCGGGCTCGTCCGGCCGCGTACCCGAGGTCGTCGGGGTGGAATCCGCTCACCGGGACCACCGCCCGGCGGGAGTCGACCGCCGCGGCCAGCAGATCGGCCATCGCCCGCGCGCCTTTGCGCAGGGCGTCCGACGGTGGCTCGGAGCGGGTGGCGGTGACGCCGGGCAGCAGGCCGGCGACGGTGGCCGTGACGACGCCGGTCTCGCCCAGTCCGGGCAGCACCCGGCCGATGTGGTCCAGGAAGATCTCCGACGGCCCGACCACCAGGACGCCGCGGGCGGCCAGTTCGGGCCGGTGATAGAGCAGGTAGGCGGCCCGGTGCAGGGCGACGACGGTCTTGCCGGTGCCGGGCCCGCCCTGCACCACCAGGATGCCGTTGTGGTCGCTGCGGATGATCGCGTCCTGCTCGGCCCGAAGTGTGGCCACCACGTTCCGCAGGTCCGCGGGCGGCCCCGCGAAGGACACCTCCTCGACCGCGGTCACCCGGCGGCCGGTGGTGGAGATCAGGCGGCGCCGCAGGACGCCGAGCGGTTCGGCGGCGGTGGCGGCATAGAACGGCCGGGCGGCGGGCGCCCGCCAGTCGATCAGCAGGGGGTCGCCGCCGTCCGGCGAGGTCAGGCCGAGCCGCCCGATGTAGCGCGTCTCGCCGCCGGCGAGATCCAGCCGGCCGAAGCACAGCCGCTCCTCGGCGGCCTCGTAACGGGCCAGCCGGGCGGCGTGCTCGCGGAGCACGGCCGGATCGTCGCCAGTCTGGGCAACCCGCGCCTGGGCGACCCGGGCGGAGGCTTCCGCCCGGAGCTCGTCCAGCCGTGCGTAGAGGGTGTCGAGGTGATGCTGAACGTCCCGCACCCGGCAAGAGTGCGGGCGGCGGCGCGGAAGAAACAGTCTTGTTCTTCCGGGCCGCGTCAGCCGCCCCAGGTCAGACCGGCTCGGGTCAGACGGTCGCGGGGTAGGTCTGCTCGCTCGGCATCAGCACCCAGAGCAGCGGGTAGACCAGGAACTGGCTGCCCGGGAGCACCAGCAGGACGGCCACGAAGGCCAGCCGGGCGATCCAGGGGTCGAGGCCGAAACGGCGAGCCAGGCCGGCGCACACCCCGCCCAGGATGCGGCCGTCGCGCGGGCGGCTGAGGCCTTGCGCTGCCATCGAGGAGTGGACGGCGTTCATGTTCTCTCGCTTCCGTAGAGCCGGTCGTTGCTTGTCCTCAAATGGTGCGGCACGGCGGTGCCGGCACACATCGGGGAACGCCCGGGTGCGGACCCTGATCTCAGCGCTCCGGGAGAGCCCTGGTGAGCTGGGCCAGGAAGGCGGCGTTGCTCGGGGTCGCGCGCAGCTGGCCGAGCAGCTGCTGGATGCCCTGCTGCCCGTCGCCGAGGGCTCGCCGCAGCCGGTGTGTGACGGCCAGCTCGTCGGGGTGCATCAGCAGCTCGTCGTGCCGGGTGCCGGAGCCGGACGGGTCGATCGCCGGGAAGACCCGGGACTCGGCCAGGCCGCGGTCCAGCTTGAGCTCGGCGTTGCCGGTGCTCTTGTATTCCTCGAAGATCACCGTGTCCATCGCCGAGCCGTTCTCGACCAGCGCGGTCGCGATGATGGTCAGCGAGCCGCCGTGCTCGATGTTGCGGGCCGCGCCGAGGAAGCGCTTCGGCGGATAGAGCGCGGTCGAGTCGAGACCACCGGAGAGGGTGCGCCCGCGCCCGGTGACGGCCAGGTTGTACGACCGCCCGAGCCGGGTGATCGAGTCGAGCAGCACCACCACGTCGCGCCCCATCTCGACCAGGCGCTTGGCCCGCTCGATGGTGAGCTCGGCGACCGCGGTGTGCTCGTGCGGCGTCTGGTCGAAGGTGGCCGCGATGACCTCGCCCTTGACCGAGCGGGTCATGTCGGTGACCTCCTCAGGCCGCTCGTCGACCAGCAGCACCATCAGGTGGCACTCGGGGTTGTTGCGGGTCACGGCGTTGGCGATGGCCTGCATGACCATCGTCTTGCCGGCCTTGGGCGGCGCCACGATGAGCGCGCGCTGGCCCTTGCCGATCGGCATCACCAGGTCGATCACCCGGGTGGCGAGCAGGTTGGGCTCGGTCTCCATCCGCAGTCGCTCCTGCGGGTAGAGCGGGGTCAGGTCGTAGAAGTCCGGCCGGTGCAGCGCCTCGTCCGGGTCGTCGCCGTTGATCTGGTCGGCGCTCAGGGTGGCCGGGCGGCGGCCGGTGGTGTGTGCCACGCCGACCACGTGGTCGCCGCGGCGCAGGCCGAGGGAGCGCACGGCGGCGGGGGAGATGGGCACGTCGCCGGGGCCGGGCAGGTAGCCCTCGGCCCGGATCCAGGCCCGGTCGTCGACGATGTCGAGGAACCCGTCGATCGGGGTGTCGGTGGGTGCGCCCGCCGGCGTCCCGTCCGCGGGGCGGTTGTGTGGTCTGTCACCGGCGGGCCGCCGGGTGCTTCGGCGCCGGGTCGGCGCCTGTGTTTCGGGCATGTGTGGTGCTCCTAGCTGAAAAGGGAAATACAGGAACGCCGCTCACCGCTCACCGGGAGCGTGCAAGAGAAGTGGCTGGGCCACTGAATTCGCAGCCGACCTGTGGAGGGACCACGAGGGTCGAACTGGGAGAGCGGGCCGGGAAGGTGGTCACCGGGGAACCCGCTGCGGCCAAGATAGCGCGCGATCAACCGCCCTGCAAGCTTAGCCACACCCGGTCCCGGGTGAACGGCGGGTCGGTGAATCGGATGCCGGTGGCGTCGCGCAGGGCGTTGGCCATCGCGGGCGCCACCGGGTTGAACGGGCTCTCGCTCATCGACTTGGCCCCGAGCGGCCCGATCGCGTCCTCGGTCTCGGCCAGGTGCACCTCGGTGCGCGGCACGTCGCCGAAGGTGGGCAGATGGTATTGCCGGAAGCCGGCGGTGGTGACCTGTCCGGACGCGTCGATGTCCAGGTGCTCGGCCAGCGCCGCGCCGAGCGCCTGGGCCACTCCGCCCTCGATCTGCCCGCGGATCTGCAGCGGGTTGAGCACCGTGCCGGCATCGGCGCTGTGCACACTCTCCAAGATCTTGATCTCTCCGGTGCGCGGGCACACCGCGACCCGGAACCAGTGCGCGTTGAACGCCACCGACCGCGGGCTGCCTCCCCAGTGCCCGTGCGCGACGAGCGGGCGCCCGGACCGCGCGGCCACCTCCGCGAGCGCGTCCTCGGTGAGCTCCCTGCCATCCAGAGCGTCCAGAATGGAGGCTCGCAGCCCGAGGGCCGCGTGCAGCACGGCTTTCCCGGCCACCACGACACCGGTGGACGCGAACGCTCCGGTGTCGTGCCGCACCACGTCGGTGTCCGACTGCCGGATCGCGATCCGGTCCGGCGTCGTGCCCAGCGCGTCCGCGGCGATCTGGGCGTGCACGGTGGTGCTGCCGTTGCCGAACTCGGCGGTGCCGACCGCGAGGTCGAACGTGCCGTCCGGCAGCAGTGTGACGACAGCGTCGGCGAAGTGCCCGCCGGGCGGCCCGGCCGCGATCATGGTGATCGCCATGCCGTCGCCGGTCAGCCAGCCCGCCGGAGCGCCGGTCACCGGGCGGGCCGCCGCCGCCCGCACGTGCGCCAGGCACTGGTCCAGGCCGTAGCTGGCGATGGTCAGGTCGTCGTCGTGGCCACCGGGGGCGGTCATCCGCTCGCCGGGCCGCACCACGTTGCGCTCGCGCAGGGTCACCGGGTCCAGCTCGAGCTGCCGGGCCAGCTCGTCCAGCGCCGACTCGACGGCGAACGACACCTGGCCCAGGCCGTAGCCGCGGAAGGCGCCGGCCGGGACCGTGTTGGTGTAGACCGCGGTGGCGTCGGTGCGCTTGTTGGCGCAGCGGTAGACGGCGAGCGACTCGTGGCAGCCGTGGTGCATCACCGCGGGGCCGTGGTTGCCGTAGGCGCCGGTGTCGGACAGCACGGTCAGGTCCATCGCGGTCAGGGTGCCGTCGCGCCGGGCGCCGGCCTTCATCCGCACCGTGAAGCCGTGCCGGGTGGTCGCCGCGGTGAACTGCTCGGCCCGGGTGAACTCCCACTTCACAGGCCGGCCGGTGCGCAGCACGGCCAGCGCGACCAGGTCCTCGGTGAGCATCTCCTGCTTGCCGCCGAAACCGCCGCCGACCCGCCCGGTGAGCACGCGCACCCGGTCCTCGGGCAGGTCGAAGAGCACCGCCAGGTTGCGCCGGGTCAGGAACGGCGTCTGGGTGCTGGATCGCACCACGAGCCGCCCGTTCTCGTCCAGCCAGCCCACCGAGCCGTGCGTCTCCAGGCTGGCGTGCTGCACGCGGGGCGTACGGAAGGTCGCCTCGAAGACGGCCTCGGCCGCCGCGAAGCCGGCGGCGACATCGCCCAGCTCGGCCTCCAGCCGCCCGACGACGTTGCCGTCGCCGTGCACCCTGGGCGCGTCCGGGGCGAGGGCGGCCTCGGCGTCGAGCACCGCCGGCAGCACCTCCCAGTCCACCGCGATCCGCCGGCAGCCCTCCTCGGCCGCGGCCTCGGTCTCGGCCACCACCGCGGCCACCCGCTGCCCGGCGAACCGCATCACGTCGTCGAGCAGCCGGGTGTCGGACGGATCCTCCTCGGCGTGCTCGTGCTGCGCGGTGGAGAACAGCACATCCGGGGAGTCGTGGTGGGTCAGCACCGCGACCACGCCCGCGACGGCCAGCGCCGGGCCGGTGTCGATCGACCGGATCCGGGCGTGCGGATGCGGCGAGCGCAGCACCTTGAGATGCAGCAGTCCGGGCACGTCCAGGTCGAACGTGTAGCGCGCGGCGCCGGTCACCACCTGCGGCCCGGCCGGCGCCGGCAGGCTCGCGCCGACCGACTTGCCGGGCGGTGGAACGTCCACGTTGTGCACCCCGGCGAGGGCGTCGGCGATCACTCGATATCCGGTGCAGCGGCACAGATTGCCCTTGAGCGAGCGTGGCAGGTCGGCCATCCGGCGCTCGTCCAGCGCGGCGGACGTCATGATCATCCCGGCGGTGCAGAAGCCGCACTGGAAGCCCTGCGCGTCCAGGAACCGCTGCTGCATCGGGTGCAGGCCGTCCGGCGGGGCCAGCCCCTCGATGGTGGTGACCCGGTGCCCCCGGGCGCGGAAGGCCGGATAGATGCACGAGTGCACCGGCCGGCCGTCCACGTGCACCGTGCAGGCGCCGCAGTCGCCGGTGTCGCAGCCCTTCTTCACCCCGAAGCAGCCCTGTTCGCGCAGGTAGGTGCGCAGACACTGGCCCGGGCGGGGCGGCTCGGTGTGCTCCTCGCCGTTGACGGTGATGCTCATCCGGCCAGCTCCGAGCGGATCTCCTCGGCGAACTCCCGGGTGAGGTGCCGCCGCCACACCGGCAGGCCGTGCACGTCGTCCACATAGTCCTGGTCCGAGATCCGCTCGGCCAGCGCCACCTGCAACGTCTCGGCCTCCGGCGGACGGTCGAAGACCAGCCGGTGCGGGCGCTTGGTCGCACCGGTCACGGTCAGCGTGAAACGCCCGCCCGGGTCGCGGCGCCCGGCCAGGAGCGCGGCCGACCGGCCGTGCGTGTGCAGCGACCCCTGACGGTACGTGGACACGCCGGTCAACGCCGCCACCGGCAAATGGATCGACCGCAGCAACTCGCCCTCCCGCAGCACGGTGACGCCCTCGCCGGTGACGAAGTCGGCGACCGCCACGTGCCGCTCGCCGGCCGGACCCTGCAACAGGCAGACGCCGTCCAGGGCAGCGGTGAGCGCGATCATCGGCCCGGCCGGCAGCGCCGCGCACAGGTTGCCGCCGACGGTGGCCACGTTCCAGATCTTGAAGCTGGCCAGGAACGAGCCGCAGCAGCCGCGGGTGATGCCGTGGAACGCCTCGAACTGCGGCGCGCCGGTGAAGTCGGCGAGCTCGGCGACCGTGCAGGTGGCCGCGATCTCCAGGCCGTCCGGGCGCACGGTCAGCGGCGGCCACCCGGCGGCGGACAGGTCGAGCAGGCGCCGGACGTGCGGCTGCGGCTGCGCGAACAGGGCCGTGCCGCCGGCCAGCCACGCGTCCCCGGGACGCCACTGCCCGGCGCCGGCCGGGCTGATCACCTCGGCGACGGTGTGCAGGTCCACGTCCCGACGTTACGCGCCCCGTGTTTCACAGAGGCGAATTTCGCTGTTCGGGCTCGGTCAACTGGCGAACAGGGCGACGGCCGCGGCGACCGTGACGGCCCAGCCGGCGGCCAGCAACATCGGGCGGCGGGGGAGTTCCACCGGCGGGGGTGGCGGCAGTGGCCCACCGGCGAACGCCTGCAGCCGGGCATCGCGCAGCGCCGCCACCAGCTCGTCGCGGGTGCGCTGGCCGGAGCCGCGCGGCCAGGGCGGCGGCGCCGGCACGGTCAGCACCGAGTCGCCGATGGCCAGGGTGACCGCGCCCTCGTCGTCGTGCACCGCGGCGCTGTCCACCGTCCACGGTTCCCGCACCACCGCACGAAACCCGATCGACGCCACTCCGCCCGCGTGCCAGCGCAGCCGCGGCCGCACCTGGGACCGCCAGCCGAACTCGAACCCGGCCGCCGCGACCACCGCGACCACGGCCATCGCGAGCCAGTCCCCGGTGTGGCCCAGCAGCCGCATGCCCTCGGCCGCGCCGAGCGCCGAGCCGAGCCCGATCACGGCGACGGTGCACCACGCCCGGGCCGGCGCGACCCGGTGCTCGTGCACCTCGTCCGGCCGCGCCAGGTGGTCCCGGCCGAGCAGCACGTCCGGGTCGACCAGCTGTTCCTCGTCGTCGGACACCTCGCGCGGCAGCCCGTGATCCGGGTCGTACGGGACCAGCGTGGTCACGCCGACCGGCTCGACCGGCACGTGCATCCGGCCGTCCACCTCGACCGCGCACCAGGCGCCGGTGCGCGGGTCGCCGTAGAGCCGGGCCGGCCGGGTGCGCGGGTCGCCGGGCTGATGGTCGTCGGTGCTGAAGGTGTCGGCGGTGTCGATGCCGAACTCGACGGCGGTCCGCCCGTCCGCGGCCGGCACCAGCACGTGCAGGTAGCCGAGCTGGTCGACCACCCGGGCCGGGCGCACGTGCTGGTGGGCGGAGAAGAGCCGGCGCCAGGCCCGCCGCCGCGCGGCCAGCCGGGCCAGCAGGGCGCCGCCCACACCCGCGGCGACGATCGACGCGGCCAGCCAGGCCGCCTCGCCGCGGACTCCGGCCACGATCAGGCCGGTGACCGCGCCGGCCAGTGCCAGCACGGCGACCGCGGTGGCGGCCGCGCCGACCGCGGGCCAGGACTCCGGCATCGGCGGGCGGGCGAGCTCCACCTCCTCGATCGGCGGGGGCGCCTCGGCCCAGTCCTCGGTGTGCTCCTCGGGCAGATCCGGGCCGATCACCCGGATCCGGTGGTCGCCGGCCTGCGCCGCGTAGTCGAGATGGCCGGAGAACTCGGCCTGGTGCCGGTCGGGCGGAGGCCGCAGCATCGGCGCGGCGGCCCGGGCCACGCCGGCGGTGAGCAGAGCGTAGGCGCACGGCAGCAGGTCGGCCCAGCCGAAGCCCGGGCGCAGGAGCACCCAGCCGACCGCGCACGCCACCGCCGCCCAGGCCGCCGCGCGGCGGTGCAGATAGACCATGACGGCCGGCGCGGCGAGCAGGCCGAGCGCGAGCCAGCGGTCGGTGGGGGTCGCGGTGGCCAGCGCGCCGCCGGCCGCCACGTCGCCGAGCTGCGACGACTCGCCGGCCGCGCCGGCCACCAGCAGCAGGATGAGCACGGCGGCGGCCGGGACCAGGTGCTCCGGGCGTACCGATCGGGCCATGGTCCTGATTGTCGCGGGCGGGGCCTCAGCGCACGGCGGTTTCCAGCCACTTGGCCAGGGCGTCGTTGACCTCGGCCGGCCGCTCGAGGGTGATCTGGTGGCCGGCGTCCACGGTCGCCTCGGTGAGATCGGCGCAGCTCGCCCGCATCGGCTCGGCCAGCGGGGAGCTGACGGTGTCGCAGATCGTGTCCCACGCGGCGTGCACGAACAGCACCGGCAGGGACAACCGGCCGCCGTCGAGGGCGGTGCCCGCGTAGGCCGCGTTGGCGGCATCGTTCACATACCACGAAGACGGTCCGCGGAAGCCGTTGCGGCGCAGCCCGGCGGCCACCGCGGCGAAGTCGGCCGGCGGCAGCACCACCCGGTCGCGGCCCAGGTCGGGCGCGCGGCCGCCGGGGAACCAGCCGCCGTTGCCCGCCACGTCGGCCGAGCGGGCGGGCCTGCCGACCGCCTGCGGCACGCCGGCCCGGAACAGCACCGAGAGGGTGGCCGGCACGTCGGCCTCCATCTCGGCGACCACGCTGTCGAAGGCCAACGAATAGAACCGGTAGTAACTCCACTGGCCGTCGGGATGGCGGTCGGCCGGATAGATCCGCCGGTCGACCAGCGCCACCAGCTCGTCGAGCACGAAGCCACCGGACAGATAGGGCACGCACAGGCCGGCCACCGCGCGGCAGCGCTCCGGGTGGTGCGCGGCCAGCCCGAACCCCACCGGCGCACCCCAGTCGTGCCCGACCCAGACGGCCGGCTGCCCGCCGAGCGCGTCGTGCAGCTCGACCATGTCGGCGACGATCTCGGACAGCGCATAGGCCGCCGGGTCGGCCGGGATCGACGAGCCGCCGTAACCCCGCATGTCCGGCGCCACGCAGCGCCAGCCGAGCCGGGCGAAGTGCGCCAGCTGCGCCCGCCAGACCACACCCAGCTCGGGCCACCCGTGCAGGAAGATCATCAGCGGCCCGTCGGCGGGACCCTCCTCGATCCACACCGTGCGGTGCCGCGCCGACTCGGTCATCGATTCCCTCACGCCTGCACCATAGATCGCGGCTACGACAGTTTCCGCCCCTCGGCTCGGTACCCGTCGAACAGAGGCCCGCCGGCGTCGTCCAGCACCCGCCGCAGCACCGCGGAGACCAGCACCGGGTCGCCGGCCGCAGCCAGCCATTGGCCGGCCAGCACCGGGTCGAGGTCGCGCAGTTCGCGCAGCAGCCACTTGCCCCGGCCCACCCAGTGCCCGCGCAGCCGCAGCGCGGCGTCGGCGGCGGTCACCCAGCCGGTCCCGGTGAGCGTGATCCGCTCGCCCGGGTCGAGCACGTGGGTCAGGTCGTCGAGCAGGTCGGTCAGGGCGTACCGGATGCGGTCGGTCTCGGCGGGGGTGAGCGACCCGGGCCCGGCGGCGAGCACCGCCGCGCACTCCTCGCGCAGCGCGCCCGGGTCGCCGGTCAGCGGCACGCCGGTCGCCACCATCCGCCGCAGGGTCGGCTTGCGCTGCTCGTCCTCGATCGCGAAGTAGTGCGCCAGGGACGCCTCGGTCTGCACGAAGAGCTCGACCGGCCAGTCGCGGAAGTGCAGCGAGTCCCGGTGTGCCGGGCCCGGATCGCCGGGCGCGAGCAGCACCACGATGTCGAGGTCCGATCCCGGCGTGCGCTGCGCGGTGAGCACGCTGCCGGCCAGCACCGCCCAGGCGGCGCCCGGAAACCGTTCGCCGACCAAGGCCCTCGCGTCCTCCACCGGGTCCCGCATCTTCCCCCAATCGCCGGTGAATCGCCGGTCGCCCGCCTGTCTCGCCGGGCCGCGACCGGACAGAGTGGAACACACATCGGGCGGAACGCGGGCGAGGTCGGGGGATCGCGCGGGGGCCGCGGAAGACCCGATGGATGGGAGCGGCGGCCTTGTGCCCCAGGGCCGCCGCCCACGATCTCGCCGGCGGTGGATGGGCGGCCGAGGCGGTGGGCTCCGGCGAGCCCACTTACGGCTCCACCGCCGGCGTGACAGCCCTCGAGGCTCGGTGATCAGCCGCGCCGGCGGGAGATGCGGTGCTCGGTGCGGCCCGGCTCCGGGCGGTCGACCCGCGCCAGGATCGAGTCGGAGCGCCGCCGGGCCGAGCGCGCCGCGGCCGCGTCACCGGCCCCGTCGTGCGCCTCGGCCAGGTGCCGCAGCGCCTCCGCCTCGGAATAGCGGTCGCCGAGCTCGCGGAACACCTGCCGGGCCTGCCCGTGAAACCGCACCGCGCGCGCGAAGTCGCCCAGCCCGCCATAGGCCCGGCCGAGCGTGTCCAGCGCTACCGCCTCGCCGTGCCGGTTGCGCACCTCGACGAACAGCTTGACCGCGCGGGCCGCCGAGTCGCGCGCCGCCTCCGGCTCGCCGACCAGGGTGTGGCACCACGCCATGCTGGTCAGCGCGTTCGCCACGCCCTCGATGCTGCCGAATTCGCCGAACAGGTCGCGGGCCAGGCCGAACTGTTCGAACGCCAAGTCCTGCCGGCCCTGCTGCTGATGCGCGTAGCCCAGGCCCTGGTGGGTGCGGGCCTGGCTGAGCACGTCGCCGAGCAGCACCGCCTGGGCCAGCGCGATCTCCAGGTGCTGCTTGGCGTCCTCGAAGCGCTCCAGCCGGAACAGCGCCCGGGACAGGCCGCGGTGGGCGTGCATCTGGCCGCGCTCGTCGCCGGCCCGGATCGCGCTGTCCAGGGCGACCTGATGCGCGTCGAGCAGGTCGAACCAGTGGCCGCGGCGCTGCAGGAAGGTGGTCAGCTGCCAGGCGAGGCGCCACGCGCGCCCGGGGAAACCGGCGGTCGCGGCCATCCGGACCAGGGCGAGCAGGTTGGCGCGCTCGGCGACCAGCCAGGCGGTGGCCGTGTCGTCGTCCGCGAACAGCTCCGGCGGCCACTCGTCGATCGGCTCGCGGAACGGCTCGAGCATCTGGGCCGCCGACGACGCCCAGGTCAGATGGACGTCCAGCAGCCGGCCACGGGCGGCGGCGATGGCCTCGGCGTCGTCGTCCAGGGCGGCCTGCTCCGCCGCGTACGCCCGCAGCAGGTCGTGCATAGTGAACCGCCCCGGCGTCTTCTCCACCAGCAGCTGGGTCAGCATCAGCTCGGCCAGCAGATCGTCCACCGGGCCGCCGGCCAGCGCCTCGG
Organism: Actinoplanes sp. NPDC051388; assembly: GCF_055586225.1. Classification (NCBI taxonomy): domain Bacteria; kingdom Bacillati; phylum Actinomycetota; class Actinomycetes; order Micromonosporales; family Micromonosporaceae; genus Actinoplanes; species Actinoplanes sp. NPDC051388. The sequence goes on along the minus strand of NZ_JBVJIP010000005.1, from coordinate 255,936 downwards.
CCGCGGTCGCCGACCAGTCCGGCCCCGGGTTGAGGCTGAGCAGCCGGAACAACCGGGCGGCCGCGGGCGACAGGATCTCGTACGACCAGGAGAAGACGCTGCGCAGGTCGGTGTGCTCGTCGTCGCTGGCGAACGCGGACATCCCGGCCGCGGCCAGGTCCCCGGCCACCCGGGTGGCGGTGAGCAGCGGCTCGGACACCAGCCGGCCGGCCACCACGGCCAGCGCCAGCGGGAGGCGCTGGCAGCGGTCGACGATGGCGCGCACCGCGGTGGTGTGGCCGTGCAGCCGGTCCGCGCCGACCCGGCGGGTGAGCAGGTGGGTCGCGTCCGACGGGCTGAGCAGCTCGAGCCGCACCGGGCGGGCGCCGTCCGTCGCGACCAGCCCACGCAGCGGGTTGCGGCTGGTCACCACGACCACGCAGCCGGGCGAGGCGGGCAGCAGCGGGCGCACCTGGGCGGCCTCGCGCGCGTTGTCCAGCAGGATCAGCACCCGCTTGCCGGCCAGCACACTGCGATAGAGGCTGAGCTGCGCGGCCGGATCGGTCGGCACCGAGGTGGCCGGCACCCCGAGCGCATCGAGGAAGCCGCGCACGGCCTCCTGCGGCGTGACCATCTCGCCCGGCCCGTAGCCGCGCATGTTCATGTAGAGCGAGCCGTCCGTGAAGCGCTGCTGGGACCGGTGCGCCCAGTGCACCGCGAAGCAGGTCTTGCCGACCCCGGCCGGCCCGGTGACGGCCCAGACCGCCGGCCCGGCGCCGGTCTCGGCCAGGTCCAGCATGGACAGCTCGGTGGTGCGCCCGACGAACACCGAGGTGTCCGCCGGCAGCTGCGCCGGTCGCGGCCGGACGCTGCTCACGCGGGGCGGGGAATCGGCGGAGAGCGCGGCGGCCAGGAACGCGGACCGGTCGTTCGCGTGCAGGCCGAGCGCGTCGGCGAGACGGCGGACGGTGGCCGGGCGGGGCCGGGCGATGCGGCCGGTCTCCAGATCGCGGATGTTGCGCACGCTGACCTCGGACGCCGCGGCGAGCTCCTCCTGGGTCAGCCCGCTGAGCCGCCGGGCGGTTCGCAGTGCTTCCCCGAACAAGCGGTGCCACCCTCTCGCGCATCGACGACCGTCACCCATCGTGCCGGTTCCCGACCTTGCGAAGAAGGCCGGGCGCGGTGTCAGTCTCGTGACGAATTTTCTTCGCCGGGCATGTCGAGGCGGCCCGGACGGCTCCGACCACCGGGCACAGGAAGCATGCGGAAAGAGGAGACAGACCATGGCGAAGTACCTGCTGACCATGAACTACGAGGGCGGCCGGGGCTGCGACACCCCGATGGGCTCGTGGGACCAGGCGGACATCCGGGCGCACATCGACTTCCAGATCGGGCTGGACGCCGAGCTGGGCGCGGCCGGTGAGCTGGTCGACTCGCAGGGGTTCGCGCAGGAGGTGACCGTGGTGGTCTCGGACGGCGACAGCACCACGGCCGACGTGCTGCCCGCGGACGGCAAGCTCTGCGGCTACCGGCTGGTGGACGTCGACTCGGAGAAGCGCGCGGTGGAGATCGCAGCCCGGATGAGCGCGGCACCGAGCCAGGGTGGCAAGCCGATCCAGCAGGCCATCACCGTGCATCAGATCCTGACAGCGCCCTGACTTAATTTCGGACTTTTATCATAATCTTAAGGATGTCGATGTCTGCTTGACCCGGGTTCGGGCGGTGGGGTCGGATACCAAGACTGTTAAGTGTCTTGCCGATTACCCGTCCCCACACCATCCCCCCGGAGTCCCCATGTTGCTCAGACGTGCCCTGCTCGCGGCCGCCACGGCAGTCACCGCCGTGGCGGCCGCGGCCGGCGTCCACCTCAGCGCCGACGCGGCCCCCGTCACGTTCGCCCACCCCGGTGTCCTGGTCAGCCGTCCCCAGCTCGACTTCGTGAAGGGCCGGGTGGCGGCCGGCGCCCAGCCCTGGACGTCCGCGTACAACCAGATGATGGGCAGCCGGTACGCCTCGCTGTCGCGGGTGCCCGCCCCGCGCGCGACGGTGGAGTGCGGCTCCTACTCCAACCCCAACTACGGCTGCACGGACGAGCGGGAGGATGCGATCGCCGCGTACACCGACGCGCTGGCCTGGTACATCACCGGCAACGCGGCGTACGCGCAGAAGTCGATCCAGCTGATGGACGCGTGGTCGGCCACCATCCAGCGGCACACCAACAGCAACGCGCCGCTGCAGACCGGCTGGGCCGGCTCGGTGTGGCCGCGGGCCGCCGAGATCATCAAGTACACCTACGGCAGCTGGCCCAACCAGGCCCGGTTCGCCACCATGCTGCGCAACGTCTATCTGCCGGTGGTCATCGCGGGCAGCTCCAGCAACGGCAACTGGGAGCTCAGCATGATGGAGGCCGCGGTCGGCATCTCCGTCTTCCTCGAGGACCGGGCCAGCTACGACCGCGCGATCACCCGCTTCCGGGCCCGTGCCGAGGCGTTCATCTACATCACCGCGGACGGCGCCCGCCCGAAGTATCCGCCGGTCGGCACCGTGGACACCCCGGAGGAGCTCTACAGCTATTGGCACGGGCAGCGCACCTTCACCGACGGGCACGCGCAGGAGAGCTGCCGGGACTTCGTGCACACCGGCTACGGCATCTCGGCCATCGCGCACGTCGCGGAGACCACCCGGATCCAGGGCGCCGACCTCTATCCGGTGCTCCAGGACCGGCTGCGGCACTCGCTGGGCTTCCACACCAAGTTCGAGAACGGTACGGCGGTGCCGTCCAGTGTGTGCGGCGGTGACGTGACGCTCGGGCTGGGGCCGATCACCGAGGTCGGCTACAACGCGCTGCACAACCGCCTCGGCATCGCGATGAGCAACACCCAGCAGTACACCGAGGGACTGCGGCCGCAGGGCTCGAACAACCTGTTCGTGGCCTGGGAAACGCTGACGCACGCGAACAACCCGGCATGAGGCGCCCGGTGTTGCGTATGGGTAGGCAGAGCAAGCACGCGCCGCGCGTACCCAGGGTATTGCTTGTCGTGGTTTTGATCGTCACCGGCCTGTCGGTCGCGGGGACGGCGACCGCCGCGGCGACCGGGCCGATCACCGGCTTGGCCGGCAAGTGTGTGGACGTGGCCGGCGCCGCAACCGCCAACGGCACCGCGATCCAGCTCTACGACTGCAACGGCAGCGCGGCGCAGGCCTGGACGGTCGGCGCCGACCTGCGCTCGCTCGGCAAATGCCTCGACGTCACCGCGGCGTCGACCGCCAACGGCGCCAAGATCCAGCTGTACGACTGCAACGGCACCGACGCGCAGAAATGGACCGCCTCGAATGGTCAGCTCGTCAACACCGGCTCCGGCAAGTGCCTGGACGTGACCGGCAACAGCTCGGCCAACGGCGCCCGCCTGCAGATCTGGACCTGCGCCGGCACCCCGAACCAGCTCTGGACACTGCCGGTGGACGGCACCCCGCCGCCCTCGACCGGCAACCCGGACCTCGGCCCGAACGTGTCGATCTTCGACCCGTCGATGTCCGCGGCCACCGTGCAGAGCCGGCTCAACCAGGTCTTCAACCAGCAGGTGACCAACCAGTTCGGCAACCAGCGTTATGCCCTGCTGTTTCGCCCTGGCAGCTACCACGTGGACGCGAACGTCGGCTTCTTCACCCAGGTCGCCGGGCTCGGCCTCAGCCCGGACGCGGTCACCGTCAACGGCGCCGTGCACGCCGAGGCGGACTGGTGGCCGGACGGCTCGCAGAACGCCACGCACAACTTCTGGCGCTCGGCCGAGGGCCTGTCGGTGAATCCGAACGGCGGCCTCGACCGCTGGGCGGTGTCGCAGGCCGCGCCCTACCGCCGCATGCACGTCCGCGGCCACCTGGCGCTGGACGACGGCGGCTGGAGCTCCGGCGGCTTCATCGCGGACACCAAGGTGGACGGTCAGATCCGTTCCGGCTCGCAGCAGCAGTTCCTGACCCGCAACTCGACGATGGGCAGCTGGTCGGGCGCGAACTGGAACATGGTCTTCGTCGGCTCCCAGGGCGCGCCGGGCAACACCTTCCCGAACCCGCCGCACACCACGATCGCGCAGACCCCGGTGGTCCGCGAGAAGCCCTACCTGTACGTGGACAGCGCGGGCGCCTACCAGGTGTTCGTGCCCGCACTGCGAACCGCGTCGGCCGGCACCACCTGGGCCTCGGGCACGCCGGCCGGCACCTCGCTGCCGATCGACACCTTCCACATCGTCAAGCCCGGCGACACCGCGGCGAGCATGAACGCGGCCCTCGCCGCGGGCAAGAACCTGCTCGTCACGCCCGGGGTCTATCAGCTCAACCAGACGCTCGCGGTGAATCGGCCGGGGACCGTGGTGCTCGGCCTCGGGCTGGCCACCTTCGTGCCACAGAACGGCATCGTGGCGATGACCACCGCGGACGTCGACGGCATCAAGATCGCCGGGCTGCTCTTCGACGCCGGCACCACGAACTCGCCGGTGCTGATGGAGGTCGGGCCGGCCGGATCCGCGGCCTCGCACGCGGCCGACCCGATCTCGCTGCACGACGTGTTCTTCCGGATCGGCGGCGCGATCGCCGGGAAGGCCACGGTGTCGCTGCGGATCAACAGCGACGACGTGATCGGCGACCACGCCTGGATCTGGCGGGCCGACCACGGCAACGGCGGGACCTGGGGCTGGACGGCGAATCCGGCGGACACCGGGCTGGTGGTCAACGGCGACCGGGTCACGTTCTACGGCCTCTTCGTCGAGCACTTCCAGAAGTACCAGACCATCTGGAACGGCGATAACGGGCGAACGTACTTCTATCAGAACGAGATGCCCTATGACCCGCCGAACCAGGCCGCGTACCTGAACGGGTCGACGCCGGGCTGGGCGGCGTACAAGGTGGCCGACTCGGTGACCAGCCACGAGGCGTGGGGGCTGGGCAGCTACTGCTTCTTCAACGTCAACCGGTCGATCGTGAACGCCCGGGCGTTCGAGGTGCCGGTCAAGCCCGGCGTGCGCTTCCGGAACATGACCACGGTCTCGCTGGACGGCGCCGGCTCGATCAGCCACGTCATCAACAACACCGGCGACGCGGCCAACTCCGCTCACCGGGTGACGCCACTGGTCAGCGGACCGTAATCGGATTCGCACGCGTTTGCCCCACCCCGGTACCCTCTCGCTCCGCGGCTCCGATCATGAAGCCGTTTCGGACAAGGAGACGCCGGGTGACCAGACGCAGAACGGCAATCGCGGCCGTGTCGGCCGTGATGGCAGCGGCGGCTCTCGCCGGGTGCACGTCATCCGGCGAGGCCGCCGAGACACCGGAGCTGGCCGCACCGGGCACCGTGCTCACCACCGTGAAGCCGGTGCGGCAGGACATCACCAACAGCATCAGCCTGGCCGGCAAGGTGACCATCGACCCGGTCTTCGGCATCGTCGCGCCGATCGGCGGCGAGGTGCGCTACGTCGACCGGCAGCCGTCCGAGACGCCGGTCGACGAGCCCACCTGGGTGGCGTCGATCTGGAAGAGCGGGCTGCCCAGCCGGGTCGAGATCCCCAAAGGCTCGACGCTGGCCGGCCGGCTGATGGCCGACCACGCCACGGTCACCGCCGGGATGCCGATCATCTCCGCCAAGCAGTCCGGCTACGGCATCGTGGCGGAGATCGACAGCGCGCAGGCGTACCGGCTCTCCGGCGCGGCGCAGTCGGTGAAGGGCCAGATCAAGAACGGGCCCGGCCCGTTCGCGTGCAAGCCGCTCGGCACCGTGGCGGCGCTGCCCGCGGGCACCATCCCCGAGCCGCCCCCGCCGTCCCCGGCCCCGTCCGGTCAGCCCGACGCGAACAAGATCCCGCAGGCCGAGGCGCCGGTCGCGGGCGGCTCCGAACCGACCGGCCTGCGGCTGGTCTGCACCGCCCCGCGCCAGGTCAAGCTGATCAACGGCGCCGAGGTGACCCTCGACGTGGTCACCGGCAAGGCGTCCAAGGTGTGGGTGCTGCCGGTCGAGGCGGTCGCCGGCACCCAGGGCAAGGGCAAGATCGACCTGGTCGGCGACGACCAGAGCCGGCGCACCGTGGACGTCACGCTGGGCCTCACCGACGGCCGGTTCATCGAGATCAAGGCCGGCGTCAAGGGCGACGAGACGGTCGCCGTGCCGGCGCCGGACATCCCGGCGGCCGAGCCCAAGCCGGGCGACGGCGGCGGCCCCTCGGGACCGGTCGGATGACCGCGCTGGTCGAGCTGAGCGGCGTGGTCAAGGTGCTCAAGGGCCAGAAGGAGCCACGGACCATCCTCGGCGGCGTCGACCTGCGGGTGGAGGCCGGCGAGAGCGTCGCCATCGTGGGCCGGTCCGGTTCCGGCAAGAGCACCCTGCTCAGCGTGCTGGGCCTGTTCGACCGTCCGGACGAGGGCACCTACCTGCTGTCCGGACGGGACATCAGCCGCATCCCGGAGCGCAAGGCGGCCCGGCTGCGCAGCTCCGACTTCGGCTTCGTGTTCCAGCGGTTCTTCCTGCTCAAGCACCTGACCGCGGCGCAGAACGTGTCGATGGCCCTGGTCAACGGCCAGGGCTGGCTGCCGCGCCGGGAACGCCGCGCCCGGGTGCTCGCCGCGCTCGACCGGGTCGGCATCGCCCACCTCGCCAAGAACCGGCCGGTGAAGCTCTCCGGCGGCGAGCAGCAGCGGGTGGCGATCGCCCGCGCCCTGGTGCGGGAGCCCAAGGTGCTGCTGGCCGACGAGCCGACCGGCGCCCTCGACCTGGAGACCGGCAGCCTGGTGATCGACGCCCTGCAGAGCGCCACCGAGCAGGGCTGCGGCCTGGTGCTCGTCACGCACGACCGCGACCACGCCGCCCGGATGGGCCGCACGCTCGACCTGGCCGACGGCGTGCTCACCGAGCGGGTGCCCGCGTGAGGCGGCTCAACGGCCGGTTCCGGTCGTCGCTGATCATCGGGCTGCAGGGCATCCGGGCCCGCAAGCTGCGCACCCTGCTGTCCATGGTGAGCCTGTTCCTCGGCGTCCTGGCCGTCGTGGTCGTGCAGGCCGGGGCCAGCATCGCGCAGAGCGCGTTCCTCGCCGACACCGAGATCACCCGCGGGATCGACGGCAGCAAGACGGCGTACGTCGACGTCTTCTCCAACCCGAGCGCGACCGACGTGGTGGTCAGCACGGTCAAGGGCCGCTCGGACGCGGTGGCGACGGTGACCACCCAGGGCCACATCGGCGAGCCCGGCACCACCGCGATCAACCCGGGTGGCTCGCCGATCGACGAGAACTGGGGCTACGACGCCGGCCCGGACGCGCCGCCGCCCGGGCAGGCGATCGACCTGCAGATCACCGGGCTGACCGGCGACATCCGGGTGTTCCGTCCGTTCCGGCAGGTCGCCGGCAGCTGGCTCGACTTCTCCACCATGCCGACGCTGGCGCCGCGCCTGGTGCTCAACGAGGAGGCCGCCAAGGCGTTCGAGCGCTACCAGGTGCCGGCCACGATGACGATGCCCGGCATGGCGCATCCGATCGTGCCCCGGTTCATCGGCGTGGTCGACGACGGCAGTCTGCAGCCCGCGGCGTACGCCCGCTACGACGAGCTGGCCACCTGGCAGCCCGGCAAGCCCGGCGCGGACCAGGCCAGTTACGGCGACGTGCAGGTGATGCTCAGCGGGTCGTCGCCGGTCGAGCAGGTCCTGCTCACCCGGCTGAAGGCGATCGGCCTGGAGACCGGCTTCGAGACGATCACCACCAAGGAGGACATGGCCCGCGAGCTCATGCTGGTGCGGCTGGTGTTCCTCGGTCTGGCCGGGCTGGTCCTGCTGATCGGCGTGGCCGGCATCCTGAACGTGGGCCTGGCCAGCGTCGGCGAGCGGATCGAGGAGTTCGCGCTGCGCCGTGCGGTCGGCACGCCGCGGTTGCTGCTGGCCGGCATCGTGCTCAGCGAGACCCTGCTGACCGGGCTGTTCACCGCGGCCGCCGCGATCGGGTTCGGGGTGGTCGCGCTGAAGGTGGCGGTGACCTTCTTCGGCTCGTCCCAGCCGTTCCTGGAGGGCTTGCAGTTCCCCTGGGACGCCGGGGTGGCGGGGATCATCGCCGGGCTGATCGCGGGTCTGCTGGGCGGCGGCATCCCGGCGCTGCGCGCGGCCGGCATCCCGATCGCCACGGTGATGCGGGCTTAGCTCAGGTGGGCCGGCTCAGTTCGGCAGATCCCACTCCTGGGCGGGGTCGTCGCCGCACGGTGCGACCCGCGCCCTGGTGAACTCGGCGGCGCCGCCGGTGAGGCAGCCACCGGTGGCGGCGTTGACCAGGCTGCCGTCGTCGCCGACCCGCCACTGCGACTCGGTGCGGGCGTCGCAGCCGATGATGTGCACAGTGCCGTCGCCGACCACCTGGGCGCACTTGTCCCGCACCCGCAGCGTGCCGTCGGTGGCCAGGGTCCACCGCTGAGCCGGCGTGCCGTTGCAGGTGAACACCTGGATGTGGTTGTCGTCCACCGCGACGTCGCCGTTCAGGTCCAGGCAGAGGCCGCCGACGCCGCCGATCGGCCCGACCCGCGCGGCGGCCGGCGGCCCGGCCAGGTCGGCGGGCGCGGCCAGCATCGGCGCGCCACTTTCCGGCGCCGGCGCCGGCGGGGCAGGGGCCGCCCTCGATGCCGTCGGCCGGGCCGCCGGACTCGAGGGCGCGGTCGTGGCGGGGGTCGTGGTCGTGGTCGTGCCGCGCGGCCGGGGTGACGTGGCCTGCGGCGGGGTGGCCGGCGTCTCGGTCCCGCCGGTGGCGACCGGGGAGGTGGTGGCGACCGGCGGCAGTGTGCCCTCCGGGATCGCGACGTTCTGCGAGGTGGGCGCCGGCCGGAACATCACGTATCCCGCGGCGGAGAGGCCGATCAGGGTGGCCGCGCCCGCACCGGCGAGGATAAGAGCCTTCTTCCGCGGCTTCGGCCCGGCCGGCTGCCGGGGCGCGGCGGGCGGCGCCAGCGGCTCGCGGTGTGACTTGATGGTGCGGTATTCGGATGACGGCCATCGGGTGCCCGGCGCCGGGTCGGTGTGCGCCGGCTCGCCGGGGTGGAGGAACGGCCGCACCAGCAGCGGGTCACCGCTGTCGTGCGGATCGAAGGAAGTCATCGCCGACCACCGTACGCAGGGGGCCGGTGAGGGGATCAACCCTCCGATCGGACATGATCGTGCCCTCCCGCATGATGGTGGGGTGACCGATGAGAACGGCTGGCTCAAGCTGCTGGCCGAGAAGCCAGGACATTCCCGCTGGTACGTGGAGCGCTTCCGCAAGATGGCCGAAGAGGGCGCCGACCTGCACGGCGAGGCGCGGCTGCTGGACGCGATGGCCGCGCGCGGCGCCCGCATCCTCGACGCCGGCTGTGGCACCGGGCGGATCGGCGGGCGACTCGCCGAGCTCGGCCACGACGTGACCGGCGTCGATCTCGACCCGGAACTGGTGGCCGCCGCGGTCGCCGACCATCCCGGGCCACGCTGGCTGGTCGGTGACCTGTCCGAGCTCGATCTGCCGGAGCGGTTCGACCTGATCTTCTCGGCGGGCAACGTGATGACCTTCGTGGCGCCGGGCACCCGGGTGAAGATCCTGCGCCGGTTGGCGGCGCACCTGGTCGAGGGTGGGCGGGTGGTGATCGGGTTCGGGGCCGGCCGTGACTATGCGTTCGACGACTTCTTCGCCGACGCGGCCGCGGCCGGCCTCCGGTCCGATCTGTCGCTCGCCACCTGGGACCTGCGCCCGTTCACCCCGGACGCGGACTTCCTGGTGGCGTCGTTCAGGGGATAGGCACGTTGGCGAAGCGGTCCCGGATCCAGTTGGCGACGGTGACGGTGGAGTCGACGACCGCGCTGTCATGGTCCCGGCCTTCGAGCGGCACGAAGGTCACCGGCGGCGCGTAGGCCTCCAGTTGGGGGATCAGCACGTAGGCCGTGACGTCGTAGGGCACGGCGGTGTCGTCGGTGCCCTGCACGATCAGGATCGGCGCGCTGGACGGCCGCTGGCCGGGGTTGTCCCGGGCGGCCAGCTTGCTGATGATGCTCGGCGGCAACTCGCCGCCGACCAGCAGATCGTCGGCGGACATGAAGGCGAAGGCGTCCAGGATCTCGTACAGGCACTTGTTCTGCAGTTTGTTCATCCGTGCGGCCTGCTTGGCCGGCGGTGCGAACAGTGCCGCCGGCTGCACCGTGGAGTCCACCGCGGCCAGTCCGAAGACGCCCATCACCAGGTAGCCCTCGCCGCCGCTGCCCGGGATCCCCGGCGCGAGCACGTCGACGTTGGACGCGGGCGCGATGGCCGCGACGCCCTTCAGGGTCAGATCACCGTCGTAGGAAGGCGCCAGCTCACCCGCGAACAGCGCGCCCTGGCCGCCCTGCGAGTGACCGTCCACCGCGTACTCCTTCTTCAGCGACCCGTCGAGATAGCGGGCGGCCCGGACGCTGTCGATGATCGCCCGGCCCTCGCTGTCGCCCACCAGATAGGGGTGCTGCGCGGACGTGCCCAGCCCGGGATAGTCCGGGGCGGCGACCGTCCATCCGCGCCGCAGCAGTTCGAGGACCGCCTTGCGGGCCTCCGGCCAGAACACGTCCGCATACAGCGACGGGGTGCACCGGTCGGCGATGCCGGTCGTGCCGTGCCCCCAGACGACCACGTTCTTCGTGGCGGCGGTCTGGTTGTTCGGGGTCAGGATCAGCCCGGTGGCGACGATGCGGGCGCCGGTGACGTCGGTCGTCACGTACTCGACGCGTTTGGCCGTGCCGTGGCCGGACAGATCGCCGGGCAGCGTGACGACCGTCGATGTGAGCACCGTACCGGGCGCCGGCAGTGCGGCGTGGGCGGGAGTGCCGGGAGTGAGGATTAGTAGGAGCAGGGCCAGGGTGACGATCGCGACTTTGCGCATCCGGACAGGCAAACGGACGTTCGTGCCATCTTCTAGACCGCATGTGCGATGGTCTCGACGTCGGACCGTTCGGACGATCCAGGGGTAGCGAAGTAGCTGGCGAACGACGATTCTGGACGGAACACGATCGGGAGGAAGCATGCGCATCAGTGATGTTCTCCGCGTGAAGGGTGATCGGGTCGTCACCGTCACACCGGACACCGACGTGGCCGGGCTGCTGCGGGTCCTGGCCGAACACGGGATCGGCGCCGTGGTCGTCTCGCCGGACGGCTCGGCGATCGCCGGCATCGTCAGCGAGCGCGACGTGGTGCGGGCCATCGGCGCGCGCGGCGCCGCGGTGCTGACCGAGCCGGTGACCCAGATCGCGACGGCCGAGGTCCGCACGGTGTCGCCGGACGCCTCGCTCGAGGAGGTCGAGCGGCTGATGACCGACGGCCGGTTCCGGCACGTGCCGGTGCTGGTGGACGGCGCGCTGGGCGGCGTGGTCAGCATCGGCGACGTGGTGAAGAAGCGGATCGACGAACTGGAGTCGGAACGCAGCGAGCTCGCCGGCTACATCACCGGCGAGCGTCCCTGACTGCGTTCGTCGATCAGGCGGGGCAGGTGTTGCGGAAGTCCGAGATCGTCAGACCGGTCGACGGTCCCGGGCAGAGGAACTGGTCGTAGCGGGTGTCGTCGTCGACGTACCGCTTGAGCCAGGCCACCGCCTGCTTGGCGGTCGGCGTGTTCACCGACTGCGGGAAGAAGTGGCTGGCGTTGTTCAGCTCCAGGTACGCCTTCTCGGACGCCGCCGGGATGCTGGTGTAGAACGGGATCGAGTGGCTGGAGACCGGCGCGACGGTGTCCGACTCACCGCCCACGATCAGGGTCGGCACCCGCAGCGTGGACCACGACTTGGTGCCGTTCCAGGGCGCCAGTGGCACCGCCGCCTGGATCGACGGCCGGCTGCGGGCCGCCTCGAGGCTGCCACCGCCGCCCATCGAGTGACCGGCCACGGCCTGCCGGCTGGAGTCGATCCGGGTGCGCCCGGACCACGATCCGGTGGCCCAGTCCAGCGCCGCCAGGAGCTGGCGGCCGCGGGAGGCGGGCTGGTCGTAGGTGCTGTTGGTTTCGATGCCGACCACCACGAAGCCGTGCGAGGCGATCCGCGGGCCGAGCCAGGAGATGCTCGACCACCGGGCGGTGAAGCCGGGGGAGATGGCCACCACGCCGAAGGTGCCCTCACTGGTGGTGGTCGGGTAGTAGACGACGCCGCCGCCGAAGCCGGAGGCGGAGCTGGGCACGTTCTGCGAGGCGGTGCTGAACGGTCCGCTGGAGGCTTCCAGGATCGCGTTCGTCGGGTTCGGGCCGCGCTCGTACGGGCTTGCGGCCTGGGCGGGAGTGGCGCCGACGGCGGTGCCGGCGAGGACTGCCAGCGCGGTCGCCGCGGTGGCGATCCAGCGGCGGCGGGGGATGGTTGACGTCTGCACGTCGGACACTCCTTCGTGTGGGACGGATCGACGGGGTGTCAGTGTTCGATCCGTGACCTGAAGTGCACATCCGTGAAATCGCCAGTGTTGTTTCAATGGTCGTGAAGATGGACCCGCTCGTCAGGGCCGGCGGACGATGATGTCGCCATAGGACGTGCGGGCGTGGATCTGCACGGTCGGCTCGTCGCCGGCCGGCGGTCCGGCCGCCTCGAGGCGGTTGTGCAGCTTGCCGAAGCTGGTGTGCAGGTCGAGGTAGGCCGCGGTGCCCTCCGGCACGCCGACCTCGAGCTCGCCCAGGGCGGTCTTCATCGAGACCGTGCCGCCGGCCACCGAGCGGATCCGGACGTGGCCGTTGGCGCTGCTCGCGACGACCGACGCGGCGGCGTCGCCGATCAGCACGTCGCCGTTCGCGGCGCGGGCCCGCAGGTCGCCGTCGACCGAGCCGATCCGGGTGTCCCCGTTGGAGTTCTTCACGGTGGCGGCGCCGTGCAGCGCTCCGAGCCGGACCGCGCCGGAGCCGGTGCTGGCATCCACCACGCCGTCCACCCGCTCGACGGCCAGGCTGCCGCTGCCGGTGTGTGCTTCGAGCGTCGCGGCGTGCTCGATGCGGATGTCGCCGACGCCGATCTTGACCCGGGTGATGCCGAGCGGCCCGGTGGTGTGCACCGATGCCACGCCGGCCTCGGCGTCCAGCTGTGAGCCGCTCGCCAGGATGATGTCGACGTCGATCGAGCCGGGCCGGGCGAAGATGCCGAGCCCGCGCTGCTTCGGCGCCTTGACCAGCAGCGTGCGGTCGGCGCACTCGACCCGGGTCTGCTCGGCGGCGCGCACGTCGAGGTCGCTGCCGGGGTCGCTGGGCCGCACCCGCACGACGGTGCCGGGCCGGTCGCCGGCCTTGACCCGCAGGTCGCCGACGCCGATCTCGACGGTCGCGTCGATCGGCCCGGTGGTGTCGAACTCTGACATGTCGTTCTCCTCCGAGGGTCAGCGTGCCCAGCCGGTGAACCGGTCGGAGCCGCGAAAGGTCCGGGGGGTGGCGGTGCGGGGCGGTTCGACGGCGGCCGCGGCGGCCCGGACCAGCCAGGCGTTCACCGACAGGCCGTCGCGGCCCGCCGCCTCCTCGATCCGGGACTTCAGCTGGTCGGGCAGGCGCAGGTTGATGCGCGCGACGGCGGCGTCGTCGCTGACCGGCGCCGGCGGAGGCTGGGGGGTGATCTCCGTGGGCGGCAGGTCGACCACGAAGCTGGGTTCGCGGTCGCGCAGGCGCACCTGCACGGACCCCGGGGCCAGATCACGGGTGATCTCGTCGGCGGCGGCGGACAGCGCGTCGAGCAGCGCCAGCCGGAACGCCGACTCCATCGGAGCGGTCAGCCGCTCGGCGAGCGAGCGGGCCTCCGTGCCGCCGAGCTCGGCGGCGTTGGCCAGTTCGGTTCGGAGAGCCGTGACATATGGCGTGATGTCCATGGCACCACTATGGCATCACCATGGCACCTTGTCTTCATAGGGAGCGCGATCCGCGTGGTGGTACAGCTCGACGAAGGTGGTGCCATTCTGGCTCCGGGTGGCGACGCCGTAGGAGACGGAGGTCTGCTCGGCCAGCGCGGCGCGCAGGTCGCCGCCAATCGGCAGCGGGTCGTCCCGCCGGGGAGCAGCACGACGAATTCGTCGCCGCCGAGCCGGCCGGCCGCGTCCTCGGGGCGCAGTCGCCGGCGCAGGGTTGCGGTCACCCACTGCAACAGCTGATCCCCGGCCTCGTGACCCTGCGTGTCGTTGAGCCTCTTGAAGCGGTCGAGGTCGATCACGATGATCGGGAGGTCACCGCCACCCTGTGCGTCGAACCGCTCCTCGAAGCCGCGCCGATTCAGCACGCCGGTCAGGCTGTCGAACGCGCTGAACGGGGACATGACCCCGCCGGCCAGCAGGAGCACGACGCCCAGGCCGGCCGCACACAGGACGATCACGGGTCTTCTGATCGGCCGGATCAAACCCGCCTTTCGGACAATTACATAGATATACGCTGAGTAACTATGCTCTTATCACTCGGCGTAATCACGCGTCGGACGTCCGGAAGGCCACCCCCCATGCGCCTGTTGTCCCGCCTGGCCACTGCCGGCCTGGCTGCCCTGCTGCTCAGCGGGCCGCTCGCCGTCCCCGCGGCCGCGGCCTCGTTCCGCAGCGACGCGGTTCCCACCCCGCACCTGAAGTGGTACCAGTGCTACGAGTGGGCGCAGTGCGCCACCGCGAAGGTGCCGCTCGACTACGACCGCCCGCGCGGGCAGAAGGTCGAGATCGCGCTGCTCCGGGTGCGCGCCAAGGACCAGAAACACAAGATCGGCAGCCTCTTCGTGAACCCCGGCGGGCCGGGCGGCTCGGCCACCGACTTCGCGCTGCTGTCGCCGCTGTTCCTCAGCGACGGCCTGCTCAACCGCTTCGACATCGTCGGCATGGACCCGCGCGGCGTCGGATCGAGCGACACCGTCGAGTGCTTCAGCTCGGCCCGCAAGCAGGCACTCGCGCTCAAGGGCATGACGCCGCTCTTCCCGATGGGCAAGAAGGAGGAGAAGGCGTACGTCAAGTCGGCGAAGAAGCTCGGCAAGGCGTGCTCGACCACCGGGCGGCCGCTGACCGGCGCGATGTCCACCGCCGAGGTGGCCCGGGACATGGACGTGATGCGTCGCGCGGTGGGCGACAAGAAGCTCAACTACCTGGGCTTCAGCTACGGCTCGGTGCTCGGCGAGTACTACGCCAACATGTTCCCGAAGCGCTTCCGGACGATCGCGATCGACGGCGTGATCAACCCGCGGGCCTGGGTCGGCACCGACAAGACGAAGAACACCGTGCAGGACGTGCGGCTCGACTCGGCCGGTGGCGCCTACAAGGCGTTCGCCGAGATCATGAAGCGGTGCAAGGCGGTCGGCGCCAAGCGGTGCTCCTACGCCGGCGGCGACCCGATGACCCGCTTCGCCGGTCTGACCGCGCGCCTGCAGCGCAACCCGATCCGCATCCCGGTGCCGCTGCTCGGCATCACCGCGAAGATCACCTACGCGGACTTCATCGGCATGGTGCTCGACTCCCTCTATTCGCCCAGCGCCGGCGACGACGTGACCATGCTGGCCGCCGACATGACCGTGCTGACCGGCATCGGCAGCATCCCCGGCATCACGCTGTCGGCCGCCCGCACCCGGGTGGCGACCGGCGTCCAGCAGCGTCTGGCCCGCTCGTTCCCCTACGACAACAGCCTGGACGCCTACGCGTCGATCATGTGCACCGACGGGAAGCACCCGAAGGACGCCGCCAAGTGGCCGGCCTATGCCGCCGCCGCGGACCGCAAGGCGCCGTACTTCGGCCGGGCGTGGGCCTGGGCCAGCGTGCAGTGCGCCCGCAAGTCCTGGACCGTGCACGACGAGGACGCCTACACCGGTCCGTTCAACAAGAAGACGAAGAACACCGTGCTCGTGGTCGGCAGCTACTGGGACCCGGCGACAAACTATCGGGACGCCGTGCAGACCGCCCGCAAGATGCCGAACAGCCGCCTGCTGTCCAGCGACAACTGGGGCCACACCGCCTACGGCACCTCGGCCTGCGCCACCGGCGCCGTCGACCGCTACCTGATCGGCAAGAAGCTCCCCGCCAAGGGAACGGTCTGCAAGGACGCCGACCAGCCCTTCACCGGCGAGGTCAAGGCCCCGCTGCTGACCCTGGACATGAGCGCGGCCTCGGTCAGCGCGCTGGTGGCCAAGGGACTCCCGGCGGCCGGCACCCCGAAGATGCTGCCCCCGGTCGCCGCCACCCGGCGCTGACCCGGTCCACCGCCGACCTGCCGCTGACGCCGGCCGACCATCCTGGTCGGCCGGCGTTTGCCTGCGGCCCGGCCGTCAGCGCTTCCAGAAGGCCTTCCGCTCGGGCTGCGGCTGCGGCTGCTCGCCCGGCTCGTCCCGGCCGAGCAGGGTGAGCAGCGTCTGCGCGTCGGTCCACCTGGCGTCCAGGTCGCCGTCACCCTTCAGGCGCTGCACCAGGTCGCGCAGCTTCTGCAGGGTCTCGCCGATCGTCCCGGCGAGCAGCACCTCGAGTCGTGTCACCAGGTCGTCGAGCATCTCCCTCCGCTCGTAGTCCGGACGGCCCTCGGCCGCGCGCAACCGGTCGGCCTCGATCCGTGCCAGCGCCTTCAGATCCGCCGCCGGCAACCGGTTCGTGGCCATCTCGACGCCGCCGGTCCGGAAGCCACCGCCGCCGGTCGGCATGGCGCCCGCCGCCGGCGGCCGACCGTCGCGCTTGGCCATCCTGCGCCGGCCACCGGGCGCGCCCGGCGCCGCCACGTCCTCCGTCATCGCCCGCGGCGCCCCGAACCGCTGCGGCATCGGCGGCGGCGGACCGGCCGGCGCCGACAGCGACATCAGGCTCATCGGCATCGCCACACCGCCGGCGGCCACCGGCGACTCCCACCCGGACGGCAGCTCCACCGGCTGCGTCACCCGGCGGGTCTCGCCGTTCTCGTTCACCACCCGGCTGTCCACCGCCACGAACGCGGTGAACCGGCACAGCACCCCGAACCGCAGCGACGTGGCGACGATGGCCTCCTCGAGCGTGCGGTCGCCGGTCGCATATCGGTCCTCCAAGTCCCGCAGCCGGGCCCTCGCCCACTGCGCGGTCACCGCCGGCTCGGTGCGCCGCTGCACCGGCACCGTCACGCGGAACTCCTGGTCGTCACGGGTGCGCCCGGTGACCGTCACGGTCCCGGCGGCGTTCCCGGCATAACGCCCGGTGATGACCAGCGGCACGCCCGGGAAGAGCGACGGCAGCCGGTGCGGGCTGCGGGTGTCCGCCAGCAGCGTCAGGCCCTCGGCGCCGACCACGAGGTCGGTGACCGCCGGCGCGCCGATCCGGCGGTGGATGTGCTCCATCGCGTCGTCCAGCCGGTCCTCGCTCTCCACCAGCTCGGTGCGCCCGCCGCCGAGCGCCGCCAGCCGGCCCAGGAAGCCCGCGTTCACCGCCCGGTCGATGCCGATCGTGTGCACCCGGGTGGTGCCGATCAGCGGCGCGATCTCGCCGAGGATCTGGTCCTCGTTGCCGACCTGGCCGTCGGTGACCAGCACCAGGACCCGGTCGCGCTCACTGTCGCCGAGCAGCCGCAACCCGTCGCGCAGCGGCGAGAGCAGCTCGGTGCCGCCGCGGGCGGTCGCCTTGGACAGGTGCTCGACCGCGCGGAACCGCTGCCGGTCGGTCCCCTCGATCAGGCCCTGCTCCTGACCGGGAGCACGCTCCACGACGCTGTCGAAGGTCAGCACCGCGAACCGGTCGTCGGTGGTGAGCGTGTCGACCACGCGGGCGGCGGCGCGGCGGGCGGCCACCATCTTCCAGCCGCCCATGCTGCCGGACCGATCCAGCAGCAGCACCACGTCCTTGGGCCGGACCGCGTCGGCGGCCGCGGGCGGGAGCACCGTTACCTGGTAGGTGCCACTCTCCCGATCGTCGTCGTCGGCGTCCTCGTCGGGGACCGCGACGGCGTTCTGCGTGCCGCCCGCATATCCCAGCCTCAAGATGAAGTCGCGGTCCGCCCGCTCGCCCGGCTTGATGCTGATCCGGCGCTCGTCCTCGACCACCGTGTGCAGGCTGGAACGGACCTCGCCGAGCTCGAGCCCGGCCGGGTCGATGTCGACCTCGACGGAGAGGCGCAGCGGGTTGGGGAAGCCCGGCAGCAGCACCGGAGGAGTGATCCGGGAGGCGTCGGGCACCGCGTCGGTGTCCAACTCGCGACCGTCGCCGGCCTGGTCGCCGGGGAGTGGCTGACCCGGGATGTAACGCGGCGCGACCACCAGCGGGAACCGGAACGTGGCCGCGCCGTCCTCGAACGGCAGCGGACCGACCAGCCGCAACTCGATCGTCACGCGCTCGCCCGGCAAGATGTTGCCCACCCGCATGCTGAACACGTCGGGCCGGTCCTCCTCGGCGATCGACGCCCGCTGACCGGCCGCCTTGGCCCGGTCGTAGGTCTCCCGCGCGGCACCCCGCTCCTGGAGCTCCGCCTCGACCGTGCGGCCGTCGGCGGTCATCGTCATGCCGGTCACCGCGGCCCGGTCCGGCAGCGGGAAGATGTACGTCGCCTCGAGCGCGGTGTCGTGCGCGTTGAGGAACTCGGTGACTACCACCGTGCGGGCGGTCAGGCCGGCGATGGAGCCGCGCACGTCGAGGCGGTCGAGCGGCAGGTTGCCGCGGTCGGTGTGCAGCGCGCCGAACCCGGCGTCCGGCAGGATCCGGATGCGGCCCAGCTCGCCAGGCGCCATCGGGGCGATCGAAAAGGTCATGACGGGCTCCCATCCTCGGTGTTCGGCAACGGATCCATGAGCAGGCCACGACGGGCCAACGTGCGAAGCAACGGCTCGGCGGCCGTCGCGATGGCGGTGAGATCGTCCTCGGTGGGCACTCCCGGGAGGACAAGAATGGCCCCGCCGCCCAGCCGCACACCACCTACCCGGGTATCGATCCTCGGGCCGGATTCTTCGACTTCGGTCGATGGCATCTCGCCATCGGTCGTGGTCGCGTCGTCATCGGTCCTGGTCGCGGAACTCGCCGGTGGTGTCGACCAGAAGCGCGCCGGTGGGCGTACGTCCGGGGTCGTGCCGTTCGACGCCAGCAGCCCCTGGGGGACCCGGGCCACCTCGGCCAGCGTCTCGTCGTCGGCGCCCGCCAGCTCGGCCTGGATCGCCGCCAGCGACTGCCCGTCGGCCTGCCGGCGCTTGACCGCGACCAGTTGCAGCAGGTGCCGCGGGCCATAGAGCGCGGACCGGCCACGCATGCCGAGCGGCCGATCCACCAGGCCGATCGTCGTATACCACCGGATCGCCCGGCGGTCCGGCGTGTCGCGGACCCGGCCGTTGGGCGCGCCGGAGTATTCGGCCGCCAAGGCGTGACCGACCCGCTCCACCAACTCATCCAGCGTCCACATGCCCGCCACTATGACACTGTAAGCGTGACAGTGTCAACGTCGACGCGGGCTAGGCTCGGCGCATGCGGCTGATCAGCCTGTCGCACGTCAACGACCCCGCGACCACCAGCGTCTACCCGGGCGATCCGGAGTTCCGCCTGACGACGGTGGCGACGATCGCGGCGGACGGCTACCACCTGCAGGCGGTCCACCAGGGCGAGCACACCGGCACGCACTGGGGAGCGCCGGGCCACTTCAACGCGGGGGAGCCGCTCGCCGACGAGTTGTCGCCCGCCGATCTGCACCTGCCGGCCGTGTGCGTCGACGTCCGCGACCGGTGCGCGCCCGATCCGGACCACGCGGTCACGATCGACGAACTGACCGGCTGGGAAGAGCGGCACAGCCGCATCCCGGACAACGCCATGGTGATCATCCGGACCGGCTGGGCCGAGCGGTGGGGCACGCCGGCGTTCGCCGGCCGGGACGAGGCCGGAGCGCTGCACCACCCGGGCTTCGCGCCGGACACCGTGCGGTGGCTGATCGAGACCGGCCGGCTGGGTCGCAACGGCGGCACCGGCACGGACGCCTTCAGCCCCGACCGCGGCGTGGACGACGACTTCCCGGTGTCCAAGCTGGTCTATCGCGAGCACCGGATCAGCCTGGAATGCCTGACCAACCTGGGTGCGCTGCCGCCGACCGGCGCCCACATCCTGTGCGGCGGCGCGATCAACCGGGGCGGATCCGGCTCACCCGCTCTGATCTACGGCCTGCTTCCCTAGCCCGTCTGCCGCACGCCGTTCACCGTGAGCGTGTAGGGGGCATACTGCGTGACCTGCTCGGTCGGGTCGTCGTGGGCGATCACCGCGACCACCTTGTCGTACCGCCGTAGCTTGGCGAAGTCGGCCGGCGCCACCTGTCGGAACGACGTCGCGTCCAGGCCGATCAGCTTGACCTCCCAATGGTGCACCGGGGTCGGCCGGACCTGCGTGTAGGACCGGAACAGCGCCGGTCGCGACGCCACCGTGACACCGCCGACGTCGATGCCGGTGACATACCAGCCGCCCTCGTTCACGGCACTGTCACTGACATAGCGAAAACCAAGCAAGACCCTCTTCCCGGCGTACGCGGAAAGGTCGTAGGCGTGCGGGACGAACTTGCCGCCGGTGTCCCCGGTGACGCCCGGTCCCAGCGGTCCGGCGACGGTGTTGTCGCCCTGGATCGCCCGGTAGGTCCTGCCGCCGTCGGTGGACACGGTCACATAGCCGTAATCGTATTCGGTCTCGGCGCCGTACTTGGTGCTGATCCGGAGCTGCGGGTCCTTGGCCGGGACGGTCACCTCGATCACCGCCGAGGCGTCGGTGTCGAATTCGTCGCCGGAGAAGAGGGCGCCGTCGCGCAGGGTCCACCGCATCGGGAGCGGTGGCAGGGTGGGTGCGCCGGTGAAGCGTACGGAGCGCAGGTCACGGCCTCGGACGGGCAGGCGCACGTAGTCGGCGCCGTTGGGGGCGGCGCCCGGGCGGGCGTACGCGGAAGGGTTGTCGAGGTTGACCGTCGACCGCAGCGAACGGGACGTGAAGCGCGGGTCCCCGGCGATGGAGTATTTGTCGACCAACGTCATGGTCTGGAAGTCGTGCAGCACGTCGAACACGCCGGTCGGCAGTGCCGCGCCGACGCCGCCGAGGCCCTGGCGGCTGCCGTCGCGGTGGATCGCCGAGAGGACGCCGGGCCCGAAGCGGTCGCGCAAGTAGAGCATGAACTGGTAGGCGATGCCGTAGTCGGCGAGCACCTCGGCGGGTTTGCCCTCGTCCCAGAGGTTGAGCGAGTTCTGCGGTCCGCCACAGTCACGCGGCGTCGTGTTGAACGCGGTGCGCACCACGCCGAAGCCCTGGAAGCAGGTCAGATGGCCGTCCGCGCCGCGCCGGTAGATCGACCTCCGGGTGTCCACATAGCCGGTCAGGCTCTGCGCATAATCGGACAGGCCCTCGTTGACCCAGGTCTCCTCGTCCGGATCGGTGTACGACTGCAGCAGGTGCTGCCACTCGTGCGCGAACGTCGCCTCGTACATCCGCGGCTTGGCCGGCCGGCTGGTGCAGAGATCATCGCTGGCGTCGTCCGGCGGATTGGCGCCGGTCCGGTGCTTCCAGTCGTAGGCGTCGATCGTCATGACGTTCCGGTCGACCAGATCGTTGAGCTGCGCCGAGAAGAACCCCGCGATGTAGGTGGACGCCTCCGGGAAGGAGGTGTAGTTGTCGTCACGGATGTTGTCGATCAGGGTGACGGTGCGGTCGGCGCCGCCGGTGAACTTCCCGTCCAGCAGCGGGTCGGTCCCGTCGCGCCCGGGCGGCGTGCTGAAGGCCCGGGTCTCCCGCGGGTAGATCGTCCCGTCGAATTCCTTGACCAGGCTGGTCACCTGCGCGTCGGTCACCGTGACGGTGTCGGTGCGGCAGTCGCCCGCGGGAAAGGCCAGATCGTCGGCGACCCACACCTCGATGTGCTCGCCCACGGCCCGCAGCTTGTAGGCCTTCCGGTAGAACCGCCCTTGCAGATCATTGAGCCCGAGCCACTCGCGGCTGCTCCCCACCGCGGGCGTGTCCTCCGGCGGGACCTTCCTCCCGGCGATGCGCGCCCGCCCACCCGGCACGGCATAGATACGCCGGGAAAGCTCCCGCGCATCATCAAGCACAGTCACCCGACCGGTCGCACTGCCGCTCGCGCCGGTGTTCACGCTGGCTGAAGCGTGCCGGGTGGCGGAGCCCTGCGCGTTTGCGTCGCTTCCGATGCCTGCATCGCGGGTGGCGGCGGTACCTCGCGCAGCGAAGTTCCCGTTGGCCGTGGTGCCTGCGGCACGGGTTGTGGCATCCAGTCGTGCTGCGGCCTGGGGCGGTGCCGCGTCGGCGCTCTGCCTGCTTGTGGTCTGTGCCGTGGCAGCCGGCGGTCGCGCACCTGCCTTAGCGGTAGCCGTCGGCGCGATGGCCGTTCCCGATGCCGCGAACAGCGGAAGAATCAAGGCAAACGCGCTGGCGGAACCGAGTGGCATGCCTGAAGACGCTACCCGCAGATAGCACCCATAACCGGCATAAGCTCCCGCCGCCGCGCTGCGGCCCGCCGCTGCCCGCTGCTGGCGCCGCCGGCCGCCGTGCCACCCGCCGCGCTGCCATCGTCCCCCGTCGCCGCTCTCTGCGTCCGTCGTTGCTGCTCAATGCTGCTGCCGCCGACCGCCGTGCCGCCGCCGTGCCGCGCTGCCGCCCGTCGCTGCGGCCACAGCGGCCGTTGCCGTGCTGCGGCCTGCCGCAGTCGCCGTGCTGCGCTCGCCGCTGCCCACTGCTGGTGCTGGTGCTGGTGCTGCCGACCGCCGTGCCGCCCGCTGCCCGCCGCCGCGCTGGCCGCCGCCGCGCTGGCCGCCGCCGCGCTGGCCGCCGCCGCGCTGGCCGCCGCCGCGCTGGCCGCCGCCGCGCTGGCCGCCGCCGCGCCGCGCTGCCGCGCGTCGCTGCGGCCACAGCGGCCGCCGCCGCACTGCCGCCCTCCGCCGCCGCCCACGGCTGCCCACTTCTGCCGCCGCCGACCGCCGTGCCGACTGCCGCCCTCCGTCGCCGCGCTGCGGCTCGCCGCTGCTGCTCACTGCCGCCGCCGACCGCCGTGCCGACTGCCGCCACGCCGCCCGCCGCCATCAGTCCGCGCAGCCCATCAACGTTGGTCCGCGCTGCCGCCGCTGTTGGTCCGCGGTGCCATGTTCGGTCCGCGGGGCGGCCAGCCTCGGCCGACGGCGCGGCCGACCGCCCCATGCGCGGCCGGGAGAAGTGCTCCCGGCCGCGCACCCCCGATCGTTACGAGACTTCGCGTCGCAGGACGCGGAACGTGCCCGCGATCAGCGGGACTGCCACCCAGACCGCGACGGACACTCCGACGCGGGCCCATTGACCCGAAGTCATGGCCGCTTCGGTCAGGGGAGCGGTGGTCAGGTTGATGTCCAGCCAGCCGGCCGCAGTGCGCAGCGATCGGACCGTCTCGCCGAGGATGGTCCAGACCATCGGCAGGGCGAAGAAGGTCACGATGGCCAGCGGCGTGTTCATCAACAGGGCGCCGAAGGCCGAGCCCATCAGCACGAAGAGCACCTGCAACGCCAAGCATTGCAGCACCAGGCGCCAGCCGATGGTCCACGTGCCCGCGCCGTCGCCGGCCTGTGCGACGAGGTTGGCCAGCGCCCCGAAGGCGAAGGTCGCCGCGGTCGCCAGCACCGCGATGATCACCGCGGAGATCAGCTTGGCGGCGATCACCCGGCCGCGCTGGGGCACCAGCGTGAACGTGGTCAGCGCGGTCCGCTGTGACCACTCGCCGGTCATCGACAGGATGCCCAGCACCGGAAGCAACACGCCGGCCGGCAACTGCGCGAACGTGAAGAACCCGACGAACGTCTGCTCCTCGCCCGGTGCGGCGAACAACAGGATTGCCGCCGTCGCGAGCGACGCCAGGGCGATGACGATCAACAGCCACAGACCCGCGCGGGTGTCGGCGAGCTTGCGCAACTCGACGGCGACCAACCGGGGCAGCGGAATCTTTCGGGTGCGCTCGGCGGACTCCTCGGCGGTGCCGGCCGGCCCGGCCTGCCGCTGTGCGGTGTCGACGGCGGTCATCGGACGGCCTCCTTCACGGAATCACCAGCGGTGAGGGTCAGGAACATCTGCTCGAGTCCGCCGCCGCCGGCCGGTCGCAGCTCCAGCAGGACCAGGCCGGCGTCCGCCGCCGCCCGGCCGATCGTCTCGGCGTCGGCCTGCACGACCACCCCGCCGTCAGTGGCTCGCTTGCCGGACAGGCCCGCGCGCTGCAGCACCAGGTCGAGTGCGCCGGGATCCAGCGCCTTCACCACCGTGCCGGAAGCGGCAAGCAGCTCCGCTTTGTCGCCCTGTGCCACGACCCGGCCGCCGCCGATGACGACCAACTGGTCCGCCACCGCCTCGACCTCGCGCAACAGGTGCGACGAGAGCAGCACCGTGCCGCCCGCGTCCGCGAAATCGCGCAGCAGCCCCCGCATCCAGAAGATGCCCTCGGGATCCAGGCCGTTCGCCGGCTCGTCGAGGATCAGCACGCGCGGGCCGCCGAGCATCGCATAGGCCAGCCCCAGCCGCTGCCGCATGCCCAGTGAGTAAGCCTTCACCCGCCGCTTGGCGGCGGTCTTGTTGAGCCCGACCCGCTCCAGGCTCTCGTCGACCCTGCGCCGCTCGATGCCCATCGTCGTCGCGGCCAGCGTCAGCACCTCACGCCCCGTGCGCCCCGAGTGCTGCGCCGCGGCGTCAAGCAGCACGCCCACCCGCCGCCCGGGATTGCCGAGTCGCTTGTAGGGCACGCCGTCGACCGTGGCGTGACCCGCCGTGGGCGGGGTCAGCCCCGTGATCATGCGCATGGTGGTGGACTTGCCGGCCCCGTTGGGTCCCAGGAAACCGGTCACCGTGCCCGGCAGGCAGGTGAAAGACACGTCGTCAACGGCGGGGTGTGCCCCATACCGTTTGCTCAGATGTTCGACCGTGATCATGCCGACAAGCCTGTCGGGAACGGGTGGACCGGCGCGTCGGTCAGCGGTCGAGTTCCGCGAACCTTGGTATATGGAGAGCAGCGACTTTGGTCGGTATCGGCCCGCACTGCGCCCCACATACGATGACCGGCATGGGGACGCTGACCACGACGGAATACCGCTGGCTGCTGCCCGCGGTGCTGGTCGCCGACCCTGACGAGCATGCCGCGGTGCCGCGGTCCACCCGTGACTGGGTGATCGACACGCTGTGTTTCGCGCTCGGGTTCGGCTTCACCGTGCTGGTCACCTTCGACCTGCTGAGCGAGGACCCCAAGGTCGTGGCCGGCTGGTCGAGCACGCCGACGTGGCTGATCTGGGCCGACTTCGCGGTGGGCACCGCCATGGCGATCGCGCTTGGGTGGCGCCGGCGACATCCGGTGCCGCTGGCCGTGGCCACGATGGTGCTCGGCCTGTTCACGGTGGCCGGCTCCGTCACCGGCATGATCGTTCTGTTTTCGGTCGCCGTGCATCGCCGGTTCACGGTCGTGGCCGTCGTAGCGGTGGGATATCTGCTGTCGAGCACGGCATTCACCGCGATCCGGCAGGAGACCGGCACCGGCTATCTCGAGTCGATGGCGTGGAGTGCGGTCTTCATCGCGATCATCGTGCTGTGGGGGATGGTGGTGCGGTCCCGACGCCAGCTGGTGGTTTCGCTGCGTGACCGCGCCGAGCGGGCGGAGAGCGAGCAGCAGCTGCGGGTGGCGCAGGCGCGCACGCTGGAGCGCACCCGGATCGCCCGCGAGATGCACGACGTGCTGGCGCACCGGATCTCACTGCTCAGCCTGCACGCGGGAGCTCTGGAGATCCGTCCGGACGCGCCGTCGGAAGAGGTCGCCGGCGCGGCCGGAGTGATCCGCGCCAGCGCGCACCAGGCGTTGCAGGACCTGCGCGAGGTGATCGGGGTGCTCCGGGCCGACACGTCCGACGGCACCGATCCGGAGCGCCCGCAGCCCACCATCGCCGAGCTGTCGGCGCTGGCCGACGAGTCGCGCTCGGCGGGTGTGCGGGTCCGGCTCGAGCTGGAGGTGGCGACCGCCGAGGTTCCGGAGCTGACCGGGCGCACGGCCTACCGGATCGTTCAGGAGGGCCTGACCAACGCCCGCAAGCACGCGCCCGGCACGGCGGTGACGGTCACCATCGGCGGATCGCCCGCTTCCGGCCTGAGCGTCGAGATCCGAAACCCGTGGCCGGTGGCCGGCCACGCGGCCGCCATCCCCGGCACCGGCACGGGCCTGGTCGGCCTGGCCGAACGAGCCACCCTGGCCGGCGGTCGCCTGAGCCACGGCCGCGCCCCTGACGGCGACTTCACCCTCACCGCCTGGCTTCCATGGCCGCAATGACGGCCCCGCCGACACCAACCACTGCCAGCTCACCCATGCCCGCAACGGCCAACGCAGCCGGGCGCCAGACGGTAGGAGCAGGCGGGCGCCGGGCAGCAGCGGGCCGGACAGCTGCGGGCCCGGCAGCTGCGGGCCGGGCAGCAGCGGGCCAGGTGGGGGCAGGCTGGGCGGAGACGGGCCGGACAGCGCCGGGCCAGGTGGGGGCGGGCTGGGCGGAGACGGGCCGGGCAGCGGCGGGCCGGACAGCGCCGGGCCAGGTGGAGGCGGGCTGGGCGGAGACGGGCCGGACAGCGCCGGGCCAGGTGGAGGCGGGCTGGGCGGAGACGGGCCGGGCAGCGGCGGGCCGGACAGCGCCGGGCCAGGTGGAGGCGGGCTGGGCGGAGACGGGCCGGGCAGCGGCGGGCCGGGCGGAGACGGGCCGGGCAGCGGCGGGCCGGGCGGAGACGGGCCGGGCAGGCGCGGGGCGAGCAGGTCTGGCGGGGATTCGCTGGGTGGTGCCGACTTCGGCAGGCGGCTCGGACGCATCGCGTCCGGGGGATCGGCCGGAGGTGTTCCGAATGCGATCGCTCGGCATGGCCGGTGATGGCGTGCGTGAGACAGGCGCTGCCGATCAGAGGTTTGGTGGCTCTGGAACAGACGGGGCTGTGACGGACGGGCCTTCGGCGGGCGGGGTTGATGTGGACGGGGTTGATGTGGACGGGGTTGATGTGGACGGGGTTGATGTCGGCGGGGCCGGTGAGGACGGCGGGCGTGGGCCGGTGCGGGTGTTGATCGTCGATGACGATGCGCTGGTGCGTGCCGGGTTGACGATGATTCTGTCCGGGTCTGCGGACGTTGCTGTGGTGGGCGAGGCGGCCGACGGGCGGGATGTGCCGGATGCGGTGGCTGCGCACGCGCCGGATGTTGTGCTGATGGATATTCGGATGCCGGGGGTGGACGGGCTGGCCGCTACTGAAGCGTTGCGGCGGCGGGCCGGTGCGCCGGAAGTGATCGTGTTGACGACGTTCGACACCGATGAGTATGTGTTGCGGGCGTTGCAGGCCGGGGCCAGTGGGTTTTTGCTCAAGGACACGCCGCCCAAGGAGATCATCCATGCGGTGCGGCGGGTGGCGGCCGGGGAGGCGACGCTGTCGCCGACGGTCACGCGGCAGTTGATCGCGCATGTCGCT
Organism: Actinoplanes sp. NPDC051388; assembly: GCF_055586225.1. Lineage (NCBI taxonomy): Bacteria > Bacillati > Actinomycetota > Actinomycetes > Micromonosporales > Micromonosporaceae > Actinoplanes > Actinoplanes sp. NPDC051388. The sequence continues at coordinate 228,603 of NZ_JBVJIP010000005.1, read as the reverse complement.
TCGCCTTCCGCGGGGCCGGCCGCGCACAACCTCGCGCGGCGCCGGATCGACGAGCTCTCCGAGCGCGAGCGGGAGGTGGCGATCGCGCTGGGCCACGGAAAGTCCAACGCGGAGATCTCCGCCGAGCTGTACCTGAGCGTGCCCACGGTGAAGGCCCACGTGTCGCGTCTGCTCACCAAGCTCGACATGAACAACCGCGTTCAGGTCGCGCTGCTGGTCCACGACGCCGGCCTCGCCTGAGCCACGGCACTCGGCCGCCGATCCGGCTGCCGTCCGCCGGTCGTCCCGCGAGCGGCAACCCGCAGGCACCGAGCGACTTCACGCGCGCGGAACGCCGTGACCACCGCGGCCGGTTCCTCCGCGCTGGATCGGGACCGCGACCCGGGTGGTGACGTTGCCCGGCCCTTGGCGGTGGCGCGGGCCTGACGTCACCCTGTCTGTTCGAGGAAATGGGTGGGCGACGCGGAGTTGCTTCACCTCCTTCGGGGAGATGGCGATCTATGGTGCTGGCATGTCTGCCACCGGCCTGAACGGCGCCAAGACGCGGTCCGCGTTGCGTACGTCGGCCTTTCTTTCGTTGCAAGCGTTGCTGGTTCTGCTCTTCGCCGGGGTGGTGCTGTGGATCCTCGGGCGGATGTGGACGGCGGTGTGGCCGCTCGTCGTGGCGCTGTTGCTCACGACGCTGACCTGGCCGGCCACCCGGTTTCTGCGGCGGCACGGGTGGCATCCGGCGCTCGCCGCGTCCGTCGTGACTGTGGTGTTTCTGCTGGTGGCCGCCGGGATCGTGGTGTTGATCGCGGTTCCGGTGGCGTCACAGTCGGGTGAACTGTCCGCCGGGGTGGCCAACGGCATTCAGCAGGTGCGGGAATGGGCCGCCGGGCCGCCGCTGAATTTCGGTGACGATCAGATCAGCTCGGCGCTCGATGCGGCGGTCGCCCGGATCCAGGGGAGTGTGGGCAGCATCGCCACGGCCGCGGTCACCGGGGTCGGGACCGTGGTCAACGGTGTCGTCACCGCTGTTCTCGCGATCCTGCTGATGTTCTTCTTCCTCAAGGACGGGCCGAAGTTCCTGCCGTGGCTCGCCCGGCAGCTTCCCGGCCGGCTCTCCGTGCACGTGCCGGTGGTGGCCGGCCGCAGTTTCGACACGCTCGGGGCGTTCGTCCGGTCGCAGGCGTTCGTGGGGCTGCTCGACGCGGTGTTCATCGGGCTCGGGCTGTGGATCGTCGGCGTGCCGCTGGTGCTGCCGCTGGCCGTGCTGACCTTCGTGTCGGCGTTCGTGCCGATCGTGGGTGCGCTCTTCGCCGGGTTCGTCGCCGTGCTGATCGCGCTGGTGTCCAACGGGCTCACCGATGCGCTGATCATCCTCGGCGTGATCATCCTGGTGCAGCAGCTGGAAGGGAACATCTTCCAGCCCATCGTGCAGAGCCGCGGGCTGGGCTTGCACGCCGCGGTGGTCCTGCTGGCCGTCGTGCTCGGCGGCAACCTGGCCGGCATCGTCGGCAGCCTCCTCGCCGTGCCGGTCGCCGCCATCCTCGCCGTGATCTGGTCCTACATGCGCGAACAGCTCACCGACCCACCATCGCCGACCTCACTCGCGACGGCCGACGGCCCACCCACGACGGCCGACCACCAAGACCGACCCGTGCCGCCGGATTCACCGACCACACCCAAGACCGCCTGACATCGCGAGCCTCCCCGGCACGAGTACCGGCGGATCGCCGGTGCAATGGGCTGCCGGCCGGCCGCAAGGTCGGGCTGGGAGGTCGGAATCTCCGACCGCTTCGGAGACCGACTCACGGCGCAAGCCCGCGGGCCATAGGTGGTCGCATCGGCAAGGGCCACCGGTACTCATGGGCGGGCTCGGCGATGGTGCAGGCCGGGCCGCGGTCGGGATGGCGCTGCCGGTGCCCAGATCGTGCGCGGCCCTGGCCGACCGGTCCCTGCCGGAGGAGGCGCCCATCGCTGGGCCGGACGGCACCACCGAGGTGTGCGTGCACACCAGGGTCCGCGAGGCCAATCGGGCTACGAGTGCCTCGTGCCGGCCGACTGCGTCGGCTGGAGACGATCGCCATCAAGGTTGGGGCTGGGACAACGGATGAGACCGACCGGTGGCGTGGGTGGGCTGCCGGGGCGATGGCTGGGCTCGGCGCCGAGTGAATGCACGTGGTCGGCCCCCAACGACTGAAGCGCGCGGAGATCCGCTGGTGGGGCATGGTTATGCGGTTGGTCTGGCCTTCTCCCGGCGCCGGAGCACGGGTTCGACCGGTTGTTCGACAACGGCCGTCCGCGGTTTGCGATGGAACGAAGGGATAGGGGAGTAACAATATGCAGTCGGCATGAGGGTTCATCCGATCGTCCGTGGTGCTTTGCGGACCGTCCGATCATGATGTCCGGGTGCCTGGCCGCCATCGTCAACTTCATCGCTCCGGTCTTCTCGTCGTGGCCGCCGCGGCCGCTGTTCTGGTCGTCGTCGCCGGGTCGTGGGCCGGATACCGGCAACTGTCCGGCAAGGACTGCTCCTCCACCGTCGCCCTGAAGGTGGCCGCGGCCGCCGAGATCGCACCCGCCGTGCGGGCCGCCGCCGGTCAGTGGGCCGCCGCCGACGACACCCGGGTGCAGGGCTCCTGCGTCACCGTCGCGGTGGACGTCGCCGACCCGCCCGCCATGGCCGCCGCCATCGCCGGGGAGCACGGCGTCAGCCTGCTGGGCGTCGGCGCCAAGTCCGGCGTCGCGTCCACGCCGGACGTGTGGATTCCGGACTCCAAGACCTGGCTGCTGCGGCTCGCCTCCGAGGCCACCGGCTTCCTGCCGGCCGACGGCGGCTCGATCGCGGAATCGCCGGTCGTCCTCGCGGTGCCGTCCCCGACCGCGAAGGCGCTGGGCTGGCCCGCGCGTACCCCGGGATTGAAGGATCTTGTCGCGAAGGTTGCCACGGACAAGTCGCTGCGGCCGGGGATCGTCAACCCGGCGAGAGACGCGGCGGGGCTGGCGGGGCTGCTCGCGCTCAGTGGCGCGGCCGGCGCCGACGCGACCGGAGCCAAGCTCAAGGTCGGTGCGATGCGGGCGTTCGCGCTGAACAGCTCCAGCATCCGGGCCGACATGATGCAGAAGTTCCCCCGGTCACCCGAGGACGTGAGCAGCGCGATCGGCATGGCGCCGCTGTCCGAGGAGGACGTGATCGCCTACAACGCGAGCAAGCCGCAGATCGAGCTCGCCGCGCTGTACCCGTCGCCGGCCCCGCCCGCGCTGGACTACCCGTTCGCGGTGATGCCCGGTGTCGAACCGGTGAAGTCGGCCGCCGCGGCCGCGCTGCACCAGGCGCTCGGCGGCAGCGGCTTCACCAACGAGCTCGCCAAGGCCGGGCTGCGTGCCCCGGACGGCCGGGCCGGGCAGGGGTTCAGCGGCCCGTCCGGCGCGCCCGCGACGGTCGCGCCGGCCGCCGCGCCCAAGGACGCGAAGGCCGTGGCCGGCGCGATCGGGCAACTGCTGGGCAGCTGGACGGCGATCACCCAGCCGGGCCGGATGCTGGCCGTGTTCGACGTGTCCGGCTCGATGAAGGAGAAGGTGCCGACCGCCGGTGGCATGACCCGGGCGCAGGTCACCCAGGGGGTGGCCGAGCAGGGCCTGGCGCTGCTCGACGACCGCTGGGCGGTCGGCAACTGGACCTTCTCCACGAACATGGACGGCAAGAAGGCCTACATCGAGAACGTGCCGATCACGTCGCTGGCCACCGGGCGCGGGCAGTTGCGGGAGGCGATCGGCCGGATCATCCCCAAGGACGGCGGCGACACCGGCCTGTTCGAGACCGCGCTGGCGGCCTACCAGGCGTCCCGGGACGAGTGGGAGGCCGGCCTGAGCAACTCGGTGGTGATCTACACCGACGGCAAGAACGACAACCCCGGCGGCATGGAGGACATCGACGAGCTGGTCAGCAAGATGACCAAGCTGCGCGACCCGCGGCGGCCGGTTCGCATGATCATCATCGGGATCGGCACCGGCGTCGACCGCACGGAACTCGAGACGATCGCCAAGGCGTCCGGCAACGGTGGCGTCTTCATCGCCACCGACCCGGCCAAGATCGGCGAGATCTTCCTGCAGGCGATCGCCAGCCGGTCCGGCGCCTAGACCAGCGCTCAGCGAGCGGGGGAGGGCGGCCAGAGGGGTTCCTCGGCCAGCTCCTCCGTCTCGCGCAGCACTCGCAGCATGTTCCGCCCGGTGAGTTTCTGCAGGTCGGCGGCGCTCCAGCCGCGGTCGGCCAGCTCGGAGAGCAGCCGCGGATAGCCGGACACGTCCTCCAGCCCGGCCGGCAGCACGTCGACCCCGTCGTAGTCCCCGCCGAGCCCGACATGGTCCACCCCGGCGACCTCGCGGGCGTGCTCGATGTGGTCGGCCACCTGCGCGAGCGTCGCGGTCGGCCGCGGATTGGCGGCCAGCCAGGCGGCCAGCTCGGGCTTCTCCGTTGGAGAAGGGGCGGAGGAGGTGGGTGGCACGCCGGGTGCCGGCGCCGCCGGCCACGATTCCGGCCCATCCGGTACGCCCAACCGCGACGCCTCCGCGCTCATCGCCGCCGACCACGCCTGCATCTCGGACGACACGAAGGACGGCACGAAGGTCAGCTGCACCACCCCGCCGTTGTCGCTCAGCCGGGCCAGCACCTCGTCGGGCACGTTGCGCCGGTGGTCGGTGACCGCGCGGGCCGACGAATGGCTGAAGATCACCGGGGCGACCGCCACGTCCAGCGCCGCGTTCATCGTCACCGGCGCCACGTGTGACAGGTCGACCAGCACCCCGATGCGCTGCATCTCCCGCACGATCGCCCGCCCGGCCTCGTTCAGGCCACCGACCGCGGGCTCCTCCGCCGCCGAGTCGGCCCACGAGGTGTTGTTGTTGTGGGTCAGCGTGACGTAACGGACGCCGAGCCGAGCGAACGAGCGCAGCACGCCCAGCGAGGTGGCCAGGCTGTGCCCGCCCTCGATGCCGATCAGCGACGCGATCCGCCCGTCCGCCCAGGCCCGCTCCACGTCGCCCGCGGTGCACGCGATGACCAGGTCCGCCGGATAGGCCGCGGCCATCCGGTAGACCGCGTCCACCTGCTCCATGGTCGCCACCACGGCCTCGGGCTCGGGCAGGTCGGAGGGCACGTAGACCGACCAGAACTGGGCGCCGACCCCGCCGGCCCGCAACCGCGGCAGGTCGGTGTGGAAGTCGGGCTGCGGCCGGTCCAGCCCGGCCACCGAATAGCCGCGCAGCGCTCGCAGCTGCATCGGCAGGTCGTTGTGCCCGTCGATCACCGGTGCGGCACGCAGGACATCGGTCACCAGCGGATTCATGCCCGAAGAATGCCACGCCGAGCCCACTTGAGTGATCACCGGGGTCCGCAACCGGGAGGCACCTCGACGGGCACTGGAGGTGCACCGCGCACCCCGGAATCTTCTCTGCATGCCCGGCCGAACACACGGCCGGACAACGGGGGGATCCAGAATCGTGCGCTTGCAGCTTCGAAAGTCCGTGTCCGTCCTGGCGGCCGTCGTGGCCGGTGCCGGATCCGTGGTCAGCGCGCCGGTGGGGGCCGGCGCCGCGGTGACCACGGACCTCACCGTCAAGGCGAGCGATGACACCTACACGTCGAGCAGCCGCAAGGACGCCACGTTCGGCGCCGAGGACAAGCTGGTGATCGGCCGTCTGGGCGCCGACGTGAAGACTTCGTTCCTGAAGTTCGTGGTGCCGGCCGGCGCCTCGGTGACCGGCGCCCGCCTCAAGCTGACCACGGTCGGCGACGTGACCGGCAAGGTCAGCGTGCAGCGGGTGCTGAGCAACGCCTGGACCGAGGGCAAGCTGAGCTCGGCGATCGCGCCGGCGCTGGGCCTGACCGTCGCGTCGGCCGCGCCGAAGTCCACCGACGCCGCGGTGTCGTTCGACCTGGGCGCCGAGATCACCGGCCCGGGCACGTACTCGTTCGCGGTGAAGTCGTCCGGTAACGCCTCGCGTTTCCGCTCGTCGGAGGCAAAGTCAGGCGCGCCGGTCCTGACCGTGACGACCGCCGTGGCCGAGCAGCCGACGCAGCCGCCGGTCGAGGTGCCGACCCAGGAGCCGACCCAGGAGCCGACCCAGACGCCGACGCAGCAGCCCACCCAGGAGCCGACGCAGGAGCCGACGCAGGAGCCGACGGTCGAGCCGACCCCGGAGCCCACGATCCCGCCGACCAAGCCCGGCAAGGACTGCGTCACCGACGCCAAGCTCGTCCCGTCCTGCGGCGTCCTCTGGGGCGGCGCGGCCGGCGGATTCACCAGCGCCCCGCGGGATGAGGCGCTGAAGGACTGGGAGAAGACCAGCGGCCGCACGGCCACCATCTTCCACACGTACCACAAGGGTGACGAGCCGTTCCCGACCAAGGCCGAGATGGCCATGACGCGCGATGCGGCGAAGCCGCGCGTGCTGCTGCTGAACTGGAAGATCGCCTACGGCTCGACCTGGGCCAAGGTCGCCAAGGGCGAGCAGGACAAGCGCATCGACGCGTTCGCGGCGCGGGTCAAGTCCTCGTACCCGGAGAAGTTCTTCCTGGCTCTGAACCACGAGCCGGAGAACGACGTGATCGCCAAGGCCGGCTCCGGCTGGGAGGCCAAGGACTTCGCGGCGATGTACCGGCACACCATCCTGCGCCTGCGCGCCAAGGGCGTGACCAACGCGATCAACGTGATGGCCTACATGGGCAACGAGAAGTGGATGTCGCAGTCCTGGTGGAAGGACATCTACCCGGGCGACGACGTGGTGGACTGGATGGGCCTGGACTCCTACGTGAGCGCCGAGAAGGGCTACTACCACCACGGCCTGTTCGCCGACCTGCTGGACCGCAAGGGCAACACCGGCCCGGGCTTCTACGAGTGGGCGACCACCAAGCACGCCTCGAAGCCGCTGATGATCGCCGAGTGGGGCGCCTACCACCGGATCGGCAAGCCGGCCGACAAGGCCCCGGCCTACAACAGCGTCCGCCCGGAGCTCGGCAAGCGCTCGCAGATCAAGGCGATCGTGCACTTCGACACCGAGCACGACGACGAGGGCGACCGCGACATCAGCATCACCAGCACCAAGACCGGCCTGGCCGCGTTCAAGAAGCTGGCCGCGGACCCGATCTTCAACGTGAGCCTCAAGCTCAAGTAGAGGGTTACTCATTGCTCACGAACCGCCCGGCGGGCCTGCCGGGCGGTTCGTGCTGTTCTGTGGGTTACCGGGAGCGCAGCCCGTCCATCAGCAGGTCGAGCAGCCGGCCGGCCTGGCCCGGTCGCGCCGCGAGGGTCACGCCACTGAGGCTGACCAGGGCGTCCTCCGGGAGCACGTCGCCGCGGATGGTGCCGGCCGCCGCCCCCGCCGTGAGCAGCGCGGTCATCGTGTCGAGCAACCGCTCGCGGCTGTGCGCATAGGGGTTGCCGCCGGACGCGATCAGCGCCCGCAGCGCGTCCGCCATGCCGTGCTTGGTGCTCAGGTAGTCGACGAAACGGTCCATCCACGCCCGCAGGGCGACAGCGGGCGGCGCCTCGGCCAGCAGTTCCGCGGCCGACGAGCACAACCGATCAAGTTCATTCCGGTACGCGGCCTCGACCAGCTCGCCCCGGGTGGGGAAGTGGCGATAGAGCGTGCCGATGCCGACCCCCGCCTCCTTGGCGATGCCCTCCAGCGACGCCTCGGCCCCGTCCCGCGCGAAGGCCGCCACGGCCACCTCGAGCAGCCGGTCACGGTTGCGCCGCGCATCCGCGCGCAGCGGCCGGGCCTCGGTCATCCGGAGTCTCCTCGCTCACATCGGTGGAAACCGGAGGCTCCTCCGATTAAGCTCGGTGGTGTAGCGGAGGACCCTCCGGTTCAAATCGTAGATGGGATCAACCATGTCCCGCATCACGACGCCGTTCGGCGCCACCTCCACCGCCGCCGAGGTCATCGGCGGCATCGACCTCACCGGCAAGCGCGCGGTCGTCACCGGCGGCGCGTCCGGCATCGGCATCGAGACCGCCCGCGCCCTGGCCGGCGCCGGCGCCGAGGTCACCCTCGCGGTCCGCGACACCGCCGCGGGCGAGCGAGTGGCCGACGACATCACCGCCACCACCGGCAACAAGAGCGTCTTCGTGGCCCCGATCGAGCTGGCCGACGCCGGCGCGATCGCCGCCTTCGCGCGGGACTGGGAGGGCCCGCTGCACATCCTGGTCGGCAACGCCGGGGTGATGGCCGCGCCGCTGACCCGCACCCGGGAGGGCTGGGAGCTGCAGTTCGCCACCAACCACCTGGGTCACTTCCGGCTGGCCACCGGCCTGCACGGCGCCCTGGCCGCGGCCGGCGGCGCCCGGGTCGTGTCGGTCAGCTCGGCCGCCCACCTGCGCTCGCCGGTCGTCTTCGACGACATCATGTTCCAGCAGCGGGAGTACGAGCCCTGGTCGGCATACGGCCAGTCGAAGACGGCGAACGTGCTGTTCGCGGTCGAAGCGTCCCGCCGCTGGGCGAACGAGGGCATCCGGGTCAACGCGCTGCACCCGGGCGGCATCCGGACCAACCTGCAGCGGCACGTCACCGAGGAGGACCTCAACCGGCTGCGGGCGGCCGCCGGTGGCAGCGCGGCGCCGAACTGGAAGACCACCGGGCAAGGCGCCGCCACATCCGTGCTACTGGCGGCGTCGCCGCTGGTCGACGGCGTGGGCGGCCGCTATTTCGAGGACTGCAACGAGGCGGTGCCGCACGTCGAGGGCACTCGGACGGGCGTCGCGGCGTACGCGCTCGACCCGGAGGCCGCGCAACGCCTGTGGCGCGAGTCGCTCAGGCTGGTGGCATAGCAGGGCTCCGGACCCGATTCCTCAAGTGACCCGCGCTCACCGGCGCCGGTGGCGAGATCTGCACCCGCGACCTCTCCAACATCGCCACCGTCGCCATGGCCGCCATCGCCGATCTTGGCGTTGGGCATCAAGCTGAAGATGATCATGCGGCGCTTCCGGTGGCCGATCCGGCCCCGGGTCCGGGGGCGTGGTGGCCGCCTCGGCCGGCGTCGGTCCGGTGTTGTGGTTGGGGCCACGGCGCGCGTATCCGGGTGGGCTTCCGACCTGAGGGGGTTCTGACGGCGGGCGGCTGGGATTCGTGCCACGATGGGCTCGAGAGTCCGGGTTCGAACGCGGGAGTGGCGAGCAGAATGACCGATCACGTTTCCGACAGCGCCGAGTGGCAGGCCGTGCAGGGGCACGCGGAGAAGTTCTCCGGGGTGCATCTGCGAGACCTGTTCGACAGCGACCCGAGGCGCGGGGAGCGGCTCACCGCCGAGGTCGCCGACCTTTATGTGGACTACAGCAAGAACCTGATCACCGATGAGGCGCTGAGCGCTCTCGTCGCCCTCGCCGAGCGTGCGCACCTGCGGGAACGCACCGCGGCCATGTTCGCCGGCGAGCACATCAACGTGACCGAGGACCGCGCCGTGCTGCACACCGCGCTGCGCCTGCCGCGCGACGCCGCGCTGGTGGTCGACGGGCAGGACGTGGTCGCCGACGTGCACGAGGTGCTCGACCGGATGGCCGCGTTCAGCGACAAGGTGCGCTCCGGCGAGTGGGTCGGCGCCACCGGGCAGCGCATCCGCACCGTGGTCAACATCGGCATCGGCGGGTCCGACCTCGGGCCGGTGATGGCCTATGAGGCGTTGAAGGCCTACAAGCACGACGAGATCGAGTGCCGCTTCGTGTCGAACATCGACCCGACCGACCTCTGGTCCAAGACCCACGACCTCGACCCGGCGACGACGCTGTTCATCATCGTGTCGAAGACGTTCACCACGCAGGAGACGCTGACCAACGCCACCGAGGCACGCAACTGGCTGCTGGCGGCGCTGCGGGACGACACCGCCGTGGCGAAGCACTTCGTCGCGGTCAGCACCAACGCGGAGAAGGTGTCCGCGTTCGGCATCGACACCGCGAACATGTTCGGCTTCTGGGACTGGGTGGGCGGCCGTTACTCGGTGCCGTCCGCGGTCGGCCTGTCGGTGATGATCGCGATCGGCCCGGACCACTTCCGCGAGATGCTGGCCGGCTTCCACGCCGTCGACGAGCACTTCCGGACCCAGCCGATCGAGCGCAACGTGCCGGCCCTGCTCGGCCTGCTGAACGTCTGGTACGACACGTTCCTCGGCGCCCAGTCGCACGCCGTGCTGCCCTACTCGCAATACCTGCACCGGTTCGCCGCCTATCTCCAGCAGCTCACCATGGAGAGCAACGGCAAGTCGACCCGGCTGGACGGCACCCCGGTCGACTTCCAGACCGGCGAGGTCTTCTGGGGCGAGCCCGGCACCAACGGGCAGCACGCCTTCTACCAGCTCATCCACCAGGGCACGAAGATGATCCCGGCGGACTTCATCGGCTTCAACCAGCCCAACCACGACATCGGCGGCATGCACGACCTGTTCATGTCCAACTTCTTCGCGCAGACCGGCGCGCTGGCCTTCGGGCGCACGCTGGAGCAGGTCGAGGCCGAGGGCACCGACCCGGCGATCGCGCCGCACCGAGTGATGCAGGGCAACCACCCGACCACCACGATCGTCGCCGACAAGCTCACGCCGGCCACGCTGGGCCAGCTCATCGCCCTCTACGAGCACATCACCTTCACCCAGGGCACGGTGTGGGAGATCAACTCGTTCGACCAGTGGGGTGTCGAGCTCGGCAAGAAGATGGCCAACCAGCTCGCGCCGAAGCTCACCGAGGCGGCCGACGCCGACGACGACTCCTCCACGAACACCTTGATCGCGCGGTACCGTGCCGCTCGTGGCCGTCTCTGACCCGCTCGCGGCAAGACTCACGAGCCTGCTGCTCAGGAACCACTCCGGTGACTCGGTCGCCGGGGTGGTTCGCTGGTTCGGGGCGATGCAGGCGCAGGACATGGCCAGCGGCCTCTGGTCGCTCGGCGTCCGCCTGCCCGCGCTGGACGTGGCCGCGGTGACCGCCGCCCTGGAGCGCCGCGAGGCGATCCGCACCTGGCCGATGCGCGGCACGGTGCATCTGGTGCCGCCCGAGGACGCCCGCTGGATGCTCGACCTGATGGGGGTTCGCGCGCTGGCCGGCGCCGCCCAGCGCCGCGAGATCATCGGCCTCTCCGAGCAGGCGGCCGAGCGCGGCGTCGAGACGCTCGCCCTCGCCCTGAAGGGCGGCGGCCGCCTGACGCGGGCCGAGTGCCTGGCCACGCTCACCGAGGCGGGCATCGACGTGAGCGGTCAGCAGGGTTACCACATGCTCTGGTACGCGAGCCAGCGCGGCGTGACGGCCATCGCCCCGCACGTCGGCAAGGAGCAGACCTTCGTGCTCCTGGACGAGTGGGCCCCCGAACCGAACACCCCGACGCGCGAGGAGGCGCTGGGCATCATCGCGCTGCGCTACTTCCGCTCGCACGGCCCGGCCACGGTCGCCGACCTGCAACGCTGGACCGGCCTGACCATCCGCGACTGCCGCGCCGGGGTGGCCGCCGCGGGCGACGCCCTGACCACGGTGGACGGCTCGGTGCTCGACCCGGCACTGCTCGACGCCGACCTGCCGGACCTGGACGACTGGGTCGCGCTGCCCGGCTTCGACGAATACATGCTGGGCTACAAGGACCGCTCGCTGATGCTCGACCCTTCCCAGTTCCAGGCGGTGGTGCCCGGGAACAACGGCGTCTTCCAGGCGACCATCGTCCGGGCCGGCCGGGTGGTGGCGATCTGGAAACGCACGCTGACCAAGAAGGCCGCGGTGGTCAACGTGACCCCGCTGACCACCGTCAAGGTGGCCGACCGCAGACACGTGGCCGGGGCCCTGCAGCCGTTCGCCGACTTCTACGGCCTGCCGCTCGACCTGCGCTGGCCCTGATCCCGCGAGGCGGTGACCAGTCCGGTCTCGTAGGCGACGATCACCAGCTGGGCCCGGTCCCGGGCGTGCAGCTTGGCCAGCAGACGGCCGACGTGGGTCTTCACCGTGGCCACGCTGACGCTGAGGTGGGCGGCCATCTCCGTGTTCGACAGGCCGGTGGCGATCAGGGTCAGCACCTCGCGCTCGCGGTCGGTCACCTGGTGCAGGCCGGTCGCCGGGCGGCTGGCCGGCTCGGGGCGGGCGGCGTAGTGGGCGATCAGGCGGCGGGTGACCGCCGGGGCCAGCAGGGCGTCGCCGCCGGCCACCACGTGCACGGCGGTCACCAGGTCGGCGGGCGCCACGTCCTTGAGCAGGAAGCCGCTGGCGCCGGCGCGGAGGGCGGCGAACACGTACTCGTCGAAGTCGAACGTGGTCAGGATGAGAACGCGGGTGTCCGGGGTCGCCGGGTCGCCGCAGATCTGCCGGGTCGCCTCGATCCCGTCGAGATCGGGCATCCGGATGTCCATCAGCACCACGTCCGGCCGCTCGCTTCGGGCCAGGGCGACCGCCTCGGCGCCGGTGCCCGCCTCGCCGACCGCGACCAGGCCGGGCGTGAGGTCGACGAGCAGCCGGAAACTGGCCCGCAGGAGGGTCTGGTCGTCCGCGATCAGCACCCGGACGTCGCCGCTCATCGGCCCGCCCCGTACGGCAGGGTGGCCACCACCGTGAAGCCCCCACCGGGCTGCGGCCCGGCACTCAGGTCGCCGCCGTGCGCGGCCGCCCGCTCGCGCATCCCGGCGAGACCGGAGCCGGCGGCGGCCGGTGGCGGCCGCCGGGTGCCGTCGTCCGTCACCTCGATCCGCAACCGGCCGTCGCCGCCCAGGACGTCCACCGTGCAGACCGCCGGCGCCGCGTGCTTCACCACGTTTGTCAGGGACTCCTGCACGATCCGGTATGCGGCCAGCACCACCCCGTCCGGCGCGTCGTCACCACCGCGCACGTCGAGCCGCACCGTCACGCCGCCGGACCCGGCCTGATCCGCGAGCCGGGCCAGATCGGCCAGCGTCCGCGGCGCCGCGAAGTCCGCCTCGGTGCGCAACGCGCCCACCGACCGCCGCAGCTCGGCGAGTGCCTCCTTGCTGGTCGCCTCGATCACCTCGAGGGCGGCGACGGCCTCCTCCGGCCGCTGCCCGGCGACGTGGTTGGCGACTGCCGCGCGCACCGCGATCAGGCTCAGGCTGTGCCCGACGATGTCATGCATCTCCCGCGCGATCCGCAGCCGCTCCTCGGCGACCGCCCGCGCGGTGGTCTGGGTGGCGGTCAGCTCGGCGTGCCGGCGGCGCTCGCGCAGCGCCCAGCCGATCGCCCAGCTCGCTCCGCAGACCAGCGTGGCCAGCGCCGCGGCGGCCGGGCCGGGTCCACCGGCGGAGGCATCCCCGGTCGCCGCGCCGGCGAGCAGCAGACCGGTCACGGCCACCGCGGCCGTCGTCCCGGTGCGCCCCGGGACGCGCAGGCCGAGGGAGTACATGATCGCGCCGGCGGCGACCAGCGGGCCGGCCGAGGCGTAGTCCGGGACGATGCCGGTGGCCAGCACCAGACCGGCCGCCGCGCCCACGGTCGACGCGCTGAGCACCGGCCACCGGCGGCGGGTCAGCATCGGCGCGCCGAGGGCCACCGCGGCGAGCGCGGTGACCCAGGCCGGTTCCCGCAGGCCGGCGGCCGGTGGCAGCGGCGACTCGGCGGCCGCGTACAGCCCGAACAGGCCGGCCACGACGGCGAGCAGGAGGTCCAGCGCCGATCGCACCAGCTTGGCCGGGAGGGTCACGCGACCGAGGGTAGTCAGCGTTGCCCGCCGGCGCGTCCACCCGCGGGCGGTCAGACCTGAGGATGACCCGCCGCCGGCCGGCCCGCCCGGGGACGGACGCCGGAATCCAGCCCCGGGCCGGACGCCTTCGCCGCCGCGCACCGCGATCGTGATGCCATGACTGTCGTCCTGCACGAGCTGCACAAGCGCTATCCCGCCGCGGCGGGGGAGGTGACCGCCCTCGATGGGGTGAGCGCCGCCTTCGCCGAGGGCACCTGCACCGCGATCATGGGCCCGTCCGGCTCCGGCAAGTCCACCCTGCTGCACTGCGCCGCGGGCCTGGAACCGCCCACGGCGGGCACGGTCACGATCGGCGGGACCGTGCTCGGCGACCTCGGCGGCAACGCGCTCACCCGGTTGCGCCGGGACCGGATCGGTTTCGTGTTCCAGGACTTCAACCTGGTGTCGTCGCTGACCGCGGCGCAGAACGTGGCCCTGCCGCTGCGCCTGGCCGGCCGCCGGGCCCGGCCGGCCGAGGTGCGGGCCGCGCTCGCCGAGGTCGGCCTGGAGGATCGGGCCGGGCATCGGCCGCGCGAGCTCTCCGGCGGCCAGCAGCAGCGGGTGGCGATCGCCCGGGCGTTGTTCACCCGGCCGGCCGTGGTCTTCGCCGACGAACCGACCGGTGCGCTCGACCACCGCACCTCGCGCCAGGTGCTCGCGCTGCTGCGAAACCTGGTCGACGAGCACGGCCGGACCGTGGTGCTGGTCACCCACGACCCGGTCGCCGCGGCCGTCGCCGACCGGGTCCTGCTGCTGGTCGACGGGCGGATCACCGACGAGCTGACCGGCGTGGACGCGGCCGCCGTGGCCGACCGGCTGACCTCGCTGGAGGCGGCATGCTGACCCGCGACCGCCTCGGCACGTTCCTGGCGGTGCTGCTCGGCACCGCCGTCGTCACCACGTTCCTGCTGCTGCTCACCTCCGGGCAGCCGCGCGTGCCGGACCGCCTGGACGACTATGCCGTGCTGGTGCAGAGCCCGGCGGCGGCGAACCGGCCGGACGAGTTCGCCGAGCCGCGGCCGTGGTCCGACACCGAGGCGCGGTCCCTGGCGGACCGGCTGCGGCCCGTCCCGGGCGTCGGCACCGTGGTCGTGGACCGCACGTTCTATGCCCAGCCGCTGCGCGACGGACGCCCGGTGCCGGGCAGCGTCACCGGTCACGAGTGGCTCGGCGCGGACCCGCCCGGTCCCGGTGAGGTGATCGCCGGCCGCTCGCTCGGGGTGCCGGTCGGCGGGACGCTCACCCTGCTGACCGCGGCCGGGCCGGGGGAGTGGCGGGTCAGCGGGCACACCGGCCTGCGCGGGGTGCATCTGTCCACCGCGGACGCCGCGCGGCTGGCCCCCGGCGTACGGGTCATCGGCCTCTCCGGAAACCCGGACCCGGCAGCGGTGCGCGCCGTGATCGGCTCCGCCGGAACCGTCCTGACCGGCGCCGACCGTGGCCGGGCCGAGCCGCGCGCCGACGCCCGGACCCGGTGGATCGGCATGCAGATGCTCACCGCGACGACCGCCCTGGCCGGCTTCGCCTGCGTGTTCCTGGTCGCCTCCACGTCGGCCTATGCGGTGAACCAGCGGCGCCGCGAGATCGGCCTGCTGCGGGCCGTCGGCGCGACCCCGCGACAGGTCCGCGGGATGCTCTACCGGTCGGCGGCGCTGCTGGGCTCGGCCGCCGCGCTGGCCGGGGTGGTGCTGGGCGGCCTCGTCGCGATCCCGATCGCCCGCCTGCTGGTCGGCGCCCGGGTCGAACCGGCCGGTTTCGCGGTGCGCTGGCAGCCCTGGGTGCTCGCCGTCGCGCTGGCCGCCGGGCCGCTGATCGCGCTGGCCGGTTCGGCCGCGGCGGCGCGACGGGCGGCCCGGATCAGCCCGATGGAGGCGCTGCGGGTCGCCGAGGTGGAGCCGCGCGCGATGAGCCGGGCCCGGTGGATCGCCGGGTCAGTGGCGGCGACCGGCGCGGCCGGTGCGGGCGTCGCCGCCGCGACCTCCGGCGACCTGCGGGACCTCGGTTCCTATGCGCTGCTCGGGGCGATGGCGCTGATCGCCGCGACCGCCCTGCTCGCGCCCGCGGTGGTGCCGGTCCTGGTCCGGCTGCTGCTGGGGCCGCTGACCGGGATCGTTGCCACCCTCGCCCGGGAGAGCGCCCGCACCGCCGCCCGCCGGACCGCCGCCACCGCCGCGCCGGTGCTGTTCACCGTGGCCTTCGCGGTCTTCGTCACCGGCACCGCGCAGACCTCGGCCGCCGCCTTCGCGGCCCGCCGTTCGCAGACCGTCCCGGCGGGCGCGGTGCTGGTGCCGGACGGGACTCCCGGCCTGCACGACGGGGCCGCGGGCCGGGCGCCGCTGGACACGACCGTCTACCTGGGAGCGAGCGCGGTTCAGGCGATCGGGGCGGACCGGGTCGCCGCCGGCACCGCCCTGGCCCCGCCGGGCAACGGTCCGGCCGTCACGGTGACCTTCGCCGACGGCCTGCCCGAGACGTTTCGGGTGACCGGCAGCCCGCCGCCCGGCCCGTTCCCGGCTGACCTGGTGCTGGCCCGGGACACCGTGCGCCGGCACGACCCGTCGGCCCTCGCCCCGGCGGCGCCACCCGGCCCGGCCGTGGACGGAGCCCGGTTGGCCGACCGTGCCGAACTGGCCCGGCAGGCGGACGCCGAGGACGACCGGCTGGTCGCGTTGTTGACGCTGCTGCTGCTCGCCGTCTCGGCCGGGGCGGGCGCCCTCGCCGTCGCCAACACGCTGCTCATGACCGCTCGGCGGCGCGGACCCGACTACCGGGTGCTGCGGCTGGCCGGCGCGTCCGGCCGGCAGGTGCTCGGCGCGGTGGCGTTGGAGTCCGCGCTGGTCGTGGCGATCGGCGCACTGCTCGGCGGCACGGCGGGGGTGCTCGCGGTGGCCGGTTCGGCGCGCTCCCTGGGTGCGCAGATCGGCGTCCACGTGCCCGTCCTGGTGTCGTGGCCGGCCGTCGCCGCCGCGGTGGCGGCATGCCTGCTGCTGGCGGTGGCGGCGGCCACCCTCCCGGCCTATCGCGTGGTCAGATCCCGGCCATAACCGGACGATCCACCGTGGACGGAACCGGACCCGTTTACCCTGGGCTCCGGGAGGGCGGTGTGACGCATCGGGATGAGGTGATCCGCCGGCTGCGGTTCGGCGACCGCGACGACGAGGCGCTGCGTCACGCCCTGATCTGGGCGGGTCCCGGCTTCCCAGCGGCGGTCTGGGCGACCATGGCGTCGTTCCTGCTGCCGGACGGGGTGACCCTCGGCGCCGCGGACGCCAACGCCTTCGCGCTGACGAATCCGCACCTGGTGCGCGGCGCCGGCGGAGGCTGGGCCCGCGCCGGATCCGGGCCGGACGACCCGGTGGCGCCGGCCGCGCTGGAGACCCCGTCGGTCGCGCGCGTCCTGGCCGGCGTGCCGGGCCCGGTCCGGCTGGAGGACCGGATCGCGGTCGCCCTCGTCGCCCAGTACGCCGCGGCCGTCGACGAGCAGGACCGGCTCGTCCGCGACCACCTCCACCAGCGCCTGCCCGCCTGGTGCGCCGATTGCGGCGGCGCCGGTCTGGAAGCCCTGCGTGCCCTGCCGCCCGGCCCCGACACCGACCTGCTGATCGGCCGGACGCTGCTGAAACGGGCCGAGCGGGAGGTCGCGCCGCGGGCCCACGCGATGCGCGGCGAGGCGGTCGAACGACTCATCGCCGCCGGCCAGACGCTGGAGACGGCCCGGGCCCTGGGTGTGTTGGGCGTGGGGCTGCGGGCGGCGGGCGACAGCGAGGCGGCGCTGCGAGCGCTGGAGCAGGCCGTGGTGGTCTTCGGGCGGCTGCAGGTCAGCCGAGACGTCCTCGACCGCTACGTCGCGCCCGTCCTGCTGGACCTCGGCCTGGCGCACCGCGACGCCGGGCGCCGTGGCGCGGCCCTGCTCGCGACCCGCGACGCCCTGCACCGCTACGAACGGCTCAACGCCCGCGACGGGATCACGTTCGCCCGCCGCAGGCTGCGTCGCCTGCGCTGGCCGAACCCGCTGCGGTGACCTCGGCCAGTCGCCGTTCCAGGTAGGCGCGGTCGGCGTCGGTCGGCGCGTTCGGCAGTGCCTCGCGATAGGCCGCCGCCGCGGCGGCCGGGTCGCCGTCCCGGCGCAGGAAATCGGCGCGGGTCGCGGCCAGCAACGGGTGGTCGGTGATGCCGTCCAGCAGGGCCAGGTCGGGGCCGTCGCGCAGGGACAGCGCGATCGCCCGGTTGAGCCGCACGGTGTCCGACGGCACCACGGCGAGCAGGCGGTCGTAGAGGGCGGCCACCCGCGCCCAGTCGATGCGTTCCTGCACGTGGCAGGCCGCGATCAAGGCCTGCAGCTGATATGGCCCGGGCTGTTCGCGGCGCAGCGCCCGCCGCAGCACCCGGTCGGCCGACCGGATCATCGACCGGTCCCACAGCGAGCGGTCCTGCTCGTCGAGGGGGACCAGCACGCCGTCCGGGGCCCGGGCGGCCGCGCGCGCGTCGAGCAGCAGCAGCAACGCGTGCAGGCCGCCCGCCTCCGGATGGTCCGGCATCAGGTCGGCGGTGAGGGCCGCCAGATGGCGGGCGTGGGCGCGCAGATCGGCGCGGCCGTCCGCGTACCCCTGGTGGAAGAGCAGATAGATGGTGGACAGCACGCCGGTGGTCCGGGAAGGCAGCAGATGCGCCGGTGGAACCCGGTAGGGGATGCCCGCCAGCTTGATCTTCTGCCGGGTGCGGACCAGGCGCTTGGCCATGGTCGGCTCGGACACCAGGAACGTGCGGGCGATCTCCTCCGCGCTCAGCCCGCACAGCGTCCGCAGGGCGAGGGTGACCTGCGACTCCAGCGACAGCGCTGGGTGGCAGCAGGTGTAGAGCAGGCGGAGGCGGTCGTCCTCGATGCCGCTCTCCAGCGCGTCCAGGTCGACGTCGAGATCGGCGACCGGCTCGACGGCGAGGGAACGCAGCTTCTCCGCGCCGACCCTGGCGCGCCGGAGCCGGTCGACTGCCCGGTTGCGGGCCGTGGTGGTGAGCCAGGCCCGCGGGTTGTCCGGCACGCCGTCCCGCCGCCACGCGAGCAGCGCGGCGGCGTACGCCTCCTGGGCCGACTCCTCGGCCAGATCCCAGTCGCCGAGCGCGCCGATCAGGGTGGCCACCACCCGTCCCCAATCGGCGCGGAACGACTCGGCGAGCACCGCCTCGACGTCGGTCATCAGGGGCGCAGCGGGCGGATCTCGACCTGCCCGAAGTAGGTCGCCGGGTGGCCGGCCGCGATCGCGATCGCCTCGTCCAGGTCGGCCACGTCCACCAGGGCCAGCCCGCCGACCTGCTCCCGACCCTCGGCGAACGGCCCGTCGGTGAGCAGCACCTCCTGGTCGCGCACCCGCACGGTGGTGGCGTTCGAGCTCATCTCCAGCCCGGCGTGCAGTTCGAGCACGCCACGCTTCTCCAGGTCGGCCATCCAGGCGTCGAAGTCGGGCAGATCCGTGCGCGTCGCGAAGTTCTCCTCGGCGGTCGCCTCGTCGGCGCTGATCATCAACAGGTATCGCATGGTTCCTCCTTAGCAGGCGTTCTTCTCGTCGAGGGACGAACAACGCCCGCCGCGGAGGACACGTTCAGCCGAGAAGGGCGCCGACGGACCCGACGAAGACGGCGACCACGGTCAGCACGGCGACCACGAAGCCGATGATGCCGAACCCGCGCGCCACGCCGGTCTGCGGCCGGCCACCCCTGGTCAGCCCGGCGACCCAGGCCGCCGAAGCGCCGAACGCGGCCGGCGCGCCGGACCAGAAGAACGGCACCGTCACCAGCGCCAGGGCGCCGAGCACGATGGCGCCGATCCGGGCCCGGGCCGGTTCCCGCACCAGCGGCAGGGCGATCGCCAGCGCGATGATCAGGGCGACGCCGCCGGCGACGGAGATGCTCACGATGCTGTCGATCGGGCCGTCCGTCCGGTTCGGGTCCCGGTCGGTGAACACGATGTCGGCGGCCTGGAGGGCGATGTTCGCGACGGTGGACAGCAGGACCGCGCCGCCGACCAGGATCGGCGCGGACGGGCCGCGGCTGGTGCGGAGCTCGGTCGGGGTGGTGGTGGCGGACATGGTGGGTGCCTCCGTTCAGCGCCCCGGTCGGGTGCCGGGGAGGTGCCTTCACCGTGCGGCCGCCCGCGTCCCGGCCACCAGCACCCCGGTGTCCCGGGCCGTCCCGGCGGATCCCGGCCGGTCCCGCGGGTCTGCCCCGGTGCGGGCCCCAGGCCGCAGTATGTACCCGTGAGCAACTCGATGGCCGCCCGTGGCCTGTCGCGGGGCGTCGTGGTCGCCGCGCTGGCCACCGGGGCCGGGGTGACGCCGGGCCTGCTCGGGTTCACCCAGAACGCGGTGCCGGCCGCCGCCGTGCACGCCTTCGGTTGGCCGGCCTTCGGCGTCGCGGCGGCCCTGCTGCTGGACCGGGACCCGCGGTCGCGGCTCGGCCGGTCGCTCGCGGTGCTGGCGGTCGTCCCGGCCGTGGTCTCGATCCTGGCCGTCGTGGTGCTGCGCGACCGGGCCGGCTGGCCGGCGCTGGAACGCTGGTGGGAGTGGCTGGGCGTCGCGCCGGTCCTGGCCGCGCTGGCGGTGATCGCCTGGGGCGTCGACCGGGCCGCCGACCGGATGGCCCGGCGCCGCCTGGTCTGGCTGGTGGTGTTCGCCGCCGTGCTGACCGGCACGATCGCGGTGACCGTGGTGGTCGCCGGCCCGCGGGTGACCGCCGTGGTGACCACGCTCGGCCTGTGGGCGATGGCCGCGGTGGTCTGCCGGCTGGAGACGATTCGCGAGCTGCGCCCGGTCGACGAGCCGCTGCTCGACGTCGCGATCGCCGCCGCCACGATCGCCTGCGGGGCGGCGGTGGGCACGGTGATCCGGGTCGCCGCCGCCCGTGCGGGCGTACCGGGACCGGACCTGTCCGGGGCGTTCGCCGCCGTGGTCACCGCCGGCGTGGTCCTCCCGGCGGCGCTGTGGGTCCGCCGGTCGTTCCTGCAGCGCCGCTACGGGCGCGGGACCCTCTCCGCCGCTGACGTCGCCCAGATCACCTCCGGCCTGCACACCCTGACCGACGCCCGCGAGCTGCTCGGAAAGGCCGCCGCGATGGTCGCCGCGGCGAGCGGGCACCGGCAGGTCGGCCTGGTGCTCGGTCCGGACGCGCCGGACGTGCCCCGGCACTGGGAGGTGTGCCCGCTGGTGATCGGCGGGGACCGGGTCGGCACCATGACGCTCGAGCCCGCCCATCCGGAGGGCCCCGAGCCGCGGCAGCAGCGGATCGTCGCGCAGTTGCTGCCCACCGTGTCGCTGATGGCCAGGGCGGTCGGGCTCGCCGTCGAGGCCGACCACGCCCGCCGGGACGTGGCCCGTCAGCGGGACGCCGAGCGCGCCCGCATCCTCGGCGACCTGCACGACGGGCTCGGCCCGGTGCTGGTCGGCATGAGCCTGCGGGTGCGCGCCGAGCTGACCCGGGAGCCGACGCCGGTGCTCGCGACGCTGGCCACCGACCTGGCCGCCTGCCGCAGCGACCTGCGCCGCATCGTCGCCGGCCTCACCCCGTCCGGCCTGGAGGACGGCGACCTGGCCGCCGCGCTGCGCCGGCTCGTCGGATCGTTCGCCGGTCACGGCCCGGCCGTCGTGCTGGACGTCAGCCTGGACGGCGACCTGCCCGTGGAGATCGCGGTGGCGGTCTACCGGTCGGTCGCCGAGGGCGTCACCAACGCCCTGCGGCACGCCGGCGCCGGGCGGGTCACGGTGTCCGTGCGCGGCGTCGGCGGGACCGTGGCGGTGGACGTGGGCGACGACGGCGCCGGTGGCCCGATCGTCTGGGGCGTCGGCCTGTCCTCGCTGCGGCGGCGGGCGCACGAGCTGGGTGGGCAGGTCACCGTGGCCGCGCAGGCGACCGGCACCCGGTTGCGCGTGGAGCTGCCGGCGCGGGCGGTGACGACGTGATCCGGGTGCTGGTGGTCGACGACCATCCGATCGTGCTCGGCGGGCTGACCGCGCTCGTCGGATCCGACCCGGAGCTGGAGCTCGTCGCCGCGGCGCGCTCGGCCACCGAGGCGCTCGCGGTGTCCGCCGAGCCGGCCGTCGCCCTGCTGGACCTCAACCTGCCGGACGGCGACGGCATCGGGCTGGGCGCCGAGCTCAAGCGGCGCTGGCCGCGGCTGCGGGTCGTCGTCTTCACCATGCACGCCGACGACCAGTTCGTGATCCGCAGCCTCGGCTCCGGCCTGGACGGCTACCTCCTCAAGGACTCCGATCCGGAGGACGTGCTGGCCGCGATCCATGCCGCCGCCCGCGGCAGCCTGGTGATCGGCCGGGGCGCGCAGCACGCGGTCGTGGCCGCGGCGGCCGCCGCACCGCAGCCCGGCGCGCTCGCCGCACTGGACTCGCGGGACCTGGAGATCCTCGAGCTCCTCGCCCAGGGCCTGCCCACCTCGCAGGTCGCCGCGCGCCTGTTCCTCGCACCGAAGACCATCCGCAACCGGGTCTCGGACATGCTGGGCAAGCTCGGCGTCGCCACCCGCGAGGAGGCGATCGCGGTGCTGCGCGCCGGCGGTCCGCGGTGACCATCCGTCCTCACCGCGGGTCCTCGTTCGTCCTGAGGGCATGACTGAGATGAGCATGGCGAGGACCACGTCCGCCGACGGCACCACGATCGCCTATCGGAAGGCGGGCCGCGGGCCGGCCGTGGTGTTCGTCGGGGGAGCGTTCAACGATCACTCGCGCTTCGATTCGCTGGCCGCCGAGCTCGCCCGGGACTGCACCGTGGTCGCCTATGACCGGCGGGGGCGGGGGGCGAGCGGTGACGCGCCCGCGTACACGATCGGCCGGGAGATCGAGGATCTCGCGGCCGTGATCGGCGTCGCGGGCCGAGGGGCCGCGGTCTTCGGTTTCTCGTCGGGCGCGATGCTCGCGCTGCACGCGGCGACCACGATCAAGATCAACCACCTTTTCCTGTACGAGGCGCCGTTCGGCCGCGCACAGCCGGGCCTGGCCGCACGCCAGCAGGCGCTGATCGACGACGGCCGCCCGGGCGACGCGGTGGCTCTCTTCCAGGCCGAGGGGATCGGGCTGCCGGCGCCGGTCATCGAGCAGATCCGGCGCTCGCCGATGTGGCCCGGCCTGGTGTCGATGGCGCAGAGCACGGTCTACGACGCGATCCTGACCACCGAACTCGCCGTGCCCACGCCGGCGATGGCGGCGGTGACCGTGCCGACGCTGGTGATGATCGGGGCGGACACCTGGCCGGCGCTGCGGGCGGGCGCGGCGATGATCCCGATCGGCCGGCACGTCGAGGTGCCGGGCGGCGGCAACCACGACCTGCCCACCGCGGAGACGGCCGCCCTGATTCGCGACGCTCTATCTGTAAAGAACCCTTGATATTTACCGTGGTGAGTATCACGATGACGCTATGCGACGTCGATGGATGGTCCTGCTGCTGGCCGCGACGATGACGGTGGCCGTGTCCGCCGGCTCCGTCGCGGCGGGCCCGGCTTCGGCCGCGGTGGCCTGCACCGCGCCGGCCTGGGCGGAAGGCAACACCTATCAGCTCGGCGCTCTGGTGACCTACCGGAGCCGGCAGTACCAGGCGCTGGTCGGGCACACCGCCTGGCCGGGCGCCGGCTGGAACCCGGCCTCGACCCCGTCGCTGTGGCGCGACCTGGGCGCGTGCGAAGGCGGCACGACA
Organism: Actinoplanes sp. NPDC051388; assembly: GCF_055586225.1. Lineage (NCBI taxonomy): Bacteria > Bacillati > Actinomycetota > Actinomycetes > Micromonosporales > Micromonosporaceae > Actinoplanes > Actinoplanes sp. NPDC051388. The sequence goes on along the minus strand of NZ_JBVJIP010000005.1, from coordinate 205,221 downwards.
CCGCCGCCCAGCGACCCGCCACCCTCGGATCCGCCGCCGAGCGACCCGCCGCCCACCGACCCGCCGCCGACCGACCCGCCGCCCGGCGGGACCTGTGCGCTCAAGGGCAAGCCGGCCGGCAAGGTGCTGCAGGGCTACTGGGAGAACTGGGACGGCGCCTCGAACGGCGTGCACCCGGGCCTGGGCTGGATCCCGATCACCGACGCGCGGCTCAAGCAGCACGGCTACAACGTGCTCAACGCGGCTTTCCCGGTGATCCTTTCCGACGGCACGGTGCTCTGGCAGGACGGCATGGACTCCGGCGTCAAGGTGGCCACCCCGGCCGAGATGTGCGCGGCCAAGGCGGCCGGCGCCACCATCCTGATGTCGATCGGCGGGGCCACCGCGGGCATCGACCTCAGCTCGTCCGTCGTCGCCGACCGGTTCGTCGCGACCATCGTGCCGATCCTGCGGCGCTACAACTTCGACGGTATCGACATCGACATCGAGACCGGGCTGACCGGCAGCGGCAACATCACTGTGCTGTCCGCGTCGCAGGCCAACCTGATCCGGATCATCGACGGGGTGCTGGCCGCGATGCCGTCCGGCTTCGGTCTGACGATGGCGCCGGAGACGGCGTACGTGACCGGCGGCAGTGTGGTCTACGGCTCGATCTGGGGCGCCTACCTGCCGATCATCAAGAAGTACGCGGACAACGGCCGGCTGTGGTGGCTCAATCAGCAGTACTACAACGGCTCGATGTACGGCTGTTCCGGCGACTCTTATCCGGCGGGCACCGAGCAGGGCTTCATCGTGCAGACCACGTGCCTGAACACCGGCCTGGTGATCCAGGGCGTCACCATCCGCGTCCCCTATGACAAGCAGGTGCCCGGCCTGCCGGCCCAGCCCGGCGCGGGTGGCGGCTACATGTCCACCGGCCAGGTCACCACGTCCTGGAACCACTTCAACGGCTCGCTCAAGGGCCTGATGACCTGGTCGGCGAACTGGGACGGCTCGCGCGGCTGGACCTTCGGCACCAACGTGAAGGGACTGCAGGGCCGATAGGTTGTCCGGCATGTGCTGTGATCACGACGCCGTGCTCGACCTGCCGCCCGCGGTCATCGAGATGCTCGCGCACTACCACGACCTGCGCCGCCGCAACGGCTGGGACTGGGGTGGCGACGCGCCGCCGTCCTGGCGCTGGGCCCGGTTCAGCCGGCTGGGCCCGGTGCTGGAACGCGGCGCGGAGACCGGCGACTGGGCCGGCGCGCTGCGCGAGGTGGTCGGCGACGACGTGCCGGCGGGCCTGGTCGTGGTCCGGGGCGGCGAGCATCGGGCGGGTCCGCCGCGGCTGCTGATCCCGGGGCGGACCGTGCCGATCGACGTGGTGACGGAGGACGACCTGGAGACGGTGGACGTGGCGGAGGCGCCCTTCCACGGCGCCGTACGGGAGTGCGCGGCGGCCACGCTGCGGCTGGTGTCGCCCACCTGCGCCCGCTGGTCGGTGGTGGACGAGACCGGTGGCGCCTGGTTCCCGGACGGCGTGCAGCCCAAGTGGGACGTGCACGATCGGCCGTACTTCCACGGGCACGACGTCACGCTCGAGGTGCCGGCGGCGGGGCTGACGATCACCTGCACTCGGGGGCTGGAGTTCGGCGTTCTCGCGTACCGGAGGGATCCGGCGCCGGGGGCGACCGAGACGATCGAGAGTGACCCGCCGCGGCTCTTCGATCCGGCCGCGGCCGGGTGGTACGGCGGTGACCTACACGTGCACCTCAACTACAGCGGCGACCTGGTGTGCGCGCCGGAGGACGCCGCCCGCATGCAGCGCGGCGAGGGCCTGCACCTGATGAACCTGGTGGCCGGCAACTTCTCCGGCACCCGCGTCTACGACCGTGAGCTGCTCGAGGCGACCGTCGGCACGGACCTGTGGCCGGGCGCCCGGATGGGCGTGGAATACCGCAACGACCTGCTCGGGCACGTGCACGCGCTGGGACCGACCGGCACCCCGGCGCGCTACCACGCCGGCCACGAGGGTTCGGACGCGCCGGACGACTGGCCGCCCAACGCGACCGCCTGCGCGGAGTTGCGTGAGCTCGGCGCCACCATCGGCTACGCGCACCCGGCCTGGGATGCGTTCCCGGACGACTGGTCGGCCGACCGGTTCTTCGGCACCCCGCGCTCGGTCGAGGCCCGCGAGCTGATCGCCGACGCCGCGCTCGGCCTGATCGACTCGGTCGACCTGCTCTCGCCCGCGGACAGCGAGGGCTCGGCCTTCCTCTATCACCGGCTGCTGTCCTGCGGCCTGCGGCTGGCCGCCACCGCCGGCACCGACGCGTTCCTGTCCTTCGCGCACGGCCCCGGCGCCTCCTCCAACCCGCCCGGCTGGGCCCGCGTCTATGCCCGGCTCGGCGCCGAGCCGCTGTCGGTGGCCGCGTTCCAGGACGCCGTCCGGGCCTGCCGCACCGTGGTCACCAACGGCCCGTGGCTCACGCTGACCGTGGACGGCGACGGCCCGGGCGCGGTGCTCGACCGCGCCGCCGGTGACCGGCTGGTCGTTGAGGTGACCTGCACGGACGACGCCTCGGTGACGCTGGTCGGGCCGGACGGCGAGCTTGCTGCGGGAGCCGGGCGGCACACGATCGACGTCGACCGGCCGCTGTGGATCGCCGCCGTGGCCCGGGGCGAGGGTGGCGGCCGGGTGCTCGACGAGACCGCGTTCGCGCACACCAGCCCGGTCTTCGTGGACGTCGCCGGGCGGCGGGCGATCCGCGAGCGCGATGTCCGCTGGTGCCTGGACTACCTCGAGCGGCTGCGGGCGTACGTCGCCGAGCACGGCCGCTTCTCCCACGATCACCAGCGCATTGACCTGGACACGGTGCTCGAACGGGCGCGAATCCGTTATCAAACCTTGCTGTAATCATCGACGGGGCTCACTATGTGAGGCATGGTCCGAGTTGCCGCGCTGCTCGCCACCGTCCTCTTCGGAACGTTTCTGCACGCCGCCCCGGCGGCGGCGGAGGAGCCCTTCTATCTGGTGCAGGCGACGGTTTGCTCGGTGCACTGCGACACCCGCGACCCGAGCCAGGCCCGGCAGGACACCTTCCCGGTGCCGGACCGCATCCAGAACGGCCGCCGCATCGCCCTGCACTACTCCGAGGCCGACGCGATGGCCTGGGCCAGCATCGACAACGGCACCGCCGGCAACGCGGTCTGGCTGGACCGCAGCTGGGACGGCGGGCCGACCTGGGAGCCGCTGCTCGGCCGGGCCACCATCCCGGGCTCCTGGACCGGCACCCGGACGCTGATGTACAACCTGGCCGACCCGGTCGCCCACCGCCGCGGCATGGTCCGGGCCTGCGGTGACGCCGGCGGCGTGCAGTGCACCGACTGGGTGCGGGTCCGAGCCTGTGACGTCGGCTGCGACGGCGAGACCACGCCGGTCGGCGACCGTCAGCCGGTCGGGCCGACCACGCTCGCCGGGCGCACCATCGCGCTGCACCTGGACGACCGCGGCATGGCCTGGGCCACCATCGCGAACGGCGCCCAGGGCGACGAGATCTGGCTGGACCGCAGCTGGGACGAGGGCGCGAGCTGGCCCGCCGGCTCCTCGCTGGGACGCACCAGCACCCCGGCCGGGGCCACCGGCGCCCGCACGGTGCTCTACGCCTCCCGCGACCCGAAGTCATATCTCTACGGCGGCGCGCTGCGGGCCTGCGGGCGGGCCGTCTCCGGCAGCGCCGGCAGCTGCACGGCGTGGGCGCGGCCCGGGCACGACCGGGCGGCGGCCGCCGCGGACGCGCTGATGTTCTCCTACCGGCCGGACACCGCGTGGTGGCCGTCGAGCTGGTGGAACTCGGCGGTCGCGTTGACCACGCTGATGGACTGGATGAAGCGTACCGGGCGTACCGACTACCGCTGGGTGGTGGACAACACGTTCGAGCGGAACAGGGGCGTGTTCCCGGCCGGGGTGAAGAGCAGCGACCCGATCGAGGGCCACTTCATCAGCCGGGCGATCGACGACGTGGCCTGGTGGGGCATCGCCTGGCTGCAGGCGTACGACCTGACCGGCGACCGGAAATACCTGGACGAGGCGGTGATCATCGCCAACTACGTGCACCAGTACTGGGACACCTCGACGTGCGGTGGCGGCGTGTGGTGGGACCGGGAGCGCACGTACAAGAACGCGGTCACCATCGGGCTCTACATCCGGCTCACCGCGGTGCTGCACAACCGGCTGCCCGGCGACACGACCTGGCTCAACCGGGCGGTCACCGGCTGGAACTGGTTCGCCCGCAGCGGACTGGTGAACTCGTCCGGGCTGGTCAACGACGGGTTGAACGGCAACTGCCAGAACAACGGGCAGACCGTCTACACGTACAACCAGGGGCTGGCGATCGGCGCGGCCGTCGAGGTCTGGCGGGCCACCGGGAACGCCGGGGTGCTCAACTCCGGCCGGATGCTGGCCGACGCCGCGATCGCCTCGCCGGTGCTGACCAAGAACGGCGTGCTCACCGAGTCGTGTGATGCGCCGGACCGCACCTGTGACGACAACGGCAAGCAGTTCAAGGGCATCTTCATGCGCTACCTGAGCGACCTGTCGACGGTCACCGGGAGCTATCGCGGCTACATCACCGCGCAGGGCGACGTGATCTGGGGGAGCAGCCGGGACTCGTTCAACCGGGTCGGGCAGAAGTGGGCCGGCGGCAACCCGAACCCGCGGGACTGGCGCACGCAGGCCAGTGGCCTGGGGGCCTTCATCGCCGGTATCTGACTATGAAATAATTGACGCGTCAAAGAAGTTGTGCGGGTAGTCCGGGACGATCGGTCCCGCCGCTGAGACTCAGGAGCGCGTCATGCAGTTCGGGATCTTCACCGTCGGCGACGTAACACCCGACCCCACGAACGGGCGGACGCCGACTGAGCACGAGCGCATCACCGCGATGGTCACCATCGCCAAGAAGGCCGAAGAGGTCGGCCTGGACGTGTTCGCGACCGGTGAGCACCACAACGAGCCGTTCGTCCCGTCCTCGCCCACCACCATGCTCGGCTTCATCGCCGCCCAGACCGAGAAGCTGCTGCTCAGCACGTCGACCACGCTGATCACCACCAACGACCCGGTGAAGATCGCCGAGGACTACGCGATGCTGCAGCACCTCTCCGGCGGTCGGGTCGACCTGATGATGGGCCGCGGCAACACCGGCCCGGTCTACCCGTGGTTCGGCAAGGACATCCGGGCCGGCATCCCGCTCGCCATCGAGAACTACGCGCTGCTGCACCGGCTGTGGCGCGAGCACACCGTCGACTGGTCCGGGAAGTTCCGCACGCCGCTGCAGTCGTTCACCTCCACCCCGCGCCCGCTGGACGACCTCCCGCCGTTCGTCTGGCACGGCTCGATCCGCAGCCCGGAGATCGCCGAGCAGGCCGCCTACTACGGCGACGGCTTCTTCGCGAACCACATCTTCTGGCCCGCGTCGCACACCCAGCGCATGGTCGCCCTCTATCGCGAGCGGTTCGCGCACTACGGCCACGGCGACCCCGACCAGGCCATCGTCGGACTCGGCGGCCAGGTGTTCATGCGGAAGAACTCGCAGGACGCGGTCAACGAGTTCCGGCCCTACTTCGACAACGCCCCGGTCTACGGCCACGGGCCGGCGATGGAGGACTTCACCCGCGAGACGCCGCTGACCGTCGGCAGCCCGCAGCAGGTCATCGACCGCACCCTGGGCTTCCGCGAGTACGTCGGCGACTACCAGCGCCAGCTCTTCCTGCTGGACCACGCCGGCCTGCCGCTGAAGACCGTGCTCGAGCAGCTCGACCTGCTCGGCGAAGAGGTCGTCCCGGTGCTGCGCAAGGAGTTCGCGGCGCTCAAGCCCGCGCACGTGCCGGATGCGCCGACTCACGCTTCGCTGCTCAGGAAGCGCCAGCAGGTGTCCGCATGAGGAAGCTCGTCGTCGTCACCGCCGGGCTGAGCAAGCCGTCGTCGACCCGCCTGCTGGCGGACCGGCTGGCGACGGCGGTCTCGGCCCAGGGCGGTTTCGAAACTCAGGTGATCGAGCTGCGCGACCTCGCCCACGAGATCACCGACCACCTGCTCACCGGGTTCGCGCCGGCCGCCCTGTCCGACGCCTTGGACGCGGTGGCCGGCGCGGACGGGCTGATCGTGGTCACCCCGATCTTCACCGGGTCGTACAGCGGGCTGTTCAAGTCGTTCTTCGACGTGCTCGACAAGGACGCCCTGACCGACAAGCCGGTGCTGCTCGCCGCCACCGGCGGCACCGCGCGGCACTCGCTGGCGCTGGAGCACGGGCTGCGACCGCTGTTCGCCTATCTGCGCGCGGCGACCGTGCCGACGTCGGTCTACGCGGCCACCGCCGACTTCGCCGACGCCGGTTTGCGCGGCCGGATCGACCGGGCCGCCGACGAGCTGGCCCGGGAGATCGGCCGCCGCCCGCCGGCCACGGTCGCCGATCCGTTCGCTCTCACCACGTCGTTCGAGGATCTACTCTCCGGGTAGGCATCGACGCCGAGGAGAGGGGCCCGTCGTGGGAGAGATCGTGCTCATCCGGCACGGACAGACCGAGTGGAGCGCGAACGGCCGGCACACCTCGTACACCGATCTGGACCTGACGCGGACCGGCGAGGACCAGGCCCGCGCGGTCGGCGCCAAACTGCGCGGGCGCGAGTTCGTGGCGGTGCTGTCCAGCCCGCGCAAGCGGGCCCTGCGCACCGCCGAGCTCGCCGGGATCTCCATCACCGAGACCACCGAGGACCTCGCCGAGTGGAACTACGGCGACTACGAGGGCATCCGCACGAAGGAGATCCGCGAGACGCGCCCGGACTGGTCGCTGTGGACGGACGGCTGCCCCGGCGGCGAGTCTCCCGAGCAGGTCGGCGAAAGGCTGGACCGGGTGCTGGGGCGCGCCCGCCCGCTGCTCGCCGGCGGCGATGTGGCGCTGGTGGCGCACGGCCACTCGCTGCGCGTCTGCGGCGCCCGCTGGGTCGGCCTGCCCCCGCGGGACGGCAGGCTGCTCAAGCTGGACACCGCGACGCTCTCCGTGCTGGGTTTCGAGCACGAGGTCGACCCGGTGATCGACCGCTGGAACGCTCCCTAGATCGGGAAGTAGTGCCCGGCGTCCAGGTCTTCGATCAGGCCGGGCCGCACCGGCTCCCAGCCCAGCAGCTTCTGCGTCAGCACGCTGGACGCCGGGGTGTCCAGCCCGGCGAAGGTGGCCAGCCAGCCGAAGTGCGCGGGCGCGTCGTCCGGGCCGATCGAGGCGGCCGGCACGCCCAGGTGACGGCCGATCACCTCGGCCACATTCCGGGTCGGCACGCCCTCGTCGCCGATCGCGTGCAGCACCGAGCCGGCCGGCGCCGACTCCACGGCCAGCCGGTACAGCCGCGCGGCGTCCAGCCGGTGCACGGCCGCCCAGCGGTTCGACCCGTCGCCGACATAGGCGGCCACGGCCTTGTCGCGGTCGGCCGCGATCATCGCCGGGACGAAGCCGTGGTCGCCCTCGCCGTGCACGGACGGCGGCAGGCGCAGCACCGAGACGCGCACGCCGCGGTCCGCGAAGGCCAGCGCGAGCGGCCCGGACGCGGTCCGCGGGAAGTCTCCTTCGAAGCCGTCCTCCTCGGTGCCGACCCGGCCCGGCGCGAGCAGCGCGGTGCCGCCGGTGACCACGAACGGCCGGTCCGACCCGGTGAGGGTGTCGCCGATCGCGGTGATCGCGGCCCGGTCCAGCGCGGCGGTCGCCGCCATGTCCGAGAAGTCGTGCACGAACGCGCAGTGGATCACGCCGTCGGAGGCGGCCGCGCCGGTCCGCAGGCTGTCCGGGTCGGTCAGGTCGCCGCGGTGCACGTCCGCGCCGGCCGCGGTCAGCGCCGCCGCGGAGGCGTCCGAGCGGGCCAGGCCGATGACCTGGTGCCCGGCGCCGATGAGCTCTCGGGTGACGGCGGAGCCGATGAATCCGCTCGCCCCGGTCAGGAAGATTCGCATGCCTCCACCGTGCGGCCGGGGGGTGTCCGCCGTCCAAAGCCTGTTCCGCACCGCGCAATACGTTTCGGGCATCACCGCAGTATGTTTGCCGTGTGAGCGACCTTGATCTGCGGCTGGTGCGGTACTTCGTGGCGGTCGCCGAGCATCGGCACTTCGGCCGCGCGGCGGCGGCCCTGCACATCACCCAGCCGTCGCTGAGCCGGCAGATCCGGGCCCTCGAGCATCAGGTCGGCGCTCGGTTGCTGGACCGCACCCCGCGCGGCACGGATCTGACCGAGGCGGGCGAGGCGTTCCGGCCGCTGGCCGCCGCGCTGCTGCGTGACGCCGACCGGGCCGTGGCCACCGCCCGGGCCGCCGCCGAGCCCAGCCGGATCACCGTCGGCTACACCAACGTGCTGGTCACCGACGCGGTCCGCGAGCTGCGCCGGCTGCACCCGGACGCCGAGGTGCACACCCTGCACGTCCCGTACGACGAGCCGCGCACCGCCCTGCTCGACCGCCGGGTCGACGTGGTGGTCGGCCGGCTGCCGTTCGCCACCGACGACCTGGACGTGATCGTGCTCTACGACGAGCGGCGGATGCTGCTGGTGCGCGACGACCACCGCCTGGCCGGCAAGGAGTCGGTCGACATCGACGACATCGCCGACGAGCCGCTGCCCCGGCTCGCGCAGGACTCGGCCTGGAACGCGTTCTGGCGCGTCGATCCCCGGCCGGACGGCCGCCCGGCGCCGGGCGGCCCGGTGGTCGAGGCGATCGAGGACAAGTTCGAGGTGATCGCGGCCGGCGAGGCGGTGGCGATCATCCCGGATGTCGGCCGGCAACCGGGCGGCCGCCCCCGCCTGGTCACCATCCCGCTGACCGGCGTCGAGCCCAGCCACGTCGCGATGGCGACCAGAACCGGCGACCGCCGCCCCCTGGTCACCGCGGCCCGCAGGATCCTGCGGGCCTATCTCAAGCCACCGTCTTCCGCAGCGTGAGGGTGGCGCGGATGTCGCCCAGGCCGCGGGCCACCAGCAGCTCCCCGCCGGCCCCCAGCTGCGCCCAGGCGCCGGCCTCGGTGTCCCAGCGGCGCCACATGCGGGCGTCGGTCTCGACCACCACGCGGGCCGACTCGCCCGGGGCGACCGTGACGCCGGCCCATCCGGCCAGGCGGATCGGCTCGTCCAGCTCGGACGGGCGGAAGTAGACCTGCACGACCTCGCGGCTGGGCCGCTCGCCGGTGTTCCGCACGGTGACCACCACGCCGGGGGAGTGGTCGGTGGTGACCAGCCGGGCGTCGGTGTACTCCCAGGTCGCGTAGCCCAGGCCGTGGCCCAGCCAGAACTGCGGATCGGGCGCGCGGCCGGCGAAGTGCCCGCGATAGCCGATGAACGTGCCCTCGTCGTAGCGCAGCCGGCCCTCGCTCGGGCTCACCGACCAGGCCGGCGTCTTGCCGTCCTCGGTGGGGAACGAGGTGACCAGCCGGCCGGCCGGCTCGATGTCGCCGAGCAGCGCGGCCGCCACCGCGTGCCCGCCCTCCTGGCCGGGCAGCCCGGCCCAGATCACCGCGTCCACCCGGGCCAGCCACGGCATGATCACCGGGGTCGCCGCGTTGACCACCACGACCGTCTTGGCGGCCGCGCCGGCCACCGCCTCGACCAGCGCGTCCTGGGCGCCGGGCAGGTGCAGGGTGGCCTTGTCGACGGACTCGGTCTCCTGCTCCTCGGTGAGGCCGACGACCACGACCGCCACGTCGGCGGCGGCCGCGGCGCGCACCGCGTCGTCGATCACGTCCACGGTCTCGCGGGAGGCCGCGCGGGCGATCAGGCCGAACAGGCCGATGCCGGTGAACAGCTCGCCGGCCGGGCCGCTGCCGGCCCGCAACGTGACCGTGGCGTCGATGACGGCGCCCTCGGACACCTCGAGGATGTCGGTGTGGGTCGGCGGCGCCAGGATCTCCTCGCCCATGTTGGCGCCGGAGACGCTCAGCGCGTACCGCAGGGTGTGGTCGCCGACCTGGACCACCCAGTCGCCGACGCCCATGCCGCCCAGCTCGACCGGCCCGCCGGCGGTGATCCGGCCGCGCAGCCGGACGGTCGCCACCTGGGCCGGCAACTCGTCGTCCACCCCGACCATGCTGGTCGCATCGTCCTCGTGCCGGGTGTCGAGCTCGGCGCCGTCGGCGCCGAAGAGCGCGACCGCGATGCCCGCCGCGCCGGTGTCCGGGTCGGTGAGGAAGCCGCCGCGGGCCGGCACCGGCCGGGTCCGCACCTCGACCCCGTCCACCACGGTGACCCGGTCGCCGAGCCGCTCGGTCAGCCCCTCGGCCACGCTCACCTGATAGGGCGCCCGCACCTTGGCCGAGCCACCGCCCATGCACACCGTTTCGAGCGCGTGCCGGCCGATCAGCGCGACCGTGCCGCCCTCGGCCAGCGGCAGCGCCCCGTTCTCGTTCTGCAGCACCGTCATGCCCCGCGCGGCCAGCCGGGTGAGCTGCTCGCGCCGCTCGGCCGGCTCCGGATAGGTGCCGTAGGCGCGCTCCTCGCCGAGCACCCCGGTGCGCTGGGCCAGCAGCAACAGCCGGGCCAGGTGGTCGTCGATCACGGCCTCGTCGACCGAACCGTCCCGGACGGCCGCCACCAGCGCCTCGCCCCACGGACCGTGCGGGCCGGGCATCACCAGGTCGAGGCCGCCGTTCGCCGCCGGGGCCGCGGTCTTGGTCGCGAACCAGTCGGACATCAGCAGCCCGCGGTAACCCCACTCGCCCTTCACGATCTCGTTGTTCACGTGCTGCTGCTCGGTCGCGGCCTGCCCGTTGACGTCGTTGTACGCGGCCATCAGCGTCCACGCGTCGGCCTCGGCGATGGCGATCTCGAACGGCAGCAGATAAAGCTCGCGCAAGGTGGCCTCGTCGACGATGCTGTCCACCGTGTTGCGGTCGGTCTCCGACTCGTTGGCCACCAGGTGCTTGAGGCAGGCGGCCACCCCCTGGTCCTGCATGCCGCGCACGTAGGCCGCCGCGATCTTGCCGGTGAGCAGCGGATCCTCGGAATAGGCCTCGAACAGCCGGCCGCCGAGCGGGGTGCGGTGCAGGTTGATGGTCGGGCCGAGGACCACGTGGATCCGCTGGGCCTGGGCCTCCTCGGCGAGCAGCCGGCCCACCTCATGGGCGGTGTCGGCGCTCCACGCCGAGGACAGCAGGGTGGCGTTGGGCAGCAGGGACACCACCCGGCCACCGTGGAACTTCAGCCCGCGCACCCCGGTCGGGCCGTCCGACAGGCGCATCTCGCGCAGGCCGATGCCGGGCTCGGGGGCCAGCGTGAACATCGTCGCGCCGGTGAGCAGGGCGACCTTGGTGGGCAGGTCGAGAGACTTGATCAGCGCGTCGTGCTCGGACAAGGTGGCCTCCAAGCCGGTTAAACGTGTAAGTTGCCGCATGTCCGAACGTAAACGCGGGGCGGGCCGGGAGCAAGCCCTGCGGGGAGGGGCGTGCATGAGCCGGCGGGTGACGAGCGCCGACGTGGCCAAAATGGCCGGGGTGTCCCGGGCCACGGTCAGTTACGTGCTCAACGACACACCCCGTCAGACCATTTCTGCCGGTACGCGGGGACGTGTCCTTTCTGCCGCCGCCGCCCTGGGCTACGCGCCCTCCGCGGCCGCCCGCACCCTGCGCACCGGCCGCTCCGACGTGGTGCTCTGCCTGCTGCCCGACTGGCCGATCGGCGACGAGGTCGGCGCCCTGCTCAGTCACCTGTCCAGCGCGTTCGCCCGCCGCGGCCTGACCTTCGTGGTGCACCCGGCGAGCCGCGACGACCGCCCGATCTCGGACCTGTGGAAGGCGCTGACCCCGGCCGCCGTGCTGGCCTTCGGCGACTTCGCGGACCTGACCGAGGCGGAGCTGATCGCGATGCGCGCCGCCGGGGTGGCGCCGGTGGTGCCGCTGGCCGGCGGCCACCGCTCGGCCCGGCTCGACCCGGCCCAGCAGCTGGTCGGCCGGCTGCAGGCCGCGCACCTGGCCGGCCTCGGACACCGATCCCTGGGGTACGCCTACCCGGACGACGAACGCCTCCGGTTCTTCGCCGACCCCCGCCTCGAAGGCGCCCGCGCCGGCCTGCGCGCCCTGTCGCTGCCCGCCCCGCAGGTGCTGACCGTGCCGCTCGACCCGGCCCTGGCCGCCGCCGCGGTGTCCGCCTGGCGGTCGGCCGGGGTGACCGCGGTCTGCGCCTACAACGACGTCGTCGCGCTCGCCGTGCTGGCCGGGGTGCGCCGGCTCGGCCTGCGCGCGCCGGACGACCTGGCGGTGATCGGGGTCGACGACATCCCGGCCGCCCAGCTGGCCGATCCGCCGCTGACGACGGTGACCACCGACCAGGCCGCGGTCGCCGCGCACCTGGCCGGCACGGTGCTGGAGGCGATCATGGGTCGGTCGGTGCCGGGCGGCCCGCCGCTGGACGTGGTCCGCGTGGTCGGCCGCGCCTCGGTCTAACCCTCCAGTTGAGCTTGAGGGTCAACCTGAGGTCGAGGTCGAGCGGCCCAGGTAGAGCAGCACGGCCTGCACCCGCCGATGGGTTTCGTCGTCGGCGGGCAGCCCGAGCTTGGCCATGATCGAGCCGATGTGCGTCTCCACCGTGCGGTCGGTGAGCCAGAGCCGGCGGGCGATGCCGACGTTGGTGCGGCCCTCGGCCATCGCGGCCAGCACCTCGCGTTCCCGGGCGGTCAGCGTGTCGAGGGGATCGTCGGCCCGGCGGGCGCCGAGCAGCCGGGACACCACCTCGGGATCCAGCGCCGACCCGCCGGCCGCCACCCGGCGCAGCGAGTCCAGGAAGTCGTCCACGTCGAACACCCGGTCCTTGAGCAGGTAGCCGAACCGGCCGCCGGCCACCAGCTCCACCGAGTGCCGGGTCTCCACGTGCTGGGACAGCAGCACGATGCCCAGCCGCGGGTGGGTGCCGCGGATCGTCCGGGCGGCGCGGGCGCCGTCATCGGTGTGGTCCGGCGGCATCCGGATGTCGACGATGGCCAGGTCCGGCCCGGCCTCGTCGACGGCCCGGACCAGCGCCGGCGCGTCGGCGGCCTTGGCCACGATCTCGTGGCCGGCGTCGGCGAGCAGGCTGGCCAGCCCCTCGCGGAACAGCGCCGAGTCCTCGCCGATGACTATCCGCACGGCAGCACCGCCTCCACCGTGGTGCCCGCGCCGATGGCGCTGATCAGGCGCAACCCGCCGCCCGCCGCGGCCACCCGGTCGGCCAGCCCGGCCAGGCCGGCGCCCGGCCGCAGCACCGCGCCGCCCGGCCCGTTGTCCCGCACCCGCACGGTGAGCGCCGTGTCGTCGCGGGACAGCCGCAGGTCGATCGCGTCGGCGCGGGCGTGCCGGACCGCGTTCACCACCGCCTCGCTGGCCACGTAGTAGGCCGTGGTGGCGACCACGTCCGGCAGCCCGTCCCGGTGCAGCGCCGGCGGGACATCCAGGGTGATCGGCACCGGCGTCCGCCCGCAGAGCATGGTCAACGCGTTCACCAGGCCGTCGTCCAGGCTGCTCGGGCGCAGGCCGTGCGCGATCTGCCGCAGCTCGGCGACCGCGGCGCCCAGTTCGTCCACCGCGCCGTCCAGCAGAGCGCCCAGGTCGACCGTGCCGTCGTGCAGGTGGCGCTGGCCCAGCCGGAGCCGCATGCCCAGGGCCACCAGCCGCTGCTGGGCGCCGTCGTGCAGATCGCGTTCGAGGCGGCGGCGCTCCTGGTAGGAGACGGTGAGCAGACGGGCGCGGCTGGACTCGACTTCATGCAGGGCGCCGGCCAGCTCGATCCGCACGCGCACCACTTCGACCAGCAGCGCCGCCGCGGTCGCCACCTCGCGCATCAGCTCGCGGCTGCCCCGCCCGGTCAGCGCCCCGATCTCGGCGCCGCCCAGCCGCACCGGCGTGGCATCCGGCAGTGCCAGGCCCGCGCCGGCGCTGTCCACCAGCGCCTCCCGGCCCGGCACCCGGTAACCGAGCCGCAGCCCGGGATCGCGCAGCGCCGCGCGCAGCGTCTCCTCGAGCTGCTCGGGCCGGGCGGTGCCGGCGTGCGTGCGGGCTCGGAGGTCCTCGATCGCCGACAGCGCGGCCTGCCGCTGCGGGTAGAACCGGCGGTCCACCCAGCGCTGCAGCCGGACCCGCAGCGGGGCGAGCGCGGCGGCGCAGATCGCGGTCGCGGTGGCCGCGGCGACCACCGACCCCCGCCCGAGCGCCACCCCGGCCAGCCCGGTGGCGACCGTGTAGAAGCCGAGCAGGACGGTGGTGACGATGCCATAGGTGACGGCCGCGCTGAACGCCCGGTCCACGTCGTAGAGGTCGTGCCGCAGCACCGCGATCGCCGTCGCCACCGGGATCGCCAGATAGGTCGCGGCCAGCCCGATGAGCACCAGGTCGGGGTCGTCCAGCACCAGGTAGCTGAACCAGCAGAGCAGCAGGGTGGCGGGCACGAACAGGGCGCCGAGGGCGAACCACTTGACCTGCGCGCGGCGGGTCGGATCGGACTCGCGCCGGTGCCGCACCACCATCGACGCCGCGGTCGCGATCAGCAGGCCGAGGAAGACCGGGAGCAGGGCGTATCCCACGCCGAGCAGCACCGGGGTGGCGGCGCCGGCGGTCAGCACGTGCGGCAGGTCCGCGAACGGCTCCCGGTAGGGCGCCGGGTCGAGTCCGATCAGCAGCACGAACAGCACCGGCACGCCGATCAGCCCACCGGCCACCCAGCGCCAGCGCCGCCCGGCGGGCAGCCGGCCGTCCGGGAACACCAGGGCGAGCAGGGCGGGGGCGACGTACAGGAACATCCACGAGCCGACCTGCAGGTTGATCAGCCACGGCGACACCGGCACCAGGTCGGGCCGGGCCTCGTAGGCCGCCGCGTGGAGGTCACTCGACCCGATCTCGATCGGCATCACGCCGACCCAGACCAGCAGCGCGCCGACCACGTTCTCCGGCCGCCTCGTCGCGACCAGCAGTCCTACCGCCACCGATGTCGCGCCGAGCAGCGTGGCCACCGCCATGTAGACCGCGGAGCCGCCGTCCGCGCCGATCGTCACCCACGTCCACCCGGCCGCGGCCAGCAGCGCCGCATAACCCGCCAGAACGTACGCGAGGAGCTTTCTGACCTGCATGGACTCACCGTAGGGCGAGAACCGCCGGAACGGGTACGTGCCAGCACGGAGAAAGCACCCGCGACAGCCACGATGCCCCGGACGGGTGCCGGGCCGAAGACTTCAGGCCGTCGAAACCGCACCGTTCGAGGAGAACACGATGCACACTGCCAAGACCTTCCGCACCGGCCTGATCATCGCCGCGCTGCTCGCCGTCGGTGACCTCGCCACGCCGCTGCTGAGCGACGGCGAGCACCCGCCGATGGTGATCGCGCTGATCTGCGCCGGGCTCGGGTTGATCACCGCCGTCGCCCTGGTGCCGGCCTGGCGGAGGGGCAGCCGCGGCGCGCTCACCGCGATCGTGGTGACCCGGCTGCTCTCCGCGGTGACCGCGTTGCCGGCCTTCGTCGCGGATGGGGTGCCCGGCGCCGCGACGGCGGCGGCCGGGGTCGGGGTCGTGGTCACGCTGATCTCGGTCGCCCTGATCGCGCCCGCCCTGCGTAAGCCGGTCGCGGTGGCCGCGTAACCGATGGCGTCCGCGCCCGCCCACCGATCAGAATGGGCGCGTGCGTGTCGAGGTGGGGCTGCTGGGGCCCGTTGAGCTGCGGCTCGGCGGCGCCCCGGCAGCCCTTTCCGGTGCGCCGCAGCGGATCGTGCTGGCCCGGCTGGCCCTCGCGGCCGGCCGGGTGGTGCCGGTCGGCGACCTGATCGACGCGCTCTGGGGCGACGACCCGCCCGGCAACGCGGTCGGCAACCTGCACAGCTACGTGTCCCGGCTGCGGCGGCACACCGGCGCCGAGGTGATCGTCCGGGAGCCCGGCGGGTACCGCCTCGACCTGCCGCCGGACCGGATCGACGTGACCCGGGCCGAGCGGCTGGCCGCCGCGGCCCGCGGTCAGCGGCCGCAGGACGCCGCCGCCACGCTCGCCGACGCGGTGGCGCTGTGGCGCGGCGACTCGCTGTCCGACGTGGCCGACCGGATGGCCTTCGCCCCCGACCTGGCCCGGCTCAACGAGCTGCGCCGGCACCTGCGCGAGGAGTTCCTGGACCGCCGGCTGGAAGCGGGCCAGGCCGCCGCGGCGCTGCCCGAGGTCGAGGAGCTGGCCGCCGCCGAGCCGCTGCGCGAACGCCCCTGCCTGCTGCTGATGCGGGCCCTGCACCACACCGGGCGCACCGCCGAGGCGCTGGCCGCCGCCCGCCGATTTCGCGAGCGGATCGCCGACGGGCACGGCGTGGACCCGTCGCCCGCCCTGGACAAGCTCCAGCGGCGCATCCTCAGCGAGGACCCGTCGCTGCGGTCGCGCCCGGCGCCGGCGGCCCGGCGCCGCGCCGACAACTTCTTCGGCCGGGCCACCGAGCTGGCCGCGGTCCGCGGCGCGCCGGCCGCCGGGCGGGTCACCACCCTGGTCGGGCCCGGCGGCGTCGGCAAGACCCGGCTGCTGACCGAGTCCCTGACCGGCGGCGAGCTGGTGGTCGAGCTGGCCGAGGTCGCCGTCCCGGCGGACGTGGCGACCGCGGTGGCCGGTGTCCTGGGGTTGCGGTCCGCGCCCCGCGGCGGGGTGGAGGCGCTGGCCGAGCATCTCGGCGCCCAGCCCGCGGTGCTCGTGCTGGACAACTGCGAGCACCTGCTCGACGCGGTGCGCGAGCTGACCGAGGCGGTGCTGGACCGCTGCCCGGGGGTGCGGGTGCTGGCCACCTCGCGGCAGCCTCTGCGGGTGGCCGGCGAGCGGGTGCTGCGGATCGGCCCGCTGCCCGAGTCCGACCGGGTGGACCTGTTCTGCGACCGGGCCGGGCTGCTGCGCGCCGACTTCGCCGACACCCCGCGCAGCCGCGAGCTGGCCGCCGAGATCTGCGACCTGGTCGACGGCCTGCCGCTGGCGGTCGAGCTGGCCGCCCGGCGCGAGGCGGTGTTCGGGCTGGCCCAGCTGCGGGACCGGCTCGGCGCCGGGCTGACCGTGCTCGACCCGGCCCGCGGCGGCGACCGGTCGAACGCGGTCCGGGCCACCGTCGAGTGGTCCTATCGGCTGCTGGACCCGGCCGCGCAGGCGCTGCTCGACCGGCTCTCGGTGTGCCGCGGCGGCTTCGGCCTGGACGGGCTGGCCCGGCTCGCGCCCGGCAGCGAGCCGCTGCTCGCCGAGCTGGTCGACGCGTCCCTGGTGACCGGCGACCTGCACGCGGAACCGCCGCGCTACCGGCTGCTCGAGACGGTGCGGCACGTCGGGCTGGCGCATCTCGGACCGCAGCACGAGGAGCAGGCCCGCGCCGCGCACGCCGCCTGGATGCTGGCGCACGCCACCGACCTGGTTGCCGCGCAGTCCCGGCGCTCGCCCGGCACGGTGCCCGGGTTCCGCCGTGAGCTGGCCAACCTGCAGGAGGCGCTGGACTGGCTGGGCCGCGCCGGGCGACCGGACGAGCACGCCCGGCTCGCCGCGCTGCTCGTCGTGCTCTGCGCCGACGCGCCCGACCCCGGCACCACCGAGCAGCTGTGCCGGCTCGCCCCGGCCCGGGTGGAGTCCGAGCGGGAGGCGCTGCTCGCCCTCGCGGCGGGTGCCGCCGAGTGGCTGCGGAGTCACTTCGCCGAGGCGGACCGGTTGCTCACCGCCGCGCTCGGCGTGTTCGGCGACGGCCATCGGCTGGCCTGGTCGGCGCTGACCTACCGGATCTCCAACGAGATGTTCGAGGGGCGGGTGGCCGAGGTGCAGGCGGACGCCCGGCGGCTGGCCGCCGATCCGCTGTGCCCGCCGTGGGCCGCCGCGCTCGGGGTGTGCTGCGCGGCGCTGATGGACCTCTACACCGGCGATCGGGCGGGCGCCCGGCGGTGGCTGGACGAGCACGAGGCGATGCTGACCGCGGGCAACCTGGACGGCTTCGTCCCCTACACCCGGGGGGAGTTGGCCGCGGACACCGATCCGGCGGCGGCGCTGGCCTTCTTCGAGACGTCCACCCGGGTCAGCGACGGGTTGCGGCAGGCGTACATCGGGAATCTGGCCCGGGTCGCCCGGGCCGCGGTGCTGATCCGGCTGGGCCGGACCGCCGACGCGGCCGCTGCCTGCCACGACGTGCTCGATCGGGTGCGGGCGGCGGGCATGACCGCCCAGGTGTGGACCTCGCTGCGGCTGGCCGCCGAGCTGCTCGCGGACGTCGGCGACCCGCGGGCCGGCGCGGCGATCATGGCGGCGGCCGACGCCGAACCGCTGGCGCCGGCCGTGATGGGCGCGGACGTCGAGCGGCAGGCCCGGCTGCGCATCCCGGGCACGCCACCGCCCGGCGGCGGAGACACCGCCACCGTGATCGCCTTCGCTCTGGCCAGGCTGCGGGAACATCACGAGCGCCGCGGTTGAGCCTCGGCAAGGCGTGGGCAAGGGCCCGGCAAGAGCTCCCCGGCACGGTTGGCGCATGACGAACGAGATGCACATCGACGAGGCGAGGGCCGAGGCCTTCGTCGGACAGCTCATCACCGACATCGCCGGCGCGGCGAGCACCGCCATGACCGTGATCGGCGACCGGCTCGGCCTCTACCGGGCGATGACCGGCGCCGGCCCGGTCACCGCGGCGAAGCTCGCCGCCACCACCGGACTGCACCCGCGGCTGGTCGCCGAATGGCTGGGCGCGCAGGCGGTCTCCGGCTATGTGACGGTCGACGGCGACACCTTCGAACTGCCCATCGAGCACGCGCTGGCGCTGTCCGTGGTGGACTCGCCCGTGTACATCGTCGGCGGCGGCGAGATCATCGCGGGCTACTTCAGCGCGCTCGGGCTGCTGGAGAACGCGTTCCGGACGGACGGCGGGATCGCCTACGCGGACATGCCGGCCGGCGTCTTCCACGGCATCGAGCGGTTCTTCCGGACCGCGTACGTGAACCAGCTCGCCCAGACCTGGTTCCCCGCGGTGCCCGGCCTGGTCGAGCGGCTCGAGCGGGGCGCCCGGGTGGCCGACATCGGCTGTGGCCACGGCTTCGCCACCCGCCTGGTCGCCCGCACCTGGCCGAACAGCACGGTGGCCGGGTTCGACGACCACGCCCCGTCGATCGCCGTCGCCCGCGCCAAGGCGGTCGAGGACGACGCCCCGGCCGGCGTGACGTTCCAGGTGGCCGACGCCGCCGATCTGGGCGAGGGGACGTTCGACGTGGTCTGCTACTTCGACGCCCTGCACGACCTGGGCGACCCGGCCGCGTCGCTGCGCGCGGCGTTCGACCGGCTGACCCCGGGCGGCATCCTGGTCGCCGTGGAGCCGTACTCCACCGACCGGATCGAGGACGGCATCGGCAACCCGATCGTGCGGCTGGACTACGTCGCGTCGACCGCGCTCTGCACGCCCACCTCGCTGAGCCAGCCCGGCGCGTTCGGCCTGGGCACCTGCGGCGGCCCGGCGAAGCGCATCGAGCTGCTGCGGGCGGCCGGTTTCGAGAACGCCCGGGTGTCCGCCGACACCGGTCACAACCTGGTGATCTCGGCCACCAAACCGGCCGGCTGATCACGCTGCGTCCCCGCCCCACCAGGGCGGGGGCGACTGCCGGACGGCCTTACAACCAACACACAGGCAGCGCACACGGCCGCTACAGGCGGATGGCGAAAGGTAGGGGACAGACAGCCGATCGAGGGGGACCCGAAATGCTTGCCACCACACATGACCTGCCGGTGAACTCGGCCTACACCAAGACTTCGAGTCCGGTGGTGGCGGTGCTCGGGCGCGTCGGACGGGTCGCCGGCCTGGCCGCGCACCTGCCCGGAGGCTGGCGGCTGCGGGCCGCGGAGGACCTCGACGACGTGCGGCCCGACGAGATCGTGCTGCTGGCCGGCGCCACCGAGCGTGACGTGCAACGGGCTCGCGGGGTCCTGCCCCGCCGGGTCTCCGTGGTCGCGCTGGTGGACCCGGACGCGCCCGCCGAATCAGTGGCCGAAGTGCTCACCGCCGGCGCCGACGTGTGCGTGCGCGGCGGCGCCCCGTCGATCCTGGCCAGCCACCTGGTGGCCTGCCGGCGGCGGCAGCTCGCGGACCGCTGGTCCTCGCTGCGCAATGTGATCTAGAAACAATGTGATCTAGAAATAGGTCACATGCATAACTATTGATGCTTTCCCCCGGCGTCCCTAGGCTGGTCGCGCAGCTGAGGGGGTGCCGGGGGACGTGGACACGCTCTTCGGCCGCGCCGATCTGCGCGCCACGATCGAGAGCCGGCTCGCCCAGGGCGGGGGCGTGGCACTGCACGGGCCGCCCGGCATCGGCAAGAGCGCGCTTCTCCACGCGGTGGCCGACGACGCGAGCGCGGCCGGCGAGCTGGTCCTGCGGCTGCGCCCCGAGCGTGGCGAGCGCGCGCTGCCGTACGCGGGAATCGCCGACCTGCTCACCCAGATCCCGGCGGACGCCACGGTCGCCCTGCCACCCGCCCAGCGCGCGGCCCTGACCGCCCTGCGCCAGGGCCTTCCGCCGCGCGCCGGCAGTCCCGCCCTGGCCCGCCGCCTGGTCCTCCCGCTGCTGCTCGCCCACTGCGCGCGGAGCCGGCGGGTGCTGCTCGTCCTGGACGATGCGCAGTGGCTCGATCCGGAGTCGGCCGAGCTGATCGCCTTCGCCATGCGCCGCCGCCCTGGGCCGCGGATCCGGGTGATCGCCGCCCAGCGCCGCCCGGACCCGGCGGGCCTGCGCCGCGCCGCCCGGCTGTGTCCGTCGCCGGTGCTCGAGGCCGAGGTGCCGCCGCTGGACGCGGACGACCTCACCGACCTGCTGGAGGCCCGCGGCCTGCCCTGCCGCACCGCGAGCCGGCTGCACGAGGCGAGCGGCGGCAACCCGTTCCTGGCCCTCGCCCTGGGCGCGGAGACGCCGGCCGGCCCGGCCTGGCGACCGGCGAAGCTGCCGGAACCGGCCCGGGCGCTGCTGCGCGACCGGGTCGGCGCGCTGCCCGAGGGGGTCGCGATCACCCTGACCGTCGCCGCGCTCGCCGCCGAACCCGCCGTCGGCCTGCTCATCCGGGCCGGGCGCGAGGACGCCGCCCGCGAGGTGCGGCTGGCCGAGGCCGCCGGGCTGGTGGCCCGCGAGGGAGACGTGCTCCGCTTCACGCCGCCGGCGCTGGGCGCGGTGCTCGCCGACGACACCGACGCGGCCACCCGCGCCCGGATCCACGACGCCCTGGCGGCGGCCGCGGTCGAGCCGATCGGCGCGCTGCGGCACCGGGCGTTGCGCAGCGGGCTGCCGGACGCCGGGGTGGCCCGGTCGCTGGCGGCGGCCGCGGCGCGGGCGGCCTCGGCGCAGGCCGGGCTGACCGCCGCCGAGCTCTATCTGCTGGCCGCCGCGCGGTGCCCGGCGGACCTGGCGGCGGACCGGCTGGACTGGCTGCTCGACGCCGCCCGCGCGGCCGCCGCCGGGGGCGCCCCGGCGCTGGCCGGGCAGGCCGCCGAGGCGGTGCTGGCCAGTTCCGGCGCGCCCGCCGGGCACCGGGTGCGGGCCCGGGTGGTGCTGATCGACCTGGCCGGGCAGGCGCTCGCCGAGATGGGGGAGATGTTCGCGGCGGCGCTGGTCGAGGCGGGCGACGACCCGGCGCTGCGGGCGCCGGTGCGGCTGCGGCGCACCTGGGCGGCGTTCGTGGCCGGCGATCCGGACGCGGCCGCGGCGGAGGCCGAGCGCACGATGCACGACGCCCGGCTGGCCGGCGATCCGACCACCGAGGCGATGGCGCTCAGCGCGCTGGCGCAGGTGCAGCGGATGCGCGGCGACGGGCAGTGGACCCGCACGCTGGGCGCGGCGCTCGCGCTGCCCGCCGACCAGGTGCCGGGCTGGCTGCACCTGGGCCCGCGCTACATGGCGGCCCGGTTCGCGATGGTCGACGACCGGCTCGACGAGTCCCGCGACGAGCTGCTGCGGCTGCTCGCCGTGGCCGAGCAGGACCGCACCGGCGAGGCGCTGGTCGAGGTGCTGCGCAGTCTGTCCGAAGTGGCCACCCGCGCGGGCCGGTGCCGGGACGCGCTGCGCTATGCGCACCGGGCGGTGGACGCCGCGCAGCGGGCCGGGCTCAGCCCCGGCCCGACCTGGTACACCGCCGCGGTGGCCGAGCTCGCCGGTGGCAGCCTGGCCGCGGCCGCCGGGTACGCCCGCCGCGGCGTCCGCGCCTCCGAGCAGGAGGGCGACAGCATCTATCTGCGCCGCAACCTGCACGCCCTGGGCCAGGCCGGGCTGCGCTCGGGCGACACCCGCGCGGGCGTGGCGGCGCTGCGCCGGCTGCGCGACCTGGAGGCGTCCTACGGCACCGCGGACCCGATGATCGTGCGCTGGCGCGGTGACCTGGCCGGCGGCCTGGCGGCGCTGGGCGAGCACGCCGAGGCCGCCGCCACGCTCTCCGCCGCCCGGGACGCGGCGCACCGGCTGGGCTCGTCGCCCGGCATGGTCGGCTATCTGGACCGGGCCTCCGCGGTGGTGCTGTCGGAGAACGGCCAGGCGGACACCGCGGTGATCCTCTCGGCCGCCGCCGCGCTGCACTTCGAGCAGCTGCACCAGCCGATCGAGCAGGCCCACTCGCTGCTGGTGCAGGGCGGCGCCGAGCGTCGCCGCCGGCGCTACGCGGCGGCCCGGGTGGCGATCGGCGCGGCGCTGGCCATCTTCCTGGCCGCCGAGGCCCGCCCGTGGACCGAGCAGACCGAGCGCGCGCTGGCCGGCACCGAGGCCGGCGCCGCGCCGCCGGCCGCCGGATTCGGGCTGACCTCCACCGAGGCTCGGATCGCCGCGCTGGTGCGCGACGGCGCCAGCAACCGCGAGATCGCCGCCCAGCTCTATCTCAGCGTGAAGACCGTGGAGGCGACGCTGACCCGGGTCTACCGCCGGCTGGGCGTGCGCTCGCGCACCCAACTGGCCTCCCGCCTGCAAGGGGTTTCCCTGATTCGGTGACGCTCGTCGATGCCTAGCGTTCTGCCCAAGCAGCCTGCCCTACCGGGTGGAGCAAAGGAGTACGAGCGTGCGACGACCACATCTGTTCCTGGCCCTGGCCACCGGCGCCTCCCTGACCCTGGCGCCGGCCGCGGCACAAGCGGCCCCCGACCCCGTTCCCGCGCCCGCGAGCCGGGCCGCCACCGCGGCCGACCAGCTCATCGACAACGCCGCCACGAGCGCCGAGCTGTTCCGCGGCGCCGGCGACACCCTGCAGCGGACCGGCGTCGTGCCGGGCACCCGCGGCCTGCAGTACGTGACCTACGCCCGCACCTACCAGGGCCTGCCGGTGGTCGGCGGCGACGTGGTCGTCACCACCGACGCGGCGGGCAAGGTCAAGGACACCGCGGTCGCGCAGTCCGCGGCGATCACCGTCGGCACCACCGCCAAGGTCACCGCGGCGCAGGCCGTGGCCACCGCCAAGGCGCAACTGGCCAGCGTGGAAACCGCGTCGGGCGCCACGCTCAAGGTGCTCGCCTGGGGCACGCCGAAGCTCGTGCACGAGGTCACCGTCACCGGGCGCACGGCCGCGAACCGGCCGAGCAACCAGCACATCTTCGTGGACGCGGTGACCGGCAAGGTCGTGGACAGCGTGGACCTGGTCCGCGAGGGCAGCGGCAACGGGTACTACTACGGCAGCGTCTCGATCACCACGTCCGGGTCCGGCTCGTCGTTCTCGATGACCGACACCACCCGGCCGGGGCTCAAGTGCGGCGGGCAGAACGGGTCCGCGTACACCGGCACGGACGACGCGTGGGGCACCGGGGCGGGCACCAACCTGGAGACCGCCTGCGTGGACGCGCTCTACGGCGTGCAGCGCGAGGCCGACATGGTGCGCGACTGGTTCGGCCGCAACGGGATCACCGGCAACGGCAACACGCCGCCGGTGCGGGTCGGCCTGAACGACGTCAACGCCTACTGGAACGGCTCGTACACGAACTTCGGCCACAACCAGGCCAACAACCGGCAGGCCACGCCGATCGACGTGGTGGCGCACGAGATGGGCCACGCGATCTTCCAGAACACCCCGGGCGGCGCGGGCAGCGGCAACGAGAACGGCGGCATCAACGAGTCCACCGGGGACATCTTCGGGGCGCTCACCGAGGCGTACACGAACAACCCGCTGGACCCGCCGGACTACCAGGTCGGCGAGGAGGTGGACCTGGTCGGTGACGGCCCGATCCGCTACATGTACCAGCCGTCCCTGGCGGGCGACCCGAACTGCTGGTCGACCGGCATCCCGAGCACCGAGGTGCACGCCGCGGCCGGCCCGCTGAACCACTGGTTCTACCTGGTCGCCGAGGGCTCCAGCCCGACCAACGGCCAGCCGTCCAGCCTGACCTGCAACGGCTCCTCGGTCACCGGCATCTCGATCCGCAAGGCCGGCGAGATCTACTACAACGCCCTGCAGTCCAAGACCTCCAGCTGGCGGTACGCGAACATCCGCACCGCCTCGTTGAACGCGGCGAAGAACCTCTACCCGAGCGGCTGCACCGAGTTCAACACGGTCAAGGCGGCCTGGGACGCGATCAGCGTGCCCGCCCAGAGCGGCGACCCGACCTGCGGTGGCGGCCCCGACCCGGAGCCGACCGGCTGCACCGGCACCAACGGGACCGACGTGTCCATCCCGGACGCCGGGTCCGCGGTGACCAGCACGATCACGATCAGCGGCTGCGGGCGCAGCGCCTCGTCGACCTCGACGGCGGCGGTGAACATCGTGCACACGTACCGCGGTGACCTGGTGGTCGACCTGATCGCCCCGGACGGCACGTCCTTCCGGCTGAAGAACAGCAGCAGCTCCGACGGCACCGACAATGTCAACACCACCTACACCGCGAACCTGTCCGGCGAGGCCGCCGACGGCGCGTGGAAGCTGCAGGTCAGGGACGTGTACCGGGTGGACACCGGGTACATCAACACCTGGACGCTGACGGTCTAGATCGTGATCGGACTAACAGGGTGGCAATGACCAGCCAATAGTCCACGGAGAGTGACTCGCGCTACAGATTTCCGGTGGCGCGAGTCACTTTCCTCGTCAGAGTTTTACCTGGTTGATTTGTAGTTTTAGCCCTCGGTGCGGAGCATGGAACACGGAAGCAACGACGCTTTCGCCATGACAGAGCGTAAGCGCACAGGGGAGTAGAAATGGCTTTCGTCAAGAGGATCCGCACCGCGGTCGCGCACCGGCTGGTCGAGCGCCGGGAGATCCGGCAGCTGGGCCAGGAGCTGGCGGCGTTCCAGACCCCGGCGGAGCGGGCCGAGCTCGACGAGCTGATCGGCCGGCACAGCCCCGAGGAGACCGTCCTCATCCGGCAGATCCTGCAGCAGCAGGACTACGAGCGGCAGCGTTTCGCGTCCGGCATCGGCGGACACCGCGCCGCCTGAGCACCCGCGATGAACAGCGAAGATGAAGAACCGCCCCGGCGCCGTTGCCGGGGCGGTTCTCGTTTCTAGCGGTCCGCCGGCTTCTCGTCGCGCGACCGCCCCCGGATGCTGCCGGCGTGCGCGGTGAGTGTCGGATTCGTCCGGACCTTGACCAGGCTCGCGATCGTGGTGATCGCCAGCACGCCGAGGATGACGGCCAGCGAGACCGGGGTGCTGATCTGCGGCGCATCGTGCCAGACGTCCTCGTGCAACCAGTGCAGCACCAGCTTGACGCCGATGAAGGCGAGGATGATCGACAGCCCGGTGGAGAGATAGACCAGGCGGTCGAGCAGGCCCTTCACCAGGAAGAACAGCGCGCGAAGCCCGAGCAGGGCGAAGGCGTTGGCGACGAAGACGATGTACGCCTCCTCGGTCACGCCGAACACCGCCGGGATCGAGTCGAGCGCGAACAGCAGGTCGGAGCTGCCGATCGCGATCAGCACGATGAACAGCGGCGTGACCATCCGCTTGCCGTCCACCCGGGTGATCATCTTGCCGTCGACGTAGTCGTCGGTCACCGGCAGCAGCTTGCGGCCGGCCTTGACCAGCGCGTTGTCGTCGACGTCGGGATCCTCGTCGCGATGCCGGAAGAGCTGCACGGCGGTCCAGATCAGCAGCAGGCCGAAGATCAGGAACATGAACGAGAACAGCGACAGCAGGGTCGCGCCCAGCGCGATGAAGATGACCCGCAGCACCAGCGCGATGATGATGCCGAAGGTGAGCACCTCCTGCTGGTATTTCTCCGGCACCGCGAAGGTGGTCATGATGATCACGAAGACGAAGAGGTTGTCGACCGACAGGCTCTTCTCGACGATGTAGCCGGCGAAGTACTCGGTGCCGAAGTTCCAGCCGGCGATCGAGGCGAAGACCACACCGAACGCGACCGCGACGGCGATGTAGAAGATTGACCAGGCCGCCGCTTCGCGGAAGCCGACGGCGTGCGGCCGGAGCACGCCGAGGGTCAGGTCGAGGGCGAGCAGGGCGACGATGACCGCGATGGTCAGCGTCCAGCCGAGCGCGGAGACCTCCAGGGGCATGGGTGAGAGACCTTCCAGGCGTCAGGATTTGGCGCGAGCTTCCTTAACAGGGTCCCTGAGCTGCCTGAACGTCTGCTGAGAAATCACGAAACGAGGAACGACCGCTTCGCCAGCCCCATCCAGAACCCGTCGATCGGCTGCTCGGGCGCCCGCTCGGGGTCCTCGCCCGCGCCGAGGGTGAGGAACATCGGCGCGAAATGCTCGATGGTCGGGTGCGCATAGGGCATGCCGGGCGCGCGGTCGCGGAAGTCGGCGAGCTCGTCGACCGCGCCTCGGGCCAGCGCCTCGGCGGCCCAGGCGTCGAACTCCCGGGACCAGCCGGGGGCGGGCGCGTCCTCTCGCCAGTCGCGCAGGAACGGCAGCCCGTGGGTGGTGAAGCCGGAGCCGACCACCAGCACGTCCTCGTCCCGCAGCGGGGCGAGCCGGCGGCCGATCTCGAGCAGCCGGTCGGGCTCGAGGGTGGGCAGCGACATCTGCAGCACCGGGATGTCGGCGTCCGGGTACATCACGGTCAGCGGCACGTAGGCGCCGTGGTCGAGGCCCCGGTCGGTGCGGGTCACCCGCTCGCCGTCCGGCATCAGCTTCTCGATCGTCAGGGCCAGCTCGGGCGCGCCGGGCGCCGGGTATTTCACCTCGTAGTAATGCTGGGGGAAGCCGCCGAAGTCGTAGACCAGCGGCACCGTCTCGGTGGCGCCGAGCATCATCGGCGCCGACTCCCAGTGCGCCGAGGCCATCAGGATCGCCTTCGGCCTGGGCAGCTCGGCGGCGAGGTCCTTCAGCTGCGCCACCCACTGCGCGTTGTCCACCAGCGGCGGAGCGCCATGGCTGAGGAAGAGGGCGGGCATGCGGCTCATGGGAGGGCCTCCGGCGGTTGAGACTTCAACAAACAAGACCCAACGTACGCCTAATTAGTTGTCCCGTCAACTAAATCCGCGACCCGGCCCCGCCACCCGCCGAGGATCCGCTCGGGATCGGCGCCCAGCACCTCGCCGAGCAGCGTGCCGTAGACGTCGCGGAAGTCCACGGTGTGCGCGAGGTCGCCGTCGTCCAGGTCGGTGAGGCTGGGCGGGTCGCCGAACATGCCGCCGTTGACGCCCCGGCCGAGCAGGAACATCGAGGAGGCGGTGCCGTGGTCGGTGCCGTCCGAGGCGTTCGCCTTCACCCGGCGGCCGAACTCGGAATACACCGCGATCACCACGTCCCGATCCTTCATCCGTTCGGCGAACGCCGCCAGCGGTTCGTCCAACTTGGCGAGCAGCGCCTCCTGCGCGCTCTTCTCGTCGGCGTGCAGGTCGAAGCCGCCCAGCGAGACCGAGTAGACCCGGGTCGCCGCGCCCGCCTCGATGCACCTGGTGACCAGCGCGAGCTGAGTGTCCAGTGGGGGAGCCGCGCCGCCGGTGGCCGTGCCCTGCGCCTCGTCCGCGCCTTCCTCGTGATCGGCCGCGTCCACGTCGGCCATCAGGTCCTGCACCCGGATCAGGTCGGCGAAGCAGGCCGCCGCCCGGGCCTGCGCGGCGGTCTCGCCCTGCTCGGTGCCGGCCAGCGCCTTCAGTACCTGCGGGGTGATCGCCTTGGGCAGCTTCAGGGCGCCGCCGGGCACGGTCGCGCCCGCGCTGGTCGCGCCGGCCAGCAGCGGCGGCAGCACCGGCTCGAAGGACACCGCCAGCCGCGGGTCGCCGCCGGCCGCGTCCAGCCAGCGGCCGAGCCAGCCGGTGGTGCCCGGGCGGTCCGGCTGCCCGGTCTGCCAGATGTCCATCGAGCGGAAGTGGCTGCGGTCCGGCTTGGGGTAGCCGACGCCACGGACGATCGCCAGCCGGTCCTGGCCGTAAAGCCCGTGCAGGCCCTCGAGTCCCGGGTTCAGTCCGAATGCGTCGTCCAGCTCGAGCACCTGGCCGGGGTCGTAGGTGAGTCCGGGCCGGTTCTGGGCGTAGGCCGGGTCGGCGTACGGGATGACGGTGTTGAGGCCGTCGTTGCCGCCGTAGAGGGTGACCAGCACCAGGGTCTTGGCGCCGGACGGGCGCGACTCGTCGCGGAAGTCCAGGATGTCGCGCAGCCCGTAGGCCGTGCCGCCGAGCGCGAGCGCGCCGCCGGCCACCACGCCGCTGGCGGTGAGGAACCGTCGCCGGGTCAGGGTGTCCATGCGTTTCTCCTCAGTGGACGGTGTATTCGGGGGTGGCCAGGGCCAGCGCGAGCAGCCGCGCGGGTTCCCTGATCGGGGTGAGCGCGGCGCGGGTGCGGTCGGTCCAGGCGTCGACGACGAGCATCCGGGCCAGCACGTCGAGCCGGTCGCCGCCCTCGAGCCGGTCGGCGGCGCCCGGGGCGAGTGCGACGAGTTGCTGGCCGGCCTTGAGCCGGGCCTGCGCCGACGAGGTGGTGAGCCAGGCCGTGCCGGACGGCCAGCCGCCCACGCTCGGCGGCCGGAACGGCACCTGGCCGAGCGAGCGCAGCATGCCGAGCACCTGGTTGCGCTGCTCGACGTCGAGCTTCGCCGGGTCGACGCCGAGCTGCCGGATCGCGCCGACCAGCCACTCCACCGGCTGCTTCACCAGGTGGCCGCGGGTGCCGGCGAACTCCGGCGTGGAAACCAACGCCCGCAGCATCGCGGTGACGTCCCGCTGACCGATCGGCGCCGGCGCCGGCTGGTCGGTCGAGCCGTAGCGCAGCCAGAGCCGGGCGGTGATGAAGGGCAGGTGCGCCGGGTGCCGCACGAGCAGGCCGGCGTAGGCGTCCACATCGTCCACGCCCGCCTGGCCGAGCAGGGTGACCGCCGCCCTGTCGTGCCGTCCCGCCTGGAGGGTGGCCGTTCCCGCCGCCCGGTCGACCTGCCAGCCGGTGAGCACCTTGGCGCCGGCCTTCACGTCGTCCTCGGTGTAGTTGCCGACCCCGAGCGTGAACAGCTCCATCAGCTCGCGGGCCAGGTTCTCGTTCGGCGCCCGGCGGGTGTTGCGCTGGCCGTCCAGCCACAGGATCAGCGCCGGGTCGCGGAGCATCGCGCGCACCAGGGGAGCGGTGTCGTGCGTGCCGTAGCGGCGGAAGGTCTGCTGCTGGGCCAGCATCAGCTGGGCCGAGCGCACCTTCTGCGCGCTGGTCGCCCAGTGCCCGTGCCAGAAGAAGGTCAGCTTCTCGGCGGCGCTGCCGGTGGCCATCCGGCTCAGCCACCACCAGGTGGCCTCGGCGATCTGCGGCCGCACCGACCGGCGCGCCTGCTGCCGTTCCTCCCGGGTGGCGCCCTTGGCCAGCGCGCCGAAGGGATCCGGCCCGATGTCCGGCAGGCCGGGTTGTTCCGAGGCGGCGAACAGCCGGGCGAGCGTGGTCTCCGTCGTCTCCCGCGCGGCGGCGTCGACCTCGGCCTCGGTGGGGCCGAACGTCACCCGGCGCAGCAGGTGGGAGACGGCTTGGCGATCCGTCATGACCGCCAAGCTAGGCATCGAAGGTCAGGATTGTGTAAGAGCCGGGTCAGCCCGCCGAAAGGTTCAGCTCGAACGAGTAGCGGCTGGCCCGGTAGACGTGGCTGCCGTACTCCAGGGCGCGGCCGCTCGCGTCCCAGGCCGTGCGGCTCATGGTCAGCAGCGAGGCGCCGCGCTTCTCGGCCAGGATGCGGGCCTCGGCGGCGCCGGCCGACCGGGCGCCGATCACCTGCGTCGCGATCCGCGGCACGAAACCAGCCTGCCGCAACAATTCGTAGAGTCCGTGCCCGGCCAGGTCTTCCCGGGTGATCCGGATCAGGTCGAGCGGGATCGCGTTGTGCATCAGCGCGAGCGGCTCCCCGCCCGCATAACGCAGCCGCTCGAACCAGGTCACCTCGGTGCCGGCCGGAATCTCCAGCGCGGTCGCGATCTCGCTGGTCGCCGGGATCACCTGGAAGGCGAGCACCTCGGTGCGCGGCCGGCGGTCCGCGGTGACCAGGTCGTCGTAGAGGCTGGACAGCTCGACCGGGCGGCGCACCTTGGGGTGCACGACCTGGGTGCCGACGCCGCGTTTGCGCACCAGCATGCCGCGCTCGACCAGATATTGGATGGCCCGCCGGGTGGTGGGCCGGGACACACCGAGCCGCTCGGCCAGATCCACCTCGTTCTCGATCCGGGCGCCGACCCCGATCTCACCCTTCTCGATGAGCTCCTGCAGACGGGTCGCCACCTGGAAGTACAGCGGCACCGGGCTGGTGCGGTCGACCTCAACGGGGCGGACCGGGCTGCGCGGGGGAGAGAGATCGGATGTCATGGCACCTCCTTCGAGCCGATAGTTTGTCATGACAAAGTATTGACGTGGAAGCCCTCACGTTATTACATCGAAACGAACTCATCCACAGTCGTTAACAAATGAACACGGCCCGAGGAAGGAACCGCATGCCAGCGGACGAGGTACTGACCATGGGACGCCTCGGCGTCGACCTGTATCCCGAGCAGGTCGGTGTGTCGTTGCGGGAAGTCCGTACCTTCGCCAAGTTCCTCGGCGGCAGCGCAGCCAACGTGACCGTGGCCGCCGCCCGCTACGGCCGGCGGGCCGCGATCGTCTCGCGCACCGGCGCCGATCCATTCGGTGAGTTCCTGCACGACGCGCTGCGCGGCTTCGGGGTGGACGACCGGTTCGTCACCCCGGTGCCCGGCCTGCCGACCCCGGTCACGTTCTGCGAGATCTTCCCACCGGACGACTTCCCGCTCTACTTCTACCGCTTCCCCAAGGCACCGGACCTGGTGATCAACACCGAGGAGCTGGACCTGGACGCGATCCGGGACGCGGACATCTTCTGGGTCACCGGCACCGGGCTGTGCCAGGAGCCGTCCCGCTCGGCCACGCTCGCCGCGCTGGAAGCCCGCGGCAGGCGTGGAATCACGATCTTCGACCTGGACTACCGGCCGATGTTCTGGGAGTCCCGCGAGGTGGCCCGCGAGTGGTACCAGCGTGCGCTGCCCTATGCCACGGTCGCGGTCGGCAACCTCGACGAGTGCTTCACCGCGGTCGGCGCCAACGAACCCCGCAAGGCGGCCGCCGCCCTGCACGACGCGGGCATCGAGCTGGCCGTGATCAAGCAGGGTCCCAAGGGCGTGCTCGCCTCCGGAAACGGCGTCGAGGTGGAGGTGCCGCCGCAGCCGGTCGAGGTGGTCAACGGGCTGGGCGCGGGCGACGCGTTCGGCGGCGCGCTCTGTCACGGCCTGCTCAGCGGCTGGGACCTCGAGCCGTTGATGCGCTTCTGCAACGCGGCCGGCGCGATCGTCGCGTCCCGGCTCTCCTGCGCCGACGCCATGCCCACCGAGGCCGAGGTTCGCGCCCTGCTGGAAGGACCGTCCCGTGCCTGACATCGGGGACCTCGTCGAGGCCCGGATCCGGCGGCCGCACGCGATCGCGGACGCCGCCGCCGCCCGCCGGCGCCCGTCCTCCCTGCTCGGCGACCACGGCCGGCTGATGATCATCGCCGCCGACCACCCGGCGCGCGGCGCGCTGCGGGCCGGCAACGACCCCCTGGCCATGGCGAACCGGGCGGACCTGCTGGACCGGATCTGCACCGCGCTGGCCCGGCCCGGCGTGAACGGCGTGCTCGGCACCCCGGACATCCTCGATGACCTGCTGCTGCTCGGCGTGCTCGACGACAAGGTGGTGATCGGCTCGATGAACCGCGGCGGGCTGGCCGGCACCACGTTCGAGATGGACGACCGGTTCACCGCATATGACGCGCCGTCGCTGGCCGCGGCCGGGTTCGAGGGCGGCAAGATGCTGCTGCGCATCGACCCGGACGACGCCGGCACGGTGACCACGCTCGAGGCCTGCGGGCGGGCGGTCGGCGAGCTCGCGGGCGAGCACCTGATGGCGATGGTCGAGCCGTTCATCTCGCACCGGGTCGACGGCCGGGTGCGCAACGAGCTGTCCGCCGAGGCGATGATCCGGGCCATGACGGTCGCCGCCGGGCTCGGCACCACGTCCGCCTACACCTGGCTCAAGGTGCCGGTGGTGCAGGACATGGAACGGGTCATGGCGGCCACCACGCTGCCCGCGCTCATCCTCGGCGGTGAGGTCACGGCGGATGCCGACGCGGCGTACGCGCAGTGGTCGAAGGCTCTTGATCTGCCGACCGTGCAGGGCCTGGTGATCGGCCGGAGCCTGCTCTACCCGCCGAACGGTGACGTGGCGGACGCGGTGGACCGGGCGGTGAGCCTGCTGTGAATCCGACTGCGCGGGTGAACCCGCTGATGCCGAAGGGCAGCACCGCGGACAAGCCGTTCGAGCTGGTGGTGACGCCGGAGAACGCGGGCTGGGGATACAGCGGCCTGCGCGTGCTGGACCTGCCGATCGGGTCGCGGGCCACCTTCCACACCGGCGAGGACGAGATGCTGGTCCTGCCGCTGTCCGGCGGCTGCGACGTGACCTGCGACGACGAGCGGATGACGCTGACCGGCCGGCGCTCGGTGTTCAGCCGGGTGACCGACTTCGCCTACGTGCCCCGCGACGCCAAGGTGACGGTGCGCGCGCCCAGCGGCGGCCGGTTCGCGCTGCCCTCCGCGCGGGCCACCCGCAGGCTGCCGTTCCGCTACGGCCCGGCCGAGGACGTGCCGGTCGAGTTGCGCGGCGCCGGGCAGGCCAGCCGTCAGGTCAACAACTTCTGCACCCCGGACACCTTCGACTGCGACAAGCTGATCGCCTGCGAGGTGCTCACCCCGGGCGGCAACTGGTCGTCCTACCCACCGCACAAGCACGACGAGGAGTCCGACGGCGAGTCGTCCCTCGAGGAGATCTACTACTTCGAGGTGGCGTCCGCGCCGGCCGGCACGCCGGGCTCGGCCTACCAGCGCGTGTACGGCCACGCGGACCGCCCGATCGACGTCTGCGCCGAGGTGCGCAGCGGCGACGTGGTGCTGATCCCGTACGGCTGGCACGGCCCCTCGATGGCGGCGCCCGGCTACGACCTCTACTACCTGAACGTGATGGCCGGTCCGGGCGACCGCGCCTGGCTGATCCGCGACGACCCGGCGCACGGCTGGGTCCGCGGCCTGTGGGCCAATCAGCAGATGGATCCGCGGCTCCCGATGACCTCCGTAACGGAAGGAAAGCGCTCGTGAGGCTGACAGTCGCCCAGGCCGTCGTGAAGTTCCTGGCCAACCAGTGGACCGAGCGCGACGGCGGCGAGCAGCGCACCATCGCCGGCTGCTTCGGCATCTTCGGGCACGGCAACGTCGCGGGCCTCGGCCAGGCCCTGCTGCAGGCGCAGCGGACCGGATCGGACGACCTGCCCTACCACCTGGCCCGCAACGAGCAGGGCATGGTGCACGCCGCCAGCGGCTACGCCAAGATGAAGAACCGGCTGTCCACGATGGCCTGCACCGCGTCGATCGGGCCCGGCTCGACCAACATGCTGACCGGCGCCGCGCTGGCCACCGTCAACCGGCTGCCGGTGCTGCTGCTGCCCAGCGACGTCTTCGCCACCCGGGTGGCCGCGCCGGTGCTGCAGGAGCTGGAGGACCCGCGGTCCTACGACGTCAGCGTGAACGACGCGTTCCGGCCGCTGTCGCGGTTCTTCGACCGGGTCTGGCGGCCCGAGCAGCTGCCGTCCGCGCTGCTCGGCGCGATGCGGGTGCTCACCGATCCGGTGGAGACCGGCGCGGTGACCATCTGCCTGCCGCAGGACGTGCAGGCCGAGGCGTGGGACTTCCCGGACGAGCTGTTCCGCAGGCGGGTGTGGCACGTGGCCCGCCCGGTGCCGGAGCCGGCCGCTCTGGGCCGCGCGGTCGAGGTGATCCGGGCCGCCGAGCGCCCGCTGATCGTGGTCGGCGGCGGAGTCGTCTATTCCGAGGCCGCGGCCGAGCTGGACGCGCTGGCCCGGGCAACCGGCATCCCGGTCGCGGACACCCATGCCGGCAAGGGCGCGCTGTCCTGGGACCACCCGAACTCGGTCGGCGGCGTCGGCTCGACCGGCACCCCGGTGGCCAACCGCCTGGCCCGCGAGGCGGACGTGGTGATCGGCATCGGCACCCGTTACAGCGACTTCACCACCGCGTCGCGCACCCAGTTCCAGAACCCGGACGTCAGGTTCGTGAACCTCAACGTGGCGTCCTTCGACGCGGCGAAGCAGAGCGCCACGGCGGTGGTCGCCGACGCCCGCGAGGGGATCGCCGCCCTCACGGCCACGATCAAGCGCGAATGGGACAATTCGTACGCCGAGGACGTGGCCGCCTGGCAGCGCACGGTCGAGCGGGCCTACCACTCCGGGCACGGGCCGCTGCCGTCGCAGGCCGAGGTCATCGGGGCGGTCAACGACGCCTGTGGCGAGCGGGACGTGGTGGTGCAGGCGGCCGGCAGCATGCCCGGCGACCTGCAGCTGCTGTGGCGCGCGCGGGATCCGAAGCAGTACCACGTCGAGTACGGCTACTCGTGCATGGGCTTCGAGGTGGCCGGCGCGCTCGGTATCCGCATGGCCGACCCCAGTCGTGAGGTGTTCGCCCTGGTCGGAGACGGTTCGTACCTGATGATGAGCCAGGAGATCGTGACCGCGGTCTCGGAACGGATCAAGCTGATCATCGTGCTGGTGCAGAACCACGGCTTCGCCTCGATCGGCGCGCTGTCCGAGTCGCTCGGCTCGCAGCGCTTCGGGACCAGCTACCAGTTCCGGGGCGCGGACGACGACTACGACGGCGGGAAGCTGCCGATCGACCTGGCGGCCAACGCGGAGAGCCTAGGCGCCGCGGTGATCCGCTGCCGGAGCATCGCCGAGCTGACCGAGGGGCTCAAGCAGGCCCGCGACGCCGATCGGCTCACCGTCGTGCACATCGAGACCGACCCGCTCAGCCCGGTGCCGTCCAGCGAGAGCTGGTGGGACGTGCCGGTGTCGGAGGTCTCGACGCTCGACAGCACCAGGGCGGCCCGGGCCGCGTACGACGACGCGAAGCGCGCCCAGCGCGACTACCTCTGAGGGAGAAGGAACAGCACCGTGGCAACCATCGAGCACTGGATCGGCGGCAGCACGACTGCCGGGACTTCCAGCCGGCGCGGCACCGTCTTCAACCCCGCCACCGGGCGGGCCCAGCACGAGGTGGTGCTGGCCGAGATCGCCGACGTGGACGCCGCCGTGGCGACCGCGAAGGAGGCGTTCCAGACCTGGGGCGACGCGTCGCTCAGCGCGCGTACCAAGGTGCTGTTCGCCTTTCGGGAGCTGGTCAACGCCAACGTGAAGGAACTCGCGGAGATCATCTCCGACGAGCACGGCAAGGTGCTGTCGGACGCGGCGGGGGAGGTGCAGCGCGGCCTCGAGGTGATCGAGTTCGCCTGCGGCATCCCGACGCTGCTGCAGGGCGGCTTCTCCAACCAGGCGTCCACCGGGGTGGACGTGTTCAGCTTCCGCGAGCCGCTCGGCGTGGTCGCCGGCATCACCCCGTTCAACTTCCCCGCGATGGTGCCGATGTGGATGCATCCGGTGGCCATCGCCTGCGGCAACACCTTCGTGCTCAAGCCCAGCGAGCGCGACCCGTCGGCGTCGAACTTCGTGGCGAAGCTGTGGCAGCGCGCCGGGCTGCCGGACGGCGTCTTCAACGTGGTGCACGGCGACAAGGTGGCGGTCGACGCGATCCTGGACCACCCGGACATCGCCGCGGTCTCCTTCGTCGGCTCCACGCCGATCGCGAAGTACATCCACACCCGCGGCACCGCGAACGGCAAGCGGGTGCAGGCGCTCGGCGGCGCCAAGAACCACGCGATCATCCTGCCCGACGCCGACCTCGAGTTCGCCGCCAACCACCTGGCCGCGGCGGCGTTCGGCTCGGCCGGCGAGCGGTGCATGGCGATCTCCGCGGCGGTCGCCGTGGGCGGCGCCGGCGACCCGCTGATGGAGCTGGTCAACCGCAAGGCGAGCGAGGTCGTGGTCGGCTCGGGCCGGGACCCGAAGAGCGAGATGGGCCCGGTGGTCACCGCCGCCGCGAAGGAGCGCATCGAGTCGCTGATCGGCTCCGGCGAGCGGCAGGGCGCGAAGGTCACCGTCGACGGGCGCGGGCTCAAGGTCCCCGGCTTCGAGGACGGGTTCTTCGTCGGCCCGACGGTGATCGACCAGGTCGGCGCCGAGATGGACGTCTACACCGAGGAGATCTTCGGCCCGGTGCTGTCGGTCGTCCGCAGCGACTCGGTGGACGCGGCGATCGACCTGATCAACGCCAACCCGTACGGCAACGGCACGGCGATCTTCACCAGCAGCGGCGAGGCGGCCCGGCGGTTCCAGCGCGGCGTGAACGTCGGCATGATCGGCATCAACGTGCCGATCCCGGTGCCGATGGCCTACTACTCGTTCGGCGGCTGGAAGGACTCACTCTTCGGCGACAAGCACATCCACGGTCCGGAGGGCGTCTCGTTCTACACCCGCGCCAAGGTGGTCACCTCCCGGTGGCCGCACGTCGAGCAGGCGCACGGCGCCAGCCTGCACTTCCCGACGGCGTCCTGATGCGGCACCTCCAACTGGGCAGCTGCCCCGACTCGTGGGGCGTCTGGTTCGCCGACGACCCGCGGCAGACGCCCTGGCAGCGGTTCCTGGACGAGCTGGCCGGGGCCGGTTACCGCTGGCTCGAGCTGGGCCCGTACGGCTACCTGCCGACCGACCCCTCGCAGCTGAAGGATGAGCTCGCGAAGCGCGAGCTGACCTGCGCCGGCGGCACCGTCGCCGGCGTCGGCGGCCCGCACAAGGACTTCGCCGCGGTCATGGCCGAGACCCGGAAGGTGGCCGAGCTGACCGCCGCGCTGGGAGCGAAGAATCTGATCTTCGTGCCGGTGCCCGGCTACCGCGACGATGTCACCGGCGCCTACCACCAGCCGGCCGAGCTGGACCCCGTCCAGTGGGCGGAGTTGATCGCCAACAGCAACACCCTGGGCCGGATGCTCGCCGAGGAGTACGGCCTGGCGATGCGCTTCCACCCGCACGCCGACTACCACGTCGAGACCCAGGCGCAGACTTCGCTCTTTCTGGAGGAGACCGACCCGGCCTTCGTGTCGCTCTGCCTCGACACCGGGCACCTCGCCTACCGCGGCGCGGACGTCCCGGCGATCATCCGCAAATATCCGTCCCGCATCGGCTATGTCCACATCAAGCAGATGGACCCGGCGATCGCGGATCTGGCCGTCCGGGAGGACCTGCCGTTCGGGCAGGCCGTGGCGCGGGGCGCGAGCGTCGAGCCACCGGCCGGCCGGCCCGATGTCCCCGCAGTCCTCGAGGCGCTCAGCGAGCTGGACGCCGAACTCTTCGTCGTGGTCGAACAGGACATGTATCCCGTCGGCTTCGATCTTCCCCTGCCGATCGCCACACGCACCCGGCAGTACCTCAATTCCGTCGGCCTGCACTCGCGCTGACGGTCTGACCCGCCCCCATTGGAAGGAACCGTAATGACGATCAATCGCAGCCGGGGAGCCAAGCTCCTCGCCGTGGCGGCGGTGGTGACCCTCGCGGTCACCGCCTGCAGCGGCGGCGGCCGGGAAGAGACCGACGACTCCACCACCGGCGGCGGCAACGCGGCCGGCAGCTCCGGTTACACCATCGCCTTCATCACCCACGAGACCCCGGGCGACACGTTCTGGGACAAGGTGAAGAACGGCGCCCAGCAGGCCGCCAAGGACACCGGCGTCACGTTGAAGTACTCCAACGACCCGGACGCCACCAAGCAGGCCCAGCTGATCCAGAGCGCGGTCGACTCCAAGGTGAACGGCATCGCCACCACCCTGGTCACCCCGGACGCGCTGGCCGGCTCGGTGAAGGCGGCCAGCGACGCGAAGATCCCGGTGGTCGGCTTCAACTCCGGCATCGACCAGTACAAGCAGCTCGGCGCCCTGATGTACTTCGGCTCCGACGAGACCCTGGCCGGGCAGACCGCCGGTGAGAAGATCACCACGGCGGGCGGCAAGAAGCCGCTCTGCGTCATCCAGGCGCAGGGCTCGGTCGCCCTCGAGGCGCGCTGCGCCGGCGTGAAGACCGGCGCCGCCGCCACCGAGAACCTCCAGGTGAACGGCGCCGACGACGCGGCCGTCGTGTCGACGCTGCAGGCCAAGCTCGCGGCGGACAAGTCGATCGACTACATCGTCACCCTGGGCGCCCCGATCGCCGTCGACGCCCTGAAGGCCATCGACGCGGCCGGCAGCCAGGCCAAGGTGGTCACCTTCGACCTGAACGCCGAGGTCGCGCAGAGCATCTCGGACAAGAAGATCGAGTTCTCCATCGACCAGCAGCCGTACGTCCAGGGCTACATGGCGGTCACGTCGCTCTACCTGAACCTCAAGAACGGCAACGACATCGGCGGCGGCAAGGCGGTGCTGACCGGCCCGTCCATCGTCGACGCCAACAACATCGCCACGATCCTCCCGTTCACCAAGAACAACACCCGGTAGTCCCCTCGGCGGTCGCCGGCCCACCCCCGGGCCGGCGGCCACCGGCAGCAGTGATCGGAGTTCCAGCCATGAGCCAAACCGTCCAGACGGCTCCGGCAGCTGCCCCCTCGGAGCCGTCGAACCGCGTCAAACTCGGTCTCTCGAACCGGATCCTGGCGCGCCCCGAGGTGGGCGCCCTGGTCGCGGCGATCATCATCTTCATCTTCTTCCTGGCGGTCGCCCCCGCGTTCCGCTCGACCGAGTCGTTCTTCACCGTGCTCTACCAGTCGTCCACCATCGGCATCGTCGCGGTCGCCGTCGGCCTGCTGATGATCGGCGGCGAGTTCGACCTGTCGGCCGGCGTCATCGTCACCACCGCGGGCCTGGTCAACTCGATGATGTGCTGGTACTTCGGCATGAATCTCTGGATCGGCGCGATCGTCTCGCTGATCTTCTGCCTGGCCATCGGGTTCCTGAACGGCTACCTGGTGATGAAGACCGGCATCCCCAGCTTCCTGATCACGCTGGGCACCTTCTTCGTGCTGCAGGGCGCCAACCTCGGCGTCACCAAGCTGGTCACCAACCAGGTGTCCACCCCCTCGATCTCCGACATCGACGGGTTCAGCTCGCTGCAGTCGCTGTTCGCCTCCAGCTTCAAGATCGGCGGCGTGACGGTCTGGGGCACGGTCATCTGGTGGGTGCTGTTCGTGGCGCTGGCCGCCTGGATCCTCACCCGCACCCGCACCGGCAACTGGTTCTACGCGGTCGGCGGAGCGGTGGACAGCGCCCGCGCGGTCGGCGTCCCGGTGATCAAGACCAAGATCGGCCTGTTCATGACGGTGTCGTTCCTCGGCTGGTTCGTCGGCATGCACACCCTCTACCGGTTCAACACGCTGCAGGCCGGCAACGGTGTGGGCAACGAGTTCCTCTACATCATCGCCGCGGTGGTGGGTGGCACGCTGCTCACCGGTGGCTTCGGCAACGCGATCGGCGTCGCGATCGGCGCCTTCATCTTCGGCATGACCAGCCTCGGCATCGTCTACGCCGGCTGGGACCCGAACTGGTTCAAGGCCTTCCTCGGCGTGATGCTGCTGCTCGCCGTGCTGGTCAACCTCTACATCAAGCGGCTCTCCACGACCCGGAAAGTGGGCTGATCGGCGATGACTGACACCCTTGCGGACCACGCCGACAGCCAACTGGTCAAAGGCGAGCCGCTGGTCGAGATGACCGAGGTCGGCAAGTCGTACGGCGCGATCCGCGCCCTGCGCGGCATCAACCTGCGGGTCAACGCGGGCGAGGTGACCTGCGTGCTCGGCGACAACGGCGCCGGCAAGTCCACCCTCATCAAGATCATCTCGGGGCTGCACGCGCACAACGAGGGCAGCCTCAAGGTGGACGGCGCCGACCAGCACTTCTCGTCCCCGCGAGAGGCCCTGGACCACGGCATCGCGACCGTGTACCAGGACCTCGCCGTGGTGCCGCTGATGGAGGTCTGGCGCAACTTCTTCCTCGGCTCCGAGCTGCGGGCCGGCAAGTATCCGCTGGCCGCGCTCAAGGTCAAGGAGATGAAGCGGATCGCCGACGAGGAACTGCGCAAGATGGGCATCGTCGTCAAGAACATCGACCAGCCCATCGGCACGCTCTCCGGCGGCCAGCGCCAGTGTGTCGCCATCGCCCGCGCGGTCTACTTCGGCGCGCGTGTGCTGATCCTCGACGAGCCCACCGCGGCGCTCGGCGTCAAGCAGTCCGGCGTGGTGCTCAAGTACGTCGCGGCCGCCCGGGACGCCGGCCTCGGCGTCGTGTTCATCACCCACAACCCGCACCACGCGTTCCTGGTCGGCGACCACTTCGTGATCCTCAAGCTGGGCCGCACCACGCTCGACCGCAAGCGCGACGACGTCACGCTCGACGAGCTGACCGCCCAGATGGCCGGCGCCGACGAACTGGCCGAACTGTCCCACGAGCTGAAGCGGTAGCCATGGTGCGAGTGGGAGTCATCGGCACCGGCATGATCGGTCAGGACCACATCCGGCGCATGACACACGTGCTCGCCGGAGTGCGGGTCACGGCGGTCACCGACGTCAACGCCGGTGCCGCGGCGGCCGTCGCGGCCCCCATCGGCGCGACCGTGCACGCCACCGGTGAGGAGCTGATCCTCGACCCGGAGGTGGACGCGGTGGTGGTCTGCTCGTGGGGGCCGACCCACGAGCAGTACGTGCTCGCCTCGATCGCGGCCGGCAAGCCGGTCTTCTGCGAGAAGCCCCTGGCCACCACGCAGGAGGCCTGCCTGCGGATCGTCGAGGCGGAGGTCGCGCACGGCAGCCGGCTGGTCCAGGTGGGTTACATGCGGCGGTACGACGCGGCGTACCGGGCCTTGAAGAGGGTGGTCGACTCGGGCGAGCTCGGCGCGCCGTTGATGATGCACTGCGCGCACCGCAACGCGTCCGTGCCGCCGCACTACACCAAGGACATGGCGATCACCGACACCGCGGTGCACGAGATCGACATGGTGCGGTGGATGTTCGGCGAGGAGATCACCGCGGCTCGGGTGCTGGTGCCCCGGCGCAGCGCGAACGGCGGCGAGCTGCAGGATCCGCTGTTCCTGATCCTCGAGATGGCGAGTGGCGCGCTGGTCGACGTCGAGATCTCGGTGAACATCCGCTACGGCTACGACATCCGCGGCGAGGTCGTGGGCGAGAGCGGCACCGCGGCGCTGGGCGAGCTGAGCCCGGTGTCGGTGCGCGCGGCCGGCCGGCACGCGACCCCGGTGCCGGTGGACTGGCGGGAACGGTTCCTGGCCGCCTACGACGTGGAGTTCCAGGAGTGGATCGCGTCGATCAGCGGCGGCGGCGCGCCGGTCGGGCCGAGCGCCTGGGACGGCTACGCCGCCGCGGTGGTGTCGGACGCGGCGGTGGCGGCACTTCTCTCGGGCGACCGGGTCGCCGCCACCCTGGCCGAGAAGCCGAAGCTCTATCTGGAGGCGTCGTGAAGATCGCGCTCGACCCCTACATGATGCGCAAGGTGCCGCTGCTCGAATTGCCGCGCCTGGTCGCCGACCTCGGCTACCGGCACATCGAGATGTCGCCGCGCGACGACTTCCTGCCATTCTTCCTGCATCCGCGGGTGGACCGGGCCGGGGTGGCGGCGTTCAAGAAGGCCCTCGCCGACGCCGAGGTCGAGGTGGCGTCGGTGCTGCCGCTCTACCGGTGGTCCGGCCCGGACGAGGACGAGCGGCAGGCGGCGGTCCGCTACTGGAAGCGGGCCATCGAGATCACCGTCGACCTCGGTGTGACAGTGATGAACTCCGAGTTCAACGGCCGCCCCGAGCAGGCCGCCCGCAGCGAGTCCCAGTTCTGGCGCTCGATGGAGGAGCTGCTGCCTATCTTCGAGCGCGAGGGCGTGCGGCTGGTGCTCGAGCCGCACCCGGACGACTTCATCGAGGACGGCATCGCCGGCGTGAACATGGTCCGGGGCATCAACTCCGACCTGGTCAGCTTCCTCTACTGCGCGCCGCACACCTTCCACCAGGGCGGTGACCTGGCCGCGGTGATGAAGCACGCCGGGCCGCTGCTGACCCAGCTGCACCTGGCCGACTCGTTCGACCACCGCGGCTCGTCCGGCCTGCGCTACATCGTCAACCCGCCCGGCTCGGCCGCCCGGATCCACCAGCACCTGGACATCGGCCAGGGCGAGGTGGACTGGGACCTGTTCTTCCGCACGCTCACCGAGGTCGGCTTCGACGGCATCGCCACGGTGTGCGTCTTCGCCTGGGAGGAACGCGCCGAGGACAGCGCCCGCGTCAACCTGACCCGGATCAACGAATATCGTCAGAAGCATGGGTGAGCAGGACGCGAACAGACTGGCCAGGGAATCGTTGTCGGCGGGCGACCCGACCGGCTGGTTCGACCGGCTCTATGCCGAGGCCGAGCAGGGCGTCGCCGAGGTGCCGTGGGACCGCCCGGCGGCGACGCCGCTGCTCTCCGCCTGGGCGGCCGACCTCGGGCTGAAGGGGGAGGGCCGGCGCGCCCTGGTGGTCGGCTGCGGGCTGGGCCGCGACGCCGAGTTCGTGGCCGGGCTGGGCTTCGCGACCACCGCTTTCGACATCTCCCCGACCGCGGTACGCACGGCCCGCGCGCGGCACGCCGGTTCGCCGGTGACCTACGTGGTCGCCGACCTGCTCGACCCGCCGGTGTCCTGGCGGCACGGCTACGACCTGGTGGTGGAGAGCAACAACGTGCAGGCGCTGCCGCGCGAGCTGCGGGCGCGGGCGATCGCCTCGGTCGGCACCCTGGTGGCGCCGGGCGGCACGCTGCTCGTGCTGGCCGCCGCGATCGCCGAGCCCAGCGACGAGGGGCCGCCGTGGCCGCTGACCCGCGACGAGGTCGCCGCGTTCGCCACCGGCGGCCTGATCCGCGAGTCGCTGGAGGAGCATCCCGCGGCGGACGACCCGCTGAGCCTGCGCTGGCGTGCGGTGTTCACACGACGATGAACGCCGGTGGTTCGTGCCGCAGGAAGTCGTGGTGCGAGATGTCCCAGCCGTAGGCGCCGGCCCGGCCGAACACCAGCAGGTCGCCGATCCGGAGCCGGTCGACCCGCCGGGCCCGGGCCAGCACGTCGCGCGGGGTGCACAGCTCACCGACCGCGTCCACCTCGGCGTCCACCACCTCGGGGCGCGGCCACGGGTGCGGCCACTCGTCCACCGGCAGCACGGTGAACGGGTGGCTGTAGCCCCACGCCGCCGGGAGCCGGAAGTGGTGGGTGCCGCCGCGCAGCACCGCGAACCAGCGGCCGTGCGTCCGTTTCAGGTCGAGCACCTCGGCGGCGTACCAGCCGGCGTCGGCGGCGAGGATGCGGCCCGGTTCGGTGAGCAGTTCGACGCCGGGCGGCGGATCGGGGACGGCCGCGCGCAGAGCGTCCAGGTCGATGGTGTCGTCGCTCAGGTAGTCGACGCCGAGGCCGCCGCCGACGTTGACCAGGCGCAGGTCGATGTCGTGCGCGGCGGCGGTCCGCCGGGACCAGTCGAGGCTGTCGGCGATGAAGGCGGCGTGCGCGGCGGCGTCCAGGTTGTTCGAGACGGCGTGCAGGTGGAAGCCCTCGATGCGGCGGC
The DNA here is from genome assembly GCF_055586225.1 of Actinoplanes sp. NPDC051388. Taxonomy (NCBI): domain Bacteria; kingdom Bacillati; phylum Actinomycetota; class Actinomycetes; order Micromonosporales; family Micromonosporaceae; genus Actinoplanes; species Actinoplanes sp. NPDC051388. Next base: position 161,351 of record NZ_JBVJIP010000005.1, on the reverse strand, counting down.
CGGTCCGGAGCAGATCGGCCAGATCCGACTCGTCGACGCCGAAGGGCGTCGGTGCGCCGGTCATCGTGTGCGAGCCGGGAAGGGTGGCGGAGCGACGGTTCACCCGGATCGCGATGCGCGCGTCCGCGGGCAGCCGGCGCAGCTCGTGCAGGCTCTCCACGTTGATCTGGGCGCCCGCCGCCACTGCCGCGGCGAGTAGGTCGTCGGTCTTGGCCGGGCCGCTCACCACGATGCGGCGGGCGCCGGAGGCCACGGCGAGATCGAGCTCCCCGCGGGAGGCCACGTCCAGGCCGTCGCAGGTGGCGGCCAGGGTGCGGACCACCGAGGGGTGGCTGTTCGCCTTCACCGCGTACAGCAGGATGGTTTTCGCGGGGAACGCGGCCCGGACCCGGACTGCCTGCTCGCGCAACGCGGAGGTGTCGTAGACGAACGCGCAGCGTGGTCGCGGCACCGCCAGCAGCGCCGCGGCGATCGCGTCAGGCGGGCGCATGCAGCGGGTTCCGCACCGGCAGATAGGCGTCGCCGTCGCCGCCCAGACGCATCCGGACCAGGGCTTTGTGGGGCACCATCGGCGCGGTGAAGGCGGCCCGGTCGCGGCGTGCGGCCGGATTGCCGCCGAGCGCGTCATACGTCTCGTCGATCACCCTCCGCACGGCCCGCCAGGCCGTCGCCTCGTCCAGGCCGTGCGTCTCACCGAGCCGGATCACCAGTTCGCCGAGGTGCGCCTGCAGGGCGGTGTAACCGATCTTGGCGCGCAGCACCCTCTCGTCGTCGGTGCCGACCACCGAGCCCGGCCAGAGGTTGACCGCGAAGCCGGCCGCCGCCAGCCGCGGCAGGTGCAGGCGCAGCCCGGCGAAGTCCCGCAGCACCAGCCGGGCCGGCGCGCCACCGACGAAGGTGGGCAGGCAGTTCTGCAGGTGCGCCTCGAACGCGACACCTTTGGTCGTCAGCCGCAGCAGCGGGGGCAGCAGCAGCCGCGCATAGGCCTCGAGCCAGGTCGCCGGCGTCAGCCCGGACGCGGCGAGCAACTCCGGCAGCCGCGCTCCGATCGCCCCGCCCGGGATCGCCTCCTCGCCGTCGGCGAGCCGCCCGGTCAGCCCGTCGCGCAGGATCGCCGACAGGTCGCGCCCCGAACCGGCGGGCACCGCGGCTCCCGCGGTCTCGGCGAGCAGGATCAGCCGGTGGCCTTCCGGGTCGTCGGCGGCGAGCCGGTGCAGCAGGGTCGACACGGCCGGGCCGTTGCGGGTGCTGGCCACGCTGATGCTGCGCCGCGTCGAGGTCACCTGGATGTCCAGCGAAACCTTCAGGTAGCGGCGGCGGCCGTCCGCTCCCGGCGGCAGCAGCAGGGTGCGCAGCGCGGCCGTGGGCACCGCGTCCAGAGTGCCGTCGACGATCCGCAGGGCGCCGTCGCGCAGCAGGTCCCGGTAGCGGGTGGGCAGAATCGTGTCGCGCTGCCACTCGTGCACGGGCTGCAGGCGGTAGCCCGGCGGCGGGTCCGGCAGCCACGGGTAGACCGCGGTCAGCGCCGCCCCGACGTCGTCGCCGACATGCCCGTCGTCGCGGACCGCGACGAAACCGATCGTGGTGTACCCGGCCTCGAGGTCGTGCGCGAGCACGTCGGTGGTGTCCCATCCCAGCCGGGTGCGCCCGCACGGATGCAGGTTGTGCCCGGCCACGGCCAGCCGCTCGAGCTGGATGGCCCGCTCGTCCGCGTCGGTCGCGAGGTCGCCGCGGCGCTGCCGGGCCATCGCGATCGCCAGGTTCACCACCGCGTTGCGCAGCTCCTGGGCGAACCCCGGCGCGTCCAGGCCGGCCAGCAGGTCGACCGGGTCGTCGGCGCCCGCCTCGGCGAACTCCACCCGGTCGAAACCGTGCGCCACCCCCTGCCCGGCATGGCGCGCCCGGGCATCCCCGATGTCCTCGCGGACGAGCGCGCCGCGCAGTCTGCGGCCCACCGTGTCGGCCGCCCGGGGCAGCGCCGCGGCATAGGCGCTCACCAGCTCCGGAGCGTGCACGGCCAGGGCCGCCTCGGCGTGCGCGGCGGACACGGCCAGCCGTCCGCCGGTCAGGCTGTAGGTCATCGGGCTCCCGCCATCGGGTTGTCCAGGTGGCACCACACGTCGTCGAGCGGATCGGCGGCGAGCCGCATGGCGGTGGTCGCCTTGAGCGGCAGCGGTTCGCGCAGCATCGCCTCGGCGTCCTCCGTCCCGGTCCGTGTGATCGACTCCGCGATGATTCCCCACAGCCGCAAGGGGTCGGCGTCGTGGTGCTCGCCGAGCAGGGCGACCAGTTCGGCGGCCACCGTGCCCAGGCACGCGGCGGCCAGCTTGGCGCGCAGCTCGGCGGGGTCGTCGCAGGGCAGGTCACCGCGCAGATCCGTGTCGTCGGCCCGCGCCCTGCGGACCCGCACCCCGCCCAGGTCGCGATAGAGGATCCGCGTCGGCCGGCCCCTGGTCAGCCCGACCAGCGTGTTCTGCCCGTGCGCCTCGAGCGCGACCCCGCGGTCCAGGACCACCATCAGCGATGGCCAGAGGATCTTCGCAAGATCCGCCAACCACCGGTACGGGTCCCCGCCCGCCCGCGCGACGGCCTGGCTGATCAGCGGCGGCGTGCCGGCCTTCAAGGCGCCGAGCGGGACGATCGCCTCGTCCCGCGCCGGGCGTGGCGCGGCCCGGCGCAGGTGTGCCATCCGGCGTTGCGGCTCGCCGCCGACCAGCACGGCGCCGGCGCCGTGCTCGGCCAGGATGTCCAGCGGCAGGTCGCGGGTCAGCTCGGTGAGCAGGGCGGACAGCCGGGGTCCGTTGTGGATGGCGGCGGGGGAGACGGTGCGGATCGCGGAGGTCATCCGCACGTCGACAGCGGTTTTGATGTGCTCGCCGGGGATCGCGATCGTGCGCAGGGACATGAGGGGGCGGCCGGGGGCGGTGCGGCCGGCGTCGGTGAGCCAGGGGTGTTCGGCGCGCAGGCGGGCGGACTGCCACGGGTGGGCGTAGAGGACCGGTGGGCCGTCGCCGATCCACCGGTCCGGGGGGACGGCCAGCTTGTGGAGTTGGAGGTGGGGGCGGTGCTCCGGGGCGTAGGCCAGCACGTCGGCGGTGGTCATGCCCTCGCGGGTGCGGCAGCACGGGTGCAGGGGGTGTCCGTCGAGGACCAGTTGTTCCAGGCGGGCCAGGCCGTCGGGGTCGCCTTCGGCGCCGGCCAGGGTCCAGCCGGTCTCCGGGCGGGTGGGCTCGCCGGCTTTCCGCCGGGCGTCTTCGTCCAGCCCGGCCTCTTCTTTGGGCCGGGCTTCCTCTTTGGGCCGGGCTTTGACTTTCGGCTGGGCCTGTCCTCTCGCCAGGGCGAGGGCGAGGTTGGCGACGCTGTTGTCCAGTTCGGCGGCCAGGGCGGCGTCGGGCCAGAGCATTCGCGCCAGCGCACCGGGATCGGTGAGGTGGGTGCCCGCCGGCTCACCCGGCCTGCGCACCCGCACCTCCGCGAGCAGCGGCGTCGCGAACGGCCGCGCGGCGTCGGTGGGGAAGATCACCTCCGATCCGTCGGCGAAGGTCACCCGCAGGAGACCGAGCCCGCCGCCTGGTTCGCGATTCACCAGGCCGGGGAGCGGTTCGCGATCGAGCGCGCCGAGAAGCCGGCCGAGCACGGCCGCGGTCGCTTCCGGGACCGCGGTGTCCAGGCGTTCCAGCAGGTCGGGCCGCAGGCGAGCGACATCGGCGCGGGTCTGCGCGACGTCCGGGAGGGTTCCGGTCGCGCTCACGAACCGGCTCAGGGACGGTGCCATCCGACCATTGTCCGGCGACCGCGGGATGACCATCATCCTAGGACGCGCCAGGCGGTGTGCGCCGCTCGGCTCGGACTCGGCGACGACAGGCAACATCCTAGGATGCTTTACAGGGTGTGCGCGACCTCCCTCCGGCCGGCTGAGGTCAAAGACAAACAGGAATCAACGACGCCTGATCGAGCGGGTCCGCTACCTTTGCCGCTCGGGCGATCGGGCGGGGGCCGATGACATCTTTCGACGACCACGAGCGGTCGCGGTGGGCCGGGCGCGCGGCGGCGTATCAGCGCAGCTTCGCCACGTTGTGCGCGCATCCCGCCGACGCCCTCCTCGACGCGGCAGGTGTCGAAGCGCGCGACCGCGTGCTGGACGCGGGCACCGGACCCGGCACCGTCGCCGCCCTGGCGTGCCGCCGCGGCGCCGACGTCGTGGCGGTCGATGCCGAACCCGACATGCTCGACGTGGCACGCCGACGGGTTCCGGCCGAGTTTCACCAGGCGACGTTGCCGAGGCTGCCCTTCGCCGATCGCTCCTTCGACGCGGCGGTGGCCAACTTCGTGATCAATCACGTCGGAGATCCCGCGGCCGCCATCGCCGAGCTGCGGCGGGTCGTTCGGCCCGGCGGACGCGTGGCCGTCACCATCTGGCCCTACCCCCAACCGCCCCTGCAACGGCTGTGGGGGGAGATCTTCGACGCGTCCGGGGCCGAACGCCCGGCCGAGACACCGCGGCTGGACGCGGACAAGGACTTCCCGCGCACTCCCGACGGACTCTGCGGCCTGCTGACCCGGGCCGGCCTCACCGACGCCCGCTGCGAGACCCTCAGCTGGACCCACCGCACCGACCCCGAGGACTGGTGGAGTGGACCCGCGAACGGCATCGGCGCCCTGGGAATGCTGATGGAACACCAGCCGCCGCACCTGCTCGCCCGCATCCGGCAGGAGTTCGAACGGCTCACCGCCGCCTATCGCGACGGCGCCGGACGGCTGGGCTCCGCGTCGGTGGGCTGACGGCCCGCTCGTTCGCCGCCAGTTGTTCTCGAGGGCCGGCCGGTGGTGGCGTATCGGGGCCGGCTGTAGCTTCCCGCGAAAAACAACGCTAAGAAGTTGATCTAAGGCCTGCTCGTTCTGCGGCGCCGCCGACACCCCGCCCGGCCCCTGGTCCGCGGCCCCCGCGTGACCATCTGCGGCACCTGCGCACAACGCGCCGCCGAGAACGCCACCGCCCGCGCCACGACTGACCGTTCCGGCGCTCTCACTGCCGGGCAGATCCTGAGGTGTCGCGCGGAGGGCGATCGAGATCTGCGCTCTCGGCGATTCCCCGCGCGATGCCGAGCTCCACCAGGTCCTGGGGCCGCAGCCGCAATCGCTCGGTGGTCACCCGCACCTCGGACGGCGGCCGCTTGAGGATGGCCGTGGCCGCCTCGGGTGAGATCACCGCGAAGTAGCTGTCCGGCGTGACCCACATCCGGCCCGGGGCGGCGAACGCGAGCGCACCGCCGGAGCCGCCCTCGCCGATCAGCATTGTGGTGACCGGCATGGTGGCTGACGCGATCGCGGTGAACATGTCCGCGATGGCGGCGCCCGCAGCGGTCTGCTCGGCTTCCCGGTCGTTGGCCGCGCCCGGCGTGTCGACCAGGGTCAGCACGGGGATGCCCATTCTGTCGGCCAGGCGGACCAGCCGTGCCGCCGTGCGGAACCCGGCGGGCCGCGTCACCGTTCCGCATTGCGCGGCATAGGCGACGGTGACGCCGTCACGATGGCCGAACCCGCAGAGCACTCCGGGGTCGACGCCGCCGCACCGGTCACCGCTGATCGATTCGCGCCAGTCGAAACACTCGTCGAGGTACGCCTGCGCGCGCGGACGATCGGGTGCGCGTGCGCGTCGTACGGCATCCCAGCCGGTCTCGGGCAGCGTCGCCGAGCCCAGCGCACCCGGCACGAAGGCGGGCGCTGCCGAGGGCGTTGTCAGCAGCCGCAGCCAGCGCTCCAGCCGGCCCCTCAACTCAGGGTGGGATACGACCTGGTCGACCTGCCCCGCAGCGAATTGCTCCGCGACGGTGTACCCGGGCGGACGCACCCGCGATCCGGCGAAGCCGACCTGCGCTCCGTTCAGTCCGATGATGACGTCCGCGCCGGCGCCGAGCGTGGCCCAGCCACCGCCGGTCGCCGGGTCGCGCAGTACTGCGATGTGCGGAAGCCCTGCGTCACGGGTGAGAGCGAGCTGACGGGCGATGCGTTGCAGCTGGGTCAGCGCCGGCGTGCCCTCCTGCATCCGGCTGCCGCCGGTCGCGATCAACGACACCACCGGCACGGTGAGCTCGCGCGCCCTGGTGAACGCCTGCTCGATCCGCCGGCCGGTCCGGGTGCCGAGCGAGCCGCCGAGGAAACCGAATTCGAATGCCACCAGTACGGCTGTGACACCGCCGATGTCGGCGACACCGCAGACGACCGACTCGGGTTCGCCGGTGCGATCGCGCGCGCGTGCCAGCGCCTCGTCGTAGCCGGGCCAGCCGAGCGGGCCGTCCACTGCGGGCGGTTCACTCGCGTCGGGTAGTTCGGTGAACGCCCTGGCCACTCGACTGATCATGGCGCGTGCGGGCTCACGCACGGAGCGCTCGCTTCACGACCTTGCCCATCTCGTTGCGCGGCAAGGATTCGACGAAACGGACGATTCTGGGGCGCTTGTGCGGGGTGAGTAGTCGTGCGACGTGGTCGACGAGCTCGCGTTCCTCCGGCGCGGCGCCGACCGGCACGACCCAGGCGACGATCCGCTCACCGAGGTCGTCGTCCGGCTCGCCGGTCACCGCCGCTTCCGCTACGCCCGGATGCTCCAGCAGCGCGTTCTCGATCTCGCCCGCACCGATCTTGTATCCGCCGCTCTTGATGATGTCGGTGGCTTTGCGGCCGACGATTCGGTAGTGGCTGTCGGGGTCGCGCATGCCGATGTCCCCGGTGCGGAACCAGCCGTCGACGAACGCCTCGGCTGTGGCGCCGGGCTGGTTGAGGTACTCGGTGAAGAGGTTCGGTCCGCGTACCTGGATCTCGCCAATCGCACCGGATTCCTGGATCGGCGAACCGCTGTCGTCGACGAGCCGCACCTCGACTCCCGGCAGCGGGACGCCGATCGAGCCGGGCTTGCGGTCGCCGTCCGCGCGGGTGCTGGTGTTCATCAGTGTCTCGGTCATGCCGTACCGCTCCACGACCAGTTGGCTGGTCGCCGCGGCGATGCGCTCGTGGTCGGTCGCCGGCAACGCCGCCGAACCCGACACGAGCAGCCGTGCCTGCCGCAGCGCCGCGACGAGTTTCGGGTTGCCGTTCACCTCGTCCGCGATGCGGTGGTACATCGTCGGCACGCCGAACAGCATCGTGCCCCCGTCCGCGAGCGCCCGTGCCACCTGATCTGTGGAGAAACCGCCGAGGTGGTGCAGCGTGCCTCCGCGGCGCAGCGGACCGAGCACGCCGAGGATGAGCCCGTGCACGTGGAACAACGGCAACGCGTGCACCAGCACGTCGTCCCCGGTCCACTGCCATGCCTGCGCCACTGAGTCCAATGTGGATACGATCGCTCGGCGCGGCAGCACGACGCCCTTCGGCGCTCCCGTGGTGCCTGAGGTGTAGACGATCAACGCGGGTGCCCCGGCATCCGGCTCCGGTGGCAGCTCGGCCCCTCCCGGGTCGAGCGTGACATCCCGGCGGGCCACCGGCAGCAGGCCTTCCGGCAGTCGTGTGCCGGGAGCCGCGAGCACACCGGCGGGCGCGCTGTCCGCCACGATGTGCGCGAGTTCCCGTTCCCCGATTCTCGGGTTGATCGGCACGGCGGGCACCCCGGCGAACCAGGCGGCGACGACCGCCACGCACGTCTCGAGGGACGGCGTCGCCCAGACCGCCACCCGAGGCAGCCCCACCAACTGCTGTGCCAGGGCTCCCGCGCAGGATGCCAACTCGGCGTGGGTGAGGGTGCGATCGCCGAAGCGAAGCGCGACGCGGTTCGAAGGCGATGCGAGAAGCAAGACGGCTCACCAGACTCCGGGGACGACAAGGGCGAGCCACACCAGCGGCGGCGCCGCCGCCACCACGATCCCGCCGTAGACCATGAGCTGCTTGAAGAACCGGTCGCGGTCGACGTCCTGCGCACTGGCCAGCACCAGCGCGCCGTTGGTGGAGAACGGGCTCACGTCGACCACCGTTGCCGACACCGCGAGCGCCGCGATCAGCCCGACCGCGCTGACGTCACCACGCAGCAGGAACGGCACGGCGAGCGGGATGAGCGCGCCCATGATGCCGACCGACGAGGCGAACGCGGACACGATGGCGCCGATGTAGCAGATCAGCAGCGCGGCGATCAGCGGGGCACCGACGTCGGCGACGGAGTTGCCCGCCCACTTGATCGTGCCCATCGTCTGCAGCACGCCGACGTAGGTGAGGATGCCGCAGATCAGCAGCACGGTGGGCCAGGTGATCTGGGTGATCGCCTGCTTGCTCTGCTCCGGCCACACCACGCTGAGCAGCACCGCCACCGTGATGGCGGCGAGGCCGACGTCGAGGTCGAACACCAGCGTCGCCGCCACCAGCGCGGCCAGGCCGGCCAAGGTGGCGATGCGCGGTGCGGTCAGGGTGACGCGCTCCTCGGCCTCGGTCTCGGCCTCGGTCTCGGCCGCGTCGCCGTTGCCGTCGCCTCCGCCGCCGGTGCGGACGAGCGCGGGCGCGTCCAGGGGATGCCTGGCCAGTTTCAGGCCACCGAGTACCACGTACACCACGGCCGCGATCACCAGGTTCACCACGGCGCTTGCGAGGAACAGCACGATCTCGTTGCCCGGCAGGCCCTCCTCGGCGACGATGCCGTTGACGATCGTGCCGTAAATGCTGATGGGGGAGAACCCGCCCGCCTGCGCGCCGTGCACCACCATCACGCCCATCAGCAGCGGGCTGATCTTGTATTTCGCGGCGAAGCCCATCGCGATCGGCGCGACGATCGCGACCGCCGCCGGGCTCACCGCACCGATCGCGGTCAGCAGACCGGTGATCGCGAACATCACCCACGGCATCAATGCGATCCGCCCACCGACCAGCCGGATCGCCATGTGCACCAACCAGTCGGTGGTGCCGTTGGCCCTCGCGATGGCGAACAGGAACGTCACGCCGACCAGCACGACGAACAACGAGCCGGGGAAGCCCTCGAAGATGTCGTCGGTCTCCATGTCCGCGACGAGCGTGCCGACACCGAAGGCCGCGGCGAACGCGAGCGCGCCCATGTTGATCGACCGGGTCGTGGCGATCACGAACACCACGACCAGCACGAGTATCGAAATCAGTTCGGGGGACATCGGGCGCTCCCGTCGTTGGGGATCCCAGTGGCGCAGTGGCTCAGCCACTTTCCCTCTGCGGCCCGGGAACTGTCAAGAGGTGGTCTAATGGCTGAGCCACTTCACGGGATACGATGGACCGATGTCAGAGGCACTTCGGCCGATGGCCAAGCCCCGCCTGTACGAGCAGGTCCTGGAACGCCTGCGCGCACACGTGGCGGAGGCGGGCCTGCGCGCGGGCGACCGCCTGCCCGCCGAGCGCGATCTGGCCGCTCGCCTCAGGGTGAGCCGCGCGTCGGTGAAACAGGCGATCGTGGTGCTCGAGGTCCAAGGCCTCATCGAAACGCGCCACGGCGGCGGGACCTACCTGGTGCGCGGCACCCTCGACGTGGAACCGGTCGAGCAGCTTGTCGAACGCCGCAAACGCCTCCCGGACGTGCTGGAGGCGCGGGAGGCGCTGGAAACAAAACTCGCCGAACTCGCCGCCGAACGCCGCACCGCGGACGAACTGGAGGACATCCGGCAGGCACTCGACTTCATGCGCGACGAGGTCGCCGAGGGCGGTTTCGGCATGGAGGGCGACCGGCGGTTCCACGCCGCGGTCACGGCAGCCGCGCACAGCTCGTTGCTCGCGGAGTTCATGAAGTCGATCGCCGGCCAGATCACCGAGAGCCGCACCGAGTCACTGCGCCAGCCCGGCCGCCCGCCCCGTTCGCTCGCCCAGCACACAGCCATCTACGAGGCCATCGCCGCAGGCGAGCCGAAAAAGGCGGCCGCCGCCATGCGCAAACACGTCCGCACCGTCGCGAAGGTGCGGCTGCTGACCTGGGAGCCAGAGGCCTGAGCCGAATCGGGTCGCGCCACCTACGGTAGGCGCAGGGTGAAAGTTGCCCCCTTGCCCAGCCCAACGGATTCCGCGGTGATGTCACCACCGTGGTGACGTGCTCGCACACCCCGCGTTGGCGGTAGCCGCCGGGCACGTCGGCGCCGATGGTCTCGTCCAGGACGTCAACGGCGGACTGCGCCAGCACCGTCAGCAGGATCGGGTACCGCCGTTGTGGCTCCCGGTGCTGCAACGCCTGCGGAGTCAGCCGGCGCCCGACCCCGGCGAGGAACCGGCGCCGTTCTGCGGGCAGGTCCGACAGGTCCATCGTGTGCGCGTCGAGGCGGCGCCGGAACAACAGCTTCGGGGAGTCGTGCTGCATCGCCCGGGCGAACAGGAACTCGTCCAGTTCCTTCCACCCGGCGGCATCCGTCTACGCCACCCCGCGTACGCGGCGATCTCCCGCAGATGATCGGTACGGGTCTGACGGCGGGCGCCGTAATCGCGCAGCTCGCCCATCGACGTAACCCAGCCACGGCAACGCGCACAGCTGAACCGCCGCGCCGAGCACGTTGCGGCCCGTCCGGAACTTGCGCAGGAACGCCTCGTCCGCGTCCGTGAGCGTGAAATGCCGAATCAACTCCACCCGGCCGATCTCCGGGAACGACCGCAACCGCGCCATCTCGTCCTCGGAGAACACATCCCGAGTCGCCACGAACTCACCACCCCGCCATCGACCGTCACCAAACGGACGGCAGGTTACGGGCCGGTCAGACCAAGATTCAATGCCAGGTTCTTAGCGTTGTTTTTTCGCTGGAAGCTACAGCCGGCCCTATCGGTGGTGAGCACCCGGCCGGCCCACCCAGCCGGCCCACCCGGCCGGGCGGTGCTTCGTCGTGAGGGATGTGGTGGCGTGGGCAGCCGAGCCGGTTCGCCGGCGGAGGGCTTGGTGGTTGGGTGTGGCGACACCCATCAGCCGAAAGTCCCCAGCGTGGTGAATCTGGCGTCCAGGTCATCGACCCATTCCGCCGGGGTGCGATGGTCCGGCAACGGGAACCCGGCCACGGTCCGCCAGAGCGCGTCGCCCAGAACGGTCCGCAGGTGCCAGGCCATGATCCGGTCCACGTCCAGGGTGGTGCCGGACATCCGCTCATAGTGAGCCACCGTGGCGGTGAACAGTTCGATGCCGCAGTCCGCGGGCAGGCATCGCAGGTCGAACTCGGGTTCGCCGGTGCCCGCCGTCTCCCAGTCGACGACCAGGCTCAGCCGCAGTGACTTCCGGTCCCAGAGGTGGTTGTCGCCGTGGAAGTCGCCGTGGACCAGAACGGTCCGGCCCGGCGTCGCGAGTGCCCGGTCGGCCCAGTCGCACCAGGACGACACCCGGGCCCGCTGGTCGGATCTGATCAGTGCCCCGAACCGGTCCCGCAGGGCGTCCGTCGTGGCGTCGGCCGTCGGTCCGGGCAACCGTCCCATCGTGTCGGACACGGACTTCAGGACGTGCGGTTGGTGCAGACCCGCCAGAACCGCGGCCAGGTCACGCGCGGCCGGCTCCCGATCGTCCGGAGCGATCAGGTGCCGCGCCTCGAAGAACGGCACCGCGTCGGCCCGGCGCGTGATCAGCATCGCCGGGTCACGGGACACCGCGACCACCTCGGGCAGCGGCAACGGCGCCGCGGCCGCGCGCAGCGCGTCCATCAGCCGCGCCTGATGGCAGATTCGCAGTGCGGGCGGCTCGGCCCAGGCGAACTTCACCACGAACCGGCCGTCGACCACGGCGGTGGCCGCGCACCACTCGGGGTCGTCGCTCGGCTCGAGCCCGCGGGGCTCGATCGTGCCGTCGGCCAGGTCCGGCGCCACCGTGCGCAGCGCGCCCCGCAACGCGTCCACAGTCGGCTCGCTCAGCCAACCCAGTCCCATCCGATCAGGATGACCCATCCAGCCGATGGCCCGCCGAGCAGCCGAAGGCCGCCCGCTAGGAAGGATCGTGAGCGCCTCGGGGGAGGGGCTGCCGGCCGCGGCCTTCCGCTGCAGCCTTTTCGAGGCGGCTCGCACATTGTCGGCCTCCCAAGGATCGGCCGTCTCTCTGGCTCTCCACAGATCGCGCGGTCGACCGGAGGCAAAGGGCCGACTTCTCGGTGACGCCGCTCATCGCCTCGGCCCAGGCTTCCAAGCGCGCTCCGTCGTGCAGCGCGGCATGTGGCGCCGCTGCCAGGTTGACCACGCCGATGCACAGTCCGGGGAGGGTGAGCATTGACCAGCCAGTTCGCGATCGCCCAGGCCGGCATCGAAGCCACCAGGGTGCTCTCGGCGACCTTCGCCAGACGGCGCCGATCTGCACGAAACAGTCGTGTCCCGCAGTCACCACAAACATCCTAGGACGCCTTACAGGGTGTGCGCCACCTGGCTCCGCGCACGCATCACCCCAAAACCAAAAAGGAATCAACGACATCCCCGAAATCAGATGTGACGCCGGTCAAGTCACCGGGCTTCGGCAGGCCGGGGCAGGGGAGGATGGCGGGGGCGTGAAGGCGACGGCCGGTGTGAGCCGGCGGGAAGGGGTGACCGTGTCCGGGGACGTTCGGGTCGGGCTCGATGACGTACGGTCGGCGGCGGTGCGCATCGCCGGGGTGGCGCATCGCACGCCGGTCGTCACCTCGCGGACGTTGGACGCCCTGGTCGGCGGTTCGGTGTTCCTGAAGTGCGAAAACCTGCAGCGCGTCGGGGCGTTCAAGTTCCGTGGCGCCTACAACGCGGTGTCGCGTCTGTCCGATGAGCAGCGGGCCAAGGGCATCGCGGCCTATTCGTCGGGCAACCACGCGCAGGCGGTGGCGCTGGCGGCCGCGGAGCTCGGTTCGACCGCGGTGATCGTGATGCCGGAGGACACGCCGAGGTCGAAGCTCGACGCGGTGGCCGGTTATGGCGCCGAGATCGTCTTCTACGACCGGTACACCGGGGATCGTGAGGCTATCGGCGCGGAGCTGGCGGCCGATCGTGGTCTGGCTCTGATTCCGCCCTATGAGCATCCGCATGTGATCGCCGGTCAGGGCACGGCGGCGTTGGAGTTGTTCGAGGATGTCGGCGATCTGGACGTGCTGGTGGTGCCGGTGGGTGGTGGTGGTCTGATGGCTGGTTCGGCGACCGTCGCCAAGGGGTTGAGTGATCGGGTGCGGGTGGTCGGCGTGGAGCCGGTGGCGGGTGATGACACACGCCGGTCGCTGGCGGCGGGGGAGCGGGTGTCGATCCCGGTGCCGAGGACGATCGCGGACGGGCAGGCGGCGAGCGTTCCGGGGGAGCTCACGTTCTCGATCAACCGGGAGTTGGTGGACGAGATCGTGCTGGTGTCGGATGAGGAGATCGTGGCGGGTCTGCGGTTCGCGTTCGATCGGTTGAAGTCGGTGCTGGAGCCGAGTGGCGGGTCGGGTCTGGCGGCGTTGCTGGCGGGGCGGGTGGAGGTGCCGGCGGGGGCGCGGGTGGGTGTGATTCTGTCGGGTGGCAATGTCGGCTGGCGGCGTTTCGCGGAGTTGGTCAGTTGAGCCTGTCGAAGCGGGCGGGGCGGAAGGCGTCGAGTGCGGCCATCGGTCCGGTTCCGGAGAGTTCCGCGGTGACGAGGCGGGCGACGATCGGGGCGAGGGTCACGGCGGAGTGCATGACGGCGACGTAGAGCCCTGGTCGGAGGAATCCGATGATGGGTTTGCCGTCGGCGGGCATGGGTCGGTCGCCGATGTCGATGGTGCGCAGGCGGATGGTGTCGGCGCCGCGCAGTGAGGCTTTGATGGCGGCGGTGGCTCGGTGGGCGATGTGGTCGAGGTCGCGGGTCACCAGGGTGGCGGCGGCGAGGAGTTCTCCGTCGCCGGTTTCGCGGACTTCGATGTCGGGGCCGGCGATGACGGTGTTGACGAGGCCGGGTGGTGCTTGGTAGCGGAGCAGCACGGCGGGTGAGGACGTGACGGGCAGGGGTCCGCACAGTGCCGGTGTGCGGGTGCCGGCGGCGACCACGACGGTGTCGGCGGCGATGAATCCGGCGGTGGTCTCGACGCCGCCGGTGTGCACGGAGGTGACGGCGGCCTGCTGGTAGGGGATGCCGGCGGCGAGGGCGCGGGTGGTGGCGACGGGGTCGACGGCGGCGTCGTCGGGCCGGTGGACGGCGTGGTCGGGGGGCCGGCGCAGGTGGGGTTCGAGGGCGGCGATCCGGTCGGCGGTGATGACGTGGCCGCCGTGGGGGCGGTCGGCGTTTCCCCAGGTGATCGATCCGGTCCATCGCACGCGTACCCCGAGGACGGTTTTTTCGAGTCGTTGCCATTCGTGCATGACGCCGCCGGGGAGCACGGATTCGCCGATCCAGGCGAAGGAGCGGCTGGTGACGCCGGAGCCGGGTGGTGCGGGGTCGATGAGGGTGACGGTGGCGCCGCTGCGGGTGGCGTAGTTGGCGATGGCGGCTCCGACGATGCCGGCGCCGACCACCGCGATGTCGGTCATGAGGCTCGGAGGACTTTTTGTTCGAGGGCGGGGTCGAGGCCGACGGTGGGGCGGTCGGTGCGCTGGGGTGCGGTGCCGCCGATGGCGGTGAGCCAGGTCCAGGTGTCGGCGATGGTGTCGTGGGTGGGCCGGATGGTGAGGCCGGCGGTGAGGGCGCGGGTGATGTCGCCTTGGTGGAGTTGGGTGTGCACGGGGCCTGGTGGGAGCCAGATGGGCAGGTCGGTCCAGGGTTGGATGCCGGCGGCGAGGATGGTTTCGGGGTCGGTCCAGTGCAGTTGGGCGTGGTTGCCGGTGATGTCGTTGGCGGTGGTGAGGAGTTCGCCGGTGGTGGTTTGGCCGCGTGGTCCGACCAGGTTGAACGGGCCGGTGTGCCGGTGGGTGGCGGCGTGGAGGATGAAGGCGGCGAGGTCGCGGGCGTCGATGTATTGCAGGGGGAGGTCGGCGGGGCCGGGGGCGAGGGTGGGTCCGCCGCGGTGGAGGCGGTTGAGCCACCAGGGGAGCCGGCCGATGTCTTCGTGGGGGCCGAGGATGAGTCCGGCGCGGGCGTGCAGGACGGGTCCGTCGAATTGGTCGGCGGCGAGTTCTCCGCCGCGTTTGTCGGCGGCGTAGTCGGTGGCGGGGGCGTCGGGGTCGCCGTCGACCAGTGGCGCGTCCTCGTTGAGGAATTCGCCGTCGGCGTAGACGGAGCGGCTGGAGATGTAGGTGTAGTGCCCGGCGTGTCCGGAGAGTGCGCGGGCGGCTTCGCGGACGACGGTGGGTGCGGCGGACCAGGTGTCGATGACGGCGTCGTAGTCCTGTCCGGCGAGGGTGGCGAGGCCGGCGGTGGTGGTGCGGTCGCCGGTGAGGGTGTGTACGCCGTCCGGTGCGGGTCGCCGGCCGCGGTTGAGTGCGGTGACGTGGTGGCCGTCGGTGACGGCGAGTTCGGCGATGGTGCGGCCGACGAATCCGCTGCCGCCGAGCAGGAGTAGACGCATGCTCTGACGATGCCGTCCGCCGGTGGGCGCGGCAATGTTCTCGGTTACGCGGGGGGCGTAACCGGTATTGGGGTTGCGGGCGCGTTGGTGTGGGGGCAGGGTTGCGGGCGGATCTGTTGTCGATGCTGGGAGTGTCTGCCTCCATGTGATGTGACTGCCGACTTGTGTGTGCGTCCCGATGTCGGTGTGTCCTCTGGAGGTTTTCCGTGCTCAAGGCTGTTTCTGTCGGTTGTGCCCACGACGGTGACCTGCTGTTCGAGGGTTTCGATCTGGTGCTGGGTGACGGTGACCGGATCGGTGTGGTGGGTCCCAACGGCGCCGGGAAGACCACGTTGTTGCGTGTGCTCGCCGGTGAGCTGGCGCCGTCGTCGGGTGTGGTCACGCGTGGCCCGGGGACGCGGGTGGCTCATGTGCCGCAGCAGGTGCCGGATCCGGAGGGCACGGTCGGTGATTTCCTGCTCGGGGGTCTCGGTGAGCTGGCCGAGGTGACCCGGCGGATGCGTGCGCTGGAGGAGCAGCTGACCCGTGATTCCGGGGTGCTGGACGAGTACGGCCGGGTGCAGGAGCGGTGGACGGCGCTGGAGGGCTGGACCGCGGAGTCGCGGCTGGCCGAGGTGCGGCAGCGGCTGGGGCTGGTTCAGCTGCCGGACGAGCGGCCGCTCAACCGGGTCAGTGGTGGCGAGCAGGCGCGTTTGTTGCTGGCCCGGGCGTTGCTGGCCGCGCCGGATGTGTTGTTGCTGGATGAGCCGACGAATCATCTGGATGAGGAGGGCGCCGCCTGGTTGCAGGGGTGGCTGGCGGAGTTCGCGGGTGCGGTGCTGGCGGTCAGCCACGATCGGGCGTTTCTGGATGCCACGGTGTCGCGGGTGATCGAGCTCGATGGTGTGCATGACGTGCCGCAGGATTTCCCGGGTGGTGGTTATTCGGCCTATCGGGAGGAGAAGGCGCGGCGGTGGCGCCGGTGGGTGCTCGATTTCGAGGCGCAGGAGAAGGACCGGGTGCGCTGGGAGCAGGACATCGAGTTGACCAAGCGGCAGTCGTTGAGTGTCGAGTTGACGGTGCGGTCTGGGGCGGAGGCGCCGCATCTGCGGCGGATCGCGCGGAAGGTGGCGCGGAAGGCGAAGGTGCGGGAGCGGCGGTTGCGCCGGCAGATGGAGTCGATGCGGTGGGTGGCGGAGCCGCGGACTCGGCCGGCGTTGACGCTGGCGTTTCCGGATGACGACGGTGATCGTGGCGAGTTGGTGTTGCCGGGGGTGCGGCGCGGGGATCGGATTCTGGTGACCGGTCGTAACGGTGCGGGGAAGACGACGTTGCTGCATCGGTTGGCGGGTGAGGGTACGCGGTTGTTGCCGCAGACGTCGGACGGTTTGCGGACGGATGCGTCGGTGGTGGAGTTCTTCCGGTCGCAGGTGCCGGTCTATGTGGATGACGCGGAGCGTCTGCTGGCCGGGCATCAGTTCGACGAGGAGATGTGGGACGCGCCGTTGCACACGCTGTCGGCGGGTGAGTTGCGCCGGTTGTTGCTGGCCGTGATGGTGAACAGCCCGCAGCGGGTGTTGTTGCTGGACGAGCCGACGAATTTTCTGGATTTCGACGCTTTGGACGTGCTGGAGGAGGCGTTGCGGCGTTATCGGGGGACGTTGCTGGTGGTGACGCATGACCGGTATTTCGCGAAGGCGGCCGGATTGACCGGCCGCTGGCATGTCGTGGACGGTGAAGTGACGGCTGCCTGACAAGATCGGTGGGGTGTCCCTGGTTCCGCGGCAGACGGCTGCCGCGCTCGACGTGTTGCGGCCTGCCGAGCAGGTCGTTGAGGCGTGGCTGGCGAATAGGCGGTTGTCGGAGCACACCCGGGCGGCGTATCGGCGTGATGTGCGTGGGTGGCTGGCGTGGTGTGTGCGGCGGGACCTGGATCCGTTGCGGGCGACGTTCCTGGATGTGAACGCTTATGCCCGGTCGCTGGAGGCGGATGAGCTGGCCGCGACCACGGTGGCGCGGAAGTTGTCGGGCATCTCGAGCTGGTACGACTTTCTGGTCAAGTTGCGGGCGGTCGAGGTGAATCCGGTCGGCGGCGCGGACCGGCCGGCGGTGGGTCGCGATCACTCGGCCACGGTGGGCCTCACTCCGGACGAGGTGGACGCCTTGATCGAGGCGGCGGACACGCCGCGGACCCGGGCGATGATCACCATGCTGGCCGATCTCGGTTTGCGGGTGGGTGAGCTGGTCGGTCTGGATGTGGCGGATCTCGGCTGGGAGCGCGGGCACCGCAGCATCCGGTTCGTCGGTAAGGGTGGCCGGCATCGGCGCCGGGTCCTCACGGCGGGGACCGGTGCGGCGGTCGACGCCTATCTGCAGGGTCGTGAGGACGGGCCGTTGTTCGTCACGTCGACCGGTGGCCGGGTGGACCGGCATGCGGTGTTCCGGCTGGTCCGGCGGCTGGCGAAGGAGGCCGGCATCGAGTCGTGGGCGCGGTTGTCGCCGCATTCGCTGCGGCACGCGTTCGCGACCGCGGCCCGGGACGAGGGGGTGGCGCTGGAGGACGTGCAGGACGCGATGGGCCACGCGGACCCGCGGACGACGCGCCGCTATGACCGGGATCGGCACAACCTGGACCGGGATCCGGCGTACACGATCGCGGCGGCGCGGGCCAGGCGCCGGGCGGGCTGACCGACCGCCTATTGTCGGACGCCGCGGGTCGATCACGGATGGGATCAGGGGTCAGGTTGAACATCTTCGAAGCGGTGCTGCTGGGTGCGATCGAGGGGGTTACGGAGTTCCTGCCGATCTCCAGCACCGGTCACCTGACCATCGCGGAGAAGCTGCTGGGTTATTCGATCGACGATCCGGACATCACGGCGTTCACCGCGATCATCCAGTCGGGTGCGGTGATCGCCACGGTGATCTTCCTGCGGAAGGACATCGCGCGGATCGTGCCGGCGTGGTTGCGGGGGTTGTTCAACGCGCAGGCGCGGCAGAACCCGGATTGGCGGTACGGGTGGGCGATCATCCTGGGGTCGATTCCGATCGGTGTCGTCGGGTTGTTGTTCCAGGATGCGATCGAGACGACGCTGCGCAGTCTGTGGTTCGTGGCATCGGCGTTGATCCTGTGGTCGGGGGTGATGTGGTTCGCCGATCGGGCGGCCACGCAGATCCGTCATGAGGACGATGTGACCTGGAAGGACACGTTGATCATCGGGGTGGTGCAGTCGTTGGCGCTGATTCCCGGGGTGTCTCGGTCGGGGGCGACGATGTCCGCCGGCCTGTTGCGTGACCTCGATCGGGTGACAGTCACGAAGTTGTCGTTCTTCCTGTCGATCCCGGCATTGCTGGGTGCGACGGTGCTGCAGTCGGTGACCGAATATGACAACATCTCCGGCGGGGTGGGCTGGGCCAACACGATCGTGGCGACGCTGGTGTCGTTCGTGGTGGGTTATGCGGCGGTGGCGTGGCTGCTGCGGTTCATCTCGAAGCATTCGTACAGTTTGTTCATCGGTTACCGGCTGGTGCTGGGTGCGCTGCTGATGGTGTTGCTGGCGACGAACATCCTCGAGCCGCAGTGACGTCGCCGGCCGATCGGGCGCTCGCGCATGTGCGGTCGCTCGGTGTCGCCGGTGAGGTGCCACCTCTCGTGCATGCCGCGTCGATCACGGTGAGTTTCCACCCGGATCGGTTGCTGGCGGACGGGACGACGGTGGCGGAGCGTCTGGTGGCGGAGGGCCGGTATCGCAGCCAGTTCGAGACGGGGATCTCCAACGGTGGGCTGACCGCGTTTCCGGGTGGTGATCGGGATGTGTGGGAGCAGCGGATGTTCGCCGGGGCGTACCCGTCCCGGGTGCGGGTGGATCGGCCGGTGTATGGGGCGTTGAACCTGGCGGGGCACCCGGATGGGGCGTCGCCGCGGTTCGGGAGTTGTCATCTGCGGCTGGCGCCGGCGGTGTCGGCGCGGGCCACGTTCAGTCACGGTGACAGTGTCACGGAACCCACGGTGGTGGGGACGATCGACACGTTCGGTGGGATTTGGGCGGCGTTGCTGGATGAGGTGGGGCGCACCGGGTCGGCGCTGCGTCTGCCGGCGTCGTCGCCGGCCGCGTGGGTGGCGGCGCTCGGCGAGCCGCGCACGGCCGCGGGTCGGTGCCTGGACGGCTATGTCGAGACCCAGGTGCACGGGGGTGTCGCGCTGGGCGCGGACGTTCAGGCCGTGGTCGCCGACCCGTCCTTCATCGGTACGCCGACCGCGGCCCTGTTGTCTCGTCTGGCCCCGAGGCTGGAGTACCACCAGGGTTTCGCGCTGGAGCCGGCCGCGTTTCCCGACGAGCTCCGTGGCCCGGACACTCCGCGGATCGCGGCGTTCGTGGCGTCCCGGTTCGGCGTCGACGCCTTGCACGCCGAGGTGGTCGGCCGGGCCACGGTGGCGGCGATCCGCGACCCGGGTGAGTGGTCCCGCTTCGGTTCGACCCCGGAGGTGCTGCAGCTGCTCAAGTATGTGTGGCACATCCTGGTGCTGCGGGGCGGCGCGGCGCGGCGGTGAACCGGGCCGGTCGGGTCAGCCCGGCGGCCGCAGTGCGGCCTTGACCAGGTCGAGGGCCGTGCTGAGCGGCAAGCCGAGTTTTTGGATCGTGTCCGCGTACCGTTCGGCGGCTTTCTGGGCTTCGGCCGGGGTTTTCGCGGCGCGTGCGGTGATCACTGTGCCGGCCCGGCCGCGGGTTTCGACGAGGCCGGCCTGTTCCAGTTCGCGGTAGGCGCGGGCCACCGTGTTGGCGGCCAGGCCGAGGTCGGTGGCGAGGGTGCGGACCGGTGGCAGGCGGTGCCCGGCGGCGAGTTCTCCGGCGGCGGCGAGTTCGGCGATCCGCAGCCGGACCTGCTCGTAGGGCGGGACCGGCGAGTCGTGGTCGATGGCGATGTGGTCCATCAGATGAGTTTGGGGGGTTTGTTGCCGGCCGCGATGATGCCCTGCCGGACCGGGACGAGGGCGAGCAGGATCGCGCCGACCACGAAGAAGATCACCAGTGAGACGATGCCGATGCGGTAGCTGCTGGTCAGCTGGAACACCAGGCCGAACAGCAGTGGGCCGAGCCAGCTGGTGCCCTTGTCGCTGATCTCGTAGAAGCCGTAGTACTCGCCTTCCTTGCCGGCCGGGATGAGTTGCGAGAACAGGCTGCGGGACAGGGCCTGGCTGCCGCCGAGCACCAGGCCGATGGCGACGCCGAGCAGCATGAACGGGATCGGTTTGCCTTCGGGCAGCCAGAACGCGGCCAGCACCACGCCGAGCCACAGCACCAGTGACAGCAGGATGGTCTTGCGGGCGCCGATGCGGGTGGCGAGCGCGCCGAGCAGCAGCGCCCCGCCGAAGGCCAGGAACTGCACGATCAGGATGGTGACGATCAGGGTGGACTGGCCGAGGTTGAGTTCCTCGGTGCCGAACTGGCTGGCCAGGGCGATCACGGTCTGAATGCCGTCGTTGTAGACCAGGTAGGCGAGCAGGAAATACAGGGTCATCGGGTACGCCCGGAGCCCGCGGATGGTGTGCCCGAGCTGTTTGAACCCGTCGGTGAGGACGTTGCCGCCCGGCCGCGCATCGTCGGCGACGGCCGCCGCCGGGTGTTCCTTCAGCCAGGCAAGCGGCACCAGGGTGAACAGCCCCCACCACACGCCGGCCGACACGATGCACCAGCGGGCCAGGTCGAGGGTGCGCTGCGGGTCGCCGTCGACGGTGAGGCTGGTGACGACGACGAGGTTCAGCGCGAGCAGCAGCCCGCCGCCCAGGTAGCCGAGCGCCCAGCCGCGGGACGACACCTTGTCCCGGTCGTCCGGGCCGGCCAGGCGCGGCAGGAACGAGTTGTAGATGACGATGGACGCGCCGCCGGAGATGTTCGCGATCAGGAACAGCAGCCCGCCGAGCAGGTAGCGGTCGCCGGTCACGAACGCCATCGCGATGGTCGCCGCGGCGCCGGTGAACGCGGTCGCGGCCAGCAGCGGCTTCTTGCGGGGCGCCCGGTCGGCGATGGCGCCGGTGATCGGCAGCACGAACACGGTCAGGAACACCGACAGCGACACCAGGTAGGGGTAGTAGGACCCGGCGGCGATGGTGATGCCGAGCGGGTGGACCCGCCCGTCGCAGGTGTCCGCGCCGAGCTCGCATCCGGCCGCGAGTTCGGTGACGGTGGTCAGGAACGGGCCGAGGAAGACCGTGATGACGGTGGTCGAGAAGGCCGAGTTCGCCCAGTCGTAGAAGTACCAGCCCGTGCGTTCCCGGCGGGTGCTGCCCGCGGGCGTCGTCTCGGTTGCGGCCATGCGGTTGTGCTCCCAGCGGGTATCAGATCTGATCCGGCCGGTAGAACTTAGCGAGTGCGGCGGTGGCCGGGTCCTCCGACTCGGCGAGAGCGGCCCACGGATCCACCGCGGGGGGCAGTTCCTCGGCGGCGTATTCGGCGAGTTCGGCCGGTTCCGGGTCGTTGTCGAGGGCTTCGACGATGCCGGCGTGGGCCAGGCCGAGGCTGCCGGTGTCGATCCACGGGAACCCGTCGACCGGCTCGGGCAGCGGGCCGACGTCGACCGGCGGCGGGAACAGGTCGGCCGGTTCGTCGGAGACCGGCGCCTGCTCCTCGTCCGCCGCGACCTCGTCGTGCTGCGGTTCGAAGGCGGCGTCCGCGGCCGTCGGGGCGGCCGGTTGCTCGTGGTGCTCGGCGTCCTGCCACGTCGGCTGGTGATCGTCGCCGGGCTCGTCCCACTCGTGCGGCGGCACGTCCAGCGACTCCTCGGGCGTGCCGAGGTCGTCGATCGGTTGTTCCCCGTCGGGGAGGTGCCCGTCGTCGTGGTGGTCGTCGTGCGGCCAGCCGTGCTCGCTCATGACTGCTCCTTAGGGACGGGGGACAGTGCCGCCGCCCGGCTCAGAACCTCGTCGACCCGGGTCAGCCGCTGCCGCACCGCGTCGCGCTCCTGCTGTGCGCCGGCTCGTCTCTTCGCCCGTCCGGCGGCGTCCTCGGCGGCCGCCGCGTCGATGTCGGCGATGTGCGCGTCGAGTTCCCGCAGCCGCCGCTCGACCGCGTCGTCCACCGCCACCGACAGCGCGTGGTGCAGGTCGGTGAACCGGTACGAGATCTCGTCGGACAGCGCCGCCCGGGCCTCGCCGAGCACGTCCCGCAGCCAGGTCCGCGCCTGCTGCCGGTCCGACTGGACCCGCCGCCGGTACAGCACGTACCCGCCGGCGGCGAGGCCGAGGCCGATCCCGGCGACCGGCACCAGCAGCCCGCCCGCGGCGGCGCCGAGGACGGACGCGCCGAGCATCGCGCCGCGGCCGGCCATGAACGCGATGCCGCCCGCGGACAGCGCGATCAGCGCGTTGTCGGACGAGGAGTCGCGCGGCGGCGACGACTCCAGGGTGTGCCGCAGCGTCGCGTTCAGCCGGCCCAGGATGTCGGCCAGTTCCGCGTCGTCGAACACCTCCGACAGCACGTTCTCGCCGACCTGGCGGAAGGTGACCTCCAGGTCCTGCGACAGCCCGACCGCGACCGCCTGCAGTTCGGCGTCGAGTTGCTGCGGCAGCGCGTTCAGGCCGTCGCGGCGGGCCGCGTCGATGCGGGCGCTCAGGTCCTGCTGGACGCCGGAGATGCGGGTGCGGAGCTTGCCGACCACCTCGACCCGGGCCCGCTGGGTCTCGCTGGCCAGCAGCAGCGTCCAGTGCCGCGACTCGGTGCGTTTGCGGGCGGCCAGCGCGGCCCGGTCGGCGCGGACCTTCGCGACCTGCGCCGGGTCGGCTTCGGCGGCCTCCACCCGCACGTGCGCTGCGGCCTCCAGGCGGGCCAGCTCGCCGCGGGCGGCGCGCAGCACGTTCGCCAGTTGCAGCTGGTGGCCGCGGCCGGCCAGGTCGACCAGCGCGTGCTGCAGGCCGGCGATGTGTGAGGCCTCGACCAGGGCGGCCTGGTCGGCCGGCGGCACGGTCAGGGCCAGCTCGGCGAGGCGCGCGCTGACCGGGAACCAGGGCGCCGCGGCGAACCGCGGCGCGTGCGCCTGCAGCAGGGCACGGTTGTCGTCGCAGATCCGGCGCCACCCCGGGTACGCGTCGACCTTCGTCAACGCGAACACCACGTTGTTGACCCGTTCGCTGGCGGCCACCAGGAACCCCAGCTCGGGCCGGGACAGCGGCGCGGACGCGTCGGCGACGAACAGCAGCGCGGTGGCCCGGTCCACGGCGTCCAGGGCGACCGCGGTGTGCGCCGGGTCGAGGCCGCCGACGCCGGGGGTGTCGAGCAGCCCCACATATTGCAGCAGCGGCGCCGGGTGGGTGACCTCGATGCGGCGGGCCCGCTGCTCGCCGGTGGCCCACGCGGTCAGGTCTTCGACGTCCACGATCTCGCCGCCGGGCAGCACCGCCCGCGCGCCGGCGACCGGGCCCGGGATGAAGCTCAGATAGGTGTTGGTGGCGACCGCGGCGTCGACCGGGGACAGGCCGGGCACCCCGAGCAGCGCGTTGATCAGCGACGACTTGCCGCGTTTGGTCTCGCCGACCAGCACGATCGACGGGCGGGTCACCTTGCGGCGGCGCAGTTCGGCCAGTTCCGCACCGGCGTCCGGGTCCTTCGTCCGCACGAACGCCAGCACGTCCGCGACCGTCTTGTCCAGGTCCTTCACGGCCGCACCTGCTTGCTGAGCAGGAAGAAGCCGCGGGTGGCGACCTGCGCGACGCGGGACTGGGCGGGCCCGGCGCCGGCCACCGCATAGACCCGCCACCGGTTCGCCGCGGCGAGGGCGGCGTCGGCGAGCTCGTCCGGCCCGGCGTGCGGGAGCCGCAGGATCCACGACGCGTCGTCGGAGGTGGCCAGCCGGATCAGCTCCTGCTCCCATTCGACCGGCATCGGCACCGCGCCGGTGGCGACCTTCTGGGCCACCTCCAGCAGCCGCAGCCGGTGGTAGCCGGGTTCGCGGAGCAGCTGCTCGACGGCGTCGCGGACCGCCTCCCGGTCGTGCGGGTCGGTGGTGTGCCCGGCGAGACGCTCGAGCCGGGCGAGGGCCCAGCCGGCCTTGATCGCGTCGGACCGCCAGCGCATCACGTCGTCGAGGGTGCGCCGCAGCCGCGGGAACCCGGACGCGGCGAGCAGCCGTTTGACCAGCTCACCGGCGCCCATCTGCGGGTCGGCGTGCAGCTGGGCGATGGCGTAGCCGAGGCCGTAGAGGTCGAGCAGGCCGAGCAGCCGTTCGCGGTGCTCGGCGGAGACGGCGCTGGGCCGGCTGCGGAACAGGTCGACCGAGGCGAGCAGCACCCCCAGGTCGGGTGCGGCCGCGAGGGTGCGTAACGCTTCGCAGTCGGCGCTGGTCAGCCTGCCGGTCTCGCCGGTCTCGGCGAGCAGCCCGGCGACCGGGACGACCTCACTGACGGTGCGCGCCAGCAGCCCGGCCTGCTGCTCGGCTAGGGGCCCGGCGACCGGCCACGGATCGCCGGCGCCGCCGACCAGCGTGTCGACCTTGCCGAACACGCCGAGCGCGTTGATCGGGCTCGACGACAGCCGCGCCGACGAGGCGCGGAACGCCTCCAGGGCGCGGACGTCGTCGGCGCGGACCGCCTGGGTGAACACGTAGACCACGGCCTCGGCGGCGGCGACCTCGTGCGCGGAGTCCTCGTCGATGTCCTGGTCGAACGGTGCGGTGGAGGTGCCCACGGCCTCCTCGGCGCGGGCCGAGACGGCGGTGTCGGTGGACGCCAGCCCGGGCGTGTCCACGACCGTGAGCTCCCGCAGCTTGTCGCTGGTGAGGGTGACGTCGACCCAGGCGACCGTGGACGCCGGGACGCCGAGCCGCTGCGGGATCATGCCGTCCGCGTCCAGCGGCAGGCTGTGCGTCGAGCCGTCGCGGCACACCACGTCGACCCGGTCGGCCGGCCCATAGCGGAACCGGGTGACGACGCGGGTGCACTCACCGACCGCGGTGGGCGCCACCCGGCGGCCGATCAGTGCGTTGACGAGTGTCGACTTTCCGGCTTTCAGGCGTCCCGCGATGGCCACCCGCAACGGCTCATGAAGACGGTCGCCGATGTTCCGTACCTGGCCACCGACCTCGGGACCGACCCTGGCGACGATCTCGTCACACAGGGTGGCGAGCCGCGACGATAGCGGTCCGGTCACGACGACTCGTCAGTCGAGCACACTGTCAGCGACAATGGCCTGACCGTGGCCGGGGTCCACATGCTCTGCGCTCGCCTTCCGAGGTGGGCTCGGGCAGGCGGGACGCCTGCCGCAGCAAAGACTACGGCCGGGTGCGGGGCGAGGGATCCCGTGTTCGTGCCACGACGGGGGAGAGGGAGGTGCGCGTTGGCGGACGCGTACGACCTGGCAGCCACCGCCGCCGCACAGTTGCAGACGCCCGGCCTGGTGATCGTCACCGGGCCGCCCGGCGCGGGCCGCAGCAGTCTGCTGCACGCCGTCGCCGGGCAGTTCCGCGGACCGGTGCACGCCGGCGGGGGACTGGCGATGTTGCGGACGGTGCCCGCGCTGGCGCTGTCACGCGCGGTGCGGGCGAGGCTGCCGGGTCACGATGTGCACCTGCTGGCCGAGGCGGTCCGATCCCGCGTCCGGGCCGGCCTGCTGCTGCTCGACGACGTGCAATACGCGGACCCGGCGACGCTGGCCGCGCTGCCGCTGATCGCCGCGCACTGCCGGGTCCTGGCCGCGCTGCGCACCCCGCACCGGCTCGATCCGGCCGCTCTCGGCGACGCGACCGTGCTGGAGGTGCCGCCGCTGAGCCGCGACGCCGCGCTCGAGCTGGCCCGCTCCACCGCCGCGCAGCTCGACCCGGCCACGCTGGCGGCGGTCGTGGACCGGGCCGGCGGCAACCCCCTGGCGGTCACCGCGCTGGCCCGCCAGGCCGGCGCCGGCCGCGGCACCCCCGGGCACGACATCGACCAGGTGGCGTACGCGATCGCGACCGCCCTGTCCGACCTGCCCCGCCCGGCCCGCACCGCCCTGGCCGCCCTCGGGCTGCTCGGCCGGCCGGCGACGGCGGAGCTGCTCGGCGCCGGCGCGAGTGACCTGCTCGCCGCCGGCCTGGTGATGGACGCCGGCGACGGGCTGCTGCCCACCTCCACCTATGTGGCCGAGACCGCGGCCGGCCTGCTCGACGCGCCCGCCCGCACCGACCTGCACAAACGCCTCGCCGAGCTGACCCCGCCCGCGGAGGCGGCCCGGCACCTGGCCGCGGCCGGCGACCACCCGGGCGCGTTCCGGCAGGCCCTGAGCGCCGCCGACCGGTCCACCGGCGGCGACCGCGCGGCGATCCTGCTGTTCGCCTGTGAACTGCCCGTCCCGGTGGACCCGCGGGTGCGGCTCGCCGCCGCCGACGCCGCCCTCACCGCCGGCCGGCCCCGCGCCGCCGCGGCGGTGCTGACCTCGCCGTCCCCGCTCGGCGTCGAGGCCGACGTGCTGCGCGGCGAAGCCCTGCTGCAGGCCGGTCTGCCCGGCCAGGCCCGCGCCGCCGTGCAGCCGGTGCCCGACGCGGCGCCACCGTCGGTGGTGGCGGCCCGCGACCGGGTGCTGCTGCTCGCCGAACTCGCCGACGACCCGGACACCGCCCTGGACACCGCGGCGAAGGTGGCGGCCGCCTATCCGCAGCCGCCGGCCGGGGTGGCCGCCGCGCTGGCCACCGTCGCCGCCGCCCACCGCCGCCCGGGCTGGGCGCAGGCCCTGACCGCGGCGGCCGCCGACGCCGGCGACCGGCCGGCCGCCCGGGCCGCCGCGTGGCTGCTGGTG
Organism: Actinoplanes sp. NPDC051388; assembly: GCF_055586225.1. Lineage (NCBI taxonomy): Bacteria > Bacillati > Actinomycetota > Actinomycetes > Micromonosporales > Micromonosporaceae > Actinoplanes > Actinoplanes sp. NPDC051388. The sequence goes on along the minus strand of NZ_JBVJIP010000005.1, from coordinate 134,266 downwards.
GAGACCCTGGCCGCGGACGGCCTGCTCACCGAGTCCGCGCAGGCCGCCACGGCCGCCGCCGCGGTGTGCGCGCAGGACCTGTCCTACGGCTGGCAGACCCGCTTCCTGGCCGCCGCCGACTGGGCCCTCGCGTTGCACGGCGCCACCACCGCCGACCCCGCGGACGACGTGCAGCGGCGCGCGGCGAACCTGGCCGACCGGTCCCTGCCGGCGGAGGCGCGGGCCTACGCGACCGCGGCGACCGCCCTGGTCGAGGCCGACACCGGGCTGCTCGCCGCCGCCCGCGGGCGGCTGTCGGCCGCCGCGCCGGGGCACCCCGCCACCACCTGGGTGGCTCGCGAAGCCGCCTGGCTGGACGGGCAACCCGACCGGGCCACCGGAGCGACCGGCGCCGGCGCCGGCCTGCTGGCCGGGCTGGACCACATCACCGCCCGGTGGGCCGCGCACGACCTGGGCACCGCCGGCGCCGACCCGATCCCGGCCGGCATCCCGGACGCGGCCCGGCGCACCCTGCTCGCCTGGGCCACCGGCACCGGCTTCCCGGCCGCCGCGGACGCGTGGGCGAGCACCGCGCTGCGCGAGCAGATCCGCTGCCTGCTCGCCGCCGGGCTCTACGACCACGATCCCGCCCGGGCGGTCGACGCCCTGCTGGCCGCGGAGCAGCTCGCCGACACGGCCGGGCTGACCGTGCTCGCCGGACGGGCCCGGCGCGGCCTGCGTAAACACCACGTGCACCGGGACAGCCGCAGCCCGCGGTCCGGAAACACGCTGACGAATCGGGAGACCGACGTGTTGCGGCTGGTCGCGGCGGGCGAACCGACCCGCCGGATCGCCGGGCAGCTCGGCATCTCCGCGGAGACCGTGGACACCCACATCCGGGCCGGCATGCGCAAGCTCGGCGCGCGCACCCGCACCGAGGCGGCGGCGCTGGGGGTCGCGAACGCCGACGCCGCGGAGGTGACCCCGTGACCCGGCAGCCCGACGCCCCCCGCCACGTCGTCGCGTCCAGCACCGACGCGGAGACCGTGCTGCGCCGGCTGGTCCGCGACGGCTGGGACACCCAGGAAGGGTTCGCGCTGCCCGTGCAGGGCTGGAGCGCGCCACCCCGGCTGGTGCTGCACGGCCGCATCGCGGACGAGGAGAATCTGCAGCTGGCGGTGCTGGCCGCGGCCCGCGGGGCCGGCATCGTGGCGGTCTGCGACACCGAGTCCACACTGGGCCGGGCGCTGGTCGACGACCTGGCCCGGCTGGGACCGGTCAGTCACGGCCCGGGCGGCCCGGAGGAGCCCGGCGACGCGCTCGCCGACCTGGTGCCCGAGCAGCGGGCGCTGCTCGACCGGCTGGCCGCCGGCGACACCATCGCGGCCGCGGCGGCCGCCGAGTTCCTGTCCCTGCGCACCGCGAACCGGCGGATCGCCGAGGCCCGCGCCATCTTCGGGGTCCGCACCACCCGTGAGGCGGTCCTGGCCTACCTGCGGCAACGCGCCCAGAAATAGCCATGACCGACTGGCCGCGCAGCGCCCGGCTCGACGCGCCCCACCTGGTCGACCGGATCGCCGACATCACCGGCGTGCGGCTGGTGGTCGAAGGGCCGTGCCCGGGCGGTGAGGTCGGCGCCGCCTATGTGCGCTGGCCGGACGGGCGCCGGTCGGTGCTCAGCCAGGGCCACTCCCGCACCGGCCCGCTGGTCGACCTGGCCCGCGCGGCCGGGGTGCCGACCGCCCGGCAGGAGCTGGCCGCGCACGTCGACGGGGAACGGGTGATCGTGCAGCAGCGGCTGCCCGGCCACCCGCCCGCGCCGCCGGACGCACGGGTGGTCGCCCAGATGATCGCGATCAACGCCCGCCTCGCCGGTCTGCTCGCCGGGGCCCGGCCGAGCAAACCCGTCGAACTCCACCTGAACACCGACGGTCCGGGCTTCTGCCTCCACAAGCCACTGCGCGAGTACGGCGGGCGGGCCGCCCGCCTGCTCGACTGGGTGCACGAGGTCGGCACCGCCACCCTGCCGATCAGCGGCGACGACCTGGTCCACTTCGACTACCACCCGGGCAACGTGCTCACCGAGCGGGGCGTCGTCACCGGCGTGATCGACTGGGACGGCGCGGGCCGCTACGACGGACGGTTCGACCTGGTCACGCTGCGTTTCACCCTGGGTCTGCTGGCGCCCGCGCTGACCCGCCCGGTGGACGAGGCGCTGACCGGCATCGAACCCGACCGGCTGCGCGCGTTCTGGGCGCACATGAGCCTGCGCCAGGTCGACTGGTGCATCCGCCACCACGACGCGTCCCTCGTGGAGCGCTGGCTCGATGTCGCCGAGCCGGGCATGCACTGACCCTTTCGGCCAGCCGCATCTATCCACATGAGCAGCTGTATCGATCCGGATGAGCAGGTTAAGCTCCACCGTCGTCACAGCCGAGAGCTGCTCGCGCGTGCCGGCGACCCATGAGGAAAGGACCGTCCGTGGGCAAGAGGACCCGCTCCCTGCTGGCCGCCACCGTGGTGGTGGCCCTCACCGTGGTCGGCCTGACCGCCGCGCGCGCGGACGCCGCATACTCGGAGTGTCCGGAGAACAAGATCTGCCTGTTCGACGGCGCTGACGGCACCGGTGACCGGGTCGACCTCGCGCCGGTCGGCCGCTGCATCAACCTGACCACCACAAAGCCGAACTTCAACGACCTGGCCTCCTCGGTCGTCAACAACACCGGCTACTTCATCACCCTCTACCAGGACGTCGCCTGCAAGGGCACGTCCTACAGCGTCGCGCAGAGCCTCAAGCGCGGAGCGAACCTGCCCGCCGCCAACAACAACTGGGCGTCCAGCTACCAGATGCCGGTGAACTACTACTACTCCGGCGGGTTCCAGTACTTCCGCGACGGGACCTCCGACGGCATCCGGGCGAACGTCGGGGTCAACAACCCGTACGTGTCCGCCTACGACTTCCACTCGCTCGGCGAGCTGGCCGCGCAGTCCACCGACGGCCGGCAGATCGTCGAGATCGGCTGGACCAAGAACGCCAACGTCTGCAAGGACACCAGCAGGTCGTGCCTGTTCGGCTACCACTGGATCAACGGCGTCCAGCAGGGATACGGGGTCGGCTTCGTCGACTATGCGAAGAACCCCGTCGACCTGGGCACGGCGTTCGACTCCGGCACCCAGACCGAGATGCGCATCCTCTACGACGCCAGCAGCGGCTCCGGCGCGTGGTGGCTGTGGCTCGACGCGGACCTCAAGGACGACGCGCCCGGCGACTGGCTCGGCTACTTCCCGGAGAGCCGCTGGATCGACGAGGGCGTCAAGGACTTCAACCAGGTCGGCCTGGCGCAGTGGTTCGGCGAGGTCGCCTCGACCTCCTCCGCCCCGTGCACCGACATGGGCTCCGGGGCGCTGCCGCCGGCCACCGGCGCGGCGAAGATGGACCAGGTGCAATACCACGCGACGGGCGCCAAGCCGTCCGAGCACGTCGACGCCGAACCCGAGATGACCGCGCCGACGCCGACGTTCTACAACGCGACCAAGCTGGAAGCGGAGACGCCCGCGTTCCGCTGGGGTGGCGGCGGCGCCAACTGCAAGACGGCCGGCGACCCGGCCGTGCCGAACGGTGTCGAGCCGCCGAAGGGCCGCCTGCCGGTCCCCGAGGCGGGCTGATCCCGGCCGACTTTCGCAACGAACCGGTGTGCCAGGAGGGCGACGCGCGCTCTCCTGGCACACTCGTCACGTGAGAGACGGGGAACTGACCACCTACAGCCTCGTCGAGCTCGCCGTCGAGCGGCTGAGCCGGGAGATCCTGAGCGGCCGCACCGAGCCGGGGGAGCGCCTGGTCGAGGAGCAGCTCACCCGGCAGCTCGGCATCAGCCGCGGCCCGCTGCGCGAGGCGTTGCGGCTGCTCGCCCAGCAGGGCCTGGTCGAGCACACCCCACGCCGCGGGGTGCGGGTGGCGACGCTGTCCGACGTGGACGTCCAGGAGCTGTACGAGGTGCGCGACGTCCTCGAACGCCACGCCGTGTCGATCACCACGCCGGACGCCGACCTGACCGGGCTGCGCGCCGCCCTCGACCAGCTGCGCACGGCCACCGAGTCGGGTGACCGGCTCGCGGTGGCCGACGCGCACCGCCGCTTCCACGTGGAGGTGGTGGCCCGCAGCGGCAACCGGCAGCTCACCGCCCTGTACGAGTCGATCCTGGTACGCCTGCAGCTGTACATGGCGGTGAACCTGCAACGCGAGGCCGACATCGCCGACGCGGCCGACGCCGTGCACCGCCACGCGCAGGTCCTCGCCGCCGTCGAGTCCGGGCGGGCCGGCGAGGCGCTGAGCGCGCACGGCGCCCGCACCTACCTCAGCTGACGACATCAGCCTGTAATCATTCCCGCCCTCCGCCGTAACGATTCTGTCGACAATCGACAGAATGAGTGGTGTCTGGATCAGCAGAATCCCCGAGCGGGAGGGCTCGGCCGGCCCGTTGTCCGGCCTGCGGTTCGCGGTGAAGGACAACATCGACGTGGCCGGCGTGCCGACCACCGCGGCCTGCCCCGACTTCGCCTACCTGCCCACCGCCACCGCGCCGGTCGTGCAGCGGCTGCTCGACGCCGGGGCGGTGCTCACCGGCAAGACCAACCTCGACCAGTTCGCCACCGGCCTCACCGGCGCCCGCTCGCCCTACGGCACACCGGAAAGCGTCTTCGGCGGCGGCCTCATCTCCGGCGGCTCGTCCTCCGGGTCCGCGGTCGCGGTCGCCACCGGCGAGGTCGACTTCTCGCTGGGCACCGACACCGCCGGGTCCGGGCGGGTGCCCGCCGCGTTCAACGGCATCACCGGCGTCAAACCCACCCGCGGCCTGCTCAGCACCCTCGGCGTCGTGCCCGCCTGCAGATCCCTGGACTGCGTGTCCGTGTTCGCCGGCGACGTCACCCTGGCCGCGCAAGTCGCCCGCATCGCCCGCGGCCGGGCGCCCGGCGACCCGTGGGGCCGATCCGCGCCGATGGCCGTGCAGACCGCGCCGCGGATCGGGCTGCCCGACGGGCTGGACTTCTTCGGCGACGCCGGGCAGGAGAAGGCGTACGCCGCCGCCCGCTCCCGATTCCCCGGCGCGACCACCGTCGAGGCCGGGCCACTGCTGGAAGCCGGTGACCTGCTCTACCGGGGGCCGTGGGTGGCCGAGCGGCTCGCCGACCTCGACGACTTCCTCACCACCCACCCGCACTCGGTGCTGCCGGTCACCCGGGCCGTGCTCGAGAGCGGGCGCCGGTTCACCGCGGTCGACGCGTGGCGCGCCCAGCACCGGCTGCAGGAGCTCAAAGCCTTCACCGAGCGGCTGTTCGCAACCATCGACGTGCTGGTCCTGCCCACCGTCGGCACCACCTACACGCACGACGAGATCGCCGCCGACCCGATCGGCCGCAACCTCGACCTCGGCCGCTACACCCAGTTCACCAACCTGCTCGACCTCGCCGCGGTGACCGTGCCCAACGGGTTCACCGCCGACGGCCGCCCGGCCAGCCTCACCCTGTTCGGACCCGCGTTCAGCGACGAGACCCTCGCCCTGCTCGCCGCGTCACTCCACGAGCCGGTCACCGTCGCCGTCGTCGGGCTGCACCTGCGCGGGCAACCCCGCAACACCGAACTCGTGTCACGCGGCGCCCGCTTCGTCCGCGAGGCCGTCACCGCGCCCTGCTACCGGCTCTACCGGCTCCCCGGCGGCACCCCCGGCCTCGTCCGGCACCCCGACGGACCGGACCGGCCCGACCACGGCATCGCCGTCGAACTGTGGACCATCCCGGCCGGCCGGGTCGGCGGATTCATGACCGGCATCCCGGCCCCGCTGACACTCGGCCGGGTCGCCCTCGCCGACGGCACCGCGGTCACCGGCTTCCTCTGCGAGGCGTACGCGACCGACGGCGCCGAGGACATCACCGCCAGCGGCGGCTGGCGCAACCACCTGGAAGGACGCCCATGACAGTCAGCATCGGCCCGGTCAAAGCCACCCCCTACCTCTGGCCCTACGACGGCACGGCGCCGGTCGAGCGCACCGCCCTGCTCTGCATCGACTGGCAGACCGACTTCTGCGGACCCGGCGGCTACGTCGAGTCGATGGGCTACGACATCGGCCTCACCCGCGCCGGGCTGCCCGCCACCCAGCGCCTGCTCGCCCACGCCCGCCGGCTCGGCATGCTGGTCGTCCACACCCGCGAAGGCCACGACCCCGACCTGTCCGACCTGCCCGCCAACAAACGCTGGCGCTCCGCCCAGATCGGCGCGGAGATCGGCGGACAGGGACCGTGCGGCCGGATCCTGGTCAAGGGGGAGCCGGGCTGGGAGATCGTGCCCGAGGTCGCCCCCGTCGCCGGAGAGGTGATCGTCGACAAGCCCGGCAAAGGCGCCTTCTATGCCACCAACCTCGACCTCGTCCTGCGTACCCATGGGATCACGCACTTGATCCTCACCGGGATCACCACCGACGTGTGCGTCCACACGACCATGCGCGAAGCCAACGACCGCGGCTACGAATGCCTGATCCTGAGCGACTGCACCGGCGCCACCGACCCGTCCAACCACACCGCCGCCCTGCACATGGTCACCATGCAGGGCGGCGTCTTCGGATGCGTCGCCACCTCGGACGACGTCATCGCGGCCACGGAGGAATAGCGATGCCGACCATCGACGCCACACCCGGACCCTTCACCTTCGACCCCGCCACGACCGCCCTGGTCGTGATCGACATGCAACGCGACTTCCTGCTGCCCGGCGGCTTCGGCGAAAGCCTCGGCAACGACGTCGGCCGGTTGCGCCGCACCATCGAGCCGCTCGCCGCCCTGATGACCGCCTGGCGGGCCGCCGGCCTGCCGCTGATCCACACCCGCGAAGGCCACCTGCCCGACCTCTCCGACTGCCCGCCCGCCAAACTCCACCGCGGCGCCCCCAGCAAACGCATCGGCGACCCCGGCGCGTTCGGCCGCATCCTGATCCGCGGCGAATACGGCCACGACATCGTCGACGAACTCCAGCCGCTGCCCGGCGAAGCCGTCGTCGACAAACCCGGCAAGGGCGCCTTCTACGCCACCGAACTGCAGAACCTGCTCGACAAGGACGGCATCACCAGCCTGATCGTCACCGGCGTCACCACCGAGGTGTGCGTGCACACCACGGTCCGCGAGGCCAACGACCGCGGCTACGAATGCCTCGTGCCGGCCGACTGCGTCGGCTCCTACTTCCCCGAGTTCCAGCGCGTCGGGCTGGAGATGATCGCCGCGCAGGGCGGCATCTTCGGCTGGATCGCGGAATCACCCGCAGTGATCGAAGCCCTCCAGCTCGCCTCCCAGGAGAAGAAATGAGCGTAGAAGCAGCCAAACTGCCTTACTGGGTGCGCGGCGACACCAACGCGTTCTTCGGCTTCGGCGTGAACGTGCTGGTCAACGTCCTCACCCTCACCGGACTGTGCATCGGCGTGATCAACATGCCGGCGTCCGACGTCTTCGGCGTCATCCTGCCCGCCCTCGGCATCGCCCTGGTGCTCGGCAACCTCTACTACACCCACCTGGCCCGGCGGCTCGCCAAGAAGGAGAACCGCGACGACGTCACCGCCATGCCGTACGGGCCCAGCGTCCCGCACATGTTCATCGTCATCTTCGTGATCATGCTGCCGATCTACCTCACCACCAAGGACCCCCTCCGGGCCTGGACGGCCGGCATCGCCTGGGCGTTCATCATCGGCGTCATCGTGCTCATCGGCGCGTTCGTCGGCCCCTACATCCGCAAATACGCCCCCCGCGCCGCACTGCTCGGCACCCTCGCCGGCATCTCCATCACGTTCATCTCGATGAACCCGGCCGGCAACATGTGGCGAGCCGCCTGGATCGCCCTGCCCGTCTTCGGCATGCTGCTCGTCGGCCTGCTCACCGACGTCAAACTGCCCTACAACATCCCGATCGGCCTCGCCGCGCTGCTCGTCGGCACCGCGATCGGCTGGATCGGCGGCGCCATGTCCGTGCCGGACGTCACCGCCGCCGCCCGCGACATCGCCTTCGCCTTCCCGCACCTCAAATTCGACCTGCTCTTCGACGGACTGCGCGACATGGCGCCCCTGCTGGCCACCGCCATCCCCCTCGGCGTCTACAACTTCACCGAGGCGATGACCAACGTGGAAAGCGCCGCCACCGCCGGCGACCGCTACAACCTGCGCAGCGTCCTGCTCGCCGACGGCGCCGGCGCGGTCATCGGCTCCTGCCTCGGCTCGCCTTTCCCGCCCGCCGTCTACGTCGGGCACCCCGGCTGGAAGGCCGCCGGCGGCCGCACCGGCTACTCCCTGGCAACCGGCGCGGTCATCGCCCTGCTCTGCTTCTTCGGAATGTTCGGCCTGCTCGGCGCGATCTTCCCGACCCCCGCGATCGTGCCCATCCTGCTCTACATCGGCCTGCTCATCGGCGCCCAGGCGTTCCAGGCCACCCCACGAGCACACGCCGCCGCCGTCGTCGCCGCGCTGATACCCAACATCGCCGCCTGGGCCACCGGGCAGATGGACAACACCCTCGCCGCCGCCGGCACCACAGCCGCCGCCGTCGGCAACGAAGCGCTGGCCGGCGCCGGCGTCGTCTACGACGGCCTCAAAGTGCTCGGCTCCGGCGCCATCCTCGCCGGACTCGTGCTCGGCGCGATCGTCGTCTTCATCATCGACAAACGGTTCTGGCGCGCCGCGATCTTCTCCGCCACCGGGGCGCTGCTCACCTTCGTCGGGCTCATCCACGCCGAGAAGGTCCAGTGGAACGCCGACGGGCAGGTCACCCTCGGATATCTCTTCCTCACCGTGGTCTGCGTGCTCTTCGCCCTCGGCAAGCCCACCCCGCGGGTGCCCGAGCCCGGCGAGCCGCCGTCCTTCGAAGGCGAGGACGAGCCCGCCCCCGACGCCAAGGTCCCGGCCACCGCGGCGGCGTCCTGACCATGGAACGCGACATGCCCTCGGTCGTCGCGGAGGTGACCAGCGCGTTCGAGGCCTACGAGCACGCGCTGGTCACCAACGACGTGGACCGCATCCTCGGGTTCTTCACCGGAGACGCGGTGCGTTACGGCATCGCCGACCAGCAGAACGGCCTCGCCGAACAGGCCCGGTGGCGGCACGCCCAGGACCCGCTGCCACCCGGCCGCCGCCTCAAGGACACCCTCGTGCAGACCTTCGGCACCGACCTCGCCGTGGTCACCACCCTCTTCGGCTACCCCGGCGCCGACGTGCTCGGACGCCAGTCACAGACCTGGGTCCGCCTGGCCCCGACCGGCTGGCGCATCGTCACCGCCCACGTCTCCGAGCCCCAGCACCTCGCCGGACCCGAGCACCTCGCCGGACCCGAGCACCTCGCCGGACCCGAGCACCTCGCCGGACCCGAGCACCTCACCGGACCCCAGCGCTGAGCCGAACCCGTCAGACCTGGACCGCACCCGGGACATGTCCACCGCCCGGGTGCGGTCCACGAAATGCGGCTCCCGCATCTCCGTCGCCCGCAACGGCGCCAGCGTGCGGTCGATGCCCTCCATGATCAGCCGGGTCGCCTGCAACGCCTGCGCGCCCGATGTGCCGGACACCCCGGACAGATCCAGCACCTCCCCGAACCGCACGTGCACCACCGGCCGGCGCAGCAACGCCCGCGCCAGCGCCCGCAACGACCCCTTCGGCGCCGTGTAGGGCATCACCGCATGGGTGCCCCACTGCGCCACCGGCAGCACCGGCGCCCCCGACAACGCCGCCAGCCGCGCCGCCCCGGTCTTGCCGCGCTCCGGCCACATCCACGGATCCAGGCCGATCCGCCCCTCCGGATAGACCACCACGATCGACCGCTCCCGCAGCGCCGCCGCCGCGGCCGGCAACGCCTCCGCCACCCGAGACGTGTTTCGATCCACCCGGATGTGCCCGGACCGGCGCATGATCGACCCCGCGACCGGCGCCCGGAACACCCCACCCGTGGCCATGAACCGCGGCTGCAGACCCAGCCGCCGGCACGCCGCCGACACGATCGCCGGATCCACCGGGCTCACGTGGTTGGCCGCCAGGATCAGCGGGCCACGCCGCAACGCCTCGGGCACCGACCCGGACACCCGCAGCCGGCAGAACGGGAACACCAGCCCCGGCGCGATCGACAACAGGAACCGCCACACCCGCGGTGCCCGCCAGACCGCGTCGTCAGCCGGCGTCACGCAACTCCGCCAGCCGCGACTCGATCTCGGCCAGCTGCGCACGCAGCCGCTCCGCCTCCTGCTCCGCCTCGGCCCGCTCGGCCGACACGATGTGCTCCACCGCCTCCTGCACCCCCGGCACGTCGACCAGCGACACCATCCGCATCGCCTCGGCCGGGCGAATCACATAGGGCTTCGCCAGCGTCTTCGAACCCTGCGCGGCGGACACCGTCCACTCACCCTCGGCATAGGCCAGCGTCACGGTCAAACCCGGCGGCGTCTTCGCCTTTGCCGGCCGCGCCTGCTTGCGCGGCGGCGGCTTCTCCTCGGTCACCACCTCAGCCTGCCCGGAAGGCACCGGCGGCGACGGACGACGCGCGGGCGGCGGCTTGTCGATCACGAACTCCGGCTCCACCCGCGGCTCCGGCACCGGCGGCGGCTCCGGCTTACGCCGCGACGCCGCCGTCGCACCCCGCGGCGCCACCCGAAGATCGGCGGGGGCGAACGGCAACTCGTCACGCCCGAACTTCACCACCACCCACTCGTCGGACTCCGCCGGATCGGTCAGCCCCACCACCTGCCCGAGCTGCCCCGCGATCTGCCCCGCCGAATCGGTGAACACCACCTTGGGCCTGCGCCCCGCCGCCAGCCCCTCGCGCATCGTCGCCACGTCACCCTCGGACAAGCCGGCCACCACAACCCCCTACGTTCGAACGTCTGTATCAATGCTGTGGTCTTTCTATCAGCACCCACCGACAGGAACCCGATGACCCACCTGATCCTGATGTGCGGACTGCCCGGCGCCGGCAAAACCACCACCGCCCGCGAACTCGCCGACACCCTGCCCGCCGTGCGGCTCAGCCCCGACGAATGGCTCACCGCACTCGGCATGAGCATCTTCGACGGTCCCGCCCGAGAACGCACGGAACAGAAACTGTGGCAGCACGCCCAGGAACTCCTGCGACTGGGGCAGACCGTCATCCTGGAGAACGGCTTCTGGTCCGCCGCCGAACGCGACCACTACCGCGACACCGCCCGCACCCTGCACGCACGCGTCAGTCTCGTCTACCTCGACGCGCCGGCCCACACCCTCAAGGAACGCGTCCGGCACCGGCTCGACCCGGCCCTGATCGACGAGTTCACCACCATGTTCGAGGCGCCCACCGCGGCAGAGCTCGGCACCTACGACCCGCTGCCTAGCCCGGCCATCGGTGGGTGACGCAATACTCTCGGCCCGACGGATCCCGCAACGTTGTCCAGTTGCCCGGCACCCGGCGCACCACCTCAGCACCCAGCGACTCGTGCCACGCCACCGTCGCGGCCGGATTGGCCGCCGCCAGATCCAGATGCACGCCCGCCACCGCGCCGCCCGTGCGCTGGAACAACAACCGCAACGGCTGACCCGCACCGCGGACCAGACCCTCGAACTCCGGACGATCCACCGGCCGCCGCGCCCACCCCGTCAACGCCGCCCAGAAGCCCGTCTCACCGTCGAACACCGCCTCCGGGATGTCCAGGCACGCCTGATCCACCACGCTGTCGCGCACCGGCCGCGGCCGAACGTGCTCGCCGTGCCACCGCACCAGGCAGAACGGCAGACCGGCGGGGGAGCGCAACACCACCAGACCGTCCTCCGCGAGCACCACCACCGCACCCAGCTCCCGCGCCGCCGCGGCCGCCGCCACCACGTCATCCACATGCAGATCCAGGTGATTGCGCGGGGGACCGTCCCCGACCACCTGCACCCGCAGGAACGCGTCACCGTCCGCCGGCACCAGCGTCGCGAACCGGCCCTCGTCACGCCGCGCCGACAACGACGACCCCGTCACCGCCTGCCAGAACCCCTCAGCGCCGCGGTCCGGCGAGTCGATGAAACCGGTCACCCATGCGAGCATGTTCCCTCCCGAAACCCGAGGCCGAGTCCCTGAGGATGCCCCACCCGTGAAGATGCACGACGACCAGGTCGACATCCCGCCGCATCGCACCCCACGTGCCGGTCCAGGCCCCCGAACCACTCGCCCTCGGCGAGCCAGGGGAGGGGTACGCCGGATACTGGACCGCCTGGCAACGCGGCCGCGGCTGGACCCTCGTGCAGGCATCGGCGCCCTCTGGTACTGCCAGCGCACCAACCCCCGGATGGCCGCCACCGCCCACGACACCCTCACAGCACTGCTGGCGCCAGAATGACCAGACCGATCCCGATCAGCACCACCGGCAGCACCACATGACCCCAGCGGGACAACGTCCGGGCGATCGGCGGCCGCGTCGCCAGGAACCAGCCCGCCGCACACCACACCGCCACCCCGATCAGGAAGACGGTCACGAACACCGCCATGCCACCCACGCCGGCCACCGTGAACACCGGCACGTAGACGCCGACGTTGTCCCCGCCGTTCGCGAACGTCACCGCCGCGACCTGAAGAATCCCCGGCGAACCCGCCGCCTCCACCGAACCGTCCGAGCGACGAAACGCGGCTTTTATGCCGAGCGCCAGGGGGAGTAGCCCCAGAAACGGGATGACCGACTCCGGCAGCAAGCCCGCGCCCAGCGCCCCGGCGACCGCCGCCACCAGAATGCCCAGGAACCCCAGATACTGACCGGCCACCACCCGCCACCGGCCGCCCTGAGCGAAGAAGACCGCCAGCACCAGCAGATCGTCGACGTTCGTCACCGCGAACATGCCCACCGCCTGACCCACCAGCGACCACGACATGGCGACTACCTCCGGTGGCGGGCGGCCGATAATCTCCCCGGCATGACAACCGTGCTGATGATCTACGGCGGCGAAACGGCACCCGACGCCGGGGGCACCCGCACCGGCGGCACACCCCTGGCGCCCGCCGGCTTCACCTGGCCGGTCTGCTCGGTGTGCGACGGCAACATGCAGTTCCTCGGGCAGCTCGCCCTCGACGACGACGCGGCACTGCTGTCGGTGTTCATGTGCCAGAACGACCCCGGCCTCTGCGAGGAATGGGACCCGGACGCCGGCGGCAACCGCGCCTACGTCTTCCACGGCGACCTCACCCCGGCCACCGTTCCCGAGCACGGCGAGACCCGGCTCGAAGAGGTCTCCAGAATCGACCGGCACGAGGTCGACCAGGAGGACTACAACCAGGCCCGCGCCGCCTGGATCGGCGGCGGTGCATCCGGCCGCACGGTGCTCGGCAGCCTCGGCGGCGAACCCGCGTGGATCCAGATGGACGAGACACCGGAGTGCGGGCAGTGCGCCGACGACGGGCCCCCGATGACCTTCGTGGCACACCTCGAAGAAGGCCACGACCACAAGACGGCGATGAACTTCGGCGGCGGCCTGGGCTACGCCTTCCGCTGCACCGAACACAGCACCGCGAAGTTCCTCTGGCAGCAATAGATGTGGTTCCGCTGCCGGTGTCGGTGCGGCACGATCAGCGTGCTGCTCTCGGGCGAGCTGCGCAGAGACGATGAGGTCGTGCATCGCATCGACCATCTTCCAGGTCGATAATCAACATTATGTCAAGTAAAGCGGGTGGGCATGGCCAAGGACGCGAAAGCGATGGAACGCGGTGACATCCGCCTGGACGCCATCGCCGTGGACTATCTGAAGAAGGACGGCGTCGACTGGGGCCGGATGTTCTCCACCGTCGGCCTGCGCGTGCGGGGAAAGATTTTCGGTCTGGTCAACCACTCGGGACAGCTCATGGTCAAGATCCCCGCGGCCCGGGCGGACCAGCTGGTCGCCGGCGGTTCCCTGGAACGCGTCGAGATGGCCGGACGGGTCATGCGCGAATGGGTCGCGATGCCATATGAAGCCGGTGAGCCCGCCTGGCGCGAACTGCTCGACGAGGCATATCGCTATCTGGACGATATTACCCCAAGGTGACATTTACTGCATAATATGTCTTATGCAGCATGAAACAGGCGACGAGACGGTGGCCGGCCTGATCGGTGAGTTTCTGGCGGCCCGGGCGACGCGCAAGCCGTCGGTGCACACGCTGCAGGCGTACCGGCGGGATCTGCATTTGATCCTTGACCTGGTCGCCGACGGGCGGGACGCCGCGGCACTCCCCCTGGCCGACCTCTCCCCTCGCGTGCTCCGGGCGGCTTTCGCCCGATTCGCGGCGGACCGGGCGCCGGCGTCGGTGCACCGGGCCTGGTCGAGCTGGAACGCGTTCTTCACGTTCCTGGTGACCGACGGGGTGCTGCCGGGCAACCCGATGTCGGCGGTGGACAAGCCGCGGGTGGCGGCGCACTCCCCCAAGCCGTTGCGGGGTGAGGACACGCCGGAGCGGTTGCTCAGTGCGGTGGCGGCGGCCGACGAGCGCGTGCGTGATCCGTGGCCGGAGCGGGATCTGGTGGTGCTGGCGCTGGGCCTGTGTGCGGGGTTGCGGTTGTCGGAGTTGCTGGCGTTGCGGGTGGGGTCGTTTCAGGGGCGGCCCGGTGAGCGGCGGGTGGAGGTGGCCGGCAAGGGTGGGCGGCCGCGGTCGGTGCCGGTGGAGCCGGAGCTGGACGCGGTGGTGGAGGTTTATCTGGCGAGCCGGCGGTTGCGGGCCGGGCGGGGCACGGACGCGTTGCTGGTGGATCGTCGTGGTGAGCCGTTGCGGCGGGGTGGGCTGCAATATCTGGTGTCGTCGTGTTATCGGCGGGCGGGGATCGGTGATCGGGTGCCGCGGGGTGCGCAGTTGCACGCGTTGCGGCACACGTTCGCGACGCGGTTGGCGGAGGACGGTGCGAACGCGTCGGAGATCATGCGGTTGCTGGGGCATGCGTCGTTGACGACGTCGCAGAACTACATCGAGGTGACCTCGGAGCAGCAGCGCGCGGCGGTGCGGGCGAACCGCACCAACCGCGCGCTGGGTGGTCTGGGTGGGGTCAGGCCGGATTGAGTCAGGCCAGATTGAGGGCGACGTCGATGTTGCCGCGGGTGGCGTTGGAGTAGGGGCAGACCTGGTGGGCGGCTTCGAGGAGTTCGCGGCCCTGCTCGGGGGTGACGCCGGGGAGTTCGGCTTCGATGGTGGCGGTGAGGCCGAAGCCGCCCTGGCCGTTGGGGCCGATGCCGACGTCGACGGTGATGGCGGTGTCGGTGAGTTCGATCTTCTTGCTGCGGGCGACGAGTTTGAGGGCGCTGTGGAAGCAGGCGGCGTAGCCGGCCGCGAAGAGTTCCTCGGGGTTGGGCAGGGCGCCGCCGGGGCCGCCCATCTGCTTGGGGACGGCGAGGTCGAAGTCGAGGACGCCGTCGCTGGAGCGGACGTGCCCGCTGCGGCCGTCGCCGGTGGCGGTGGCTGAGGCGGTGTAGACGACCTGCATGGTGAGGTCCCCTTTCACAGGGAGTTGGTGTCCGCGGAGTCGCGGATGCGGCTGAGCAGGTGGTGCAGTTGGGTGAATTCGTCGATGGTGAGGTCGACGGCGCAGGCCAGGCGTGCGGGGAGGTCGGCGACCTGGCGCTGGAGTTGGCGGCCCTGTTCGGTGGGTGCGATCCAGACGGTGCGTTCGTCGTGGGTGCCGCGGGTGCGGTGCACGAGGCCTTGGGTTTCGAGGCGTTTGAGCAGGGGTGAGAGGGTGCCGCTGTCGAGGTGCAGGGCGTGGCCGAGGTCGCGGACGGTGATGGTGGCGCGGTGCCAGATGACGGTCATGGCGACGTATTGCGGGTAGGTGAGGCCGAGGGTGTCGAGGGCGGGCCGGTAGAGCGCGGTCATGGCTCGGGAGGCGGCGTAGAGGTCGAAGCAGACCATCCGTTCGAGTCCGGTGGTGTCGGTGGCCATGACGGGAACGGTAGTCCGCAATTCAGTTGTGCACAACTGAACGGTGGCGCGAGACACAGGGGCATGTGATCATCCGTTTGTGCCGGACATCCGATTTGTGCAGCTGGACCCTGCCGCCATGACCGCCCTGATCAACGGTGACCTGGCCGCCGCGAGCGCCGCGGCCGGCACTCCCCTCTCCCCCTTTCTGGTGGACGAGGCGTGGCTGTGGCGGATCCGCCGTGGTGACATCGCCCGGGATCCCACGGCCGCCGAGTGGGTCGCGCGGGCGGTGCAGGACGCCGCCACGGGTGTGGTGGTCGGGCATGCCGGGTTCCACGGGCCGCCCGAGGCGGACGGGACGGTGGAGGTGGCGTACACGGTCGATCCGGCGTTCCGGCGGCGCGGTTATGCCAGGGCGATGCTGGCGGCGCTGCTGGCGCGGGCGGAGGCGGATCCGCGGGTGCGGCTCGTGCGGGCCAGCATCCGGCCGGACAACGTGGGGTCGCTGGCCACGATCGCCCGGTTCGGGTTCCGCAAGATCGGTGAGCAGTGGGATCCGGAGGACGGCCTGGAGCACGTCTTCCAGCGGCCCGCGTGATTACAGGCCGGGCTGGCGGACGTGCACGACCAGGGGCCGGTGGTCGGAGATGCCGGCCTCCGGGTTGCGCACGTCGATGACCTCGCCGAGCGCTTTCGCGCCGCGCGGGTCCACGAGCACGTGGTCGAGTTGCGCCTTCGGCGTGGTGCTCGGGTACGTGGGCAGCCGCCCGAGTGGCTTCCAGCCGGTGAACGCCCGCACCGGCCCGGAGGGCATGTTCAGGTCGCCGAGCAGCACCCGGGGCGCGGGCAGCATCCGCAGTGCGCGGACGGCCGCGCGCAGCTGGCGCACGTTCCACCCGGGCACGAAGGACAGGTGGGTGGACGCCACGGTGACCGGCCCGGCGGGGCTGTCCACCACGGCCGCGATCAGCACCCGTGGCTCGTCCTTGAGCAGCACCAGGCCGCGGCCGGGGATGTAGACCGGTGACCGGACCGGCGCGGCGGGCAGCTGGGTGACCTGCCAGCGGCGCACCGGCCAGCGGCTGACCAGGGCGATGCCGTAGAGCGGGTGGGCGTTGTCGTCGTCGCTGCGCCAGGGCTGCCAGGTCTCCCCCGGCGTGCCGACCACGGCGGCGGCGAAGCGGTGCACGGGCGCGCCGAGGGCTTCGGCGGCGATCGCGGTCAGGTCGAGGTGGCCGCTGCGGGGCTGGGCGCGGTCGACCTCCTGCAGGGCGAGGATGTCGGCGTCGAGGCCGGCGACCGCTGCGGCGACACGCTCGGCGTGCACGGCGCCGTCGGAGAGGGATCTGCCGTGCAGCAGGTTGAAGGTCGCCAGGCGCACGGCCTCGACCCTAGCGGTTGCGGATCCAGGGGTAAGAATGGGCGCATGAGTGACGAGCTGGCGGAGTTGATCGGGCGGCTGGCGGAGCAGGAGCGTCGGCTGACGTTCGACCGCTTCGACAACGGCGACGCGTGGGCGCTGGGTTGCCTGCTGGTGGACCTGGCGACCGGGCGGGACCTGCCGGTCGCGGTGGACATCCGCCGGGGCGCTCAGCAACTGTTCCATGCCGGGTTGCCGGGCAGTGTGGCGGACAACGACGAGTGGATCCGGCGCAAGGTGCGGGTGGTGGAGCGGTACGGGGCGTCGTCCTATCTGGTCGGGCGGCGGCTGGCCGCGCAGGGCAAGGATCTCGATGCCGGCATGGGCGTGGATCCGGCGGACTACGCGGCGCACGGTGGCGCGTTCCCGATCCGGGTGCCGCATGTGGGTGTGGTCGGTGTGGTGACCGTGTCGGGGTTGCCGCAGGCCGACGATCACGCCCTGGTGGTGGAGGCGATCGAGGCGTACCTGTCGGACGACTGACCCCGTGGGTCAGGCGGCGTAGGCCTGGGAGAGCTTGGCGCCCTGCACGTCGGTGACGGCGAGGCGGGAGGCCATCGTGCTGCGGCCGGCGATCTGGGCGGCGTAGGCGGCGCGGCGGCGGGCGACGCAGCCGTCGTTCTTGGCGGCGTCGTTCTCCTGCTGCTCCATGTGGGTGGTGAGGCCGTCCTTGAGCAGGGCGAGGGCCTCGGTGCGCAGCTGCGACACGCGTGACTCGGTGACGCCGAGCTCGCCGGCGACCTCGGAGAGCGGGCGCTCCTGCAGGAAGGAGGCCTCGACCACGAAGCGCAGCCGCTCGGGCAGCACGGCGACGGCGTCGTGCAGGTAGCCGATGCGCTCGCGGTGCAGCAGCATCTCCTCCGGGTTCATGGAGGCGTCGGTGACCATGTCCTCGGCGGCGCCGGTGGTGAAGCCCTGCAGGGACAGGACGGCGGCGCGCTGCACGTCGTCGTCGACGCCGGCCAGCTCGTTGACCCCGACGCCGAGCAGCTCGGCGAGCTCCTCCTGGGTGGGGGTGCGGCCCAGCTTGGTGGTGAGCTCCTGGCGGGCGGTGTCGGCGCGGCGGGCGCGGGCCCGGACCGAGCGGGTGGCCCAGTCCATCGAGCGCAGCTCGTCGAGCAGGCCCCCGCGGACCCGCATGGCGGCGAAGCGGCCGAACGGGATGCCGCGCTGCGGGTCGAAGCCCTGGGCGGCGGTGACCAGGGCGGCGTAGCCGGCCGAGGCGAGGTCGTCGCGGTGCACGTGGGCGGGAACCTTGAACAGCATCTCGCGGACCATGTGGCCGACCAGAGCCATGTTGTCGCGGATCAGGGTCTCCTGCTCGCGGGTGACGGTCCTGGCGGTGGCGGTCGTTGCGGTCATGGCTGGTTCCCCCTCGTGGTCGTCGCCGCTGTCCGGCTGACGGAGGGAACTTTTCGTTGCGCAGGGTGCAGCTACCGGTTACGGATGGTTGCCGGTTGGTTGCACTCGAAATTGCCGAGCAGAAGTTCTTAAGCGAGGAGCCAGCCGTTGTCGCCGGCCAGGCGGACCGCTTCGGCCCGGGTGCGGGCGCCGGTCTTGCCGATCGCCGAGGACAGGTGATTGCGCACGGTGCCCTCGGACAGGTGCAGGTCACGGGCGATGTCGGCGACCGTGCCGCCGTCCGACGCGGAGCGCAGCACGTCGGCCTCGCGCTCGGTCAGCGGGGAGTCGCCCTGGGCCAGGGACTGGGCGGCCAGCGCCGGGTCGACCACCCGCAGGCCCTCGTGGACGCGGCGGACGGCGTCCGCGAGCTGTCGGGCCGGGGTGTCCTTCACGATGAACCCACCCGCCCCGGCGGCCATCGCCTGTCGCAGGTAGCCGGCCCGGCCGAAGGTGGTGACCATCAGGATCCGCACGGCCGGGGCGGCGGCCTTGAGCGCGCGGGCGGCGGCCACCCCGTCCAGGCCGGGCATCTGGACGTCGAGCAGGGCGACGTCGACGGCGCCGGCCTGCGCGGCGGCGACCACCTCGTCGCCACGGCCGACCTCGGCGACCACCTGCAGGTCGGGTTCCATGTCCAGCAGGGCGGCCATCGCGCCCCGGACCAGGGCCTGGTCGTCGGCGAGCAGCAGGCGGATCACGATGACGGCACCTCCACGCGTACCCGGAAACCGGGTTTGTCCTTGCGGGCGCCCACCGTGAGGGTGCCGCCCAGCTCTTCCGCACGGCGCCGCAGGCCGGTCAGGCCCTGGCCGTCGTTCTTGTCCGCGCCGGAACCCACGCCGTCGTCGAGGATCTCCACGCTGCCCGGGCCGAGACGCACCTCGGCGCGGGTGGCGCGGGCGTGCCGGACGATGTTGGTGACCGCCTCCCGGATGGTCCAGGCGAACAGCTCGCGCACCCGGGTCGGCACCTCGTCGGCCGCGCCCGGCAGGTCCGCCTCGACGTTCGCCGCGGCGAGGGCCTCGCGGGCGGCGGCGATCTCCCCGGGCAGCGAGATGCCGCGCACGCCCAGCGCGGTGGCCCGCACGTCGGCGAGGGCGTCGCGGGCCAGGCCCTCCAGGTCACGCAATTCGATGCGGGCGCGGTCCAGGTCGACGTCGAGCAGCCGCTGGGCGAGCTCGGCCTTGACGGTCACCACGGTCAGCGAGTGGCCGAGGATGTCGTGCAGGTCGGCGGCGATCCGGGCGCGCTCATTTTGCACGGCCAGGGTGGCGAGTTCCTCCTGCGCGACCATCAGCCGCCGCTGCCGTTCGCCGGCCAGCCGGATGCCGTAGGTCGCCAGCGCGCCGAGCAGGGCGGCCAGGCCGTAGCCGTTGTCCTCCCAGCCCGGCACGAACCGCGACAGCAGCTCGGTGCCGATCACCAGGACACCGGCGAACGGCGCGGCGACCGCCAGCGGCAGCGACGCCACGGCGGTCGCCGAGATGTAGGTGATGCAGGTCAGCGCGTGGAAGCCGGCGCCGGGGACCTGCGCCCCGAACAACGCCAGCTGCACCAGCAGCACCAGCCCCACCCGGGACCGGGGAGCACCGCGGCGCACCGAGCGCAGCACGACCAGCCCGCCCAGGTACGCCACCGCGAACCCGGCCAGCGCCACCAGCCCGACGTCCCGCTCCCAGCCGTCCGGGCGGCGCAGCAGCGCGGAGAGGCTCTCGTTCAGATAGAACAGCCACACCGCCGCGAAGAGCCAGCCGTAGCGGAACTCGCGCATGTCTACAGAACCTACAAGCGCTCAGACCCGGGCGGTGTCGCGGCGGAAGCGCCACATCGCGCCGGCGGCGAACAACCCGGTCCACACCACCACGTTCAGCGCCGCGAGCCACAGGTTGCCGTCGTGGGTCAGCGGGTAGCGGGCGATCTCGCCGACCCCGTACACCGGGGTGAACTTCGCGATCGTCGCGAACGTGTGCCCGAGCGAGTCGACCGGCACGAACAGGCCACCGGCGAAGGACAGCACGGCGAGCACCGGGCCCAGGATCTGCATCACGTTCTCGCTCGGCAGCAGGTAGCCCATGAACAGGCCGAACGCCGCGAACACCAGTGCGCACACCCAGGCCAGCACGCCACACTCGACCCACGCGGCCGCGGGCAGCTCGGCGCCGGCCAGCGCACCCACCGCGAACGCCACCACCACCGACACCAGGCCGATCACCATGGCCAGCACCAGCTTGACCGCGATGTACGCGACCGGGCGCAGCGGAGTCAGCCGCAGCTGCCGCGACCAGCCGGCCGCCCGTTCGATGGAGACCATCGCGCCGCCGCTGGTGGTGGCCAGCATCGCGCCGTAGACGGCCATGCTGACCAGGATGTAGCCGGTGACGTTGCCGCCGCCGACCCGTTCCGCCCGCGATGAGGCGTTGGTGCCGAACAGCAGGAAGAACACCGCCGGCATGACCAGCGTGAAGATCACGGTGCGCCGGTTGCGGATCATCCGGCGCAGTTCGAGTCTGATCAGGGCGGGCGAGAAGCCCCCGGCTCTCGGCAGGGTCCGTGCGGGCAGAACGGTCATCACGCCTCCTCGGCGGTCAGCGTCAGGAAGGCCTCTTCGAGGTTCCGCGACGTGATTTCAAGATCTCGCGCCGGTGTCGACGTGAGCAGGTGCCGGGCGACCGGGTCGGTGTCCCGCGCGTGCAGATAGACGGTGTCGCCGCGAACCTCGGCGGATTCGACCCCCTCGATTCTCGACAGGATCTCGGTCGACGCCCCCGGCCAGGTGGCCCGGATCGTCCGGCCGCTGGCCAGCGCCTTGACCTCGGCCGCGGTGCCGTCCGCGACCACCCGGCCCTTGCGCACGAACACCACCCGGTCCGCGTACGCGTCGGCCTCCTCCAGGTAGTGCGTGGCGAAGATGACGGTGCGGCCGCCGCCCGCGTCCTGCCGGATCGCGGTCCAGAAGTCGTGCCGGCCGCTGACGTCCATGCCGGTGGTCGGCTCGTCCAGGATCAGCAGCTCCGGGTCGGGCAACAGCGCCATCGCGAACCGCAGCCGCTGCTGCTGCCCGCCCGAGCACTTGCCGACCAGCCGCTTGCGGATCTCGGTGAGCCCGGCCCGCTCGAGCGCGGCGGACACCTCGGCGGGCCCACGGCCGAACAACACCGCGGTCACCCGCACGGTCTCCTCGACCGTGTAGTCCTTGAGCAGCCCGCCGGTCTGCATCACGGCGGACACCAGGCCGAGCGCGACCGCTTCCTGCGGGGCGCGGCCATAGACGTGCACCTGCCCGTCGGTGGGCCGGGACAGGCCGAGCAGCATGTCGACGGTGCTGGTCTTGCCGGCGCCGTTCGGGCCGAGCAGGGCGACCACCTCGCCGGGGCGGATGGTCAGGCTGATCCCGTCCACGGCGGTGACCGCGCCGAACCGCTTGACCACGCCGTCCAGGTCGACGGCGAGCTGACCGGCGGTCGTCGCCGGAGAGATAGCTGTAAGGGTCATGTATCGATGGTCAGCCGCGCCGGGCCCGCCGGGCTGGTCCGGTCGTCACGACTCGCCCATGACATCTGTCAGGTGCGGGCGGCCTTGACGATCCAGTTCTCGCGGCCCGGCTCGGTGCGGCCGGTGCACCACAGCAGATCCGCCGGCTGGTCCGGGAACAGCCGCGCCAGCACCGCCTCCGACAACGCGGCCGGCAGCTCCCACGGCACGCCCAGGCCCTGGGTGATGTCCCAGGTGTGCACCAGCATCTCGTTGACGCCCAGCGCGGCGAACCCGCCCGCGTCGGTCGGCCCCCAGTGCCAGCCCCGGTCCGCCGGATCCGCGGCGTCGACCGCGCGGGCCAGCAGCTCGGCGCTCGCCTCGATGATCGTGACGATCTGCGCCGGCGTCGCCTCGTCGCGCACGGTCAGGTCCAGCGGCAGGTATTCGCCGGTCACCCGCCCGGCCACCTGATGCGCATAGGCGATCAGGTCGTGGGCGATGTGGATGCCCGTCGCCCGGCACGTCCACTCCAGCTTCCCGGCGCGCACCGACCAGTCCCGGCCGGTCAGCGGGCGCAGCACCGCCGAGATCTCGCCTGCGGCTTCACGGATCACACCGGCTCCCATCGTTCGAACACGCTCTCCAGCACACCCTCGCCGCGGGTCAGCCCCGGCAGCCGCAACCGCAATTCGTGCACCTTCGCCGCCGGCACCTCACCGTCGATCACCCCGCGCGACGAAGTCGCCAGCGGCACCCCGCGCAGCTGACCCAGCACCGGCAGCACCGCGGTCACCGTGTCCGCCGGCACCTCCAGCCGCAGCGCGTGGATCGGCTCGCACACCCGCGTCCCGGCCGCCACCAGCGCCTCGTGCAGCACCAGCGGCGTCAGGTGGCGGAAGTCCCCGGCCGTGCTCGACATGCTCTTGTCGAACGTGCCGTGCGCGTGACTCTGCCGCGCCCAATACCCGGAATGCGTCATCGTCACCGCGCAGTCGGTCACCTCCCAGCCGTGCAGCCCGTCCCGCAAGGCGAGCGGGATGGTCTCCTGCACCGCCCGGAAGAACGAATAAGGCATCGACCCCAGCTCCACCCCGAGCGCGAAGGTCACCCCGGAACCGGGCGGCAGCGGCTCCACCCGCAGACCGACGGTCGCGAGATAGGGATTCGGATCAACCCCGATCATCCGGTACGCGGCCCCGCCCGCAACCGGCCTCTCGATGCAGATCGTGGTGCTGTCCCGGAAGGTGACGCGCACGCCGTACTCGTCGGCGAGGGTGGCCTGGATGACCTCCTTCTGCACCTCGCCGTAGAGCGAGACGGTGTCGTCCGGCCGCAGGTCGATCAGCGGATCCTGCTCGGCGAGCTGGGCCAGCGCCGCGTGCATCGCACCCTTCTGCGCGGGGTCCACCGCCTCCACGACCGCGGCCAGCGACGGCGGCGAGAAATGTTCCTGCCGGCCGGTTCGCGCGGCGCCGACCGGATCGCCGATCCGCGCCGCGGTCAGCCCGCGCACCAGCCCGATCTCACCGGCCGTCAGCTCCGGCCGCCGGGTCGCCGCGCCGCCGCCGAACACCGCGATGCCGGTGACCTTCTCGCCCGCCACCCGTTCCCGCTCGGCCAGGCGGCCGGCGAACATCCGCACGTAGGCCAGCTTTTCACCGGCCGGGCCGCGCTCGACCTTGAACACCGTCCCGGACGCCGCCGCGTCCCGGTCGCCGGTCGCCGGCGGCAGCAGGGTGGTGATGCCGGTGACCAGCTCGTCGATGCCGGCGCCGGTGATCGCCGACCCGAAGAACACCGGGTGCACGACCGCGTCGCGGGTCTGCCGGACCAGCGCCGGCCACGGATCCGCCGGCCGGCCCTCGACGAAGGCGGCGAGCAGGTCGTCGTCGCGTTCGGCGAGCACGTCCAGCGGCGGCGCCTGCGCCTGCACCCGGGCGTGCCGGGCGCCGAGGTCACCGACCGTGGTCATCGGGACGATCGCCGGGGTCAGCCGCTCGCCGATCTCCCGCAGCAGCGGTACGTCGCGCGCCCCGGTGCGGTCGATCTTGTTGACGAAGATCAGATAGGGCAGCCGCAGGCGGTGCAGGGTGCGCGCGAGCACCCGGGTCTGCGCCTGCACGCCCTCCACCGCGGAGAGCACCAGGACCACCCCGTCGAGGACGCCGAGGACCCGCTCGACCTCGGCGATGAAGTCCGGGTGGCCGGGGGTGTCGATCAGGTTGACGGCGCGGCCGGCCAGGTCGAACGACACCACCGCGGACCGGATGGTGATGCCGCGGCGTCGCTCGAGCTCGAGCGAGTCGGTGCGGGTGCTGCCGTGGTCGACGCTGCCGATCTCGTCGATCACACCGGCGGTGTGCAGCAGCCGCTCGGTGAGGCTGGTCTTACCGGCGTCGACGTGCGCGAGGATGCCGAGGTTGAGCGAAGTCAAGCGTCATGTCCCTTGCTGAGGAGGTGGTTCCTTCCCGGATGGACATCGACGCTGCTCGCACTGGCTTCTCCTTCGATTCGACTCGCTGTCAAGGGCACCCTGCCCCGCCCGGACCGGGCGGGGCAACCGAATTACGCCCCGCGCTCGGCCTGGCTGCGCTCGATGCAGAACTCGTTGCCGGCCGGGTCGGCGAGCACCACCCAGCCGGTCCCGTCCGGCTTGCGCTGGTCGTCGACGAGCTTCGCGCCGAGCCCGATGAGCCGGTCGACCTCCTCGTCGCGGGCCGAGTCCGGCTGCAGGTCGAGGTGCACCCGGTTCTTCAGCGTCTTCGCCTCCGGCACCCGGATGAACAGCAGCGGATGCGACCCGGTCACCAGCGTCTCGTCGTCGCCAGGTGCGCACTCCGGGTGCACGACCCGCCGAGCCCCAGCGGGCCGGTCAGTCGCCGACGCAATGCAGTTCCAGGGACGGATGCGCGCGCCACTCGGCGGCCAGGGCGCGGACCGCGGCGATGACGTCCCGGCGGTCCGGGGCCGGGTCGGTCGCGGCGACCTCGGCGAACAGGTCGAGGTCCGCGTCCATCCGGCCCAGGTCGGCCGGGTCGAGCACGGTGTCCGCCCACGGGGAGATCAGGCCGAACAGCTGCAGCCGCTCCGGGCCGGCCGCGTCGACCAGACCGATCAGCACGTCGACGTCGAAGTCCACGACCCGGCCCCGGGCGACCGCCTCGTTCCACCACGCCGCTTCCGTCTCGCGCTGCGCCCGGCGCTCGGCCCGGGTCAGCCGCTTCGACCGCACCGCCCGCGGCGGCTCCCGCAACACCAGCAGCAGGCCCATCAGGAAAGACCCAGCAGCGGAGCGGCGCGGCGGGGCGTGCCGATGGCATCGGTGGAGTCGACCGCCTGGTCGACCGTGCCCGCGATCACCGGCACCCGGTCGTGCCGCAGCCCGGGCGCGTCGATCAGCCGGCGCAGCTCCGGGTCGGTGATCGCCGCGCACAGCGCCACCGTGAACCGGTCCGCGCCGACCACCCGGATGTCGCGGGCGAAGTATTGCCGCGGCGCCGGATCGACCGCCTCGGCCAGGCCCAGCGCGTTGGTCGCCGCGCCGACCAGGGACGCCGCGGCGACCAGCGCCGACTCCCGCTCCCGCCAGTCGTCGGCCCGCAGCGCCGCGGTCAGCAGCGGCCCCACCGACGAGGCGAGCGGCAGCGACGCGAACCCGCGGCCCAGCCACTTCGCATAGGGCGCCCAGCGGCGCGACACCAGGAACGCCAGCCGGACCAGCTCCCGGGACAGCCGGGCGGCCAGCAGCCGGGAGCCGAGGTCGTCGCCGGTCGAGCCGGCGCGGCCGACGAATGCTTCCTCCTGCGCCACCTTCAGCCACCCGGCCGCCAGCGCGTACCGCCAGACGTCGTCCGGGTACCAGGTCAGCGCCGCCCGCCGCACCGCCAGCTCACCGCCGGGATCGTGGAACACCGCCCCCGCGGTCAGCGACGCCAGCACCTGCGTCGGCGCGGTCAGCCAGTCGGCGACCGTCAGGCCGTCCGCCGGATCCACGCCGAGCTGCCCGGCGAAATACGCGCCGGCCTCCCCCGGCCGGAAGATCATCACCCGCGAGCCGTAATCGTGATCGGCGGACACCTCGTCGTCGTAGCCGAGAACCTCCGATCCCGGGCCGATCAGCGCGGCCGCGTGCGGCACGCCGGCCAGCCCGGGCGCCACCTCGCCGAGGTAGTGCTCCCGAGCCAGCTCGATCCCGACACCCACCACGGAAAGATAATCTTCGCCGGGATGTCGAGCACAATGATTTAGCTTCGTCCCCGGGGTGAGAGTCAGCAACGAAGGGAATGATGCGAGATGGCCAAGTACCTGCTGATCGTCGACTACCGGCCGGGCGTCGACGACACCCCGATGGACCAGTACAAGCCGGACGAGCTGCAAGCGCACATGGACTACTACGACGCGCTCAACGCCGAGCTGATGGCCAACGGCGAATACGTCGACGGTTACGCGCTGATGTGGCCCAAGCACACCCGCGAGGTCACCTCGGACGGCGGCGCACCGGTCGTCACCGACGGGCCGTTCGCCGAGTCCAAGGAGATGCTGGCCGGCTTCACCGTGGTCGACGTCGACTCCGAGCAGCGCGCGTTCGAGATCGCCGCGAAGATCTCCGCGGTGCCCGGCCCCGGAGGGGTGCCGCTGCAACAGCCCATCGTCGTCCGCCAGGTGATGAACGCCGACAACTTCGAGATGCCCTGAGCGGCAAGCCGATCGAGGACCTGCTGCGCGAGTGCGCGCCGCAGGTCCTCGGCGTGCTCACCCGCCGCTACGGTGACTTCGCCACCGCCGAGGACGCCACCCAGGAGGCGCTGCTCACCGCGGCGCTGCGATGGCCGGCCGACGGCGTGCCCGACAACCCGCGCGCCTGGCTCATCGCGACCGGCGCCCGCAAGCTGCTCGACCAGGTCCGCAACGAGCAGGCCAGGCGCCGCCGCGAGGAACTGGCCGCCGCCCGCGACCTGCCGTCGGAGGCGCCCGCGCGCGACGACACGCTGACCCTGCTGGCGCTCTGCTGCCATCCGTCGCTGACCATGCCGTCCGCGATCGCGCTCACCCTGCGCGCGGTCGGCGGCCTCACCACCGCGGAGATCGCCCGCGCGTTCCTGGTGCCCGAGGCGACGATGGCGCAACGCATCAGCCGCGCCAAGCAGAAGATCAAGGGCGCGGCGTTCGAGCCACCGCCTTCACTGCGGCCGGTCCGGCACGTGCTCTACCTGATTTTCAACGAGGGGTACGCGGCCTCCAGCGGCCCGACCGTGCACCGCGCGGATCTGTCCGCCGAGGCGATCCGGCTCACCCGGATGCTGCTCGCGGCCGCCCCGGACGACGCCGAAACCGCCGGGCTGCTCGCGTTGATGCTGCTCACGGATGCCCGGCGGCCGGCGCGGGTGGGGACCGGCGGGGCCCTCGTACCGCTGGAAGAGCAGGACCGGAGCCGCTGGGACCGAGCCCAGATCGCCGAAGGCGTGTCGATCCTGGACGCGGCGTTCGTCCGCGGCCAGGTCGGCGAATATCAGCTGCAGGCCGCCATCGCCGCCCTGCACGACCGGGCCGCGACCGTCGCGGACACCGAGTGGCCGCAGATCGTGGCGCTCTACGGCCTGCTCGAGCGGATCACCGGCAACCCGATCGTCACCCTGAACCGGGCCATCGCCGCGGCCATGGTCGACGGCCCGGCCGAGGGGCTGCGGCTGCTCGACGGCCTCGACGACCGGCTGCCCGGCCACCACCGCCTCGACGCCACCCGCGCTCACCTGCACGAACGCGCCGGCGACACGGACACCGCGATCCGGCTCTACACCGCGGCGGCAGCCGCCACCACCAGCACCGCCGAACGGCACTACCTGACCATGAAGGCGGCGCGGCTGCGCCACGGCTAGCCCCTGTCCTGCCGCCGCCGGCGCCGGGGCCGGCGATTCACGCGGCTGACGCCGGACGACCCCGGGCTACACGCTTGCCCGCCGCCACATCCAGGTCGCCGCGCCGACCCGCAGCAGCAGAATCGCGCCGAGCCCGCCGACCCAGAACCAGGTGACGGTGAGCATCGTCTCCCGGGTCGTGACGCAGGCATCCGCCGTCGGCTCGACCCAGCCGAGCGGATCCACGCTCACCGCGAGGATCTGGCCACGCTGCGCCGTGCCGTCGCAGACGGTGATCCAGCCGAGGTCCTCGCCGGAGCCGACCGCGGTGAGCCGGTGCTCGGGCTCGCACTCGTCGCCGCTCTCGTCGCAGTCCAGCCGGATGTCGGTCACCACCGCCGAGACCCGCGCACCGACGAGCTCGTGGTGGACGATCCCGTAGCCGAACGCCATCAGCCAGCCCGCGCCGATCAGGCCGACCACGACGCCGAGCCACTTGCGGGCCCGCGGCAGCGGCTCCCGCTCGCTCTGCAGACCGGGCCCGGCGATCAGGTCCCGGCCGCCGACCGGCCGCTCCGACACCGGCTGCCGCGACGCTTTCACATGAGCCAGCACGGAGGCGACGGTGATCGGCAGGCCCAGCACGAAGGCCCAGGTGGAGCCGTGACTGAGGACCAGACCGGCCGCCGCCATGACGAACACCGTGCGCGCGAGCAGAACGACGCCCATGGTGGCTACCCTCGGCCCTGGAGCAAACCGGCCAGGGCGGTGTGCCGGGCGGCGCGGACGAGCCAGACTGTGGCCATGTCATCAATGTCCCACCGGGAGGCCAGGAAAGTCCATGAAGGACAATGACCTCGTCGTCTATCGGGGCGGCCTGGCCGACAGCAGCCGGTGGGCGGGGTTCGCGTTCCGGCCGGGCGACATCGTGATCAGCGCGCCGTCGAAGTGCGGCACCACCTGGCTGCAGATGATCTGCGCGCTGCTCATATTCCAGACGCCCGAGCTGCCGGCGCCGCTGACCACCCTGTCGCCGTGGCTGGACATGCGGCTGCGGCCGGTGGACGAGGTGTTCGCCCGGCTCGCGGCGCAGGAGCATCGCCGGTTCATCAAGACGCACACGCCGCTCGACGGCCTGCCGCAGGTCGACGGCGTGCAATACCTGACGATCGGGCGCGACCCGCGCGACGTGGCGGTGTCGATGGACCATCACCGGGCCAACCTGAACAGTGCGGCCATCGAGGCGCTGCTGGACACGCCGGCCGAGCGAGCGGATCAGCGTGCCGCGGCGGAGCGGTCGAGCTGGCCGGACGGGCACCGCGAACGGGTGCTGAAGTGGATCCACCACGACGAGGGTCAGGATTCGCTGCGCGGTCTGGTCCGGCATCTCGGCATCGCCCGGGACCGGCGGCACGACCCGGCGGTGACCGTGCTGCACTACCGCGATCTGACGGGTGACCTGGAACGGACCATGCGGCTGCTGGCCGGTCGGCTGGAGATCGTCGTGCCGCCGGACCGGTGGCCGGAGCTGGTGGCGGCGGCCCGGTTCGACCGGATGCGGGACAGCGCCGCCGCGCTCGTACCCGATGAAGGTCTTGGCATGTTCTCCGACAGCCGGGCGTTCTTCCGGGCCGGGGCGCAGGGCCGGTGGCGCGAGGTGCTCACCGAAGCCGACCTGGAGGGCTACCGGCGGGAACTGGCGGCGCTCGCGTCGCCGGAGCTGGCGGCCTGGCTCGAGCTCGGCCCGGACGCCGTCGCGCGGGTGCACATCGACGACACCGACTCGGACGACGGCTTCTGCTTCGACTACCAGGGCAAGCCGTTCACCGGCGACGTCGTCGACATCACGCCCGACGGCTACCTGGTCGACCTCACCGAGGTGGTCGGCGGCATCCCACACGGCGTGGAACGGTCCTGGTACCACGACGGCACGCTCAAGCTGGAGATCTACCTGCGCGGCGGCCGGTGGGTCGGCGCGAGCCGGCGCTGGCACCCGGACGGGCGGCTGGCCGAGGTGAAGGTCGCCGACCAGTACGGCGAGATCGCCGTGACACGCCGCTGGGACCTGCCGCTCTAGCCGAGCGCGAACTCGTGGACGGTCTGCCAGCGGGTGTGGCCGGTGCGGCCCGCGATCAGCTGGACCCGGTCCACCGCAAACGTGATCGGCAGGTGCGCGGCCGCATCGGCCGCCGCCGACGCCAGCTCCGCCCGCGGGTGGTCGTGCCCGATGGTCAGGTGCGGCACCACGTCGTCGAAGGCGCCCTCGAACGGCGGCGTCTCCGGCCAGCGGCGCCACACCAGCTCGGTCAGCTCACGGAACCGCGCCGCCGGTCGCGGCGACAGCCAGACCACGGTGTCGCCGAACCAGTCCACGCTCTCCAGCAGCCCCTCGAACCGGGGCACCGCGGCGAACAGATCCGCCAGCGCGGCCGGGTCGACCCGGTCGGGCGGCAGGAACGGGAAGAGCACGGTGATGTGCGCGGGCACTCCCCACGCGGCGGCCGCGTCCAGCCCGGCCCGGTGGGCGCCCACCGCCGGCTCGGCCTCGGGCACCGGGATCAGCAGGGCGGTCTTCAGCACGTCTCGCAGTCTCCCGCAGCTAGCAGCGCAGGCGCGGCGCGAGGCCGGCCGTGTCGGTGTGCCGGTCGCGGTAGACCTGTTCCAGGAAGTCGAGCAGCCTCCGCACGTCGGAATACGTGGACGCCACCCCGAACGACACCCGGACCGCGCCGCCGTTCGGCAGGCCCAGCATCGTCAGGTAGTCGTCGACCGTGCGCACGCCACCGCGCCAGGTGCGGCGCATGTCCCGCCGCGCGATCGCGAACGCGCCCTCGCCGGCGCCGGGATTGCAGAAACAGCCGGTGCGCAGCGACAGGCCCGCCGCCGCGGCCTCGGCGGCGACCAGGCGTTCGTCGACGATCCGGCCGTCCGGGTCGAGCAGGTTGAACGCCACCGTGGCGCCGCGGCCCGCCACGCCGGCCGGGCCGTAGATGCGGGCCATCGGGTCGCCGTTCGTGTGGCGCAGCGCGGCGAGCCGGTCGAGCAGCCACCCGGTCAGCGCCCGGGTGCGGTCGCGGATCAGGTCCTGCCCGATGCCGGTCAGCCACTGCAGCCCGAACTCGACGTCCGGGATGTGCAGGAAGTCGACGGTGCCGTCCTCGAACGCGGTCTCGTCGGTGGCCAGCTGGTGCCACTCGGTGCCGACGCTGACCGCGTGGATGGTGCCGCCCGCGAACCAGGGACGCCGCAGCCGGGCCAGGGCGTCGCGCCGGGCGACCAGGCAGCCGATGCCGGTCGGGTAGCCGAGCACCTTGTACCAGCTGATCGGCACGAAGTCCGGCTTGACCACGCTCAGGTCGAGCCGGTTCACGGGCAGGTAGGCCGCCACGTCCAGCAGCACGTCGTACCCGTGGTCGTGGGCCTTTTCCACCCAGGACAGCGGGTGCTGGACGCCGGTGAAGTTGCTCTGCGCGGGGAACGCGAACAGCCCGCGCCGCAGGTGCAGCGCCGCGTCCACGGCCGCGTCGGAGATGCGCAGCTCGGGGGCGTCCAGCGGCACGTAGCGGCGGCGGGCCCGGGCGTGCCGGGCGAATTCGCGGATGCCGTTGACCGAGTTGTGGTTGTCGAAGGTCATCACCAGGTCGCGGCGCCGCCCGAACGGGTAGGCCTCGCCGACCAGCCGGCACGCGCCGGACGCGTTCGGCGTGAAGATCACCGCGTATTCGTCGGCGGACGCGTTGAGGAAGCGCAGCACCGCCCGCCGGGCCGACTCGACCAGCTCGGTGGACGCCGCGGACGCCGGGTTCTCCGAGTGCGGGTTGCCATAGGCCCGCTGTTGCAGCCGCTCGTGGTGGTGCCGCAGTTGCGCCTGCGCGTAGACGCCCGCGCCGGTGTAGTCGAGGTAGACCTCGCCGTTGTGGTCCAGGTGCGCGTATTCGGTCTCGCGGAGCTCGTCGAGCCGGTTGCGCTCCTCGATGAACTCAGCCACGGCAACGCCTGCGCAGCACGAGCACCGTGGCGAGCAGGAAGACGACGGTCATGCCGGCCAGGATCAGCCAGTTGTGCCACTGCGGCGCGTCGAACGAGTCGCCGTAGGCGGCCAGCAGCGGCGGCCCGAGCGGTGAGCCGCCGTCGCGCCACAGCGCGGGAACGCCGGTGGTGTGCCCGAGCGCCTCGAACGACCAGCGGTTCGACATCGCGTAGCTGATCGCCCGGCCGACCGGCGCCATCACCGGCACCGGCAGGATCGCGCCGACGAACAGCACCTGCGGGAAGCACAGCATCGGCAGCATCAGGCTGGCCTGCGCGACGTCCGAGACACTGGCCGAGCAGAGCAGCCCGATGGCGAGCGCGCAGGCGGAGGCGAGCAGCGCGGTCAGATAGACCCCGCCGAACTCGGCCGCGGTCAGCGCCGGCAGCCGGTCGAGCAACCGCAGCACCGCGAGCAGCACCAGATCGGCGAGCGCGAGCAGGGGCATCAGCAGCACGACCTTGGCCGCCAGATAGGGCCCGAGTTTGAGCCCGGCGAACACTTCGCGGCGCAGGATGGCCAGCTCGGTGCAGATCTGCAGCAGGCCGTAGGTCAGCCCGAAGAAGAACACCCCGAACGCGATCCAGAACAGGATCATCACGGTGGTGCCGGGATCGGGCCGCTCGGGATCGAACGCTCCGCCCTCGAACAGCATCAGGAACATCGCCAGGATGACCAGCGGCGATCCGGCGAGGATGGCGAGGGTCAGCCGGTTGGCCCGCAGGATGTCGAGATTCCGGGCGCTGAGCAGGGCGGTCTGCCGGACTCCCCCTCCTTTCGGTCGCTCGGTTGCGGCGTCTTCCGCGTCGATCCCGGGCCCGGGCGTGGTCCAGGCCGAGGCTTCGTCGAGGCGGCCGTAGACGCCGGTGATGTCGTCGACGCCGAAGTGCGCGGGCGCGTCGGCGGGCGGCCCGGCGAACACCAGCCGCCCACCCGGCGCCAGCACCACGAGCGTGTCGCAGCGGGCCACGTCGGCCGGGTTGTGCGTGGTCAGCACGACCGGGACGCCGTCGTCGGCCAGCCTGCGCAACAGCACGAGCAGGTCCGCGGCGGCGGCCGGGTCCAGCCCGGAGGTCGGCTCGTCGAGGAACAGCGCGCGCGGCCGGGCCAGCAACTCGACGGCGATGCTGGCGCGTTTGCGCTCGCCGCCGCTCAGCGACCCGACCCGGGTGTCCGCGCGCTGGGCGAGACCGAGCACGTCGAGGACCTCGCCGACGCGGTGATCCGCCTCGCCGCGCAGCCGGGCCGCATAGCGCAGCGTCCGGGCCAGGGGCAGTTGCTGGTGGATGATGTCGTCCTGCGGCACATAGCCGATGCACGTCGCCGGGCCGTCGAACCGGACCGTGCCCTCGGCCGCCGGGCGCACCCCCGACAACGCGTCGAGCAGCGTGGTCTTGCCGGCGCCGCTGGCCCCGATGATGGCGACCAGCTCGCCCGGGCGGACGGTCAGCGACACCCCGTCGAGGGTGCGCCGGCCGCCGCGCACGACGTGGCCGAGCCCGGTCGCGGCGAGCGCGAGTCCGGGCCCGACGGTGGCTTGTGGATCGTCGAGAACGGGCACGGACGCCACCGTACTAGCGCCGTTCCGACCGGGACACCCGAAAATCTGTCAGCTGCCCGGCAGAACCGCGTCGCCTTCCCTCGTGCGCAACCGGGCGGCGCTGACCCGGTCCAGGGTGCGGTCGGACAGCACCCGGGACAGGCGGGTGAGCAGGGCGGCGTCCCGGCCGATCGGGTAGCGGGTGCGCGGCCGGCGGGTCGTCACGGCCCGCGCGATGACCCGGGCCGCCGCGTCCGCGGTCACCCCCGACCCGGTGCCGGTGGTCATCATCGTGTTGATCGCCTGAACCAGGCCGCCGTAGCGCCGTTCCTGCTCCGGTGTCATCTGCGCGGCGAGGCGGTTCGCCGCCGCCACCCCGCGGCCGGCCATCTCGGTGCGCACACCGCCGGGTTCGATCACGACCACGTGTACGCCGAGCGGCGCGACCTCCCGGCGCAGCGAGTCGCTGACCGCTTCCAGGGCGAACTTGGCGCCGGCGTACGCGCCGTAGGTCGGCAGGGCGAGCTTGCCACCGATCGAGCTGATGTTGATCACCCGGCCCCCGCTGCGCAGCAGCGCGGGCAGCAACGTTTGGGTGACGGCGACGTGGCCGAACAGGTTGACCTCGAACACCCACCGCCACTGGTCCATCGGCAGCACCTCGACCGGGGCGTTGACCTGGATGCCGGCGTTGTTGACGAGCGCGTGCAGCTCGCGTGGATCGTCGGCGACGCGCTTGCCGAGTGCCGCGAGGTGCTCGGATTCGGTGATGTCGAGGATGACGGGCTCGACATCGGTGGCTCGGACGGCGTCGGCGTCCCGGTCGCGCCGCACCCCGGCCAGGACGTGGAATCCCTGGCGGGCCAGTTCGCGGGCGGTCGCCGCGCCCACGCCCGTGGAGGCTCCGGTGACGACGACCAGCTTGTCTTTCCGCGACGACATGTCGCAAAGATTACGACTACCTGTCGTGAAAAGCCAGCGAGGTGAGGATGATCTCGCGCGCCGCCCGGACCGTGGCCGGGAAGGCACCCGGCTCGCGGCCGATGCGTTCGGTGCCCGCGCGCATCACCCCGGCCAGCAGTTCCACCGCGAGGTGCAGGTCGCCGACGTCGCGGAACTCGCCGCGCGCCATGCCGTCGCGCACCACGTTCTCCACCTCGACCACGATGGCGTGGAACGGGTTGTCCGGCCCCTCCGGCACGTCGGCGACCGGCTGCCCGGAGCCCGGCCGGAACATCAGCTGCATGGCCTGGTCGGTGGAGGCTTCGAGAACGACTTCGACGATCTCCGCGAGCCGCTCGGCCGCGGGCCGGCCGGATCGCGCCGCGATCGCGGCCACCCGCTCGACCGCGGGCCGGCTGGCCCGCTGGGTCAGCTCCCGGACCAGCGCACCCTTGTCGCGGGCGTAGTTGTAGAGCGTGTTGCGGGCGAGCCCGGCCCGGGTCGCGATGTGTCCCATGTTGATCGAGTCGTAGTCACGCTCGAGCAGCAGGTGCCGCATCGCCTCGGCGAGGTCGGCCCACACCATCTCGTGGTGCTCCTCGATGCTGGCTCCCCGGATCCGCGGCACCCGCCCATCCTCCCCCACCCCGGCTGCTAGCGTCGCTGCACCTGTCCTTTGCCTGATCCAGTTCGGGGTGTGATGAAGCTTCTCCTGACCGACTCCGGTGTCCGGAACCCGAGCATCCAGCAGGCGCTGGTCGACCTGCTGGGCAAGCCGATCGCCGAGTCGAGCGCCCTGTGCATCCCCACCGCGGGATACGGCGGCCCGCACGGCGATCCATTCGGGCCGTGGCTTTTCGCCAGCGGGCAGGCGCCCAGCCCGATGACCGGCCTGGGCTGGCAGTCGGTGGGCATGCTGGAACTGGCGGTGCTGCCCGGAATCGACCGGGAGCTCTGGGAGTCCTGGGTCCGGGCGGCCGACGTCCTGCTGGTCAACGGCGGCGACGCGCTCTACCTGTGCCACTGGATGCGGGAGTCCGGGCTGGCCGACCTCTTCGCGTCGCTGCCCGACACGGTCTATGTGGGGATGAGCGCCGGGAGCATGGTGCTGACCCCGCAGGTCGGGTCGTGTTTCGTCGGCTGGGAGCCGCCGGCCGGTGACGACCGGGCGCTCGGGATCGTCGACTTCTCGCTCTTCCCGCACGTGGGTTCCCCGGACTGCCCGGAGAACACCATGGCCGCGGCGGAGAAGTGGGCCGCCGAGATCAACTGCCCGGGGTACGCCACCGACGCCCACACCGCCATCCAGGTGGTCGACGGCGCCGTCGAGGTCATCTCCGAGGGCACGTGGAGGCTGCTGTGAACGTTCCCGCCGAGATCGCCGCCAGCAAACAGATCAGCCTGACCACCTTCCGCAAGGACGGCACCCCGGTGTCGACCCCGGTCTGGCACGTGGCCGAGGGCGACACGGTGACCACCGTGTCGGCCGCCGACGCGTGGAAGGTCAAACGGCTCCGCAGAAACCCCGAGGTCGAGATCGTTCCGTGCGACATCCGCGGAAAGGTCGCCCCCGGCGCCCAGCCGATCCGGGGTACGGCCACACTCCTCGCGCCCGCCGAGACCGAAGCCGCGCGCCGGCTGCTGGAGAGCCGCTATGTCTCCGCTCGCATCGGCGGCGGGCTCTCCCGGCTCCTGCGCCTCAAGCGCCCACCGGGCATCGGCATCGTCATCACCTTGAGATGATCACGCGGGCCTCTGCTCACCGATGGCCTTTGCTCACGCGGCCTCGCAGACGCAGAGCTGAAGCGGCGCATCCCCCGCGAACGGCCGACCGGACCAGTCGCCGAAGCGCTCGACGAGCCGAAGGCCGCCGAGCGAGACGAGCAGCGGCAGCTCCTGCGGGAAGATGCTCCGGATGGCGAGCGGCGCGACGACGAAGTCGGGCTCGGAGCCGGTCGAGAGGTGCCACGTCCCGCGGGTGACCTGTGCGTGCGCATCGTAGAACTCGGCGACATCGACGGTGACGACGCCACGGTCCGGATCCGTGAAAGACAACGACTCCCGGGTGCGCCGCACGCCATCGGCTTCGGCGAGCAGACGCACGCTCGGGTTGAACACGTCGAAGACGAACCGTGCTCCCGGTGCCAGGTGTCTGCGAACCGACTGGAAGCAGCTCACCAGATCCTCGGCCGCATGCAGATGCAGCAGCGAATTGGCGGCGATGAACACGAAGTCGAAGGTGCGGCCCAGATCGAAGGCCCGCATGTCACCCCGCACCCATTCCACCGCGACACCACTGTCGTTCGCCTTACGCCGGGCCTCGGCCAGCATGTCCGACGAGAGGTCCAGGCCGACGCACGGATGCCCGTCCGACGCGATGGGGATCAGCTTGTGCCCGGTGCCGCACCCGAGCTCCAACACGCGCCCGCCTTGCCGATCGGCGCCGGCCCGGTAGAAGTCGACCGCGGGCCCGCCGCCCGGAAACATCAGGTCATAAAGCCTCGCGTGCGAGTAGAACGCTGCACTGGTTTCGACCGCATCGACGGCGTGCGGGACGTCTGAGGACACCAGGTAAGTCTTCCACGAGCCGACCGACGCCCACCCGATCGCGATACAACATAACAGTCATTATGGTGTGAGCGCCGTATGTCCGTTTTTGGATTATCGGATTACCGGTAATAGCAATCCAGTAATTATTCGACACGAGTGTCCGGAAGGGACCTGCCGGAAATCCTGAGAGGTTGGTTCTGGGGGAAGCTCCTCAGGAGACGAACGTGAGCATCGTCTTCGCCGCCGCGTCGAACGGCTCCAGATCTCCGCTGGCGCGGCACAGCACATGGGCGCCTTCGAGCAGCGCGATCAACGTGGTCGCCAGCCCCCTGGCGTCGGTCGCCCCGGCGGTCTCCAGCCGCTCGGCGAGCGCGTCCGTCCAGGTGGCGAACGCGTCCGCCGCCGTCCTGCGCAGCACTCCGTTGCCGGCGTCGACCGTCGCCGCCGCCACCGCGCACCCGCCGCCCTCCGCCGAGGCAGCGACCACCGGCCGGACCGCCTCCAGGAAGGCGCCGACCACGCCGGCCGCCTTCATCACCGCGGCGACCGACCTCGTGGACGAGCACACCGTCCCGGGCCACGATCGCGGGAACACCTGGGTCAACATTCTCAACGCGCCGGAGGGCGGCTGGGGTGTCGGCGGGCGGGCGTACACGGGTGATGCCCTGATCGCCGCGGCGGAAGCCGCCGGCTAGCCGATCCGGGCGGACGCGGCGGCGGGTTCACGCCGGCGAAGCGGCGCCCGGCGTCGGCGGCCGTCGGGCGGGTCAGACCGTGAAGCCTCCGTCCACGTCGAGCACCGCTCCGGTCACGTACCGGGCATCGTCGCCGGCCAGGAAGCCGACCGCCGCGGCGATCTCCGCCGGGATTCCGTAGCGGCCCAGGGCGGTGAGCCCGGCGATGCTCGCCGCCATGGGGCCGTCCGCCGGGTTGGTGTCGGTGTCGGTCGGGCCGGGATTGACCAGGTTGACGGTGATGCCGCGTGGTCCGAGGTCGCGGCTCAGGCCTTTGGTGAGGCCGATCAGCGCGGTCTTGCTGAGTGCATAAAGCGCAAATCCCGGGTACGGCGTCCGCCCGGTCATGTTGCTGCCGATCGTGATGATCCGCCCGCCGGCCCGCAGGTGCTCGGACGCGGCCGCCGCGGCCACGAACGGCGCCCCGCACGTTGACCGCGACGGTTCGGTCGAAGTCGTCCGTCGTGAACTCCTCGAACGCCCGCACGTCGAACACCGCCGCATTGCTGACCAGCACGTCCAGCCGCCGGAACGTGATCGCCGCCCGGTGCACGGCCGCGGTCAGCTCCACCGGGTCGCCGCTGTCCGCCCGCAGCGCGAGGGCCCGCCGCCCAAGCTTCTCGATCCTCCCCACCACCTGCGCCGCCGCCGCGGCATCGCGCCGATAGGTCAGCACCACGTCGGCGCCGTCCTCGGCGAGGCGGATCGCCGACGCTGCCCCGATCCCCCGGCTGCCGCCGGTCACCATCGCCACCCTGTCCGATCGATTCATGCCTTGATCGTGGCGTCGGACACGGTCGCCGGTCTGGCGGCGATCGGACTCGACGTTCCTCCCGAATTCGGGATAGGATCCCACATGTGGGAGACACGTTGGATGATCGGCTGGCCGCGCGCATCGCCGAGCTGCGCGGCGAGCGGGGCTGGTCGCTCGACGATCTCGCGACCCGGGCCGGGGTCAGCCGGTCCACATTGTCCCGTCTGGAGCGTGCCGAGGTCAGCCCGACGACGTCGCTGCTCGGCAAGATCTGCGCGGCATATCGGATCACCCAGTCGCGGCTGCTCGCCGAGGTGGAGTCCGAGCCGTTCGCCGCGGTCGTGCGCCGGGCCGATCAGCCGGTCTGGCAGGACGACGCCGAGGGTTTCGCCCGGCGCGGGGTCTCTCCCCCGCACGCCGGGCTGCGGGCCGAGATCATCGAGGGCACGCTCGAGCCGGGTGCGGACATCGGATATGAGCAACCGACCGTCCCCGGCCTCGAACAACACGTCTGGGTGTTCGAGGGCAGCCTGCACCTGACCGATGGGGAGACCAGACACGAGCTGACCGCCGGCGACTGCCTGCGTTTCCGCCTCTGGTCGTCCACCCGTTTCCAGAACCCGGGCCGGGCCGTGGTCCGCTACGCGATCGTGATGGTCCTGCCGTGATCGAGCGTTTGGATGCGGCCACCTTCGACGAGGCGATTCCCGGTCTCGCGACCGTCCTGCGGGACGCGGTGGACGACGGGGCGTCGGTCGGCTTTCTTGCCGGGCTCAGCCACGACGACGCGTGCGAATGGTGGCGGGCGAAGGCCGGCGCCGTCAAGGACGCGAGCCTCGCCGTGTGGGTGGCCCGGGAGCAAGCGCAGGTGGCCGCCGAGCAAGGGCAGGTGGCCGGCGAGCAAGGGCAGGTGGCCGGCGAGCAAGGGCAGGTGGCCGGCGAGCAAGGCAAGGGGGCCCGAGGGCGAGGGCAGGTGGCCCGCGAGCGAGGGCGGATCGTCGGGACGGTTGGTCTGGCATTTCCGGATAAGGCGAACTCCCGGCACCGGGCCGAGCTGATCAAGCTGGCCGTGCTGCGGTCCCGACGCGGCCGAGGCCTGGGCCGGCGGTTGCTGGCGACCGCTGAGGAGGCGGCCGCCGCGACCGGCATCTCGTTGCTGATGCTGGACACCGAGACGGCGAGCGACGCCGAGTCGCTCTACCGGCGGGCGGGTTGGCAGCGCTACGGCATCGTGCCCGGCTATGCGGCCGATCCGGCGGGCGTGGTGCGTGATTGCAGCTTCTACTTCAAGCAGCTCGGCCCATCGCCTTCGGCCGGCTGAAATCCCTCACCCGGACGGGTCCGGCCGCAGGTGCTCGCCGGGCACGGGTGCGGGGCTGGGTTTTGCGGGGCTGGGTTTAGCGGCGCCGGGTTTAGCGGCGCCGGGTTTAGCGGCGCCGGGTTCGACGGCGCTGGGTTTAGCGGCGCGGTGCAGGGCCACCCCGCCGACCACCAGGACCACGCCGGCGATTTCCGGGGCGGAGGGGATCTGGGACAGGACCACGACGCCGATGAGCGTGGCGGTTGCCGGGAGGATGGCGACCATCAGGGCGTAGGTGGGGCGCGGCAGTCTCGCCATCGCCAGCTGGTCCGTCACGTAGGGGATCACCGACGAGCAGATGCCCACGCCCACGGCTGCGGCCAGCAACAACGGATCCGCGAAGGCCGGGGTTGCCGGAGCGATTCCCAGCGGGGACGCGATCACCGCTGCCGCGAGCATGGCCCAGGCCAGGCCGTCCAGGCCCGCCACCCGGTCGTCCTTGGCGATCCGGTCGCCCAGCACGATGTAGGCCGCGAACAGCACCGCGTTCGCCCCGGCCAGGGCCAGGCCCACCGGCGAGGCGACCAGTTGGACGTCGGTCACCAGATAGACCCCGCCGACCGCCAGGCACAGGGCGGCCAGGTTGCGCGGCGTCCGGGCGGCGACCGCGGCCAGCGCGATCACCGGCAGGAACTCGATCGCGGCCACCGTGCCCAGCGGCAACCGGTCCAGGGCCAGATAGAACACGCTGTTCATGGCGGCCAGCACCAGCGCCCAGGCCAGCAGCAGCCATCGGACCCGGGTGGAGGCCGGCAGGCGGGGGCGGCGCCAGGCGATCAGGATCAGGGCCGCGGAGGCGATGCGCAGCCAGGCGACGCCCAGCACGTCGATGCGGGGGAACAGCAGCACGGCGAAGGCCGGGCCGAGGTAGTGGAAGACGGCGCTGATCACGAAGTACGCGGCGGCGGGCATGCGTCTATCGTCGAAAGTTGACCGCCTGTCGGCCATGCGTGATCGAAGGCAAAGGGTGCCTCATGACGACGTCTCGGAACGGAAAACCGGAGTTCGACCTTCTCGATGCGACCAACCGGCGAATCCTCGACGAGTTGACCGCCGATCCGCGGGTCAGCGCCGCCGAGTTGGCGCGCCGGGTCAGCATGTCCGCTCCCGCGGTGCGGGAGCGGGTCGCCCGGCTGGAGGAGACGGGGGTGATCCGCGGGTACCGGCTGGACGTCGACCCGGCGGCGATCGGGCTTCCGGTGTCCGCGTGGGTGCGGGTGCGGCCCGGACCCGGGCAGCTTCCGAGGATCGCCGAGCTGGCCGCGCGCACCCCGCAGGTGAGCGAGTGCCATCGCATCTCCGGCGAGGACTGCTTCCTGCTGAAGGTGCACGTGCCGGCGATCGACGCGCTGGAGGACGTGCTCGACGCGTTCCTGCTGCACGGGCAGACGGTGAGCTCGTTCATCGTGTCCACGCCGGTGCCGCCCCGCCCGCCGTCGGCGCCGGGCTGTTAGGCGTTGGACAGGGCTCGGGCCAGGCCCGCGGTCGCCCGCTCCTGCTGGGCCGGCGTCCCGGTCTCCGTGGCGATCGCCAGCGCCTCGGTGTGGAACGCGACCGCGGCCGGAGGTTCGGCCGCCTCGCCCAGCCCGTTGAGGGCCCACGCTTCGCCGTCGCGCTGGTTGGTCTGGCGGAAGCCGGTCAGCGCCTGCCGGTAGTGGGCGGTGGCCGCGGCCGGGTCGCCCTGCCGCAAGGCCAGGGTGCCGAGGCCTTCCAGGGTCCAGGCCTCGCCGACCTGGTTGCCGAGCTCGCGGCAGATCTGCAGGGCCCGTCCGAGGCTCTCGGCGGCGGGGCCGAACCGGCCGCGGCCGGCGTCGATGCCGCCGAGGACGCTGAGCGCGTTGGCCTCGCCGATCAGGTCGCCGGCCGTCCACAGCAGCGTCACCGCGCGGGCGAGGTGGTCGGAGGCCTCGTCGAGGGCTTCCAGGCGTTGTTCGATGACCGCGAGGCTGATCAGGCTGCGGCCGAGGCTGCTCGGGCGGTCGGCGCGTTCGTGCAGGCGGACGGCCTGTTTGGCGAGCATCGCGGCCTCTTCGAGCCGGTTCTCGCGTTCCTCGACCTGGGCCAGGTTGTCCAGGGCGGCGCCGTGGCCCTGCAGGTCGCCGACCTCGTCGAAGATCGGCGCGGCGGCGCGCAGGTGTTCGCGGGCCGGTCCGAAGCGGGCCATCCGCAGGTAGGCGACGCCGACGTGGGTGAGCGCGCGGGCTTCGGCGCGGCGGTCGCCGCCGATCCGGG
This sequence comes from Actinoplanes sp. NPDC051388, assembly GCF_055586225.1. Lineage (NCBI taxonomy): Bacteria > Bacillati > Actinomycetota > Actinomycetes > Micromonosporales > Micromonosporaceae > Actinoplanes > Actinoplanes sp. NPDC051388. Next base: position 92,098 of record NZ_JBVJIP010000005.1, on the reverse strand, counting down.
CGGCGTGCAGGGCGTGTTCGTTGATGGCCAGGGCGTCGGTGGGGTTGCCGCCGTTGAGCCAGCGGAACAGGGTGGCGGCCAGGTCGGTGGCGTGTCCGGGCCAGCCGTGCCCGGCGGCGTGGGCGATGACGGCGACCAGGGTGGTGCGTTCGGCTTCCAGCCAGGCGCGGGCGGCGGCGACCTCGCTCAGGTCGGGCGTGGTCGGCCCGGGCGGCGGCACGGCGGGGCGGTTCGCGGCCTCGGCGGGGGCGATCGCGGCGAGCGCGGCGCCGGCCGCGCTCAGGTAGTGGTCGAAGAGCCGGCCGAGTGCGGCCCGTCGCTGCCCGGGTGGGTCCTGGTCGGCGCACTGCTGCATGGCGTACGCGCGGATCAGGTCGTGCGCCTGGTAGCGCCCGGGGCTGGTGGGCTGCAGCAGGTGGTCGCGGTGCAGGCCGCGCAGGTGCACGCGGGCGGCCGGCAGGGCGGTGCCGGTGAGCGCGGCGACGGACCGCTCGTCGAGGTCGGGGCCGGGATGCAGGGCCGCGAGCCGGAACACGCGCTGCCGGTCGGGGCTCAGGTGCCGGTACGAGAGCCCGATCACCGGCGTCACCCCGTCGTCCACCTGCCCGGGCCGCTCGTCGAGGCGCTCGGCGTGGTCGGTGAGCGTCCATCCGGGCACCCCGCGGATGTGCGCGGCGACCAGGCTCAGCGCCAGCGGCAGCCGCCCGCACCGGGCCGCGATCCGTTCGGCGGCCCGCGGGTCGCCGCCGGCCGGGATCCCGTCGGTGGCCCGCCGCACGTAGTCTGCCGCGTCCGCCGGGTCGAGCACGTCGATGCCGACCCGGGTGGCCGCGCCCAGCCGGTCGAGCCGCCGCCGGGTGGTGACCAGCACCGGGCAGCCGGCCGTGCCGGTGAGCAGCGGCCGCACCTGGGCCGGGTGGCCGGCGTTGTCGAGCAGCACCAGCGTGCGGGTGCCGGCCAGCCGGTCCCGGTAGGCGGCGATCCGCCCCTCCAGGTCGTGCGGGATCTGCTGCCCGGACATGCCGAGCAGCCGCAGGAACCCGTCCAGCACGGCGGCCGGGTCGGCGGGCGGTTGCGCCGGATCGGGGTGGAAGCCGCGCAGGTCGACGAAGAGCACCCGGTCGCAGCCGGCGTCGCGGGCGGCCCGCACGGCGAGCTGGGTCTTCCCGGCGCCGGCCGCACCGGACACGACGCAGACGACCGGGGCGCCGGTGGCCCGCAGCGCGCGGGCGATCCGGGCCCGTTCGGCGGTGCGGCCGGTGAACGCGGCCGGTTCCGGCGGCAGCTCGTCCTGCACGCGCACCTGGGACGCGGCGCGGGCGGCGTTGCCGGCCACCTGCAGCGCCTGCCGCCACTGGGCGACGTAGCCGGGGTCCGGCCGCAGCGCCTCGACGATGGCGATGACCAGGTCGGCGTTGACCCGCCGCCGGCCGGGCCGGAAGCAGTCGGCGACGGTGGCGCGGCGGGCCTGCTCGGCGGCGGGCCGGCCGGCCGCGCGCCAGGCGGCGCTGACCCGGCGGCGGATCGTCTCGTACGAGGGGTCGCCGGCGAACACCTTCAGGGCGCGCAGCTCCTCGGTGAGGTCGTCGAGGGTGGTCGCACGGCCGGGGTCGGGTGGTCCACTGAGGTCGGTCATCGCCGCCCATCGAACCACTGCGGGCGGGGCCGCTCTGTCGCGGAACCGACGTCCGCGTCCGGGATCGTCCGGGATCTCCCCGCCACCGCGCGATCCGGGCGAGGCTGAGCATCACTCAGTGCGCAAGGAAGACGGCACCAAGAGTGGGGGCGGGACCGGCGGAGGGGGCCGGTTCCGCCCGGGTTGCGATCTTCTGCCGGAAACCACAGATCGCGCACCTCGATGTCGGCCGGGTTTCGCGACCATGTCGCCCTGGTTATGTTGCGGCAATGGCAATGAAAGCGCTTTCAGGGTCGAAAGCCGCGACCATCTATCAGGTGGCGCAGCGGGCCGGCGTGTCCATTGCCACCGTTTCCCGGGCGCTGCGGGGCTCCGATCTGGTCACCGAGCAGACCCGCGCGCGGGTCCTGGAAGCGGCCCGTGAGCTGCGGTTCACCCCGAACCGGTCGGGCCGAAGCCTGGCCGAGGGGCGGCACGCGGCGAACGGCATCGTGTTTCCCGATCTGGTCGGCCCGTATTACGCCGAGGTGGTCCTCGGCTATGAGGAGACCGCGGCCGGATTTGGCAGCAGCGTGCTGATCCTGGCCACCCACGGCCGGGCCGACGCCGCCGCGAAGGTCGAGGAGCTGGCCGGCCGGGTGGACGGGCTGGCGATCATGGGCCGCACCGTCGACGACGAGGTGGTCGGGCGGATCGCCGCGACCGGGCTGCCGCTGGTGATGCTGGCCCGGGACCCGGTCGAGGGCGTGGACAACATCCGCACCCGCAACGAGCGCACCGCCGAGGCTCTGGCCGGGCATCTGCTCGGGCACGGGCATCGCAGCTTCGCGTTCCTCGGCGACCCGGGCGGCTCCCCCGACGTGGCGGGACGTTATGCGGGGCTGGCCGCCGCGCTGGCCGCCCAGGGCGTCGGCGCGCCTGCGGTCGTACCCTGCGAACTGGATCTTGAATCGGGCCGCAAGGCGGCCCGCAAGCTGCTGAAACACCCGCCGGACGCGATCGTCGGCGCGAACGACGAGGTCGCGCTCGGCGCGCACCTCGCGGCCGAGCAGGCCGGCGCGGCCATCCCCGGCGACGTGGCGGTGACCGGCTGGGACGACCTCATGGCGGCCCGCTTCGCGCATCTGACCACCGTCGCGCAACCGATGCGTGCGCTGGGCGCCACCGCGGCGCGCTGGCTCCACGAGCGCATCACCGAACGTGAGCAGGACGGCACACCGGTCGCCGCACGGCGCCGGATCCTTCCCACCGAGCTCGTCGTGCGGCGCAGCTGCGGTGACCACACCCCCGAGGAGACCCGATGAAACGACATGTGCGGGCAATGGTCTGCGTGGCGGCCGCCGCGGCGCTGACCCTGGCGGGCTGCGGCCGGGAGTCCGGCGGCGGCGCCGAAGAGGCGAAGTCGGTCGCGGACGGCAAGGCGACCGGCGAGATCACCGTGTGGGCGATGGGCGCCGAGGGCGAGAAGCTCGGCGCGTTCGCCCAGGACTTCATGACCGCGAACCCGGACGCCAAGGTGAACGTGACCGCGGTGCCGTGGGATGCGGCGCACCAGAAGCTGGCCAGCGCGATCGCGGCGAAGCAGACGCCGGACGTGTCGATGATCGGCACCACCTGGCAGGGCGAGTTCGCCAAGACCGGCGCGCTGGACCCGACCCCGGCCGACCTGATCGCCAAGGACGCGTTCTTCCCCGGCGCCTGGGACACCACTGTGGTCAACGACACGGCATACGGCGTGCCCTGGTACGTCGAGACGCGGGTCATCTACTACCGCAAGGACATCGCCGCGAAGGCCGGCATCACCGCGCCGCCGGCGAGCTGGGACGAGCTGAAGGCGATGGCCAAGGCGATGCAGGGCGCCGGCGCGAAGTGGGGCATCAACCTGCAGCCCGGCAAGACCGGCAGCTGGCAGTCCGTGATGCCGTACGCGTGGTCGAACGGCGCGGAGATCAACGACGACACCAAGTACACGTTCGACTCGCCGGAGATGGTCGAGGCGCTGAAGTACTACCAGTCGTTCTTCACCGAAAAGCTGGCGCCGACCGAGCTGGCCGAGGGCGCGCTCGAGCCGGGCTTCGCCAAGGGTGAGATCGCCGCGTTCATGTCGGGGCCGTGGCACGTGAGCCTGATCAAGGAGCAGGGCCTGGACCAGTCGAAGTTCGCGGTGGCGCCGATCCCGAAGCAGAAGACCGGCACGTCGTTCATCGGCGGCAGCAACATCGCCGTCTTCAAGGACGCCAAGAACCGCGACGCCGCGTGGAAGTTCATCCAGTGGCTGTCGCAGCCCGAGGTGCAGGTCAAGTGGTACCAGCAGACGACCGACCTGCCGAGTGTGCAGTCCGCCTGGCAGGACGCCACGCTGTCCGGTGACGAGAACCTGAAGGTCTTCGGCGACCAGCTCAAGGACGCCAAGTCGCCGCCCACGTTCCCGACCTGGGAGCAGGTGTCCGCGGCCTTCGACACCGAGGTCGAGAAGCTGGCCAAGTCCGGCGAGGACCCGGCCACGGTGGCCAAGACCGTGCAGGAAAAGGCCGATGCCATCGGTACGGGCAGCTGAGCATGACCGCCCTCGACACCCGGCCGGCCGTCGTGGAGCCGGCCGGCCGGAAACCCCCGACCCGCAGCCGGTGGCGTAAAGGGCTGACCGGCTGGTCGTTCGCGGCCCCGTTCACCGTGCTGTTCGTCGTGTTCATGGCGTTGCCGGTGCTGGCGTCGCTGGTGATGAGCCTGACCGACCTGCGCTCCACCGACCTGCGCAACCCGTTCGCGGTCAACTTCGTCGGGCTGGACAACTTCGCCCGGGTGTTCGGCGACGACCTGTTCATCAAGTCGTCGGTCAACACGCTGATCTTCGTGGTCGTCGGGGTGCCGCTGACCATGATCGTCGCCCTGGCCGCCGCGTCCGCGCTGAACTCCGGCCTGATCCGCTTCCGGGCGGTCTTCCGGGTCGGCTTCTACCTGCCCGTGGTGACCAGCATCGTGGCCATCGCGGTGGTCTGGCGGTTCCTGCTCGACCCGGACGCCGGCCTGATCGACAACCTGCTGCGGGTGGTCGGCATCGAGGGCCCGAACTGGCTCGGCAACACCAGCACCGCGCTGCCGTCGCTGATCGTGATGGCGGTCTGGCGCAACTTCGGCTTCCTGATGGTGATCTTCCTGGCCGGTCTGCAGGGCATCCCGCAGGACCTGTACGAGGCGGCCACGCTGGACGGCGCGAACCGCTGGCAGCAGTTCCGCAACGTCACCGTGCCGCTGCTGCGCCCGACCCTGCTGTTCGGCGCGGTGATCACCGGCATCGGCTTCCTGCAGCTGTTCGAGGAGCCGTTCGTGATGACCCAGGGCGGCCCGCTGAACTCGACGCTGTCCGTCTCGTACCACATCTACAACCAGTTCGGGTTCGGCAACTACGGCTACGCGGCCGCGGCCAGCTACGTGCTGTTCGTCGCGATCGTGGCGCTGTCGGTGCTGCAGTTCCGGCTGCTGGGCGAGAGGGACTGAGATGACCGCCGTAACCGTGCAACCGCGACGGCCGAAGGACCTGGCCGCCAAGATCATCCTCTACGTGATCCTGATCGGCGGCCTGCTCGCCGTGGTCGGACCGTTCATCTGGATGGCCCTGGCCTCGGTGAAGCCGGAAGCGGAGATCCGCCAGGTGCCGCCCACCTGGCTGCCCGAGACGTGGACCCTGGAGAACTTCCGGGAACTGTTCACCCGGCTCGACTTCCCGCTCTACTTCCTCAACTCGACCCTGGTCGCCGCGCTGATCACGGCCGGCAACCTGCTGTTCTGCTCACTGCTCGGCTACGCCCTGGCCAAGCTCGACTTCCCCGGCAAGAAGGGCCTGTTCCTGGTCGTGCTCGGCATGCTCATGGTGCCCGGCATGGTCACCTTCGTGCCGCAGTTCGTGCTGGTCTCCAACCTGGGACTGACCAACTCGTACGCCGGGCTGGTCCTGCCGTTCCTGGCCGGGCCGTTCGGGGTGTTCCTGATGCGGCAGTTCCTGCGATCCATCCCGGACGAGCTGATCGAGGCCGCCCGGGTGGACGGCGCCGGCGAGTGGCGCATCTTCTGGCGGGTGGTCATGCCGCTGTGCCGGCCGGCTCTCGCCACGCTCGGCATCCTCACCTTCCTGTCCAGCTGGAACAACTTCCTGTGGCCGCTGGTCGTGGCCACCACCGAGGACAAGTACACGCTGCCCGTCGCCCTCGCGCTCTACAGCATCGGGCAGAACCGCACCGACTTCGGGCTGCTGCTCGCCGGCGCCGTGGTCGTGGTGCTGCCCGTGCTGATCGTCTTCCTGATCCTGCAGCGGCACTTCCTGCGCGGGATCGCCACCACCGGACTCAAGTAGTCAGGAGACGCAAGTGAGACGTTTGCTCGTACCCGTCGTGTCGTTGATGTTGATTTTGGGATCGGGAGGCGCGGCCGTCGCCGGCGGCGCCGACCGCACCCTGCGGACCTATGCCGCGGACACCTGGAAGTCGATGGTCGCGATGACCGACTCGGACACCGGCCTGGTCTCCGACAACATCACCGGCGACCTCGCCACCCCCGCCGCCTACACGTCGCCGACCAACATCGGCGGATATATGTGGTCCGCCGTGGTCGCCGAGAAGCTGGGCATCATCTCCAAGCGCGAGGCCCGCGCCCGCGTCACCCAGACCCTCGACACCCTCGCCACGCTGCGCCACCACGAGCCGTCCGGGATGTACTACAACTGGTACGACCCGGCCGACGGCTCCGTCGTCACCACCTGGCCCGAGGACGGCTCGGTGGTGCACCCGTTCATGTCCAGCGTCGACAACGGCTGGCTGGCCGCCGCCCTGCACGTCGTCCGCGGCGCCATGCCCTCGCTGTCCGCCAAGGTGGACCGGGTGCTCACGCCGATGAACTTCGGCTTCTACTACAACCCGGCCGCGACCACCCCGATCGGCACCCGCGGCCTGATCCGCGGCGGCTTCTGGGACGCCGAACCGCCCGGCTGCTCGGTCCCGCAGAACGGCGTCTGGTTCACCTGCAACCACTACGACATCACCGTCACCGAACCGCGGATCGCCACCTACCTGGGCATCGGCGCCGGGCAGATCCCGGCGACCGCCTACTTCGACACGATGCGCACCCTGCCCGACAACTGCGACTACTCGTGGCAGGAGATGCAGCCGCAGGGCTTCGACACCACCCACCTCGGCGTCTCCGTCTACGAAGGCTCCTACCGCTACCGCGGCATCACCTACGTGCCGTCCTGGGGCGGCGACATGTTCGAGGCGCTGATGCCCGACCTGTTCGTGCCCGAAGCGCAGTGGGGACCCCGGTCCTGGGGCCGCAACCACCCGGCGACCGTCGCCGGCCAGATCGAACACGGCCTCAACGACGCCAAGTACGGCTACTGGGGCTTCTCGCCCGCCTCCAACCCGGCCGGCGGCTACGGCGTCTACGGCGTCGACGCGCTCGGCATGGACACCGGCGGCTACCCGTCCGACGTGCAGGCCTCCAACTACGACGCCGGCTTCGGCGACTGCCGCCCGGCCGGCCCGGCCCCCTCCTACGGCGACGGCGTCGTCACCCCGCACGCCGCGTTCCTCGCCCTGCCCTACGCGCCGCGGCCGGTCGCCGCGAACCTCGCCAAGCTCAAGGCCGACTTCGACTCCTACGGCCCGGGTGGGTTCTACGACGCCGTCAACGTCGGCACCGGCCAGGTCGCCAAGCGATACCTCTCGCTCGATCAAGCGATGATCATGGGCGCCCTGGGTAACTCCCTCGCCAAGGACGTGCTCAAGCGCGCGTTCGTGACACCGCAGTTCGAGCGCAAGGTGCGCCCGCTGCTGGCCCGGGAGACCTTCAACATCCCGGCCGGGCAGCGTCTGCCGCAGCTCAGGGGGTCCTCCTCGTGACAGTTGTCTCCGCCCAGGAAAGCTGGGCTTCCCTGATGGGCTCCGGCGGAGCCCAGGACCGCACGCCGGGTGAGAGCATCGCCGCCGACCTGCCGGCACCCACCGGGGTACGCGCCGAAGCCGGCCGCGCCCAGGTGACGGTGTCCTGGGATCCGGTGCCCGACGCCGTCGGATACGCCGTCTACCGCGGATCGTCGCCGTCGTCGATGCGGGTGGTCGACTTCGGCGGCGGCGACGTCCTGGCCGTGCCGCACGGCCCGTTCGCCGACACCTCCGGCTCCCCGGAGACCTACTACGCGGTGGCGGCCCTGGCGACCGTCACCGCGATCGGCTCGCTGTCCGACCCGGTCCAGGTCTCCGATTCCGCCGCCGACGGCCGGGTCTCCGTCTCGGTGGGGACGAAAGGGACGCCGCTGCACCGGGTCTGGCGGGCCATGGTCGGCGCCGAACACCTCAGCCACCTGCTCAGCGAGGACCTGACCGGCGGCCTGCCGATCGGCGCCGGCCTGCGCGACGCGCTCACCCGCGCCCATGAGGAACTCGGCATCGAAACCGTCCGGGCACACGGCATCCTCTGCGACGACCTGTCCCCCCTCGACGGCTTCGCCAAGATCGACGAGGTGTACGACCAGGTGCTCGCGCTCGGCTACCGGCCGGTCGTCGAACTCGGATTCATGCCGAGCGCCCTGGCCGCCGACCCGTCGAGCACCGTGTTCACCTACCGCGGGATCATCTCCCCGCCGACGTCCTACGACGACTGGGCCGACCTGATCCGCACCTTCGTGCAACACCTCGTCGACCGCTACGGCCTCGCCGAGGTGCGCGACCACTGGCTGTTCGAGGTGTGGAACGAGGCCAACCTGTCGGTGTTCTGGTCCGGCACCCCCGAGCAGTACTGGCGGCTCTACGACGTGACCGCCCGCGCGGTCAAGGACGTCGACCCCGACCTGACCGTCGGCGGACCCGGGTCGGCCGCCTGCGGCTGGATCGAGGAACAGATCTCCCGGCCGGCGCCCGTCGACTTCGTCTCCACCCACGTCTACGGCACCGCGCCCCTCGACCTGCGCCCGATCGCCGGCGGGCGGCCGCTGCTGTGGACCGAATGGGGCATCACCGCCACCCACGGCAACCCGATCAACGACACCGTGTTCGCGGCGACGTTCCTGCTGCGCGGCATGCGCTCCGCGGCCGGACGCGTCGAGGCGCTCGCGCCGTGGGTGGTGTCCGACCACTTCGAGGAACTGGGCCGCCCGGAACGCCTGCTGCACGGCGGGTTCGGGCTGCTCACGGTCGGCAACCTCGCCAAACCCAAATACTGGGCGCTGCGGCTCGCCGACCGGCTCGGCGACACCGAGCTGCCGGTCACCCTGACCGGCGACGGGGCGGGCAGCCTGGTCGAGGCGTGGGCCGCCGGCTCCTCCGTGCTGATCTGGAACGGGACCCTGGATCAGAGCAAGGTCGACGGCTCCGCCGACCTGGACCGGCTGGTCACCGTCACCGTCGAAGGGCTCGCCGACGGGCCGCACGAGGTGCGGATCTGGCGGGTCGACGAACTGCACGGCAACGTCGCCGCGCGGTGGGCGGCGATGGGCGGCGGCGCGGACTGGCCGACCGACGAGCAGTGGCTGGCGCTGTCCGCCTCCGACACGCTCGACGAGGCGGTGCCCGCTCGGACGGTCACCGCTTCCGGCGGCTCCCTCTCGCTGGACATCGATCTGCCCATGCCCGGGATCGCGCTGATCGATATTCAACCTACTGGTTGACCTTTCTCCGCCGCGCCCCTATGTTCAACCATGTGGTTGAACATTCGATGGACGCGGTATTCCACGCCCTCTCCCACGAGGCGCGACGCCACATGCTGCAACGACTCGCCGACGGTGACCTCACCGTCGGCGAGCTCGCGTCACCCCTCGACATGTCGTTCGCCGCCGCATCCAAACACGTCAAAGTGCTCGAAACCGCCGGCCTCGTGAGCCGCACGGTGACCGGCCGGCGACACGTCTGCGCCCTCGAAGCGCAACCACTCGCCGACGCCACCGCCTGGCTCCGATTCGCCGAACGGTTCTGGACCACGCGCCTCGACAACCTCGAAAACCTGTTCCGGGAGGACACATGACCAGCGTCCGGCTCCAACGGACCATCCCCGCCCCACCCGCCCGCGTCTTCCAGGCGTGGCTCGACCCCGCGCTACTCGCGCAATGGATGGCACCCGGCACCCTCACCGTCACCAAGGCCGAGGTCGACGCCCGGCCCGGCGGTCACTTCCGAATCTTCCACGACGAGTCGGGCGGCTTCGACGCCACCATCACCGAAATGGACGAACCGCACCGGCTCGCCTTCCGATGGACGTTCGTCGGGCCCGCACGACTCGACGAACCCGTCTACGACACGCTGCTCACGGTCACCTTCGACGATGCTCCCGAGGGCGGGACACTGCTCACCCTCGTACACGAGAAGTTGGACGACCTGGCCGCCGCCATGCCGGACGTCGCCGCCGGCGTCTCCACCGGCTGGGCCGACGCCCTCACCAAACTCTCGGCAGCAGCCCGGTGAAAATCGTCGCGGACGAATGGATGAGCCTCGACGGCGTCGTCCAATCCCCCAGCAGCCCCACCGAAGACCCCTCCGACGACTTCACCCACGGCGGCTGGCACATGCGCTACTTCGACCCCGTCGCTCAGCAATGGGTCCTCGACGGACTGCACGCCGCCACCGCCTTCCTCTACGGCCGGCGCACCTACGACACGTTCGCCGCGCACTGGCCGACCGCCGGACCCGCCGAACAGATCATCGCCGAGCCGATCAACACCAAGCCCCGGTACGTGGCCTCCCGCACCCTGCACGACCCACTGCCCTGGTCCGGAGCAACCGTCCTCGACGGAGACGCGATCCCCGCGGTGGCCGCACTGCGCCAAACAGGATCACCCACAGACGAACTCCACCTGGTGGGCAGCGCCGAACTGGCGCGGCAACTGCTCGCCGCCGGCCTCATCGACGAACTGCGCCTGATGATCGACCCGGTACTCATCGGATCCGGCAAACGCCTCTTCCCCCCGATGGCCGCCGGACTGTCGCCATGGCGGCTGGTCACCAGCACACCCACCACCACCGGCGCGATCCTCGCCACCTACGCCCGAGCCTTTGGTTGATGGCCATCGCCGGCCGGGGCGGCCCTGCCGCCCCGCAGGCGGTCGATCCTCGAGCTCGGTGCATGCCGGTGGCGGGCCTTCACTTGAACCCGGCGGTCTCGCTTCGGGGGTGTTCGGGCCGGTTCGGTCCAGCCTCGAGCTGGTGGTCTGTCTCGGCGTGGCTGTAGCGGTTCAGCCGAGGCATGGCGACCGGGCTGGTCGCCGGCCGCAAGCTGGTTGCCCGCGGGCGGGCTGGTGGGCAAGCGGGCGGGTCACCGGCAGACCGCTTGCGGTGCTGCCCGCGGCACGCCCTTGGTCGCCGACGCCGACGACGCGGTGGTGCTGGTCGGCGTTGGCTGGCCGCTCGGCGTTGGGCTGGCCGCCCCGTGGGATTAGCGGGGCTGGTGGGTTGGCGGGCTGGTGGGGTCAGCGGCTGATCATCACGGCTCTGGATGTCGGCGAGCCGCGATCGGCTGACGGCGGCGCAGGCACCGATCAGGTGCCGGCGGCGCGCCAGCCTCGGCGGCGGCCCCGGCGGATGACGACCGCGGACAAGCCGGCCAGGACCGCAATGCCCACGCCCGCGCCGCCGACGATCATCGCCTTGTCCTGCGAACGGGCTCGGCGGGCCTGCAACGCCACCGTCGCCGGGTCGTCGGCGTGCATCACCGTCGGGGCCGGCGTCGGCGGGCGCTCGGACAGGGTCTCGGTCAACGCTCGGTAGGGGTTGAGCAGGCCGAAACCGTACTCATCGCTCTTCCGGCCGCCCGGCGCCGGATCGGCCGTGGCCGTCAGCCGGCGCTGCACCTGCTCCGGAGTCAGCGTCGGCAAGCGCTGCAGAATCAGGGCCGCGGTCGCCGAGACATAAGGCGCGGCGAAGCTGGTGCCCTGCTGGCTCGTGTGACCACGAATCGGCGCCGCGACCGTGACACCCTCACCGGCGGCGACCAGATCCACATATTCACCGTGCTGCGAGAAGCTCGCCCGGGTGCCGTCCGGACTGATCGCACCCACCCCGATAACCCCCGGATAGGCCGCCGGATAAGGCGTCGGGTTGCCCTTCTCCTTCGAACCGTTGTTGCCGGCCGCCGCGACCACCACCACACCGGCCGCCACCGCATTCGCCACCGCGCGGCGAACCAGACCGTTGTCCCGGGTCATCACCACCGAAAGATTGATGATCCGCGCATTGCCGCCGGACTTCGAAGCGGACCAGGTGATCGCCTCGGCGAACTGGGCCGGCGACCCGTCGACGCCGACACTCTCGCCGTCGATCTCCTCCTTCTCGGTGATCCGCACCGGCACGATCGTCACACCCGGCGCCAGCCCCTGAAAAGGCACACCCTTGACCGGCTGCGCCGCGATGATGCTCGCCACCGCGGTGCCGTGCCCGACACAGTCCTGCCGGCCGTCCGGATCACCATGCAGCAGATCACGCCCCCGGTCGACGTGCCCCCGCAACTGCGGATGACTGGCATCGACACCCGAATCGATCACCGCGACCCGAATCCCCGCCCCGGTGGCCAGCGGCGAGATCCGAGGCAGGTCATAGATCCGGTCCTCATAAGGCATGGCAGTGCTGACCTGCCCCGGAGCGGGAGGCGTGTCACAGGGCGCGGCCTTGGCCAACGCCGGCACAGGCGTCACCACCACGGCGACAGCCGCCAGCCCAGCCAGCACCCGACCCGCCACGCCACTCCCCGTCCCCAACTTCGCACCGCCCCGTCCGCCCGCACCATCACCGCCAGCCGTGCGCGGCCACCACCAGGCACGGCTCAACAAACCCAACCCGACAGCGATCCGGCTGAATGTTACCGAGTCCCACCCCGGCCGCGATGTCCCCCGCATGCCGCACGACCGTGTCAGTAACCGCCGTCATCCCGGCCGGCACCACCCATGTGCTGCCCGGCTCGATGACGATCGCCAGCGTCCCGGTGAGCGGCGCGGCGGCGACGACACCGGGCTCCGGGCGCCGGTCGCGGTAGTGACCTGGCCGCAGGCAGGAGTGCGCGGGTGCCGGCTGAGGCCGCCGCCGCGAAGGTGAGCAGCAACCTATCCACATCCGCCGCCGTTGTGCGGGCCAAGATGGTCTGCGGTGCACCGCCTTGCCGGAAGGGTGAAGCCATCGGGGCTGGGCGGGCCGGGGCGCGGAGTGCCGGGTGGCGGTGTGGGTTTGGCCGGCGGACCAGGACCGAGGCATCCCGCGTGGTCGGCTTGACCGGCGGCGTCCGAGGAAAGCGTCGACGCCGACCGTAGCCGGGATGCCGTCCCTCATTGCGGCAACTCACCCAGATTCCGGCTCGCTCAAGACATTTGTTGCAGGCTCAGCCTGCCCGTGAAGCGCCTCGCGCTGTTGGCCAAGCCCAAACAGACCTTACGAGCCAAACCAAATCTTGATGTGGGTGTCGTTGATTCCTTTTTGTTTTTAGGTCTGGTTTAGGGTGACTCGAGTGACCGACCGCACGCCGCGTAGAGCGTCCTAGGATGTTAATTGTCGCTCGTCGAACGTGTCCTGCCCTCCGAGTGTCCACTCCCGACTGATTTCTGGCGGCCGGAAACACCAAGTCTCGTTGCCGCAGGCTTCGAGTGAAGTGGGCTCGACCCCGCCACCTACGTCCGATTTCGCGCGGAACTGATCTGGTCGGGGCGGCGGCCGTCGGTCCATTAAGGTCGGTGGCATGACGCGAGCCCTCACCGCCAGTGCCTTCGACTCGCTGCGCCTGGATGCCGTGCGCGACCTCGAAGGGCTGCGCCGGGTATACGACCTGCCCGGCGCCGGGGCCGTGCGCAAGCAGATGACCGAGCTCACCGAGCAGACCCGGCGGCTGGTCGGTTGCGCGTCGCTGGTCCTGGTCGCCAGCGTGGACGCCGAGGGCAACTGTGACGTCTCCCCGCGCGGCGGCCCCGCCGGGTTCGTCGCCGTTCTGGACGAGCGGACGGTGGCGATACCGGACGCGACCGGCAACAAGCGTCTGGACAGCCTGCAGAACATCGTCGCCACCGGGCGTGCCGCGCTGCTGTTCATCATCCCGGGGCGCCCCACGACGCTGCGGATGAACGGCCGGGCCTGCGTCTCCACTCGCCCCGAATTGCTGTCGCAGCTGACCGCCGTGGGTAAACCGCCGGCCAGCGCGCTGGTGCTGGGGATCGACGAGGTCTACCCGCACTGCCCCAAGTCGCTGCTGCGCAGCGGGGCCTGGAAGCCGGAGCAGTGGCTGCCGGCGGACGCCCAGCCGACGTCGGCCGAGGTGACGCTGGCCCAGCTGCGGATGCCGGAGCTGACGCTCGCCGAGATCGAGCAGGCGGAGGCGGACTCGCTGAAGTACCGGTACGAATAGCCGCCCGTACCGCGAACGTGCGGCCCTGGTGCTCAACGTCGGGCGTCTATAGGTTGAGGGAACCATCTGCGGCGGTGTGAGGGAAATCCGGTGGGAATCCGGTGCGGTCGCGCCACTGTCAACCAGCCCGCGAGGGCCGGTGAGCCAGGACACTCGCACGTCGCAGCCTGTCGACCGGGACGCGTCATCCCGTAGGGAGTAATCATGCCCAAGGCCACCACCCTCGCCGCCCCCGCGGTCTCCGCGCGGCTGCTCTGGACCGCGCTCGCGGTGACCGCCGCCCTTCTGCTCATGGCCTATCTGGTCGCGTTCGACCAGGGCGCCGTTTCGCAGGGCGGCATGTTCCTGCACGAGCTCATGCACGACGGCCGCCACCTGCTCGGCGTCCCGTGCCACTGACGGCCGGCGACCGCGCGCCCGGATTCGGCGCGATTCTGCTGCGTGGCCTGCTCGCGGGTCTGATCGCCGGTCTGCTGGCCGGGTTCTTCGCCTACACGGTCGGGGAACCGAAGGTGGATGCCGCCATCGCCATCGAGGAGGCGGCCGCGCCCGCCGCCGATCACCATGCGGACGCGCTCGTCTCGCGGGACGGGCAGAAGGGCGGGCTCTTCCTCGCCACCGCGCTCTACGGCGTGGCGATGGGCGGGCTGCTCGCGGTCGGTTACACGCTGCTGCGCCGCCGGCTGCGCACCACCGACGACACGAGAGCGGCGGTCGGGTTGGCGGCGGCCGCACTCGTCGGCATGGTGCTGGTGCCGTTCGTGAAATATCCGCCCAACCCGCCCGCCGTCGGCAATCCGGCGACGATCGACCAGCGCACCATCAGCTACCTGGCGATCCTGGTGATCGGCCTGGTCGCGGTCTGGGCGGCGGTGCTCGCCTTCCGCGCGGGCAAGGCCGAGTGGCAACGACTGCTCGCCGGACTCGGCGCGTTCCTCGTCGTGGTCGTCGTCGGATACGTGCTGCTACCGAACATCGACGAGGTGCCGGACACGTTCCCGCCAAGTCTGCTGTGGAACTTCCGGCTGTCGTCGCTCGGCACCCAGGTGGTGCTGTGGACGGCGCTCGGCCTCGGGTTCGGCGCGCTGCTCGCCCGCCGGCCCGCCCGCAAGCCGGTCACCGCCGGAGTGTGAACGGTCTGCGACTGGTCGCCGCCGCGGCCACGCCCGCCCTGCGGCAGGCGCTCTTCGGCGGCGACCACGATCTCGACGAAGGAGGCCGGAACGCGGCCGTCGCGCTCGGCCCCGGCTTCGGCCGGGTGCCGGGCTGGGTGGCCGCACCGTCCAGGGCCGCGCAGCAGACGGCGGCGGCGTTCGGCGGCCTGGCCACCACCGCGGCCCCGCTCGCCGACGTCGGTTATGGCGCCTGGGACGGACTCACGCTCGGCGACATCGACCCCGGCGACCTGCATCAATGGCTCAGCGACCCGGGGTACGCGCCACCCGGCGGCGAATCCCTGACCGCCGTCCGGCAGCGCGCGGGCGCCTGGCTGGACGCCCAGGCCGGCCGCAACCTCGCCGCGGTCGCCCACTCCACGGTGGTCCGCGCCGTCATCGCCCACGCCCTGCGCCTGCCCCCGGACGGCATCTGGGCGATCGAGGTCCCGCCGTTGGCCGTAGTCCGCCTGACCCACCGAGCCGGCCGGTGGCACCTGTCACTCGGACAGCACTGAGCGCCCCCACCGCGCCACCACCGAGAGCACCGGCTCACGCCCGGCGAACATCGCCGACCAGTCCCGCTCGTCATAGCCCCGGCGGCCGGTGCGCGGCGTACGCGCCGCCAGCAGCATCCGCGGCGCCAGCCAGAAATACTTCGCCGCCCCGGTCGTCATGACCGCCCGCCGCGCATCGAACCCCACGCCCCGCGAATAGCCGTCGATCACCGCCTCCAGCACGTCCGGCAGCCGGGACACGTCCATCAACCCGTCGAAGAACGAGTCCAGGGCCAGATTGGCGGCGTCCTCCCCCACCGCGCCCGGCCCGGCGAACGCCCAGTCGAGCAGAACAGGGCCGTTGTCCGTGAACACCAGATTCATCGGCCACACGTCGTGGTGGCAGAGCGTGCGCGGGAGGCGGTCGGCCGCGGCGAGCAGGTCGTGGCGGCGCTCCCACAGCGTACGCAGATCGGCTCTCAGAGACGGCGACCACGCACCCAGCGCGACCGGCGCGTCCCAGTCCAGGTCGTCCGGCACCGGCTGGGCGAGCGTGTAGTCGCGCAGCCAGTCGCGGGCCAGCCACGGCTCCGCCGACAACCGCACGTTTCCGAGCCGACGTGCCACATCCGCCAGATCGTCGACCGAGCCGGACGGCCCCGGGCGGCCGGCCACCCACTCCAGCCGCAGCTCGGTCCGCTCCGGGCCCGGCACCACCGACAAGAGCCGCGGCGCGGGCAGCTCGGGAAAGACCGAGTGCGCGAAACCGCTGGTGTACGCCAGTTCCTCACGCCGCCAGTAGTTCCAGTGCCCCGGATCGTCCGACGCCGCGAAATGCGCCGCCGCCCCCTCCCGACGCCGCGTCGCGACCTTCAGAACCGTGGACCCGTCCCGCCAGATGCCGCCCGTGACCTCGTTCGCCGCGTTGTGTGGCAGGGCCTCCACCTGGACCACCTTTCTTTTCGGTGCTTTAGTCGATCACCATGGAGGACGTCGACGTCATCGAGGACCCGGCCGCCGCCGAGGTATCGCTCGACCCTATTCGCAGCAGACTGCTGGCCCTGCTGACCCAGCCGGGCTCGGCCACGATGCTCGCCGCTAAAATCGGTCTGCCGCGCCAGAAGGTCAACTACCACCTGCGCACGCTCGAGAGCCACGGCCTGGTCCGGCTCGTCGAGGAGCGCCGCAAGGGCAACGTCACCGAGCGGATGCTGCAGGCCACGGCCGCTTCCTATGTCATCTCCCCGGCCGCCGCGGCGGCCGTCGCCCCCGACCCGGCCCGGCACCCCGACCGGCACTCCGCCCGCTGGCTGCTCGCGGTCGCCGCCCGCCTGGTCCGAGACGTCGGCGCGCTGCTCACCGGCGCCGCCCGGGCCAACCAGCGAGTCGCGACCTACGCCCTGGACGCCGAGATCCGCTTCGCGTCGGCCGCCGACCGGGCCGCGTTCGCCGCCGACCTCACCGCGGCGGTCGACCGGCTCGCCGCCGAGTACGACAAACCGGACGGCCGCCCGCATCGAGTTGTAGTCGCGGTGCACCCGGCGGCTCAGTGAAGTTGCGACCCTGCCGATCAGGTTTGCGTGGCGCAGCAATGGGCACTGGCCGGCAACGTCGTCATCGCCGTCGCATACTCGGCGATCTGCATGGCGATCCTGGTGCCGGTGGTGCGCGCGGGACAGCTGCGCACCAACCGCCTCGCCGTCGCCACCGCGCTGATCTTCTTCAGCTGCGCCGTCGGCCACGCCTTCCACGCCGCCATGTACTGGCGGGCCGGCTACGACCAGCTCGGCATGCACCACGTGGCCGGCTGGAGCCTCTGGCCCACTGCCGTCTGGGACGTCCTCACCGCACTGGTCGGCATCTACTACTGGACCCTGCGCCGCGGCTACGGCGTGCTGCTCGGCGGCACCGGCGCCCTGTTCGTGGACGCCGGCGCCGAACAGCGCCGGCACGACATCGAGCTGCGCGAACGCGTCTCCGAGGGCCGCGCCGAGGCCGAAGCCGAACGCGACGCCCAGGCCGCCATGCTCGGCGCGATCATCGCCAACAGCCAGTCGCTCATCTACGTCAAGGACCTGGACGGCCGCTACCTGCTCGCGAACACCACGTTCGAGCGGGCCTTCAGCCTCGAACCCGGCCAGATCATCGGACAGACCGACGACGTCGTCGACCCGGTGCTCGGCGCCGTCTGGCGGGCCGCCGACGCCCGCGCCCACAACGGCCCCATCCACGTCGAGGAAACCGACAGCCGCGGGCGGATCTACGAGAGCAACAAGTTCCCGCTGCACGACGCCCACGGCGAGCTCTACGCGGTCTGCGGCGTCTCCCTCGACGTCACCGACCTGCGCGAAGCCACCCTGGAGGCCGAGAAATCCCGGGACGAGGCGCTCGCCCAGAGCCGGGTCAAGAGCGAATTCCTGGCCACCATGAGCCACGAGATCCGAACCCCGATGAACGGCGTCCTCGGCCTGGCCAGCCTGCTGATGAGCACCGAACTCGACGCCGGCCAGCGCCGCTACGCCACCGGCATCCACACCGCCGGCAACGCCCTGCTCGGCGTCATCAACGACATCCTCGACTTCTCCAAGATCGAGGCCGGGAAGATCGTCCTCGACGAGCACGACTTCGACCTCGCCGCGGTGCTCGCCGACACCGCCGCACTGATCGCGCCGTCCGCCGACGAGAAGGGCCTCGCGCTCGTCACCCGCCGCGGCGCCGACCTGCCGGTGATGGTCCGCGGCGACGGCGGCCGGGTCCGGCAGATCCTGATCAACCTGGCCGGCAACGCGGTCAAGTTCACCGGTCGGGGCAGCGTCACGCTGCGCGCCGACCCGGTCGTCACCCGGCCCGGCGCCGACGCGGTCGTGGTGCGCTTCGAGGTCACCGACACCGGCATCGGCATCCCGCCGGAGGACGCCGAGCGGCTGTTCGAACCGTTCACCCAGGCCGACGCGTCGACCACCCGCACGTACGGCGGCACCGGCCTCGGCCTGGCCATCAGCCGGCAGCTCACCGAGGCGATGGGCGGCACCATCGGCGTCGACAGCGAACCCGGCCAGGGCAGCACCTTCTGGTGCGAGATCCCGTTCGAGACCGCCACCGGCTCCACCTGCGGCACCCCCGCCGCGGGCAGCGGCCTGCGCATCCTGATCGCCGGCACCGGCCCCGACCGGCAGGAACTGGAGGAGGACCTGCGCCGCTGGCAGATGGCCGTCACGACCAGTGACACCGCGGCCGCCGCCCTGCGCACCCTGCGTGATGCCGCCGCGCACGGCCGCCCCTACGACCTGCTGCTCCTCGACGCCGACCCCGGCGACGTCGACACCACCGGCCTGGCCCGCCTGGTCACCGACGACCCGGACATCCCGCCGGTGCACATCATCGTGCTCAACGAGAACGCCCCGGCCGGGGACGACGGCGCCGGCACGCCCACCTACCTGCCCAAGCCGGTGCACCGGTCGGCGCTCTACGACCTGCTCGCCAAGAGCATGGCGGCCGTCGTACCGGTGCCGGTCGCCACCAAGCCGGTCGCGACACCGGCCGGCCGCGGCACGATCCTGCTGGTCGAGGACAACGACATCAACCAGATGGTGGCCACCGGCATCCTGTCCAGCCTCGGCTATCGCGCGGATGTGGCGGGCGACGGCGTCGAGGCCTGCGAGATGTCCGCCCGCCGCGACTACGACGCGATCCTGATGGACTGCCGGATGCCCCGGATGGACGGCTTCACCGCGACGGACGAGATCCGCCGCCGCGAGGCCGGCACGAAACACACCCCGATCATCGCGATGACCGCCAGCGCGCTGGTCGCCGACCAGGACCGCTGCCTCGCCGCCGGCATGGACGACTACCTGGCCAAACCCGTCAACCCCGCCGAACTGGATCAGACGCTGGCCAGGTGGATCGGCGCCGGCTCGCCGCCGACCCGCCCCTTCCCGGTACGCACGGCGGCCGACCCGATCGAACGCCGTCTGCACGAATTGGCCGGAGACGGCACCGAGCCCGAACGCGCCCTGGTGCGCCGGCTGGTCGACTCGTTCCTGGACCGCGCCCCGAGACACGTGGCGGCCCTGGACGACGCCTTCCGGGCCGGCTCCCTGACCGACGTGGAGGACGAGGCGCACACCCTCAGGGGCGCAGCCGGCAACATCGGCGCCGCCGCCGTGCAGGAAGTGTGCGCCCGCATCGAGGACGAGGCCCGCGCAGGCCGCCTGCACACCGGCGTCGGCGACGACCTGCGCACCCTGCACCTCGAGCTCGACCGGGCAGCCGAGCGCCTACAAGAGGCCCAGACCACAGCCTGACCCCCACCCGGCGGGTCGTCGTTTGACTGCTCCCCCGACTGATCTCCGCCTGGCCGGCCACGGCGGGTGGTTCGCGGATTGCTTCCCCGACTGACCTCCGCCTGGCCGGCCCACAGCAGGTCGTCATGGACTGCTTCCCCGGCTGGCCGCCCGTCTGGCTGGCCACGGCCGGTAGTCGCTGGCTCCTTCCCAGCCTGACCTCCGCCTGGCTGGCCGCGGCGGATCGTCGGAGATCGCTTCGCTGCCTGACTTTCACCTGGCCGGCCATGGCAGGTCGTCCTGGATCTGTTTCACAGCTCGACCTTCGCCCAGCCGACACGGCAGGTCGTCGTTGCTCCTTCCAAGCTCGACCTTCGCCTCATTGGTCGCGGCAAAGCCTTGGTGGGTCGTCGTTGATTCCTGCTTGTTCTTGGCCCGCGCCGAGCGACCTGGCGCACGTCGCGTAGAGCGTCCTAGGATGTTCGTTGCCTTGGGCGTGGCGGGGGCGTCGGCGGGGCGGGCGGGATTAGGTTCTGGAGCGATGGATGAGACTGTCGCCACGCTCGCGGAGACCCGGCCCTGCGCGCACTGCGGACGTCCGGTGCCGCAGCGGGCCTCGGCGGGACGGCCCTTCCGCTATTGCCGGGACAACGACGGCGAGTGCCAGCGCGCCTCGCGCAACGTGCGGATGCGGCACCGCGCCTCCCCCGGCCTGGCCGGAGAGGTGGCCCGCACCTGGGAAGCCGTCGACCGGCTCGACCAGCTGGTCGGCACGCTCACCGAGGCCCTGCACGAGGAGATGTCCCCGGCCGGCGTCGAGCGCCAGATGGCCGATGTCCGCGCCGAGACGTCGCGGGTGGTCGCCGCCGCGCACGCCGACCGGGACGAAGCCCGCCGCGAAGCCGACCAGGCCGCGGAGGCCACCGCACTGGCCAACCAGCGCGCGTCGGCCGCCCTGGTCGAGCGGGACGAGGCCCGCGGCCGGGCGGAGGCGGCCGACGAGGCTGCGGCGCAGGCCCGGCGGCTCGCCGACGAGACCGTGGCCGACGCCCGTCAGGCGGTGCAGCAGGCCGAGGCCGAGGCTCAGGTCCTGGTGCAGGCGGCTACCGCGGAAGCACGGGCCGCGGTGGAGGCAGCGAACGCGGAAGCACGAACCGCGGTGGAGGCAGCGAACGCGGAAGCGCGTGCCGCGACGGAGGCGGCAGCCGCTGACGTGCGGCAGGCGCGGGTGGAGGCGGACGAGGCGCTGCGGGCCGCCACCGCGGCCGAGGCGGCGCGGACCCGAGCTGAGGCCGACCGGGATGCGGCCACCGAGAGTTTGACGACGGCAAGGGCCGAGATCGAGGCGGTGCGCGGCGAGGCCGTGGCCGCCCGCCGGGACGCCGAGAATGCCAAGCACGAGGCCGAAACCGCGCGGCGCGATGTTGAGAACGCGCGGCGCGATGCGGATGACTCTGAGCGTGCGGCGATCGCCGCCGGCCAGGCCGCTCGGGTTGCCGAGCAGGCACTGGACGCCGCTCGTGCCGACGCCGAGGTGGCCCGCAAGGACGCCGCCACCGCCGTGCGGGAACTGGACGAGCTGCGGAAAGCCGCCGACGACGAGGGGCGGGAACGGGAGCGTCTGCGGCGTACCGTCGGTGATCTTGAAGCGACCGCCGAGCGCGACCGGAAGGCCTCGGCCCGGGATATCGCCGACCTCGAGCGGCGCCTGACCACGGCCCGCGCCGAGGCGGACGCGGCCAACGACCGCGCCACGCAGCTCTCCTCGCAGATCGGCGACCTTGCCGCCGCGCTGGCCGCCCTCGGCGGCCCAGCCCGCGAAGCAGCCGGGAGCACTCCGGCACCGCGGGCGTCCGCCGACCGCCGTGCCTAGCTTCGACGGCAGCGCCACCGACCTCGCGCAAGCGACCGAGACAAGCGATCGCAGGGCGCGCACCGGCGTTGCGCCCGGGCGTCGGACGCGAATCTTGCGCAAAGGCCAGGCCCACCCCGATGAAAGGCCGATCGGAGCGCACACCACCATCGAACCCAGGCCCGCGACGAGAACCTCGCGCCTGCACTCGGGCCCATCCCACCGGAAGATCGATCGGAGCACGCACACCGGCTCCTAGCCCCGGCCCTCGACGCGAACCTTGCGCAAGCCCGGACTCACCCCCA
Organism: Actinoplanes sp. NPDC051388; assembly: GCF_055586225.1. Taxonomy (NCBI): domain Bacteria; kingdom Bacillati; phylum Actinomycetota; class Actinomycetes; order Micromonosporales; family Micromonosporaceae; genus Actinoplanes; species Actinoplanes sp. NPDC051388. Next base: position 70,014 of record NZ_JBVJIP010000005.1, on the reverse strand, counting down.
ACAAGACCGACCGGAGCGCGCCCACCCACACTCAGCCCCGACCCTCGGCGCGAGACTTTGGGCGAAAGGCCGGGCCTACCCCAAGGGAAGACCGACCAGCCCAGGATGCCGGACTTTGCGCAGGCGGCCGGCCGAGCCTGATGATGGTGATCGGCGGGCGCGACGCGCCCGGGAGGTCCGCTTAGGGCGACTCGCCGACGGGTAACACACGGAAGCGCCCGAACCTACGCCTCTCATGCGTTTCTCCGGGTGGATGGTGACCAAAATCGCAAGATGTGGAGACCGCCCAAAGGGGCGTAAAGTGGATCAAGGTCCACTTCGGGGCGGTCGCGGAATGACAGTGGGGCGTCGCGGGCCGCTACGCTCGTAAGCGTTAACACCGCCGACACACGAGACTCAGCACGGGCGCGTCGCTGGAATCTCCCGACCGTCCCTTTCGTTAGACCAACGAGAGCAGCACCACGAGCGAGGGGAAAGCCGATCATGGGCGAACGCATGCTGCGCGGCAGCCGTCTAGGCGCAGTCAGCTACGAGTCCGACCGCAACACCGAGCTGGCTCCCCGGCAGACCCGCGAATACCTGTGCGTGAAGGGCCACCAGTTCGAGGTGCCGTTCGCCGTTGACGCCGAGGTCCCGATGACCTGGGAGTGCAAGTTCGACGGCAGCGTCGCACGCCTGGTGGACGGGAACGAGCCGGAGGCCAAGAAGGCGAAGCCTCCGCGCACGCACTGGGACATGCTGCTGGAGCGGCGGTCGATCTCGGAGCTGGAGGACATCCTCAACGAACGGCTCGAAGAGGTGCGCACCCGCCGGGGTCGCTGACCCACCGGCCGCATCACCGGCACCGAACAGGAAACGCCGCCCCGGAGAGATCCCGGGGCGGCGTTTTCGCATGTCGCAGCGTCAGCGGACGATTTCGCCCTCGACGACCTCGCCGTCGACGATCTCCGCGGGCTGGTGCGGGACCGTGGCGGCGGGAGTGGTCTCCGGCATCGGGTCGCCGCGGCGGACGCGCACCCGGCGCGGGCCGAACAGGTCGCCGGCCACCGCGGACGACACCGACCGCTCGGCGGGGGGGGGGGGGGGGGGGGGGGGGGGGGGGTGGGGGGGGGGGGGAGGGGGGGGGGGGGGGGGGGGGGGGGGGGGGGGGGGGGGGGGCAGAAAAAAGAAGAAGAGGGTTGAGACGGTTGTGGGGGGGTGGTTTCGTGCTTGCGGGGGGGGGGCGGGGCCCCCCCCCCACCGCACCGACCCGAGAGGACATCCATGCTCGTCGCCGACCCTCGCGCCGCAGCCGCCTGGCAGCAGTTCCGCGCGGAGCTCACCGAGGCCGCACCCGAGGACCGCCGCGAGATGCTGCGCCGCCGGGCCAACCAGTCGCGCGGCACCGACCTGCAGATGGTCGGCCGGGCCGGACTCGGGCACGTCGGCGGCGACATGTCCGTCCTGGACATCCTCACCACGCTCTATTTCGGCGTGCTGCGGATCGACCCGGAGAAGCCGGACTGGCCGGACCGCGACCGGTTCGTGCTCAGCAAGGGCCACACCGCCGGCGCGCTCTACACCACGCTCGCGGCGGCGGGCTTCTTCCCCACCGCGGAGCTGGCGACCTTCGCCGGCCCGCTCTCCCCGCTCAACGGCCACCCCAACCGGGTGAAGGTGCCGGGCGTGGAGACCAACACCGGGCCGCTCGGCCACGGCCTGCCGGTCTCGGTCGGCATGGCGGTGGCGGCCCGGCTGTCCGGTTCCGCCCGGCACGTGTACGTGGTCCTCGGCGACGGCGAGCTCCAGGAAGGCAGCAACTGGGAGGCCGCGATGACGGCCGGGCACCGCCGCCTGGCGAACCTGACCGCGGTGGTCGACCGCAACCGCCTGCAGCAGGGCGCCCGCACCGAGACCACCAACGGGCTGGACCCGCTGGACGACAAGTTCCGCGCGTTCGGCTGGGACGTGACCGAGCTGGACGGGCACGACCACGTGGCGCTGCTGGCGGCGTTCACCGCGCCGCGCGGCGAACGGCCGCTGTGCGTCATCGCCAACACCACCAAGGGAAGGGGCGTCTCGTTCATGGAGGACCGCGTCGAGTGGCACCACAAGGTGCCGACCGCCGAGCAGATCAGCGACGCCCTGGTGGAGCTGGCCCGATGAGCGAGCTGTTCGACTGCCGTGTGGCCTTCGCCGACGAGCTGATCAAGCTGGCCCGCGAGGACGAGCGAATCGTGGCGGTCTGCAACGACTCGGTGGGATCCAGCAACCTGGGCGCGTTCGCCGCCGAGTTCCCGGACCGGATGATCAACGTCGGCATCGCCGAGCAGGACATGGTCGGCATCGGGGCCGGGCTCGCGCTGAGCGGGTACGTGCCGTTCGTCTGCGCCGCCGCGCCGTTCCTCACCGGGCGCGCGCTGGAGCAGATCAAGGCGGACGTGGCGTACAGCCAGTCGCCGGTGGTGTTGTGCGGGATGAGCCCCGGCATGGCCTATGGCGAGCTGGGCCCGACGCACCACTCCATCGAGGACCTCTCGTGGCTGCGGGCGATCGCCGGGCTGGGCATCGTGGTGCCCGCCGACCCGGACGAGACCCGGGCCGCGGTGCGCTGGGCGGCCGGCGCGGCCACCCCGGTGTTCCTGCGGGTCGGCCGGTTCAAGGTGCCCGCGGTCAGCAACGGCTTCAGTTTCGGCGTGGCCGCGCAGCTGCGGGACGGCACGGACGTGACCGTGGTGGCCACCGGCACGATGGTCTCCCGCGCGCTGCAGGCCGCCGAGGAGGCCGCCGCCGACGGCATCTCGATCCGGGTGCTCAACATGTCCACCATCGCGCCGCTGGACGAGGAGGCGGTCCGGCGCGCGGCCCGCGAGACCGGCGCCATCGTCACCGCCGAGGAAGCGACCACGACCGGCGGGCTGGGCGCCGCGGTGGCGTCGATCGTGGTGACCGAGCCGGCCCCGGTGCCGATGCGCATGCTGGGCATCCCGCGCGAGTTCGCGCCCACCGGCACCACGGCCTACCTGCTGGAACACTTCGGACTCACGGCGGGGAACATCCGCGCCGCGGCGGCGGGCCTGACCCGGGCCGATGCCTGAGCGGCTGGTCCTGGCGATCGACCAGGGCACCAGTTCGACCAAGTGCCTGCTGGTCGGCGAGGACGGCCGGGTGGTGGCCGACGGCTCGGCGCCGGTCGCGATCGCCTATCCCAGGCCGGGCTGGGTCGAGCAGGACGCCGGCGACATCCTGGCGAGCGTGCTGCACGCCGCCGAAGCCTGCCTGGCCGGCGTCGACCGGGCCACGGTCGTCGCGGTCGGGCTGAGCACCCAGCGCGAGTCGGCGCTGGCCTGGGACCCGGCCACCGGCCTCCCGACCGGCCCGGTGCTGGGCTGGCAGGACCAGCGCTCCCGGGACATCTGCGACGTGCTGCGCGAGAAAGGGCACGCGGCGGAGATCGCCGCGATCAGCGGCCTGCCGCTGGACCCGATGTTCAGCGCGGCCAAGCTGCGCTGGCTCCTGGATCGCGCGCCCGGCTCGGCGGTGGGCACGGTCGACACCTTCCTCCGGTACGCCCTGACCGGCGCGCACGCGATCGAGATCGGCAACGCGTCCCGCACCCAGCTGCTGGACGTCCGCGCCGGCGCCTTCTCGCCCCGGCTGCTGGACCTCTTCGGCATCCCCGCCTCGGCGCTGCCCGAGGTGACGCCGTCCGACGGCGACCTGGGCGTGATCGGCGCGACCGGCGGCGTCCTGGCCGGGCTGCCGATCCGGGCGATCCTCGGCGACTCGCACGCCGCCCTCTACGCGCACGGAGACCGGGCGGCGTCCGGCGCGAAGGTCACCTACGGCACCGGCTCCTCGGTGATGGGCCTGCTGCCGGACGACCGCACCGACCTCTGTCTCACCATCGCCTGGAACGACCGGCTCGCCGCGGAGGGCAACATCCGCTCCACCGGCGCCACCGTCGCCTGGCTGGCCGGCCTGCTCGGGATCACCCCGGCCGGGGTGGCAGACCTCGCACGCGACGTGGAGAGCGACGGCGTGCACCTGGTGCCGGCGTTCGGCGGTCTGGCCGCGCCCTGGTGGGATGACGCCGCCGAGGGGCTGATCACCGGGCTGACGCTCGGCAGCGGTCCGGGGCAACTGGCCCGGGCCGCGCTGGAGTCGACCGCCCAGCAGGTGGCCGACGTGCTCGACGAGATGCCGGCGGTCGAGCGGGTGCTCGCCGACGGTGGCGCGAGCGCGAACGATCAACTCATGCAGATCCAGGCCGATCTGGCCGGGGTGCCGGTGCTCCGGGCGCGTACCGGAAATCTCTCCGCCTTGGGCGCGGCCCACCTGGCCGCACCCTGGGTCTCCCCCGCCGTCCACTACGACGAATTCGTCCCCGGTCTCGACCGGGACGACCGAACCGCCCGCCGCGCCTCGTGGCGGGCCGCGGTCCACCGCGCGTTAGGAGCTGACCGAGAATGACCGACTACCCACGATTCGGCGCGGGCCTCTGGCACTTCGCCACCTACGTCGACCGGTACGCGAGCGACGGCTACGGCCCGGCCCGCACCACACTGGACGCCATCAAGCTGGCCGGCCAGGTGCGGGACCTTTCCGTGGTCGACCTGAACTATCCGTTCACCCCGGGCGTCGGGCTCGGCGAGGTGAAGGACGCGCTGGCCGCCGAGGGGCTGACCGCGATCGGCATCACCCCGGAGATCTACCTGCGCAAGTTCAGCCGGGGCGCGTTCACCAACCCGGACCCGGCCGCCCGCACCGCCGCGCTGGACCTGATGCACGAGGCCGCCGGGATCGTCCGCGAGCTCGGCGCCGACTACGTGAAGATCTGGCCCGGCCAGGACGGCTGGGACTACCCGTTCCAGGTGAACCACCGGCAGTTGTGGAAGCTCGCGGTGGACGGCATGCGGGACCTGGCCGGCGCGCACCCCGACCTCAAATTCGCGATCGAGTACAAGCCGCGCGAGCCCCGGGTGAAGATGACCTGGGACTCGGCCGCCCGCACCCTGCTCGGCATCGAGCAGATCGGCCTGGACAACGTCGGCGTCCTGCTCGACTTCGGGCACAGCCTCTATGGCGGCGAGTCGCCCGCGGACGCCGCCCAGCTGATCATCGACCACGGCCGGCTCTTCGGCATGGACGTCAACGACAACCTGCGCGGCTGGGACGACGACCTGGTGGTCGGCACCGTGCACCTGACCGAGATCTTCGAGTTCTTCCACGTGCTGCGGCAGAACAACTGGGAGGGCGTCTGGCAGCTCGACCAGTTCCCGTTCCGCGAGGACAGCGTGGACGCCGCGAACACCGCGATCCGGATGCTCAAGATGATCCACCGCGCGCTGGACCGGCTGGACGTCGACACGCTGCTCGCCGCGCAGGAGCGGCAGGACGCGATGGCGGCGCAGCGGACCGTGCAGGACGCGCTCTTCGGCTCGCTCGACAAGGATTAGGGCGCCGCTACCCCAGGATGCGTTTGGCGGCGGCCGGGATGTCGGCCAGCTCGGGCTCGGTCACCAGCAGACCGGGCCCGGGTTGCGTCGCGCCCAGCTCACCGAGCAGCGCCCGCAGGTGCCCGGCGGCCTGCTCGGCCTGCTCTCGGGTGCCCGCGGTGACCACCGGCACGGCCTCCACGCCCTCGAGTCCCCCGGCCGGGAAGAGATCGAACAAGACCTTCAGGATCCCGGTGTACGCGCCCTTGTACGTCGGCGTCGCCACGATGAGCCGGCTCGCTCCGCGCACGGACCGCACCGCCGCCGCGGTGGCCTCGTCACCGGGCGTGAGCAGCCCCGGCCCGAGCTCGGCGACGTCCACCACGGCCGGCTCGGCGCCGGTCAGCACCCGGGCGGCCTCGACCGCGAGCAGCCGCGTGCGTGAGCCGGGACGCGGATTTCCGGAAAGCACCACCACAGTCATGCCGATATCCTATCCGCATGGTGGGGATTGGCGCCTAGAGGAGCTTGTTCTTCTTCAGGTACTTGGCGAGATCGGCGTAGGCGCCGTCCTCGTTGGCGAACATCGCCACGTTGCGGGCGGTGGTCATCCACGGGCCGGTGGACGGCTTCACCTCCTGCAATGCCGCCTCCAGGTCACGCTGCTCGATCATCCGGACCCGGCCGGAGGTGATCGACTCGTGCATGGCGTACTCCGCCGCGGTCTCGCAGAGGTGGGCCAGGTCGGCGCCGGAATACTTGTCGGTGGCGGCGGCCAGGCGCTTCAGGTCGACGTTCGCGATCGGGCGCTCGCGCAGGTGCACCTCGAGGATCGCGGCGCGGGCCTCGGCGTCCGGCGGCACCACCAGCACGGTGCGGTCCAGCCGGCCGGGGCGGCGCAGCGCCGGGTCGACGTCCCACGGCGCGTTGGTGGCGGCCAGCACGAAGACGCCCTCGTTGGTGCCCTCCATGCCGTCCAGCTCGGCCAGCAGCTGGTTGCCGAGGGTGCGCATCGCCGACGACTGCATCTGGCTGCGCTTGTGGCCGAGCGCGTCCACCTCGTCCAGGAACAGCACGCACGGGGCGTTGCGGCGGGCCGCGTTGAAGATCTCGTGCAGGTTGCGCTCGGACTGACCGATCCACATGTTCAGCACGTCGACCAGCGACACGGTGGCGAACCGGGCGCCCATCTCACCGGCCACCGCGCGCGCCAGGAACGTCTTGCCGCAGCCGGGCGGGCCGTAGAGCAACAGGCCGCCACGCAGGCTCTTGCCGTACAGGGTGCGGAGTTTCTCGTTTTTGAGAGGGGCCAGGAACGCGAGCTCGAGGCGCTTCTTGACGTCCTTCATGCCGCCGACGTCGGCGAGCCGGATGCCGGACGTCTCGATGTCGACGACCCGGTCCTCGTCGCCGGCGATCGGCTCGGGCTCGTCGTCGCCGCGGGCGAAGCGCGGCGGGATGCTGCCGTCGAACTCCTGCTCGTAGGCCCGCCAGTCCATCCCGTTGGCCGGCTTCGGCGACACTTCCCGCTCGTCGACGACCTCTTCTTCAAGACGGGGCGGGGTGCCGAGCGCGCGGGCCATCATCGCCTGGGTCTCCGGGTGGGCCGGCTCGGACTGCAGCGCCACGGCCAGGTGGGTGACCGCTTCGGGACCGCGCCCGGCCGCGATGAGCAGCTCCGCCAGGTGCCGCCGCAGCGGCAGGTCCCGCGGACTCGCCTCGACCGCTGCTGTCATGCTCTCGATCAGAGAACTGCTCATGGCACGCCATTATGCTGTGCCCGCGCCGCCGCCGATCGACGAGACGGGAACCACCGATGTCTGACGACCTGTTCAGCCCGACTGTCCGGGAACGTCCGGTTTCCGGGAAACGGCCGTGGCGGCCCGAGTCGATCTTCTACCCGGCGTTCTTCGGCGGCCCGCTGGCGGCGGCCACGCTGGGCGTGCTCAACGGGCGGCGGCTGCGGCTGCCGGGCGGCAGGCTGGCGCTGATCGCGGCGGCCGGGCTGGTCGCCTTCGGCGCGCGGCTGGCGGTCTCCGCGACCGCCGAGGGCAACAACGCGCTGCGGCTCACCGGCGCGATCGCCGGCGCGCTGGTCTGGCTGGTGGTCATCGCCGTCCAGCGGCGACCGTTCCGGGCCTACACCTATGCCGACGGCGAACCCGCCAGCCTGGTCGGGCCGGGGTTCGCCGCGTTCCTCGGGCTGGGCTTCCTGGAGGCCGCGGTCATCTTCGCGGTGATCCGGTGAGCTCGGAGCCGACCGCGTCGCCGGTCTTCGCGCGGGCCCGTGCCCTGCTGATGGCGCACCGGCCGGAGCAGGCGCTGACCGAGCTGGCCGCGTTGCCCACCGCCGAGTCGATCAGCCCCGAGGCGGCCCGGCTGCGCGGCTTCGCGTTGCTGCAGCTGGAGCGCTACCCGGAGGCCGCCGAGGCGGTGCGGGCCGGGCTCGGTGAGGGCGGGCCCGACCCCGATCTGCTGCGCATGCTGGGCCGGGCCGAGCAGGAGATGGGCCGTCTCGAGGTGGCCGAGCGGGCGTTCCTGGACGGGCTGGCGATGGCGCCGCAGGATCCGGATCTGCTGTGTGCGTACGCGAGGTTGTGCCTGGCCGACAACCAGGTGGAGAAGGCCGCCAAGCTGGTGGACCGCGCGGCGGCCCTCGATCCGCACTCGCCAGGCGTCTATGCGGCCCGAGTGCAGGTGGCCTACGCCCGCGGCGACGACCGGGAGGCGCAGCGGATCAGTCGCGAGTTCGTGGCGGCGTTCCCGGAGGACCCGGCGGCGCACGCCCTGCTCGGCAGCACCAGCGCGGCCCGCGGCCAGGTCGGCCCGGCCTATGACGGGATGCGCCAGGCCGCCGCCGGGGCGCCCGGCGAGCAGGCGTTCGCGGAGTCCGCTCTGGAGATGCGGATCGCCAACCACCCGCTGATGCTGCCGATCCGCCCGGTGATCCGGTTCGGTCCACTGAAGACCTGGATCGCGGCCATCGTGGTGATCTACGGCCTACGCCTGCTCGGCCTGCCCGCGCTCGCGGCCGCCTTCGCCGTGGTGTGGCTGCTCTTCTGCGTCTACTCCTGGGTGGTGCCGCCGCTGGTCCGCCGGTGGATGCGCCGGCGCTGGCGCTGACCGTCCACAGTTACTCACAGGTATCGACGTTCGCCGTTGTGCGCGACCGATGCTTTTCTGCTTAGGACCTTTACTTTCGTCAATGGAGTGCATAAGTTCTCCTCATCCACCGAAAGTTCTGAGTTCGCCGAGCAAAGACCGCGACCCGGCCCGCTCCAGGCCTCGAGAATTGCGCCACCGGTCGACCGTTCCGGCCCGTGCACCGCCATTCCGGTCGCGCGATTCCGCTTGGCCGCGATCGGAGTGACATGGTCGACGCTCCCGGCCCGTCAAGGTCCCGGCTGTCCCGCCGCTCATTGATCGGCACCACTGCGATCGGGCTGGCCACAGCCGGTGGCGTGGTGCTGACGAGGCCCGGCAGCCCGGCGAACGCGGCCACCGGCGCCACCCACCGGATCACCGTCTATGCCGAGGCCCTGCCCGGCAACCAGTACGGCTACGGCCTGGTCCGCGGACAGGCCACGGTGCCCGGCCCGGTGCTCGAGATGTACGAGGGCGACACCCTGGAGATCACCCTCGTCAACACCACTGACCAGCGCCTTTCCATCCATCCGCACGGTGTGGACTACAGCACCGACTCGGACGGCGCGCCGCTGAACAACTCGTTCAACAACCCCGGCGAGACCCGCACCTACGTGTGGCGCTCGCACGAGATGACAGCTGCGGCGGGCCGCCGGTTCATGCCGGGCAGCGCCGGCTACTGGCACTACCACGATCACGCGATGGGCGGCGACCACGGCACCGGCGGCATCGCCCGTGGCCTCTACGGCGCGCTGATCGTGCGGCGGCGCGGCGACATCCTGCCGGAGAAGCAATTCACCGTCGTCTTCAACGAAATGATGATCAACAACAAGATGGCGCCGAACACGCCGATGTTCGAGGCCAATCTCGGCCAGCGGGTGGAGTGGCTCGCGATCGGCCACGGCAATCTGTTCCACACGTTCCACCTGCACGCGCACCGGTGGGCCGACAACCGCACCGGAATGCTCGAGGGCCCGTCCGATCCGAGCCAGGTGATCGACAACAAGGACCTCAACCCGGGCAGCTCGTTCGGCTTCCAGGTGCTGGCCGGCGAGGGTGTCGGGCCGGGCGTCTGGATGTACCACTGCCACGTGCAGCAGCACTCCGAGGCCGGCATGTCCGGGCTGTTCCTGGTGCGCAACGCGGACGGCAGCATGCCGCCCGGCGCGGAGGAGGCCATCCACCGGTTCATGGGCCACGCCGGCAAAGACCACACGGCACACCAGTGACTTTCAAAAGAAGGGGCACGGGGATGAGGCTGTCCAGAAGTTCGTTCCGGATCCGGAGAAGGAGCCTCGCCGCGACCGCGGCGGCCGTGCTCCTGGCCGGGTTGATTCCCGCCGTCGCACCGCCCGCGCTGGCCGCGCCCGCCGCAGCCGCCGCGGGCGTGAAGGTGCTGGTGTTCCACGGCGCCGCGGCCGACCAGCAGGACCCGGTCGCGCGCGCCGCGCAGACCATCGACGACCTCGGCGCCGCGGCCGGCATCGAGGTGGACGTCACCAGCGACGCCGCCTCGTTCACCGCGAACCGGCTGTCCGCGTACCGGTCGGTGGTTTATCTGTCGGCCGCCGGCGCGGCGCTGACGCGTGAGCAGGAAGCCGCGCTGCAGACCTACATGAAGAACGGTGGCGGCTTCCTCGGCATCGCGGACGCGGCCAAGGCGCAGCTCGACTCCACCTGGTTCACCGGCCTGATCGGCACCCGCCCGGTGGGCGCGCTGCCGAACGCGGAGCCGGTCTCGGCGGTCACCGCCAGCGCGGAGAACCCGCCGAACGAGACCAAGGAGAAGCTCACCGACGGCGACCCGGGCACCAAGTGGCTCACCTTCAACCCGACCGGGTGGGTGGCCTACGACCTGGGCAGCGCCAAGGCCATCACGGGGTACGCCCTGACCTCGGCGAACGACTTCCCCGGGCGCGACCCCCGGGACTGGACGCTGCAGGGCTCGACGGACGGCCAGGGCTGGCAGAATGTCGACCCGCGCGCCGCCCAGACCTTCCCGGAGCGCTTCCAGACCCGCCGGTTCGACCTGACCGCGCCGGCCACCTACCGCTACTGGCGGCTGAACATCACCGCGAACAGTGGCGAGCCGCTGATCCAGCTGGCCGACTGGCGCCTGTTCACCGGCAGCACCACCGCACCGCAGCCGCCCGCGGTGGCCGAGACCGTGGTGGACATCCTGGACCGGCAGCATCCGTCCACCAAGGATCTGCCGCTCACCGTCAAACGGTCCGACCGCTGGTACAACTGGGACCCGAACCCGACCGGCGCGGTGCACACCGTGGCCCAGGTCGAGGAGCGGCACTACAACCCGGGTCAGGGCGCCAACGGCCCGTTCCACCCGATCTCCTGGTGCCGTGACTACGAGGGCGGCCGGTCCTTCTACACCGGCATGGGCCACACCGAGGGCAGCTACGGCGAAGCCGCGTTCCGCAAGCACCTGACCGGTGCGCTGCAGTGGACCACCGGCATCGTGCGCGGCGACTGCCAGGCCACCATCGCGGCGAACTACAAGGTCGAGCGGCTGACCGGCGCCAACCAGGCCGGCCAGCTGGACCAGATCGGCGAGCCGCACGGCCTGACCATCGCCCCGGACGGCACGATCTTCTACGTCGGCAAGGCGGCCTGCCCGTCCGGCCCGATCGTGGACTGGGCGGACCCGAACGTGGGCAAGGGCTGCGGCACCATCCACAACTGGGATCCGGCCACCAAGACGGTCAAGCTGCTCACCACGCTCGAGGTGATGGGCAACCGGGGCAGCGGCAGCGAGCTGGTCAAGAACGAGGAGGGCCTGCTCGGCATCGTGCCGGACCCGAAGTTCGCGGACAACGGCTGGCTCTACGTCTATTGGATGCCGCACGCGTCGATCGACCGCGAGAAGCGGATCGGCCAGCGCACCATCTCCCGGTTCACCTACGACAAGGCGACCCGGAGCATCGATCAGGCCACCCGCAAGGACCTGATGGAGTTCCCGGTGCAGATCCACAGCTGCTGCCACGCGGGCGGCGGCATGGCCTTCGACGCCAAGGGCAACCTCTACGTCGGCTCCGGTGACAACAACTCGTCCGAGGGTTCGAGCGGCTACTCCGGCAACAACTGGACGGCCGAATACCAGGGCATCTCGTTCCAGGACGCCCGGCGCACCTCGGGCAACACGAACGACCTGGCCGGCAAGATCATCCGCATCCACCCGGAGGCGGACGGCACGTACACGATCCCGGAGGGCAATCTCTTCCCGCCGGGCAACCCGAAGGCACGCCCGGAGATCTACGTGATGGGCGTCCGCAACATCGCCCGCCTCGCGATCGACCCGGTGACGCAGTGGCTGACCGCCGGCTGGGTCGGGCCGGACGCCGGATCGCCCAGCCCGACGCTGGGCCCGGCGAAGTACGAGACCGCCACGATCATCACGTCGGCGGGCAACCAGGGCTGGCCGTACTGCATGGGCAACCGGCAGCCGTACCGCGACCGGAGCAACACCGACGCCACCGTGCTCACCGGCTGGTACGACTGCAACAACCTGAAGAACGAGTCGCCGCGCAACACCGGCCTGGTGGACATCCCGCCGGCCCGGGACAACATGATCTGGTACTCGCCGGACGGCGGCGGCCCGGTCTTCCCGACCCGCACCGACGGCTCGGGGCTGCCGACCTATGTCGCCGCGCAGGCCACCTACACGCAGCCGTGGTTGCGCGGCGGCGGACAGGCGATCATGTCCGGCCCGACGTACCACCGCTCGGAGGTCGACACCGGCAGTGGCGTGGCCTGGCCGGCGTACTGGGACAAGAAGTGGTTCATCGGGGACGAGTCGAACCCGCAGAACCGTGTCGCGGTGACCATCGACCCGGCCGGGGTGCCGACCCAGTCGCCGCCGCCGTTCGCCGAGTCGCTGCGGGCGATCTTCCCCGGCGGCAACGCGGACAACCGCGTGATGAGCTGGATGGACGCCAAGTTCGGCCCGGACGGCGCGCTCTACGTGCTGGACTACGGCGGCGGCTTCTTCAGCCTGCACGCGGCGCAGAAGCTGCTCAAGGTGAGCTACACGGGTGGCCCGGCCACGCCGGTGCCCGCCGCGACCGCGGTGGCCGTGCAGAACAAGCCGCTGACCTACCAGTTCACCGGTTCGAAGTCCGGCGGCGTCTCCTGGGCGTGGGACTTCGGCGACGGCACCACCTCGACCGAGGCCGACCCGCGGCACGTCTACACCCGGACCGGCGCCTTCACCGCCAAGCTGACCGTCACCTATGCCAACGGCGAGAAGGTGACCACCCAGGTCACCGTGAACGTCGGCTGCGCGGTGCCGGACGCCCGGAGCACGGTCTTCCTGGGCGACACCGACACCGGGGTGGCCAACCGGGCGGCCGGCGGCGGCTGCACGATCAACGACCTGATCGACGACGAGAGCACCTGGCCGGACCACGACAGCTTCGTCCGGCACGTCACCAAGGTCGCCGACGATCTGCAGAAGGCCGGTGTGCTGAACGGCCGCGAGGCCGGCACGCTGACCCGGCTGGCGGCGGCGTCGCCGATCGGGCGGCAGGGCCACCAGGGCTACGAGCCGATCTTCGACGGCACCGCGCAGTCCTTCGCGGGCTGGGAGCAGGCGCCCTCCGGGTCGTTCTCGATCCAGCCGGACGGGTCACTGCGCTCGGCCGGTGGGCTCGGCATGCTCTGGTACACCAAGGAGTACGGCGACTTCTCGATGAAGTTGCAGTTCAAGGACATCGCACCGGGCACCGGACGCGCCAACACCGGCGTCTTCGCCCGCTTCCCGGACCCGCGGATCCCGCTGGACCAGCGTCCGCCGGGCAGCTGCGGCACGGTCGGGTCGGCGCGCACCTCGCAGGCCTGGGTCGCGATCTACTGCGGCCACGAGATCCAGATCTACGACGGTGAGACGGGCGAGCCGCAGAAGACCGGCTCGATCTACAACTTCGACCCGATCGGACTGGCCGCGGCCCGCCCGACCGCGAAGAACATCTGGAACGACTACGAGGTGAAGGTGGTCGGCCAGCACTACACGATCATCCGGAACGGCGTGGTCATCAACGAGTTCGACAACACCCCGGGCAAGCCGTCGTCCCGGGCCGGCGATCCGCCGACCGACATGCGGCAGTTCCTCAGTGGCTTCCTGGGTCTGCAGAACCACGGCGACGCCGATCTGGTCGAGTACCGCAACATCCGGGTGAGGCCCCTGTGACCGCACGACTCAAGGCGGCCCTGGCCGCCCTGCTCCTGATGGTTTCCACCTTCGCCGCGGCGTCTCCCGCCGCGGCGGCGGTGGAGACCCTGACCTGGACCGCCGACGGCGACATCACGCGCTACAAGTCGGCGCCCACCTCCGCGGTGGCCGGCGAGACGAACATCGTGTGGGAGAACAGCGAGGCGACCGGCAACACCATCGGCATGCCGCACACGCTGACCTTCGACACCAGCACCGAGGGCTACAACCACGATGTCAACCTGAACATCCTGGCCAGCCCGTTCGACGCGCAGAACGGCCGGCACACCGCGGTGGTGACGCTGACTCCGGGCCGATACCGCTACTTCTGCACGATCCCGGGGCACAGCACGATGGTCGGCGAGTTCACCGTGACCGAGAGCGGTGGCGGCGACGACACCACCCCGCCGACCGTCTCCGGACAGGTCTCCGGCACGCAGAACGACGAGGGCGACTACGTCGGCTCGGCCACCGTCACGGTGACCGCGTCGGACAGCGGCTCCGGAGTGGACACGATCGAATATCAGATCGACGACACCGGCTTCGAGCCGTACACCGCGCCGGTGGTGGTGACCGCGATCGGCGACCATTCGGTCCAGTTCCGGGCCACCGACAACGACGGCAACACCTCCCCGGTCGGCTCGGTCGGCTTCACGGTGGTCGAGCCGGGTGATGAGGACGTCACCCCGCCCACGGTCAGCTCCACCGTCACCGGTCAGCAGGACACCAACGGCAACTACATCGGTACGGCCACCGTCACGATCACGGCCTCCGACGCGGATTCCGGGGTGGCCTCGATCGAGTACAACGTGGACGGTGGACCGTTCCAGGCGTACACGGCGCCGGTGGTGGTCAGCGGCGTGGGCTCGCACATGGTGCACTACCGGGCCACCGACAACGCCGGGAACACCTCGGCCGAGCAGATGGCGATGTTCACCATCGTGGCGCCGCCGACCGAGGACACCACGCCACCGACCGTCACCGCGGCGGTCACCGGCGATCGGGAACCCGACGGCGACTACATCGGCACGGCGACGGTGACGCTCACCGCCTCCGACGCCGGTTCGGGCGTCGACCTGGTGGAGTACGCGCTGGACGGCAACGACTGGGCCGAGTACACCGCGCCGGTCGTGGTCGGCACGCTCGGCGCGCACTCGGTCCGCTACCGGGCCACCGACAACGCCGGCAACACCTCGGCCGAGGGATCCACCTCGTTCACCGTGGTCGCGCCGCCGACGCCGGACACCACGGCGCCGGTCACCGCCGCCACGGTCGCCGGTGAGCAGGACGGCGACGGCAACTACGTCGGCGCGGCCACGGTCACCGTCACGGCGAACGACGCCGAGTCGGGGGTGCGCCGCATCGAGTACGCGCTCGACGGCGGCGCCTGGCTGACCTACAACGCGCCGGTCGTGGTGCGCTCGACCGGCTCGCACACGGTGAAATATCGAGCGACCGACAACGCCGGCAACACCGCGGCCGAGAAGACCGTGACGTTCACGGTGGTGTCGTCCGGTGAGGACGCCTGCCCGGCCTCGGACACCCGCGCCACCGTGGTGATCGGGATGGACGACACCGGCGTCGCGAACGTCGACACCGGCGACGGCTGCACCATCAACGACCTGGTCGACGAACACGCCTCCTACCCCACCCACGCCGCCTTCGTCCGGCACGTCGAGGCGGTCACCGGACCGCTCGTCGCGGCGGGCACCATCACCAAGCGGCAGCAGGGCTCGATCGTCCGGGCGGCGGCCCGATCGGACGTCGGCTCATGAGCACCCACCCTCTTTCCCGGAAAGGGAGAACTGCGATGCCCAGACGGATAATCGCCCACTTCGCAACCGCGGCCGCCGTCGTCACCGGCGGGGTGCTGGCCGGCGCGGCCCCGGCCAGCGCCGACCTGGTCACCTACTGCATCGGCACCGGCGGCGCGGTCACCGTGCCGAACGACCTCTACGTCCCGCCGAACGAGTCCTGCGACCTGACGGGCACCACCATCACCGGCAACGTGAGCGTGGCCGCGGGCGCCAACCTGGTGGTCGCGGGCGGGCAGATCAACGGCGAGGTCCGGATCGCGGCGAACGGCTATCTGGACGCCAGCGACTCCACGGTCGGCGGCGCGGTGGTGGTCGCGGCGGGCGGTTACGGGGTCTATCTCCGCGCCGCGGAGACCGGATCGATCACGGTACGCCCGAAGGGCAGCACCACGGTCGACAGCTTCCTGTTCGTCGAGGACACCACCGTCACGGGCGGCGTGTCGGCCAGCGCGGGCGAGGTCCGGCTGGACCAGAACACCCAGGTGACCGGCAACGTGAGCAGCTCGGGCACCTACTACACGGACGTGCACGACTCGTTCGTCGACGGCACGCTCTCGGTGCTGAACAGCGGCACCGGCAGCGTGGTGTGCGGCAGCGCGGTGCGCGGCCGGACGACGTTCGCCGGCAACCTCGGCGGCGTGCAGCTCGGCCCGAACGGCGGGCTGGACGGCTGCGCCTCCGGCGGCTACTTCGGCCGGGACGTGAGCATCACCAACACCACCGGCGGGGTGACCGTCGACGACAACATCATCGACGGCGTGCTGACCGTGCAGTCGAACACCCCGGCCGCCGTGGTGGCCCCGAACAACCGGATCCGCGGCGGCGTGAACGGTGAGGCCAACGCGGCCGGCACCTCGATGCGGACCAAGGGCGCGACGGCCGACCGCGAGGGGGCCGGCGAGCAGCGGGCCGCCGAGCGCCGCACCAGCGCCGTAGCCGAGGCAGAGGCCGCCGGCGCAGCGAACCTCTAACAGCAGGTCAGCCGGCCGATTTCGCCGCCGATGACTTGCGGCCGACAAAGTCCCTTGGCTTCGCCTCGCACTTTGTCGGTCGCAAGTCGTCAGTTACAAGGCGAAATCCGCGGAGCGGAGCGGAGCCAATAGCTCAGTGATTGACATCTCCGGCCGGGCCTGTTGACTTTGCCGTAGGTCACACGTCCTACGGAGGTCAGCGATGAGCCGCGAGGTCAGCACCGTTCTGTCCGGGTTCTGCTATCTCGAGGCGCCGCGGTGGCACGACGGCCGGATCTGGTTCTCCGACTTCTATCTCCACCAGGTCTTCTCCGTGCTGCCCGACGGCTCCGACCAGCGGGTCGAGGCCCAGGTGGAACACCAGCCGTCCGGACTCGGCTGGCTGCCGGACGGGCGGCTGCTCGTCGTCTCGATGCGCGACCAGCGAGTGCTGCGGCGCGAGGCGGACGGCTCCCTGGTCACCCACGCCGACCTGTCCGCGCACCTCACCGGCCATGCGAACGACATGGTGGTGGACGCGGGCGGGCGGGCGTACATCGGAAGCTTTGGTTTTGATCTGATGGGTGGCGGCGAGCTTGCGCCGTCGCGCCTGGTCCGTGCCGACCCGGATGGCACGGTGACCGTGGTGGCCGACGACCTGTGGTTCCCGAACGGCAGCGTGCTGAGCGGCGAGACGCTGATCGTGAACGAGACGTTCGGCAATCGGGTGACCGCGTTCGACGTGGCGGCGGACGGCTCGCTGGAGAATCGGCGGGTCTGGGCCCGGTTCGGCGACCTGCCCACCGAGACCGCGATCGACAAGGTGCTGCCGCAGGTGGTGGTCGCCCCGGACGGCTCGTGCCTGGACGCCGAGGGCGCGCTCTGGGTTGCCGACGGGCTCTTCGGGCGGGCGCTGCGGGTGCGCGAGGGCGGCGAGATCCTCGACGAGATCAAGCCGGACAGCGGCGTCTTCGCGGTGGCGATCGCCGGTCACCGGCTCTATCTGTGCGCGGCGCCGGACTTCAACGAGCACGCCCGTGCGGCGGCGCGCGAGGCACGGCTGCTGGCGGTCGACGTGCCGGTGCCCGCCGCCGGGTAGCGTCTGGATCATGTCGTTCAATGACTCTGTGATCGAGAAGTTCCATGCCCGCGACGGTGTCGTCGGTGAGCACTGGGAGGGCAAGACCCTGGTGCTGCTGCACACCAGGGGGCGCAAGTCCGGCAAGGAGTTCGTGAACCCGCTGGTGGCGGCGCCGGACGGGGAAGCGTACGTGGTGTGCGGCAGCATGGGCGGCGCCCCCGACGACCCGGAGTGGGTGGCGAACCTCGAGGCGGCCGACGGCCCGGTGGACGTGGAGATCGGCACCGAGACCAAGCCGGCCGACGTGACCGTGGTGCGCCCGGGCACCCCCGACTGGGAGCGGCTCTACGGCGTCTGGCGGGCATACTGGCCGGACGCCGCCGACTACGAGACCAAGACCGATCGCAAGTTCCCGGTCGCCGTCGTCAGATTCCGCTGAGCTCGGCCTTCAACTCCTTCTCGAAGAAGTCGAGGAAGCCGTCCGGGTCGGGTCCGGCGTTCTGCAGCACGATGTGGTCGAAACCGGCGTCCGTGTACTCGCGGACCGCGTCCACGTACGGCTGCGGGTCGGGCCCGACCGCGAACTGGTCCCGGATGTCCTCGGCCCGGACCGTCTTCGCGGCGGCCTCGAAGTTCGCCGGGTTCGGCAGCTCGCTCATCACCTTCCAGCCGGTCAGCGCCCACGCGGTGGTCTTCAGCGCCTCCTCCACGCCGGCCTGCTCAGTGGTCGCCCAGGCCATCGGCACCTCGGCATAGCGCGGCCCGTTGCCCCCCTTCGCCGTGAACGCCTCGACCAGATCCGCGCGCGGCTCAGTGGCGAACAGCCCGGTCCCGTGGGTGGCGGCGAGTTCGGCGGCGTCCTTGCCGCCGGCCGCGACCGCGATCACCGGCAGCTTGTCGGGCAGGTCGAACACCTGGGCGTCCTCGAGGTGCAGGTGCTTGCCCTGATAGGACTGATAGCCGCCCTGCCAGAGCAGGTTGATGATGTCCAGCGCCTCCCGCAGGCGCTCGTGGCGCCCCCGCACGCTGGGGAAACCGAGGCCGACCACGTGCTCGTTGAGCCGCTCCCCCGCGCCGATGCCGAGCGTGAAGCGGTCGTCCGAGACGATCGCCAGCGTGGCCGCGGCCTGCGCGACGATCGCCGGGTGATAGCGGACGGTCGGACAGGTCACGCCGGTGGCCAGCCCGAGGCTCTCGGTGCGCGCGGCAATGGCGCCCAGCACGGTCCAGGCGAACGGCGAGTGCCCCTGCACGTCCAGCCACGGGTGGTAGTGGTCGCTGATCTCGACGAAGTCGAAACCGGCCTGCTCGGCGCGGACGGCCTGCCGGATCAGTTCCTTGGGGCCGAAGCCCTCGGCGGAGAGTTTGTATCCGAAGCGCATGCTCTCCGGCTTCCCCGACCGGCACCGGGCAAACTTGCGACATGCGCTTCTCCACCTCGTTCACCGTGCCCGCCGAGCCCGCTGTGGTCTACGCCCATCTGATGGACCCGGCGAGTTATGTGGGGCTGGCGCCGCTGGTGGTCGCGGTCCGCGATGTCCACCGCACCGAGTCGGACATCACCTATGTGGCCGTCGAGCGTTTCCACCTGGGCCCGTTCCACTGGGACAACCCGATCCGGGTGGTCATGAACGGTGTGCCTCATCAGGTCACCAGCAGGGTGGTCAGCCCCGGCGGCGTGCGGCTGGACGCGACCGTCTCGCTCTCGCCGGCGCCCGGCGGCTCGACCGCCACCGAGGACGTCGATGTGCGGGCGCCCTGGATCCTGCGCCGCTTCGTGCTCGCCAAGGCCCGGGAGGCCGCCGCCGGGCGGGCCACCGAGCTGGCCCGCCGCTTCGCCTGACCCGTCAGCCAGCGGCCCGGCCCGTCAGCCAGCGGCCCGGCCCGTCAGCCAGCGGCCCGGCCCGGCCCGGCCCGGCCCGTCAGCCGACGCGTTGCAGGGCCTGCTCGCGGCTGCGCGCGACCCGCGATCCGGACTCACGCCGGGTCATCCGGCGCACCACCGGCGGCGCCACGAGCAGGCCGACCAGGGTCCACGCGCCGAGCATCACCGCGGTTGCGACCGGCCGCCAGGACGCGCCGAGCTCGACCGCGGCGTCCGGCAGCAGCGCCGAACGCATGCCGAGGCCGAGCCAGTAGACCGGGAAGGCCTGGGCCACCCACTGCAGCCAGGCCGGGAGGGCGCTCAGCGGGGAGAAGATGCCGGAGATCGCGATCAGGCCGAGGACCGGCAC
The DNA here is from genome assembly GCF_055586225.1 of Actinoplanes sp. NPDC051388. Classification (NCBI taxonomy): domain Bacteria; kingdom Bacillati; phylum Actinomycetota; class Actinomycetes; order Micromonosporales; family Micromonosporaceae; genus Actinoplanes; species Actinoplanes sp. NPDC051388. Next base: position 50,150 of record NZ_JBVJIP010000005.1, on the reverse strand, counting down.
GGACAGCAGGCCCGCGCCTCGCGAACCGGACAGCACCGACCCGAGGATGGCCCCGACCGCCTGGGTGGCGGGCAGTCCCAGCGCCAGCACCCAGGCCATGGTGAGCGGGCGCACGCCGCCGGGCAGCAGCACCGCTCCCCCGGCGAGCAGGATCGCCAGATATGCCAGCACCGTCGCGGACACGGTGAGGTGCTTGCCGATCAGGTAGCCACGGATGCCGTGCGGCGTGGCCCGGGCCCGCAGCAGGGTGCCGTCCTCGCGGTCGGCGGTGAGCTGCTGCGCGATCAGCAGCGTGCCGAAGGCGACGAACATGCCCAGCGTGCCGGGCAGCACCAGGGCTCCCCAGCGCAGATCGGTGCCGTCGATCCGGCGGTCGCGCAGCAGGAACAGCGCCACCAGCGTCACGGCCGGCCAGAACAGGTTGCCGATCAGCTCGCCGCCGGTGAAGGACTGGCGCAGCTCGATGCGCCCCTGCGCGAGGCCCTGGCGCAGCGCCGTCGATTTGATCATGCCGCGGACCGGCGCGCCAGCGCCAGGTAGGCGTCCTCGAGGGAGGCGCGGCGCACCTCGAGGTCGCTGATCGCTTCGCCGTGCTCGCGGAACAGGGTCCGGACGAACGCGATGGACCCGGCTCGCTCGATGGATCGGGAGAATTGCCGCCCGGCCACGGTCCACCCGACGTGGTCCCGGCCGGCGATCTGCTCGGTGAGCTCGTCGACCGTGCCGCCGGCCACGATGCGTCCACCGCCGAGGATCAGGATGCGGTCCGCCAGCCGGCCGGCCTCGTCCATGTCGTGCGTGGTCAGCAGCACGGTGGTGCCGTGGTCGGCGGCCAGACGCCGGACCAGGTCGTGGAATTCGTGGCGGGCCTCCGGGTCGAAGCCGGCGGTCGGCTCGTCCAGGAACAGCAGCTCCGGGCGGCCCACGATGCCGATGGCGACGTCCAGGCGGCGGCGTTGCCCGCCGGAGAGGCTGCGGATCCGCTGCCGGGCCTGCGCGGAGAGGCCGACGGCGGCGATCAACTCGTCCGGGTCGGCCGGGCGCGGGTAGTAGCCGGCCTGCTGGGCGAGAAGCTCACGCACCCGCCATTTGCCGTGGTCGCGCCAGGACTGGAGCACGATGCCGAGGCCGGCCCGCCACCGCTCGTCGCCGCGGGCCGGGTCGGCGCCGAGGACCGTCACCCGGCCGGCGGATCGGGCGCGGAAGCCTTCCAGGATCTCGATGGTCGTGGTCTTGCCGGCGCCGTTCGGGCCGAGCAGGCCGAGGATCTCCCCGCGGCGGACCTCAAAAGTGACGTCGTGCAGGACGTCCTTGCTGCCATAGCGCATCCGCAGACCGTCGACGTCCACCGCCGGGTCAGCCCGCATCATGCGCTCTTTCGACGCGGGCGGCCAGGGCGGCTCGGTCGATGCCGGCGAGCGCTCTGGCGGCCGGTCCCACCTCGGCTTGCAGGACCGCCAGGAGCAGGTGGGCCGGCCGCGGTGCCGCGCCGGCGGCGAGCTTGGCCGCGCGCTCCAGCGCCAGCTGTACGCCCGCGCCCAGCTGCGGCAAGCGGTGCGGGTCCGGGGTGGCCCGTGGCAGGTCGAAGCTCGCCGGCGAGACGCCGACCGTGCCGAGGCTGTGCGTGAACTCCCGATCGAACAGCTCCCGGATCGACCCGCGCTCCAGCCCCGACGCGGCGAGCGCGCTCGCCACCGCGGTGCCGGGCTCGGCGAGCGCGAGCATCAGGTGGCGGACCTCCACTGTCGCCGAGCCGTCCTGCCGCGCCTCGTCGGTGGCCCGGCCGATCACGTCTTTCACATGCTTGTCGAACCCGAGCACGGTCATCGCCTCCGCAGCGTCACACCGGCGGCGACCAGCCGCTTGAAGTGCTTCTTGTGCACGGCCTGGCGGGTCACGCCCAGCGCCTCGGCCACCCGCGGCCAGCCCCAGCCGGCCCGCATCGCCTGCTCGACGGCCGCGTCCTCGAGCTCGTCCGCGAGCCGCCGCAGGGCAGCCACGGCCGCCAGAGCATCAGCGGGATCCTGCATCGTGTCGTCAGGCACTTAGCAACCGTAGTTGACTAACCTCTTCTTAGTCAACCTGAGTTGCTAACTCGACAAGCAGGGTGGCGCGGCGAAATCGTCATCACTTCTTGCGCAGCCGGAGGACCGCTCGGTCGTCCTGGATGGCGACTATCTGGAAGATCTGGTTGTTGAGCTGCTGGACCGTGCCCTCGGTGCCGGTCAGCGTGCTGGAGAAGCCGTCGCCGGTCGTCTTGGAGATGGTCACCTCGCCGTCCCGGACGGTGACCTGGACAGCGCCGAGGCCGCCGGCGTTCGGCAGCGAGTCGCCCGACTCGACGATGACCTCGCACGCACCGTCCGAACAGGACTTCAGCTTGGTGCCGTTCGCCGCGGTGAACGGCGCCCGGCTCGGCGAAGCCGGCGGCGGTGCGGCCGAGGGCGTCGGCGGTGCGGGTGGGGCGGATGGCGCCGGCGGCGCGGTGGTGGCGGCGCTCGATGTCGGGGTGGCGTCGTTCCCGGCCCTGCACCCGGCGGCCGGGAACGAGGCCGCGAGCACCGCGGCCAGCACGGCCGATCTGAATCCTCGATGTTTCATCGAGGTGCAGGGTGCCGTCTCGCCGGGGCCGGGCGGTGGCGGTGACCGGTACCGGCCACCGTCGTCGAGGTCAGGACCAGGCGATCTCGCCGTCGCGGTCGACGAAGCGGCCGGAGGCGTGGCCCGGACCCTCGGTGGCCAGGGCGACGATCGCGTCGGTGCCCTCGGTGACGGTCTGCGGACCGCTGTTGCCGTTCAGGTCGGTCGCCGTGTAGCCGGGGTCGGCCGCGTTGATGCGGATGTCCGGCAGGGCCTTGGCGTACTGGGTCGTGAGCATGGTCAGCGCCGCCTTGGAGGCCGTGTACGCCGGAGCGATCGCCTTGGACTCGGGCCGGGACGGATCGTGCGTGGCGGCGAGCGAGCCCATGGCGCTGCTGACGTTGATGATCACCGGGTCGGCGGACCGGCGCAGCAGCGGCAGGAAGGCCGTGGTGGCGCGCACGACGCCGACCAGATTGACGTCCAGCACGGCGAGCACGTCGGCGCCGGTGAGCCCGGCCGGGTCGCCCATCGGGCCCTGCACGCCGGCGTTGTTGATCAGCACGTCGATCGCACCCTCGTGCCGTTCGACGTCCGCGGCCGCAGCCGCGACCGACTCGTCGTCCGTCACGTCGATCAGGACGAAGCGGGCGCCGAGCTCGTCGGCCGCCGCGCCGCCCGCGTCGGCGTCCCGAGCGCCGAGCAGCACGGTGTGACCCTGCTCGATGAGGCGGCGGGCGGTCTCGCGACCGAGCCCCTTGTTGGCTCCGGTGATGAAGGTGATCGTCATGAGCCCATCGTCGACACGACCCGGGGCACCTGCCAGGGACGCCGTGACGGTAGGAGAACCGTTACCACCCTGGGCGCCCGGCCACGCGTGACAATCGAGTCATGACCAGTGACGGCACCGAGCTCGGCGCGACCCTGCGGGCCTGGCGCGATCGCCTCTCCCCCGCGGCGGCCGGGCTGCCGAGCGGGCGTTCCCGCCGGGCCGCCGGGCTGCGCCGGGAGGAGCTCGCCGAGCTCACCGGGATCTCCGTCGACTACGTCGTGCGCCTGGAACAGGGCCGATCGACCACCCCGTCGGCGCAGGTGGTGGCCGCGCTCGCCCGCGCGCTGCGACTCACCGCCGCGGAGCGTGACCATCTCTACCGGCTGGCCGGGCTCGTCCCGCCCGCCGACGGCGAGATCTCCGACCACATCCCACCCGGCGTGCACCGGGTGCTGAGCCGGCTCGGCGACTCGGCCGTCGCGGTGTTCGCCGCGGACTGGCAGCTGATCTGGTGGAACCGCGCCTGGTCGGCGCTGCTCGGCGACCCGTCGCCGGCGCACCCGGCGCGGCGAAACTTCGCCCGCGACACGTTCCCGATCGACGACGCCGGTCCGAGCCTGTCGCGGTGGCCGGTGGTCACGCGTGCGCACGAGACGGTGGAGGCCGCCATCGTGTCCGACCTGCGCCGGGCGACCGGCCGCTTCCCGCACAACGACCGCCTGACCTCGCTGATCCGGCTGCTGAACAAGGGGAACCAGCGCTTCGCGCGGCTCTGGACGGCCGGCGAGGTCGGCGCCCACCGCGAACAGCACAAGATCGTCGAACACCCCGCGGTCGGCCCGATCACCCTCGACTGCGACGTCCTGACCGACGGCGACGCCGAACTGAAGATCGTGATCCTCACCGCCGCCCCGGACACCGAGGACGAGACCAAGCTGCGCCTGGCGATCGTGTCCGGCACTCAGGAGCCGGTCTTGCGGGCTCGATAGGCGTGCACCGCGGCGCGGTTGCTGCAGCCCGCGTCGCAGAAGCGTTTCGAGCGGTTCTTGGAGAGGTCGATCAGGACGTCGTCGCAGTCCGGCATCGCGCAGATGCGCAGCCGGCCCAGTTCGCCGTCGCGGACCACGTCCACGAAGGCCATCGCGGCCTCCACCGCCATCCGGGCCGCCAGCGGCGCGTCCAGGTCGGTCGCGTGCAGGTGGTACGGCCAATGGTCGTGCCGCACCAGCTGCGGCAGCGCGCTCGACTCGCGGAGCAGCCGGTTCACGATCGCGACGACCTCGTCCTCCTCCGCCTCCCACAACCGCCGCAGCCGGGGCCGCAGAGCCCGCACCGCGCGCAGCTCGGCGACCGTGTGGTCGTGCCTGCCGGTCCAGCCCCAGGTGACATAGAACTCGTCCAGCGCGGCCACGTCGGGCAGCAGCTCACCGTCGCTGCCGGTGGTGTTCACCAACGCGACCGCGCCCGCCAGAGCCTCCTCGGTGTCATTAGCAAAGACCACGTTGACTCCTGTCGCCCCGCACTCTAGTGTCATGAGCATAGCAACCGATGACCAATGACAGGATGAAGGAGTCGACGATGCGTCTCGGCCTCGGCCTGGCCCTGCTGTCCGCCGCCACGTTCGGCACCTCGGGCGTGTTCGCCCGCTCGCTGATCGAAGCCGGCTGGACGGCCGGCTCGGCGGTCGCCGCGCGGGTCGGCATCGCCGCGCTGGTGCTCGCGCTTCCGGCGATCATCGCGCTGCGCGGCAAGTGGCACGTGGCCCGGCGGTCGCTGGCGTCGATCGGGCTCTTCGGACTCTTCGCGATCGCGGGCACCCAGGTGGCTTATTTCTACGCCGTGCAATACCTGCCGGTGAGCGTGGCGCTGCTGCTCGAATACTCCGGCATCCTGGTCGTCGTGCTGTGGATGTGGGCGGTGCACGGCCAGCGCCCGCAGCGGCTCACCGTGATCGGCGCCGGCGTCGCGCTGGCCGGTCTGGTGCTGGTGCTCGACCTGGCCGGTGGCGGGCGGATCAACCCGATCGGCCTGATCTGGGGCGCGATCGCGGCGGTCGGGCTGGCCATCTATTTCATCCTCTCCGCCCGCGTCGACCCCGAGCTGCCGTCGATCGCGCTGGCCTCCGGCGGCATGGCGGTCGGCGCGGTGCTGCTGGGGCTCGCCCTGGTCACCGGGCTGCTGCCGATGGGCGCCACGTTCGAGGTCGTCGACCTCGCCGGGCGCGAGGTGAGCTGGCTGGTGCCGATCATCGGCCTGTCGGTGGTCGCGGCCGGTGTGGCGTACGTGGCCGGCATCGGCGCCGCCCGCCTGCTGGGCGCATCGCTCTCCTCCTTCGTCGGCCTCACCGAGGTGATGTTCGCCGTCCTGTTCGCCTGGCTCCTGCTGTCCGAGCTGCCGACCTGGGTGCAGGCGGTCGGCGGCGTGCTGATCGTCGGCGGCATCGTGCTCGTCCGCCTCGGCATGGACCGGCAGACCGCGGAGACCCCAGCCGCCGAGCCCGCCAAGGAGGCACTTCCGCTGGGCGGAAGCATCTGATCGCGCCCAGCCGGGTCGTCTGCATACGGTCCGGGTTTCCGGCATGTGGGGAGCGGTTCTGATGGGTCTGCTGGACGGCGGCGCGTGGCAGGGCAAGATCTGGACCGGCGCGTGGACGGACGGTGCCGGCGGCGCCTATCCGGTGATCGAGCCCGCGACCGGCGACACCATCGGCGAGATGGGCCTGGCGACGCCGGCCGACGTCACGGCCGCCGGCGCCCGCGCCCGCCAAGCGCAGCGCGAGTGGGCGGCGACGCCGTTCGACCAGCGGGCCGCGGTGCTGCGCAAGGCCGGCGACGTGCTGATCGCCAACGCCGGGGAGATCAAGGACTGGCTGGCCCGGGAGTCCGGCGCGATCCCGCCGTTCGGCGACTTCCAGGTGCACACCAGCGCCCAGGAATGCTACGAGGCCTCGGCGCTGCCCTCCCACCCGTACGGGGAAATGCTGCGCAGCGCGATGCCCCGCCTCTCCTTCGCGCGCCGCGTCCCGGCCGGCGTGGTCGCCGTGATCGCGCCCTTCAACGTCCCGACGATCCTGGCCATCCGGGCGGTCGCCCCGGCTCTCGCGCTGGGCAACGCGGTCATCCTCAAGCCGGACCCGCGCACCGCGGTCAGTGGCGGCGCCCTCTTCGCGCGGGTGTTCGAGGAGGCCGGTCTGCCGGCCGGCGTGCTGCAGGTGCTGCCGGGCGGCGCCGAGGTGGGCGAGGCCCTGGTCACCGACCCGGCGGTGCGGGTGATCGCGTTCACCGGCTCGACCCGGGCCGGCCGTGCCGTCGGCGAGCTGGCCGGCCGCCATCTCAAGCGTGCCCATCTCGAGCTCGGCGGCAACTCGGCGCTGATCGTGCTGCCGGACGTGGACGTCGCCGCGGCGACCTCGGTGGGCGCGTTCGGCACGTTCGCGCACTCCGGCCAGGTCTGCATGGCCACGTCCCGCCACCTGGTGCATCGGGACATCGCCGAGGAGTACACCGCCCAGCTCGCGGACCGGGTGGCCAAGCTGCCGGTGGGCGACCCGTTCCGCGACCACGTGGCGCTCGGCCCGCTGATCGACGCCGGTCAGCGCGACCGGGTGCACGGGCTGGTCACGGCGAGTGTCGAGGGCGGCGCCACGGTGCGCACCGGCGGCACCTACGAGGGCCTGTTCTATCGGCCGACGGTGCTGGGCGACGTGCCGGTGGAGACGCCGGCCTATGCGCAGGAGATCTTCGGTCCGGTCGCGCCGGTGACCCCGTTCGACTCACTGGACGAGGTCGCTGCGCTGGCCGCCGGCACCGAATACGGCCTGTCGCTGGGCATTTTGACCAGGGACGTCTACGCCGGACTGGAGCTGGCCGAGCGGATCCCGGCCGGCCTGGTGCACATCAACGACCAGACCGTGAACGACGAGGCGGTCGCGCCGTTCGGCGGGGTGGGCGCCTCCGGCACCGGCTCCCGGCACGGCGGCCCGCAGGCGAACATCGAGGCGTTCACCGAGACCCAGTGGGTCACGGTCCGCGGCGACCTGCCCACCTATCCCTTCTGATTCCGGTCCGGCTAATCCCGGCCCTGCCAGGTCGTGATGCAGGCCTCGTTGCCCTCGGCGTCGGCCAGCACCCAGAACGCCGGGGCGTGCTCATCGGAGACCAGCCTGCCCCCGGCGGCCAGCGCGGCCGCGAGCCGCCGGGGAGCCTCGTCGTGCGGCACGCAGACGTCGAAGTGCAGGCGGTTGCGCTGCGGCCGCGGCTCGTCCATCTGCTGGAACCAGATCGCCGGGCCCTGACCCGCCGGGTCGGCGAGCGCGCCGTCGCCCTCCTGCGCGTAGCCCAGCAGCGCCTTCCAGAACGGCCGGACCGCGGCGATGTCGAGCGCGTCGATGCCGACCTCGAGCGTCTGCACCCGGGGCTCGGTGCGAAGCCCGGCCGCGGTGATGCGATGGGCCAGGTCGATGTCCAGGGTGGTGATCCGGCCGGTCGCCAGCGTCTGCAGGGTCAGGACCACCCGATCGGCTCGGAGGTCGGCGCGCAGGTGCCCGTCGGCGTCGTCGCCGCACGCCGCGACCGCCCGCGCCGCCACCTCCGCGGCCTGGGCGATCGATCCGACCGGCACCGACGCGCGGAAGGCGCCGAGCAGAAAGCGCCAGCCCTGTTCCTCGACCGCGTCCGAAGCCTCGCGCCGGGTGCCTTTCATGCGTCTCCCAAGATCGTCAAGGCAGGGTGATCAGGCCGTCCACCGCGGCCGGGCGCTCGCAAGTGGTGGTGATCGGGGCGCCGGTCAGGATCGCCTCCATCACGTCGAGCACGTGCAGGGCCACGTCGTCGCCGGTGCGGTGCGGGCGGCCGGCGGCCACCGACTCGGCCAGGTCGAGCAGGCCGATGCCCCGGCCGCCGTCGGCATAGCCCGCGCTCGGCGGCAGCACGGTCCACTCCAGACTCTCCCGGGTGAAGAGCCGCACGTCGCCGACGAAGTAGTTGGGGTCGGGCACCGACAGCGAGCCGGTGGACCCGTAGATCTCGATCCACGGCAGGTGGGTGGCCCACACGTCGAAGCTCATCAGCAACGTGGTCAGGGCGCCGCTCGCGTGCCGCAGCAGCCCGGTGATGTGCGTGTCGATGGCGACCGGAAAGGTGATGCCCTCCTTGGGGCCGCTGCCGATCAGCCGCTCGTCGCGGGGCCGCGACGACATGCCGGCCACCTCGGTCACCGGGCCCAGCAGGTGGATCAGCGACGTCAGGTAGTACGGGCCCATGTCCAGCAGCGGGCCGCCGCCGGGCTGGTAGTAGAACTCCGGGTCGGGGTGCCAGCGCTCGTGGCCGGGCACGGTCATGAAGGCGGTGGCGGCGTGCGGCACACCGATCGCGCCGCCGTCGACGGCCGCCCGGGCGGTCTGCACGCCGGTGCCGAGCACGGTGTCCGGGGCGCAGCCGGCACGCACCCCGGCGGCGGCCGCGGCGGCCACCACGGCACGGCCGTCGGCGCCGGTGGCGGTCAGCGGCTTCTCGCCGTACACGTGTTTGCCGGCCTTGATCGCGGAGAGTGCCACCGGCGCGTGCTGTGCCGGGGTGGTCAGGTTGAGCACGACGTCGACGTCCGGCGACGCATAGAGCTCGTCCAGGGACATGACTCGAGCGCCGTCGTGCTGGTCGGCCAGCTGCTGGGCCCGGCCCAGGTCGAGGTCGGCCACCGCGGTGACCGACAGTTGCGGCAACCGGGCCAGCATGGCGCTGTACTGCCCGCTGATCTTGCCGGCGCCGACCACGCCGACCCTCATCGCGCCGCCCACAACAGTCCCCGCTCGACGATGGTGCGCACGTTGGAGTCCTCGAGGATCTCGACCCGGTGTCCCGGCGTGGCGACGAAGACGCGGCCGCGGCCCCACTGACGGGTCCAGATCGCCGGGCATCTGATCGGCCGCGACCAGGCGCCCCACGGCCGGGTCGCGGTCGTCGTGGTGGCCAGCACGTCGATGTAGTCGTCGGTCAGCACCCAGTATTGCTCGGTCTCCAGCTCGAAGTCGCCGACGCCCTTGGTGATCGGATGGCCGGCCGCGGCCGGCGTCATCTCGATGGTGTGCCGCACATAGTTGTCGGCCTGCTCGCCCGTCCGCTCCCCGGGCGGCATCTTCGCCGCGTGGGTGGCGAACTGCCCGCCGATCAGCTGCAGATAATCCGAGCTCGACCGGTACGCGTCGCAGATGCCGCCATGCCATCCGGCCAGCCCGGTGCCCGCCTCGACCGCACCGATCAGCCCCTCGAGCTGCTCGGGCGTGATCGTCGACATGGTCATGCACTGCACCACGAGGTCGGTGCCGGCCATCAGCTCGGCGTCCGCATAGGGCTCCGGCGAGTCCGCGACGGTGACCGCGAAGCCCTCCGCGCGCAGATGGGGGATGAACAGATCGGTGGCCTCGACGGGCTGATGCCCGTCCCAGCCACCGCGAACCACCAGGGCGCGACGCTCGTCGGTCATATTTCCTCCACGTGGCAGGCGTGTGAGCAGGATAAGCGCCCGCCGATCATTCGTGGGTGTGACGAACGCCGCCGTCGTGGGCCATCAACGTCGCCGCGGGCGGCCGCCGCCACTAGGGAACGGCCGGGAGGTTCGCCACCGAGGCTGCCAGGGCCTCCTCGGAGAACTCGTGGTCGACCATGTCGCCGGCCAGGAAGCGGCCGTAGGCGGGCAGGTCCAGGTGCCCGTGGCCGCACAGCGCGGTGAGGATCACCTTGGGCTCGCCGGTCTCCTTGCAGCGCAGCGCCTCCTCGATGCAGGCGGCCAGCGCGTGTGTCGGCTCGGGCGCCGGCACGATGCCCTCGGTGCGGGCGAAGCGCACGCCGGCCTCGAAGCACTCCTTCTGCGTCTTGGCCACCGCCTCGATCAGCCCGAGCTCGTAGACGTGCGAGATCAGCGGCGACATGCCGTGGTAGCGCAGCCCGCCGGCGTGGATCGGATCCGGGATGAAGTCGTGCCCGAGGGTGTGCATCTTCATCAGCGGCGTCATCCCGGCGGTGTCGCCGAAGTCGTACGCGTAGACGCCCCTGGTCAGCGACGGGCAGGCGGACGGTTCCACCGCGCGGATCACCGGCGCCATCGTGCCGGCCAGCTTCTCGCGCAGGAACGGGAAGGCGAGCCCGGCGAAGTTCGAGCCGCCGCCGGTGCAGCCGACGATCACGTCCGGCGTCGCGCCCACCTTGGCCAGCTGCAGCAGCGCCTCCTCGCCGATGATGGTCTGGTGCAGCAGCACGTGGTTGAGCACGCTGCCGAGCGCGTAGTTGGTGTCCGCGTGCTGCGCCGCGACCTCGACCGCCTCGCTGATCGCGATGCCCAGCGAGCCGGGCGAGTCCGGGTGCGACTCGAGAATCTTGCGGCCCGCGGCGGTCAGGTCGGACGGCGACGGGTGGATCGTGCCGCCGAACGTCTCGATCATCATCTTGCGGTAGGGCTTCTGGTCGTAGGACGCGCGCACCTGCCAGATCTCGCACTCCAGCCCGAACTGCGCGGCCGCGAACGCCAGCGCGGTGCCCCACTGCCCGGCGCCGGTCTCGGTGGTGAGCCGCCGGATGCCCGCCTGCGCGTTGTAGAAGGCCTGCGGCACCGCGGTGTTCGGCTTGTGCGACCCGGCCGGCGAGACACCCTCGTACTTGTAGTAGATCTGCGCCGGGGTGCCGAGCGCCTTCTCCAGCCGGTGCGCGCGGAACAGCGGCGACGGACGCCAGAGCCGGTAGACCTCGAGGACCTCCTCGGGAATGTCCACATACCGCTCGGCGGTGACCTCCTGCTGGATCAGCGCCATCGGGAACAGCGGCGCCAGGTCGTCCGGGCCGACCGGCTGCAGGGTGCCCGGGTGCAGCACCGGGGGCGGCGGCGCGGGCAGGTCGGGGACCAGGTTGTACCAGCGGCGCGGCATCTCGGACTCGTCGAGCAGGATCTTCGTGGCGGTCATGGACCGATCATCTGCCAACCGGGCGGCTCGCGGCAGGGCGGAACACGCTAATGTCCACCGGCTGTGGCACTTCTGCGGAACCCGCGGGCTCAGGACGCGCTGATCGCGGCCGTCCTGGCGGCCCTGGCGCTGGTGCCGGCCCTGAACACCGGCGGCACCATGCTGGGCGAGCTGCCGCCGCGGCCGATGGACGCGCTCGCGGTGCTGCGTTCGCGGTGCTGGTCGGCGCGTGCTGGGCGCTGGGCGAGCTGCGGCAGCTGCTGGACGTGCTGCACACGTCGCCGGCCGGGCGGATCGGTGAGCTGGTCGAGCAGGCCCGGGCCGCCGGGCAGCGGGTGGAGCTGGCCGCACCGGCTTCGTGACGATCCTGGGCGCGCAGCCCGGCATCGAGGTGGCCGGTGAGGCGTCGGACGGCGAGTCCGCGGTGGCGACCGCCCGCCGGGTGCGGCCCGACGTGGTGGTGATGGACGTGCGGATGCCGGTGCTGGACGGCATCGAGGCGACCCGGCGGCTGGCCGGGCCGGGTGTCGCCGACCCGGTGAAGGTGCTGGTGGTGACGACGTTCAACGTCGACGAACACGTCTACGAGGCGTTGCGGGCCGGGGCCAGCGGCTTCCCTGCTGAAGGACGCGCGGCCGCAGGAGCTGATCGACGCGGTGCGCACGGTCGCGGCCGGCGAGGCGTTGCTGGCGCCCGCGGTGACCCGGCGCCTGGTGGGCGACTTCGCGACCCGGCTGCGTCCGGAGGCGCCGGGCGCCGCGGCCGGGCTCGACCGTCTGACGCCGCGGGAGATGGAGGTGCTGCGGCTGATCGCCGGCGGCTGACCTGCCTCGCCGCCGCCTGGCTCCTGCTCCGCCGCGAGAAGCGCTCAGCTCCGGCCCCGGCCGGCCGATGAGGGAGTGCGTGGAGACCATACGGCGACCTGGGTGGCACACCGCGGATACGAGACCAGACGAAACGCCTCCCGGGCATAGGGTCTCTTCCGTGGACACTGCCGCATACCGTCGGACCGGGTTCTTCGTGGTCGCGCTCGCCGCTCTGCTGGCCGCCGCCCGGCCGGACGCCCGCGGATGGGTGGTGGCGCTGCTGTTCGTCGCGTTCATCGCCACCGCCGCGGTGTGGGTCTCCGGGCAGTACACCCAGGGGCTCGGCGACCGGCAGACGGTAGTGCCGCTGTGGCTGTGGTTCGTGCTGCTGGTGGCCGGCGCCGGGCTGATCGTGCTCTACACCCGCACCGGCTGGGGCGGCACCGCGCTCGGCGGCCTGTTCGTGATCTATCTGCTGTTCGGCAGCGCGGTGGCGGCGTTGCGGCAACGCGACTTCCGGCCCTGGTGGCTCGGCTTCGGACTGTCCGCGCTGGCCACCGTGATGGCCTTCGCCGGGGCCACGCTGGTGTGGCTGACCAGTGGCTGGCCGATGGTGGGGGCCGGCGCGCTGCTCGGGCTCGGGCTGCTGGTGGTGCTGCCGATCGGGATCGCGCTGTCCTCCGAGCGGACCGTGCGGGCGTTGCAGGAGCGCATCGGCGGGGCGGTGGTGCTGGGCGGCTTCGGGCTGGCCGTGCTCGGCGGCACCGGCTGGCTCGCGGTGCGGCTCAGTCACTCGTACCTGATCCTCTGGGTTCTGGCGGTGATCGCCGTGCTCGTGGTGGCGGTGGCCTCCGCGACGCAGGCCGACGTGGTGCTGGTGGTCGCGCTGGTCGCGCTGATGGGGGTGACGCCGCGCCCGGCCGGCGAACCGGAGAGCCTGCGCGCGGACGGCGGCTCGCGGGTGCTGGTCGCATTGGGCGACTCCTACATGTCCGGTGAGGGCGCCGAGGTCTATTACGCGGGCACCGACGAGGCCGATCCGGCGAACGGCGACCAGTGCCGCCGCGCGCCGACCGCCTGGGCGGTGGCGGTGTCCCAGTCGCCGTCCTTCGACGGCCTGCGCTTCCTGGCCTGCTCCGGCGCCCGCACCTGGAACGTGCTGCCGAAGCCGCCGGCCAACCCGGACGCCGAGGTCACGCTGACCCGCAAGGGCGTGCCGGGCGAGGCGGCCGACCGCAACGACCCGCTCACCCAGCTGGACGAGTACCGCGCGGAGAACCCCGGCGGCGCGAAGTTCACGCCGGCCATGGTGGTGCTCAGCGTCGGCGGCAACGACTCCGGCTTCTCCACCATCGGCCAGATGTGTCTCGCACCGGGCTACTGCAACGAGCGCGCCGACCTGTGGACGTCCTCATTGGACCAGGTGGCGCGCAACCTGCGGGCCACCTATGTCGCGGTGGACGACACCTTCCCGGGTGTGCCGGTGGCGGTCGCACTCTATCCGGACCCGATCCAGCTCACCGGCAGCTGCAACCAGCTCGCCCTGTCCCGCCGCGAGAAGGAGTTCCTGCACTCGTTCGTGGACCAGCTGAACGGCGTGATCACCCGCACCGCCACCGAGTTCGGCTTCCACGTGGTCGAGGACATGCCCCGGGCGCTCGCCGCCGAGCACCTGCAACTGTGCGACCCGGCCAACGACGGGCGCCCCGGCCTGAACTTCGTCGAGCTGCGCTCGGTGCGCGGCGGCGCGGAGGAGCGCTACGACCCGCGGAACTGGTCGCACAGCAGCCTGCACCCCAACGAGCGCGGGCACGCCGCCATGTCCCGCGTGTTCCAGTCCTGGCTGGCCCGCCAGCCGGCGCCGCTGGCGGCCCGGCTGCCGATCTCGCCGGAGGCGGCGCTGCGCAAGCAGGCGGCGCTCGACGCTCAGGCCGGCAAGACGAACGCGCAGGCGCTGACCGAGGCGCGCGCGGCCAGCCCGGTCTGCGATCTGGGCGACCAGTTCCGGGCGGGCACCTGCCGGCCGCAGGGCACCGAGTGGGCGCTGCACCAGATCGGCCGGATGCTGGTGGCCGGCTGGGGACTGGCCGCCGCGGCGGTCACCGCGTTCGGCGCCTGGCTGGTGGCGGTCGCGTTCTTCGCCTGGCGGCGCCGGGCTCAGGCTTCGGCGCGCCAGAAGACGTAGCCGCCGAGCGGGCCCCGGCGGTGGCCGCGGCCGGTCTCGGTGACGTTCGCCAGGGCGGCGTCGCGCATGACGGCGAGCATCCGCTCGGGGATGTTGCCGTCGAGCCGCGGGTGCCGGTGGCCGGTGCCGTCGGCGTCGACCAGGTGCAGTTGCCCGCCGGGCCGCAGCACCCGCCGGACCTCGCGCAGGGCGCTGAGCTTCTCGGCCGCGTCGAGGTGATGCAGCATGTAGGACGACAGCACCCGGTCGAAGTGCCCGTCCGGCAGCGGCAGGTCGCCGGCGAAGGCGCGCTCGAACCGGATCGGCAGTTTCGCGCGGGCGGCCTTGCGGCGGGCTCGGCGCAGCCCGGCCGGGTCCGGGTCGATGCCCAGCGCGTCCACTCCCGGGGTGCGCCGGCCGAGCGCCCGCAGCAGGTTTCCGGTGCCGCAGCCGATCTCCAGCACCCGGTGGCCCGGCTCGACGCCGGCCCGGTCCAGCAACTCGTCGTGCAGCCGGGGCACGCCGGCCAGGCGGGTGAACGGGTCATAGAGGAACAGCATCCAGTGCCGGCCCATCGCGGGCAGGTAGTCCCGCTCGGCCATCCGACTATCTTTGGTCATGGCATCAGCCTCGCCCCGAGGCAGAGCAACGACAATGGCGAAAGTGTGGGCGTGATGGGACTTTCTTCGGTTCCGCTGATCAGCTTTCCCCGGGCGCCGGGAAGGGCGCCGGTGGCCGCCGAGCATCTGCCCGGCCACGCCCTGGCGGCCGGGAGCACCCACGCCCACGACTTCCTGGTGCTGTTCTACGCGCACCGGGCCGACGGGTCCTTCCGGATCGACGGACGGGACTGGACGATGTCCGACGGCGACCTGTTCGTCATCGGCGCGGGCCAGGTGGTGTCGTTCCCGGAGCCGGCGCACGACGTCATCGGGGAGGCCTGGACGGCGTACTTCCCGCCCGAGGTGATCCGGCCCGGCACCCCGGGCGCCTATTCCTCGTGGCGCGCCCACCCGCTGCTGTTCCCGTTCGCCCGGGGCGTCGACCGGGCCCAGCGGCTGCGCATTCCGGCCACCGAGCGCGACGGCTGGTTGCGCCGCTTCGCCGCGCTGGACGCCGAGCTGCGGGGCGGCCGGGACGGGCATCACGAGGCCGCCCTGGCGCATCTGACGCTGCTGCTGGTGGCGGTCGCCCGGCTCGCCACCGACGTGGCCGGCGAGCTGCGGTCGGCGGACGAGCCGTTGCTGGCGGCGGTCTTCGACGTGATCGAGCGGCGCTACCACGAGCCGATCTCGCTGACCGACGTCGCGGCGGAACTGGCGCTGACGCCCGGGCACCTCACCACGATCGTGCGCCGCAAGACCGGCCGCACCGTGCAGCAGTGGCTGACCGAGCGGCGCATGCAGCAGGCCCGGCTGCTGCTGACCGGCACCGATCTGACCGTCGCCGCGATCGGCCGGCAGGTCGGCTATCCGGACGTCAGCTATTTCATCAGGCGCTTCCGGGCCGGGCACGACGCGACCCCCGCGCAGTGGCGCGGGGGTCACGTCTGATGTCCAGGCCTCGCGACCAGGTCAGCGCTTGCGACCAGCTCAGGGCTGGCGACTCAGGGCTGGCGACCGGCTCAGGGCTTGCGGACCGTGAACGCGTCGGCCAGTTCGGCGCGGTCGCGCCAGTAGGACGTCACCGTCAGCGTCCACTTGCCGGTCGCCACGTCGGTCAGCGGGAACGTGACCTTCATCTTCGTGCGGTCGGCGTTGACCTTGACGACCGTGCCCTCCACCGGGTCGGATCCGGGCCGGGTCAGCGCCACCCGCATGTCGGTGGTGAAGTGCTCGCCGGTCAGCGTGACCGTCGGGGTGGTGCCCTGCACGGCGCCCTTCGGTGCGATCTTCGTCGGCCGGAACGCGGCGACCACTCCGACGTCGATGACGGTCGGCGTGGACGCGTCGACCGTGAAGACCTCGCTCTCGCCGGTGCGGTCGTACCGGGTCTCCGCGGTCGGGGTCAGGTCGGAGTCGGTGTCCTCGCTGCCGACCCCCGGCGTGGTGAAACGCCAGCTGGACCGGAACAGGGTGCTGCTCGCCCGGAAGCGCTTGACCGGGACGTCCTCGGAGTAGGCGCCACGGTAGTTGTTCGAGAAGCCGTACAGGTCGTAGTCGTCCTGGGAGCGGATGCTCAGGCCGACCGACTCGGCCGGCGGCTCGCCGGGCTGCCGGACCCCGTCGGCGTTGAGGTCGTTCCACAGCGTGCCCTTGATGATGCCGGACTCGACGATGCGGATCGGCAGTGTCGCGGTGTTGTTCGCGGTCGAGCTCTCCGGCGTCGAGGTGGCGACCGTGCCGACCGGCTCCAGCGTGGTGCCGGCCGGGACCCCCTCGATGGAGACCCCGTTCTGATAGATCGGCCGCAGCCGCTGCCCCGGCGCGATGTCGCCGAGGTGTGTGCAGCTGACCACCGGCGCCTGCCAGTCGCACTCCCAGTCGGAGTTGCTCTCCAGCGAGCCGGCCCGCATGCCGGCCGGCAGCGTGATGCTCACCGTCACGTCGGAGGCGGGCGCCGGGCCGTCGTTGCGGACATAGGTCTCGATGCTGGTCCAGCTCCAGGACGTCAGGATGGTGCGCTCGGCGACCACCTCGACGGCGACGTCGGTCTGGTCGGCCGCCGCCCGCGCCGGCCCGGCGGCGAGGACGGTGCCGGCGGCGGCGATCAGCGCCGCCGCCGACATGGTGATGCCACGTCGATTCTTCATGTGCTCCCCCGTGTTTCTTCGCTCTGCACAGCGAAGGTTAGAGGATCACGTCCATCGATTCAGACCCGGGCGAATCCAATGCCCAGCAGGCTCGCCGCCGCCTGGTAGTCGCCGGCTCGGTGGCCCAGTGACAGCGACCAGTGGTGGCCGACGCCGGACGCGCTCCACTCGTCGACGAACTCGCCCGGGTCGCGGCCGAAGTCGACGCGGCTGGTGGTGTTGCCGATGGCCAGCAGCGGGCCCGGCACCACGGTGCCCTCGGCGGCCACGAAGGACAGGCTGCCGTCCCGGTCCTGGCCCAGCCCGAGCAGCGTCACCGGCCCGTGCCGCACGTCGAACTCCACCGAGACGCCCCAGCCGCGCTTGCCGTGATAGACGCCGAGGCCGCGCAGCAGCGGATCCCGGGACGAGACGGCCAGGTGCGCCGGACCGTCGTGGCCCATCTCCACCACACCGTCCTCGAAGTCCAGCGCCTGGAACTCGCAGAACGAGCCGCCCGCTCCGGCCACCTGGGTAGCGAGCTGGGCGACGGTGGTGCGCAGCTCGTACTCGCCGGTGACCGGGATGCCGCGGGCGGTGAGCAGGGACGCGCCCAGGATCATCCCGGCGCCGAGCCGCTCGTGCTGTTCGCCGTTCAGGCCACGGTGGTAGTAGGCGAGGCTGTCCAGCGCGAAGTCGTCGACCAGTTGATCCAGCCCGACCGAGACCTGGGCGCCCCAGGCGAAGTCCTCCTCCTGCACGGTGTCGTCCACCTTGAAGACCTGGCGCGCCAGATCCATCCGTTCGCGCGTCTGAGCCGGCGTCACCGCCAGCACCCGCTCGCGCAGGTCGTCGAACTCCAGCACCTCGACGTGCGACCCGAAGGTCACGGGCAGCAGCGTGAGGTCGGTGGAGACGTCCAGCATGCCGGGGTAGACGTGGCCCATCAGGCCGTGCCGGGCGTGCCGCAGCGCGGCCCGGATGTGGGCGGCCTGGATCCACCGGCCGATGCGATCCCACGCCGACTCCTGGCGCAGCCAGCCGGAGACCGAGCGGAACGGGATGCCGGCCCGGCGGAACGTGTTGCCCACCTCGGGCACCGGGCACTGGCCGCAATAGGCGAGCCAGGCGCCGGTGTCGAACGACGCGTGGTCCATCCGCTCGGTCGGCTGCAGGTCGATGACCAGGATCGGGGTGTTGGAACGCTGGGCGATCGGCAGCACCATCGAGGCGGTCAGATAGGTGGTCAGGAACAGCACGATGAGGTCGCAGTCGGCCAGCCGCAGCTTCTCGGCGGCGATCGCGCCCTCCTGCGCGTCCGAGATGAACCCGGCGTCGGTCACCTCGGCGTCCATCTCGGCGAACCGCTCGGACACATAGCGGGCCGATTCCTGCAGCTGCGGCAGCAGCGCCGGGAACTGCGGCCAGTAGGTGCCGAGGCCGCCGGCCACCAGCCCGATCCGGGTCTTCCGGCGGCGCTTCATCGCGAGCAAGTCGGACATCATTCCTCCAGCAGGATCACATGCAGGTTCCGGGGGCCGTGCACCCCTTCGACGCGGTTGAGTTCGATGTCGCTGGTCGCGGACGGGCCGCTGATCCAGGTGAGCGGGCGGCCCGGGTCCAGCCGCGGCAGCGCGTCCGGCACCGCGGCCACCACCTGATCCGGGCGCAGCACGCAGATGTGCAGGTCGGGCAGCAGCGAGATGATCCGCCGGCCCTGGTCCGGCGAGGCGTCCAGGACGATGGTGCCGGTCTCCGCGACCGCGACGGCCGCGGCGGTCACCACGCCGTCGGCGGCCGCGATGCGGTCCGCGCTCAAGCCCGTGTCGGTCAGGGCTTCGACGGTCGGCGGCAGCCAGCCGGCCGGCAGTTCCGGGGGTACGACCACCGTCCCGCGCACGATCTCCGCGATGGTGCCGGCCACCTCCGCCTCGGCGCAGCGGTGCACCACGGCCCGGTAGTCGACCAGCCGCTCGACCAGCAGTGCCAGGTCGGCGGGCTCGCCACCGCGGCGGTAGTCCCGCGGCACCGGTGGCGGCGGCGTGCTGCCGGCCAGCGCGTCACCGATCCGGCCCAGGACGACGTCGCGGCTGCTCATCGCTTGGCCCACCAGTCGCGGAAGGTCTCCGGCGGCGGCTCGGGCAGGTCGCGATGCGCGGTCCAGCCGTTCAGCGGCGGCGGGAGGCGCCGGCCCGCGTGCTTGCTGAGCTTCGCGGCGCGCTGCGCGGCCGCGTACAGCCGGGGGTGGTCCATCGTGTACGCCGCGGCGCTCATCGCCGCCTGCTCACCGCGCGGGTGCGGCGCCTGATCGCGGAGGTGCACCAGGATCGAGGGAATGTCGATCTTCACCGGGCAGGCGTCGAAACACGCACCGCAGAGCGACGACGCATAGGGCAGGGACGCGTTGTCCTCGACGCCGGTGAACTGCGGCGACAGCACCGCGCCGATCGGCCCCGGATACACCGATCCGTAGGCGTGGCCGCCGGTCCGCTCGTACACCGGGCAGACGTTGAGGCAGGCCGAGCACCGGATGCAGTGCAGCGCCGCGCGACCGACCTCGTCGGCCAGCACCCGGGTGCGCCCGTTGTCGAGCAGCACCAGGTGGAAGCTCTGCGGCCCGTCCCCCGGCGTCACCCCGGTCCACATCGACGTGTACGGGTTCATCCGCTCGCCGGTCGACGCCCGCGGCAGCAGTTGCAGGAACACCTCGAGGTCACGCCAGGCCGGCACCACCTTCTCGATGCCCATCACGGTGATCAGCGTCTCCGGCAGGGTCAGGCACATCCGGCCGTTGCCCTCGGACTCGACCACCGCCAGGGTCCCGGTCTCGGCGATGCCGAAGTTGGCCCCGGACACCGCCACCTTCGTGCGCAGGAAGGTCTCGCGCAGGTAGCGCCGGGCGGCCGCGGCGAGCACCGGCGGGTCGTCGGTGAGGTCGGGGTCGACGCCGGGCATCTCGCGCAGGAAGAGGTCGCGGATCTCGGTGCGGTTGCGGTGGATGGCCGGCACCAGGATGTGGCTGGGCTTGTCGTCGCCCATCTGCACGATCAGTTCGGCCAGGTCGGTCTCCACCGGGGTGATGCCGGCCGCCTCGAGCGCGTCGTTCAGGCCGATCTCCATGGTGGCCATCGACTTCACCTTGATGACCCGGTCGTGTCCGGTGTCCCGGACCAGCCGGGTGACGATCTCGTTGGCCTCGTTGGCGTCCGCCGCCCAGTGCACGATGCCGCCGGCCGCGGTGACCCTCTCCTCCAACTGGATGAGCAGCTCGGGCAGCCGGGCCATGGTGTCCGCCTTGAGCGCCGACCCGGCGTCGCGCAACTGCTCCCAGTCGGGCAGCTCGGCGATCACCCGGCCGGTCTTGCCGCGAATCGTGCTGGTGGCGTGCCGCAGGTTGCGGCGCATCTGGTCGTTCGCGAGCGCGGTCCGCGCCGCGGCCGGGAACGGCTCGTCGCCGCGCAGCATGCCCACCCCACGCGGCGCTGTGTTGCTACCGGCCGGGGTGCCTCCGGCCCTGGCGGAGAACCCTGGCCCCTTCGGGGCCGGCATGCCGAGGAACGTCATGACGTCGCCGCCAGGATCTCGGCCAGGTGCACGGTCTTGACCCTGGTCTTGGTGCGGGACAAGCCGCCGCCGATGTGCATCAGGCAGGAGGCGTCGCCCGCGGTGACATTCACGGCGCCGGTCTCCAGGACGTGGCCCATCTTGTCGTTCAGCATCGCCGCCGACGTGTCCGCGTTCTTCAGCGCGAACGTGCCGCCGAAGCCGCAGCACTGCTCGGCCGCGGGCAGCTCGACCAGATCGATGCCGCGCACGTTGCGCAGCAGCCGCAGCGGCTTGTCGGCCACCCGCAGCACCCGCAGCGAGTGGCAGGTCGGGTGATAGGTGACCCGGTGCGGCCAGTAGGCGCCCACGTCCTCCACGCCGAGCACGTCCACCAGCAGCTCGGACAGCTCATAGGTGCGCTCGGCGACCGCCGTGGCCCGGGCCGCCAGCCGGTCGTCGCCGGCCGCCGACGCCACCGTCGCGTGCTGGTGCCGCACCGACCCGACACACGACCCGGACGGCGCCACCACCACGTCGTACGGCAGGAAGGTCCGCACGTGCCGCCGGACCAGCGGCAGCGCGGCCCGCTGGTAGCCGGTGTTGATGTGCATCTGGCCGCAGCAGGTCTGGCCGGGCGGGAACACCACCTCGTGACCGAGGCGCTCGAGCAGCAGCACGGTGGCCTTGGCCGCCGCGGGGAACATGGTGTCCGCCAGGCACGTCACGAACAGCGCGATCCGCATCCGCTCACCCCCACAGCCGGTGCTCCAGCGACTCCCAGGGGGACTGGTCGCCGCGGGGCTCGTACCGCCGGATCTGGTGCGTCTCCCGCAGCACGGCCCGCAGCGCGGCAAGATCGCCGCCGAGCGCCCCGGCCGCGCGGGCCTGGATCAGCACGTTGCCCAGCGCGGTCGCCTCCACCGGGCCGGCCAGCACCGGCCGCTCGCAGGCGTCCGCGGTGAGCTGGCAGAGCAGTTCGTTGCGGGCGCCGCCGCCGACCACGTGCACCACCTCCGCGGTGCGCCCGGAGAGCTCGCACGCCGCCCGCACCGACCGTCGGTGGGCCAGCGCGAGGCTGTCCATGATGCAGCGCACGGTCGCCGCCCGGGTGGCCGGCACCGGCTGCCCGGTGCGCTCGAGCTCGGTCGCGATCCGGCCGGGCATGTCGCCGGGCGGCAGGAACTCCGGCCGGTCCACGTCGAGCACCGCCGCGAACGCCGGGGCGGAGGCGGCCGCCCGCAGCAGGCCGGCCAGATCGGGCTCGTGCCACGCCCGCAGGCACTCCTGCAGCAGCCAGAGGCCCATCACGTTGCGCAGGTAGCGAACCGTGCCGTCGACGCCGCCCTCGTTGGTGAAGTTGGCCCGGCGCGACTCCTCGGTCAGCACCGGCGCATCGAGCTCGACGCCGACCAGCGACCAGGTCCCGCACGAGATGTAGGCGAAGTCGGGGCCGTCCGCCGGGACCCCGACCACGGCCGAGGCGGTGTCGTGCGAGCCGACCGCGATCACCGGCGTGCCCTCAGACGTGCCGATCACCGCGCCGGGGGCGCGCAGCGGCGGGAAGAGCCCGGCGGGCAGGCCCAGGTCGGCGATCAGCCCGGCGGCCCATTCCCCGGTGCGCAGGTCGAGCAGCTGGGTGGTGGAGGCGTTGGTCAGCTCGGCCCCGATCTCGCCGGTCAGCCAATAGGCGAGCAGGTCGGGAATCAGGAGCATCCGGTCGGCCCGCTCGGCCAGCGGCTCGGCGACGAGCTGGTAGATCGTGTTGAACGGCTGCTTCTGCAAGCCGGTGAGGGCGTAGAGCTTCTCGTCGCCGATGACCTGGGCGACCCGGTCGGGGACGCCGTTCGTGCGGGCGTCGCGGTAGTGCACCGGGTTGCCGAGCAGCCGCCCGTCCGCGTCGATCAGGCCGTAGTCCACGGCCCACGAGTCGATGCCGATGCCGTCGACCGGGCCTGCGGCCCGCAACCCGGAAAGGACGCCGCGATAGAGGCCGAGGATGTCCCAGTGCAGCGTGTCTCGCACCCGCACCGGTTCGTTCGCGAAACGATGGGCCTCGGTCAGGGCCAATCCGCCGTTGACCACGTCGCCGACCATGACGCGCCCGGACGACGCGCCGAGATCAACGGCGGCGAACCGGCTCATCGCAGGAAGGCCGCTGCGACGCCGGCGTCGACCGGCACGTGCAGCCCCGTCGTGTGCGACAACTCCCCCGCCGTCAGCACGAACACCGCGTTGGCCACGTGCTCGGGCAGCACCTCGCGCTTGAGCAGGGTGCGTTGCGCGTAGTAGGCGCCGAGCTCCTCCTCGGGCACGCCGTAGACCGCCGCGCGCTTGGCGCCCCAGCCGCCGGCGAAGATGCCGGAGCCGCGGACCACGCCGTCGGGGTTGATGCCGTTCACCCGGATGCCGTGCTCGCCCAGCTCGGCGGCGAGCAGCCGCACCTGGTGCGCCTGATCGGCCTTGGTGGCGCCGTACGCGACGTTGTTCGGCCCGGCGAACAGCGAGTTCTTGCTGGAGATGTAGACGATGTCGCCGCCGATGCCCTGCGCGACGAGCACCCGGGCGGCCTCGCGGGAGACCAGGAACGAGCCCTTGGCCATCACGTCGTGCTGCAGGTCCCAGTCCGCCTCGGTGGTGTCCAGCAGCGGCTTGGAGATGGACAGCCCGGCGTTGTTCACCACCAGGTCGACGCCGCCGAAGGCGAGCACCGCCTCCCGGATCGCCGCGGCCACCGCGGCGCCGTCGGTGACGTCGACCCGCACGGCGATCGCCTTGTCCGGCCCGCCGATCTCGTCCGCCACCGTCTTCGCCGTCGCGGCGTCCCGGTCGGCGACCACCACGCAGGCGCCCTCGGCGGCCAGCCGCAGCGCGATCGCCCGGCCGATGCCCGAGCCGCCGCCGGTGACGAACGCGATGCGGGTGGCCAGCGGCGCCGGCTTCGGCATCCGCTGGAGCTTGGCCTCTTCCAGCGCCCAGTATTCGATCCGGAACTTCTCCGCCTCGTCGATCGGGGCGTAGGTGGAGATCGCCGAGGCGCCGGCCATCACGTTGATCGCGTTCACGTAGAACTCGCCGGCCACCCGGGCGGTCTGCTTGTTGGCCCCGAAGGAGAACATGCCGACGCCGGGCACCAGCACGATCGCCGGGTCGGCGCCGCGCATCGCCGGGGAGTCCGGTCCGGCGTTGCGCTCGTAGTAGCCGCGGTAGTCGTCCCGGTAGGCCGCGTGCAGCTCGCGCAGCCGGGCCTCGACCTGGTCCAGCGGCGCGTCCGGCGCGGTGTCCAGCACCATCGGCTTGACCTTGGTGCGCAGGAAGTGATCGGGACACGAGGTGCCCAGCGCCGCCAGCGATGGCATGTCCGCCCGGCCGACGAAGTCGAGCACCACGTCGGTGGCGGTGTAGTGGCCGACCTGGGGGCGATCGGTGGAGGCGAGGCCGCGCAGGATGGGGAACAGAGCAGCGGCTCTTTCAAGGCGCGCGGCGGTTTCCAGCGGCGAGTGGATCAGAGATCCGAAGGGCTCGGAGCGGCCGTGCGCGGCGATCCAGGCCGCGGCGGTGTCGATGATCTCGCGCGAGTTGGCCTCGCACTCGTCGCTGGTCGCGCCCCACGCGGTGATCCCGTGCCCGCCCAGCACCACGCCGATCGCCTGCGGGTTGGCCCGCTGCACCGCGGCGATGTCCAGGCCGAGCTGGAAACCCGGCCGGCGCCACGGCACCCAGAGCACCCGGTCGCCGAAGATCTCCTTGGTCAGCGCCGGCCCGTCCGCGGCGGTGGCCAGCGCGATGCCCGCGTCCGGGTGCAGGTGATCCACGTGCGGCGCGTCGACCAGTCCGTGCATGGCGGTGTCGATGGACGGCGCGGCGCCGCCCCGGCCGTGCAGGCAGTAGTCGAACGCGGCGACCATCTCGTCCTCGCGGTCGACGCCCGGGAAGACCTCGGGCAGCGAGCGCAGCCGGTCGAGGCGCAGCACGGCCAGGCCGGCCTCGGTCAGCGTGCCCAGGTCGCCGCCGGAGCCCTTCACCCAGAGCAGGTCGACCGGGCGCCCGGTGACCGGGTCGGTCTCGGCGCCCTTGGCCGACGTGTTGCCGCCGGCGTAGTTGGTGGTCTGGGGATCGGCGCCCAGGCGATTGCTGCGGGCGAGCAGGTCGGCGACGGCCGGGTTGGTCATGTCGTCCTCACTGAAGTGGGCCGTGAAACGTTTCACGACACGTTACGGGCATGTGTCGGGACCGGTCAAGAAGAAAGTGGTAGCCCAGCCGGGCATCCGGACCACGGATGCCCGGCTGGGCTACCACTTTCGCGGGTCAATGGGTGGCGGTGGACGCGCGGGCGATCAGCTCGGGGGTGAAGATCGCCTGTTCGTGCACGTGGCCGGGGTTGGTGGCCTCATCCAGCACCAGCTGGGCGGCGGCCCGGCCGAGTTCCTGGCGGGGCTGTCGCACCGAGGTCAGCGGCACCGCCGCGGCGGCCGCGAACTCGATGTCGTCGAAGCCCACGATGGCCAGGTCCTCGGGCACCCGGCGGCCGGACCCGATGGCCTGCTGCAGCAGCCCGAGCGCGATCAGGTCGTTGGCGCAGAACGCCGCGGTCGGTCGGCGCCGCGCGGGCAGCCCGGCCAGCCGCTCCCCCGCCGACCGGCCGTCCGCCACGGTCATCGCCGCGGTGGGCAGGAAGATCAGGTCGTCCGGCGGCAGCCCGCTGTCGGCCCAGATCTCCCGCGCGCCCTGCAGGCGCTCGCTGACCTGGCCGATGGCCTCCGGCCCGCCGGCGAACGCGACCCGCCGGTGCCCGTTCTCGATGAGGTGCTCGACCGCGATCCGGCCGCCGTAGACGTCGTCCACCGCGACCGAGCAGAAGTCGCTGCCCCGCACCCGGTCGACCACGACCACCGGCACGCCGCGCCTGCTGATCTCGCCGAGCAGCGCCGAGTCCGGATCCACCGGGGTGATCAGGATGCCCTGCACGCGCTGCTGGAGCAGGCGGTCGAGGTGCATCTCCTCGCGGGACACGCGGCCGTTGCTGTTGCAGATGAACAGCGACAGGTCAGCGTCCTCGGCGGCCATCTCGATGCCCTGGGCCACGTCGTGGAAGAACGGGTTGTTGCCGTCCAGCATCACGTACGCCAGCGTGCGGCTGGTGCCGGCGCGCAACTGGCGGGCCGACTCGTTGCGCACGAAGCCGAGCTCGGCCATCGCGCGCTCGACCCGCTCACGGGTCGCGGTGGCGACCATCTCGGGCCGGTTCATGACGTTGGAGACCGTGCCGAGCGAGACGCCCGCCGACGCGGCCACGTCCTTGACCGAAGGTGCCTTGCCGACGACCACGCTCACCTCGGGTTTCTTGAAACGTTGACCAGCATCCTACGGGCACTTCAGGTCAAGGTTTCGCACGAGTTACAGCTTCATTCTTGACAGGTGTGATTGCCGCCACCTACGTTCGACCGTACGCCGACTGAAACATTTCAACAATAACCGGGAGGTGGCCTGTGGCGGGGACGGAGCCCGTGCTCGAGGTCCGCGACGTGACCAAGTCCTTCGGGGCGGTGGCCGCGGTCCAGGGCGTCAGCTTTCCCCTGCTCGCGGGCGAGGTGCACGCGCTGATCGGCGAGAACGGCGCGGGCAAGTCGACCATCGTCAAGATGCTCGCCGGGGTGCACCGGCCGGACACCGGCACGCTGCGGGTGAACGGCGCGGACGTGGACTTCGCCGGGCCGGGCGACGCCAAGGCGGCCGGCATCGCGGTGATCTATCAGGAGCCGACGCTCTTCCCAGACCTCTCGGTGGCCGAGAACATCGCGATGGGCAACCAGCCACTGACGAAGCTGCGGCAGATCGATCGCAAGGCGATGGCCGCGGCCGCCGCGCAGCTCTTCAAGCGGCTCGGCGTGCAGCTCGACCCGGCCCGCCCGGCCCGCGGCCTGTCCATCGCCGACCAGCAGATCGTGGAGATCGCCAAGGCGCTGTCCAGTGAGGCCCGGATCCTGGTGATGGACGAGCCGACCGCGGCGCTCAGCGGCGTCGAGGTGGAGCGGCTCTTCTCGGTGGTGCGATCGCTGCGCGACGAGGGCGCCGCGATCATGTTCATCTCGCACCGGTTCGAGGAGGTCACCGCGCTCTGCCAGCGCGTCACCATCATGCGCGACGGCAGGCACGTGTGCACCGAGCCGGTCGCCGACCTCACCGTCGACGACATGATCCGCCGGATGGTCGGCCGGGATCTGAGCGCCCTCTTCCCCAAGCAGGAGGTGCCGGCCGGGGACGTGGTGCTCGAGGTGTCCGGACTGTCCCGGGCGGGCGTCTTCAAGGACATCACCTTCTCGGTACGCGCCGGCGAGATCGTCGCGCTGGCCGGCCTGGTCGGCTCCGGCCGCTCCGAGGTGATGCAGGCGGTGTTCGGCGTGGACCCGTACGACTCGGGGTCGGTGACCTTCCTGGGCCGGCGACTGAAGGCGGGCTCACCCCGCGCGGCGATGGCGGCAGGCATGGCGCTGGTCCCCGAGGACCGCCGCCAGCAGGGCCTGGTGATGGAGCTGTCGATCGAGCGCAACGTGACGCTCCCCCGCGCCCGCAAGCTCTCCCGGCTGGGCCTGCTGTGGAGCGCCACCGAGCGCGCCGAGGCCTTCAAGTGGACCCAGCGGCTGCAGACCAAGCTGGGCCGGCTCACCGACGCGGTGGGCACGCTGTCCGGCGGCAACCAGCAGAAGGTGGTGCTGGCCAAGTGGCTGGCCACCGAGCCCAAGCTGCTGATCGTGGACGAGCCGACCCGCGGCATCGACGTCGGCACCAAGGCCGAGGTGCACCGGCTGATGTCGTCGCTGGCCGCCGACGGGATGGCCGTGGTGATGGTGTCGTCCGAACTGCCGGAGGTGCTCGGCATGGCCGACCGCGTGATCGTCCTGCGCGAGGGCCATGTGGCCGCCTCGCTCTCCCGAGCCGAGGCCACCGAGGAGTCGGTCATGTACGCGGCAATGGGCCAGCAGGTGACGGCATGAGCGCGATGGCTTCCGTGACCCCCGGCTTCCGGAGCATCTTCAAGGCCCGCGAGCTCGGCATCGTGCTCGCGCTCGTCGCGCTGGTCGCCTACACGACGATCGGCAATCCGCGCTTCCTGTCCGGGCAGAGCGTCCGGGACATCCTGCTGAACACCGCGATCCTGGCGGTGATGGCGGCCGGCCAGGCGGTCGTGGTGATCACCCGCAACATCGACCTGTCGGTCGGCTCGGTGCTCGGCCTGAGCGCCTTCGCGGTGGCCACCATGATGAGCGCCAACCCGGACCTGCCGATAATCGTCGCGCTGCTGGCCGGCCTGGGTGTCGGCGCGGTCTGCGGCCTGGTGAACGGCGTGCTGGTCCGCTACGGCCGGGTGCCCGCGCTGGTGGTCACGCTGGGCACGCTCTACATCTTCCGCGGCATCGCGTTCTCCTGGGCCGGCGGCTCGCAGGTGAACGCGGACGAGCTGCCGCCGCACTTCCTGAGCTTCGCCAACGAGAGCCTGCTCGGCGTCCCCTGGCTGGTGCTGATCGCGCTGATCGTGGTCGGCGGGGTGTCGCTGATGATGCGCAACTACCGGATCGGCCGCGAGCTCTACGCGATGGGCTCCAGCCCGCCCGCCGCCGAACTGGCCGGCATCAAGGTGGCCCGCAACCTGCTCGGCGCGTTCCTGCTCAGCGGCGCGCTGGCCGGCCTGGCCGGAGTGCTGTTCGCGGCCCGGTTCGGCACGGTCGACGCGGCGGCCGGCACCGGCTACGAACTCAACGTCGTAGCGGCCGTGGTGGTCGGCGGGGTGGCGGTCTTCGGCGGCAGCGGCACGGTGTGGGGCGCGGGACTCGGCGCCCTGCTGCTCACCGTGATCGGCAGCGCCCTGGCCGTGCTGGACATCAACCAGTTCTGGCAGCAGGCCATCGTCGGCGCCCTGATCGTCCTCGCCATCGGCGCGGACCGGCTGGTGGCCGTGCGGATCGCCCGCTCGCTGCGGAAGAGGGACTCCCATGTCTGACCTGAGACGGTGGATCGGCTGGGACACGATCATCATCGCGCTCACCGTGCTGGTGCTGGTCATCGCGTCGTTCAGCGTGGAGAACTTCGGCACCAGCCGGAACTTCACCTTCCTGGTCCTCGACCTGCTGCCGATCGCGCTGGTCGCACTGCCGATGACGTTCATCATCGTGACCGGCGAGATCGACCTGTCGGTGGCCAGCACACTCGGGCTGACCAGCGCGATCATGGGCCTGCTCTGGAACAACGGGCTGAGCATCGAGACGATCATCCCGCTCTGCGTGGTGCTCGGCGCGATCCTGGGCGCGCTCAACGGCTTCCTGGTCACCGGCCTCGGCCTGCCCTCGCTGGCGGTCACGATCGGCACCCTGGCGCTCTATCGCGGGCTCGCCTTCGTGGTCCTCGGCGACGGCGCGGTCGCCGACTTCCCGTCCGTCTACACCGGCTGGGTCACCGGAACCATCGGGGACGGCGCCATCCCCAACGTGCTCGTCATCCTGGTCGTCCTGGCGATCATCTTCGGCGTCGTCCTGCACGCCACCCCGTTCGGCCGCTCGCTCTACGCGATCGGCGCGAACGCCCAGGCCGCCCATTTCTCCGGCATCCGGGTGGCCCGGACCAAATTCTGGCTGTACGTGCTCAGCGGCGCGGTCGCCGGCCTGGCCGGTGTCCTCTGGACGCTGCGCTATTCGAGCGCCCGTGCCGACAACGGCGCCGGGCTCGAACTGGCCGTCGTCGCGGCCGTGCTGCTCGGCGGCGTCTCCATCTTCGGCGGCAAGGGCACCCTGCCCGGCGTGCTGGCCGGCGTGGTGCTGCTCGCCGCGCTGCAAAATGCGCTGCGCCTGGAGGACGTCTCCGGCGAGGCGCTCAACATCGTCACCGGCGTCCTGCTGGTGGGCTCGGTCCTGCTCCCCAACATCGTCACCTCGATCCGCTCCACCTGGCAGCGCCGCCGGCTCCGACAAGCGGCGTCCGCTGCGCAATAACGCACCACCCCTCCTCTCACCCACGCATCACAGTCAGTCGGGAGCCACCATGGTCGTTCTTTCCCGCCGCCTCCTGGCCGCGGCAGCCACCTCCGTAGTTCTGCTCGGGGTCGCTGCCTGCGGCGGCACCACGCAGGAGAACTCCACCGACACCGCAACCGGCGCGTCCACCGGCGCCAGCGCCGACCCGGGCGCGAAGCTCAAGGAGGGCGTCAAGATGGCCTTCCTGCCCAAGCAGCTGAACAACCCGTACACGGACGTCGAGGTGGGCGGCGGCAAGGTCGCGATCGACGAGCTCAAGGGCGAGTACAAGCTGGTCGGTCCCAACGATGCGGCCGCCTCGTCCCAGGTGTCCTACATCAACACGCTGATCCAGCAGCAGCAGGACGTGATCGCGATCGCGGCCAACGACCCGAACGCGGTCTGCCCGTCGCTGAAGCAGGCCAAGGCGGCGAACATCAAGATCGTCGGCTTCGACTCGGACGCCTCGAAGGACTGCCGGGACGTCTTCATCAACCAGGCCACCACCCAGGGCATCGGCGAGAGCCTGGTGAAGATGGCCAGCGACCTGGCCGGCGGCGAGGGCGAGATCGCGATCCTGTCCGCCACCCCGAACGCCACGAACCAGAACGCCTGGATCGAGGTCGTGAAGACCGAGCTCGCGAAGCCGGAGAACAGCAAGCTCAAGCTGGTCAAGACCGCCTACGGCAACGACG
Source organism: Actinoplanes sp. NPDC051388 (assembly GCF_055586225.1). NCBI lineage: Bacteria > Bacillati > Actinomycetota > Actinomycetes > Micromonosporales > Micromonosporaceae > Actinoplanes > Actinoplanes sp. NPDC051388. Next base: position 19,903 of record NZ_JBVJIP010000005.1, on the reverse strand, counting down.
ACGACCAGAAGTCGTTCCAGGAGGCGCAGGGCCTGCTGCAGTCGTACCCGAATCTGAAGGTGATCGTCTCGCCGACCACGGTCGGCATCGCGGCGGCGAGCCGCTACGTGAGCAGCTCGAGCTACAAGGGCAAGGTCGCGGTCACCGGGCTGGGCCTGCCGAACCAGATGCGGGAGTACGTGAAGGACGGCACCGTGAAGGTGTTCGCGCTGTGGAACCCGGCGGACATCGGCTATCTGGCGGCGTACGCCGGGGTGGCTCTGTCCTCCGGGCAGATCACCGGCGCCGAGGGTGAGAAGTTCACCGCCGGCAAGCTCGGCGAATACACCATCGGCAAGGACGGCGAGATCGTGCTCGGCCCGCCGACCGAGTTCAAGGCCGACAACATCGACCAGTTCAACTTCTAAGAAGAACCGTATGCGCTACTGCTTCCAACTCCAGGTCCGGCCGGACCGGCTCGAGGAGTACGTGGAGCGGCACCAGGCCGTGTGGCCCGAGATGCAGGACGCACTTCGGGCCACCGGCTGGCGCAACTACTCCCTGTTCCTGCGCTCCGACGGGCTCCTGGTGGGCTACGTCGAGTCCGACGACCTCGAGGCGTCCCAGGCCGCAATGGCGCGGACCGAGGTGAACGCCCGCTGGCAGGCCGAGATGGCGGAGTTCTTCACCGGCATCGACGGCCGCCCACCGGACGAGGGCTTCACCTTGCTCACCGAGGTGTTCCATCTCGACGACGACACAGAAGGTATGTGATCTGCCATGGCTGACCTCGCCGCGGTCAAGCGCGCGCTGACCGCCCAGCGCATCGAGACCCCGTCCTGGGCGTTCGGCAACTCCGGCACCCGGTTCAAGGTCTTCGCCCAGGCCGGCGTGCCGCGCTCGCCGCAGGAGAAGATCGCCGACGCCGCGGTCGTGCACCAGCACACCGGGGTCGCCCCGACGGTCGCGCTGCACATCCCGTGGGACAAGGTGGACGACTACGCGGCGCTGTCCGAATATGCCGCCGAGCGCGGGGTCAAGCTGGGCGCGATCAACACCAACGTCTTCCAGGACGACGACTACAAGCTGGGCTCGGTCACCAACCCCGACCCGGGGATCCGGCGCAAGGCCACCGACCACCTGCTCGAAGCGGTGGACATCATGGACGCCACCGGCTCCCGCGATCTCAAGCTGTGGTTCTCCGACGGCCTCAACTACCCGGGACAGGACGACCTGCGCAACCGGCAGGACCGGCTGCACGCCGCCCTGCAGGAGGCGTATGACCGGCTCACCGGCGACCAGCGGATCCTGCTCGAGTACAAGCTCTTCGAGCCGGCCTTCTACGCCACCGACGTGCCGGACTGGGGCACGTCCTATGCGCACTGCATCGAGCTCGGCGAGCGGGCCACCGTCTGCATCGACACCGGCCACCACGCGCCGGGCACCAACATCGAGTTCATCGTCGCGTTCCTGCTGCGGCAGAAGAAGCTCGGCGCGTTCGACTTCAACAGCCGGTTCTATGCCGACGACGACCTGATGGCCGGCGCCGCGGACCCGTTCCAGCTGTTCCGCATCATGTACGAGATCGTCCGCGGCGACGCGCTGAACCCGGCCTACGGCATCAACTTCATGCTCGACCAGTGCCACAACATCGAGGCGAAGATCCCGGCGATCATCCGGTCGGTGATGAACATCCAGGAGGCGACCGCCAAGGCGCTGCTGGTCGACCGGGACGCGCTGACCAAGGCGCAGAACGACGGCGACGTGCTGGAGGCGAACTCGGTGCTGATGGACGCCTACAACACGGACGTGCGCCCGCTGCTCGGCGAGGTGCGCGCGGACGCCGGCCTGGACCCGAACCCGATCGCGGCCTACCGGCGCAGCGGATATCAGGAGCAGATCGTCGCGGACCGGGTCGGCGGCCGGCAGGCCGGCTGGGGCGCCTGAGTCAGTCCCGGGCGGCGCCGCTCCGGCGGGCGTCGGCGATCAGGCGGTCCAGGCCCTTGAGGACGTCGTTGCCGGCCTGGGAGGCGGTGGAGACCTGGCGGGTGATCTCGGAGAGCACCGCGGCCTGTTCCTCGACCGAGGTGGCGATCGCCACCTGCACCTCGCTGATCTCGTTGACCGCCGCGGTGGTCGACGCGAAGCCGCTGGCCGCCGCCTCGGTCTGACCGGTGATCGCGTCGATCACGCCGTTCACCTTGCTGGCCGAGGTGGCCGTCTCGTTGGCCAGTTGCTTCACCTCGCTGGCCACCACCGCGAAGCCCTTGCCCATCTCGCCGGCCCGGGCGGCCTCGATGGTGGCGTTCAGCGACAGCAGGTTGGTCTGCCCGGCGAGCTGTGCGATCAGCGAGTTGACCTCGGCGATCTCGGTGACCGAGCTCTGCAGGCCGACCATCCGCTCGGTGGCGCCGTCGGCCACCTCACGGCCGGACGCCGCGATGCCGGCCGCCTGGCTGGACCGTCGCGCGATGTCCTGCACCGCGGCGGAGAGGCCGGACAGCTCGCGGTCGACGGCGGCGACCGCGTCGATCGCCGCGCGCACGTCCTCGGCGACCTCCGCGGTCTGCCGGACCAGCCGCGCCGACTCGTCCACCGCCTTCGACGCGCGGGCCTGCTCGGCTTCCATCTCGCGGGCCTTCGCGGCGCGGTCCACCTCGTCGCGCTCGCGGCGGGCCGCCTGGGCCTCCTCGGCCAGCTGCTCACCCTCGCGCTCGGCCTGCTCGGCGAAGTGCCAGAGGACCAGGATTCCGGCCGCCTCGAGCACCAGGGCGCCGGCGTGGATCGCGACCATCACCAGCGCGTCCTCGTGGTGCATCCCCATGCCGAACACGCGACTGGGCGCGACCAGCCCGACGACCGCGTGATGCACCACCACGATGGCCAGCGCCCACACCAGCGGCGCCCACCGCTGGTAGAGCGCGACGAAGACCAGGATGGCGTAGAGGTGCAGGTGCGCGTCGATGCGTCCGCCGGACAGCTCGATGAAGACGAACGTGGAGGCGATCAGCCCGACGCTGGCCACCGTCGAGCGGGCGACCTGGCCGACCGCGAAGGGACTGTAGCCCGCGATGACCGCGATCAGGGCGGAGAACACCAACGTCTCGGTGAGCGGCCGGGGTCCGGCCAGGCCGACCAGCAGCAACGCCGGTGGATGGCACCAGAGCAGCCGCAGCACGACCCGGTGCCGGGCCGCCCAGGACTCGTCGGAGAGCCGGACGCCACGCGGCAGACGTTGCACGAGAGTCGTCACCTACTCCCCATCGGCAACCCCGCGGATTTGCTGAATCTTCGCCGTTCCGCCGCCACCGCCACGATCGGCGTGCTAGGCGCTATGCCCCGGCCGGCTTGCGGGTCAGCAGGGTGACGGTCAGGCCCGGCACGGACTTCTTGTCGGTGACCGCGAAGTCCTGGCCGAGGATGGCGGCCGCGGCCGGGGCCAGGCCGTCCCACGGCGCCTTCCGGCCGGCCGGGGCGATCAGCCAGAGCCGTTTGCTGCCGGAGAGACAGGGCGCGGCATCCGGGCACTCCAGCGCCTGATAGGCCCCGAGCTGCGCGGCGGGCCGGGCCAGCAGCACGTCCTTGGGCGCGGTCGCGCCGGCGGCGGCGAGCCGGGCGGCCGGGTCGTTGTAGACGATGCCGTCGCCCGGCTTCGCCTTCTCCCGCACCCAGGTCAGGGCGGCGGCGAGGGAAACGGCCGGGCCCTGCCGCACCGCACGCTGGTCGTCGACCGCCAGATAGGCCGTCCCGGGCAGCACCACGGCGGCGCTGAGCAGCCACAGCGCGCCGTGCGGCTTGGTGCCGAGCGGACGGAAGAGATAAACCGTCGCGCCGCCGGCCAGCACGGCGACCGCGGGCAGCACGAACAGCACGCCGCCCGCGGTCCCGGACCACAGCAGAGCGGCCGGCACGGGCAGCACGGCCCAGGCCAGCAGCAGGCCGGCGCCCTGCCGGTGCCGGCGCCACAGCAGCAGCGCGCCGAGCAGGGCCAGGGCGATCAGGGCGTAGCCGAGGCGGGCGCCGAGGAACACGTCGCCGGGCAGCTCCGGCGCGGGGCCGGCCAGCCAGGACGGAAGCGGGTGCTGGTCGGCGAAGAGGACCGGCAACGGAAGCACGATCAGGGTCGCGGCGCCGGCCGCACCGGCGAAGCGCCACCGGCGGGCCTCGTCGCCGGGCCGGGTGGCCAGCCACACCCCGATCGCGTGCGGCGCCAGCAGCGCCATGGCGGGCGCCGCGAGCAGCCCGGTCAGCGCCAGCGTCAGCACGTAGGGCGACCACCGCCACCAGGTCGGGCGGTCCACCGCGCGCAGCAGGAAGTAGGTGGCCAGCGTGGCGCACATGGTCACCAGGGCGGCCGGGCGGGCCTCCTGGGCGTACCGGGTGATCGACGGGGTGAGCGCGAGCAGAAGACCCGCGACGACCCCCGCGGGGGTGCTGATCAGGCGGCGGCCGATCAGGGCGGTGACCGCGGCGGTGACGGCCATCGCCACGATGCCGGGCAGGCGCAGCATCAGCGCCGAGTCGCCGGCCACCGCCGACCAGGCGTGCATCGCCGCGAGGTAGCACCCGTTCGCCAGGTCGGTGTGGGTGAGCAGGCGCCAGAGCTCGGGCCAGGACAGCCCGGCCGCGTGCACGGTGGCGAACTCGGCCGGGCTCAGCTCGCGGTCGCCGGCGCCGTACCCCGTCACCCCGGCCACCACCAGCGCGGGCAGCAACGCCAGGAAGGCGGTGGCCGGCGACCGCTCCCCCGCCCGGCGATGGCTGATCGGCTCGGGCCGGAACGTCTGCACGTCCCGCGGCGGGGTGACGGTGGCGGTCATCGGACCGTGAAGCCGAAGACCTTGGCCTCGGCGCCCTTGCGCATCGCCGCGAGCGCCGCCGAGTCCTGGTCGATCTTCCAGCGGGCCGAGCCGTTCTGGTTGAAGTAGATGAAGCCGAGCATGTCGTCGTCGTCCTTGACGCCGGCCGCCAGCTCGCGGATCCAGATCGGCCGGTTGGCGCCCGGCTCGGCGCCGGTCTCGACGATCAGGAACGGCTTGTCGGTGAACGTGCGGACCTGCTTCTTGGTCGGCCCGAACAGCCCCGCGTAGGTGGTCTTGCCGCCGTGCGTGAAGTAGCCGTCGATGCCGATCCAGTCCACGTACTTGTCGCCGGGGTAGAGCGGCTTGAGCTTGACCTTGGGCACCGGGTTGACCACGTTCGGCGTCCAGACCCAGATCACGTTGGTGGCGCCGGCCTTGCGGAACAGGTCGTGAATGTGCCGCCAGGCCGCGACGAAGTCGGCCGCCTTGTTGCCCCTGGTGCCCCAGGAATACCAGTGCCCGTTCATCTCGTGCGCGAAGGTCAGCACGATCGGCACGTTGACCGTGCGGACGGCGGTCGCGAACCGGCTGATGTACGCGTCCTGCTTGCCGGCCGCGATGTCCTTGAGCTTGGGCTTGAACGGCTCCCACCGGATCACCGGCAGCGCGCCGCCCTTATATGCCTCCCGCGCCTGCCCGGCGGCGAACTCGTCGTCGAAGCTCTCGAAGACGGTCAGCAGGTTGGGCTGCTTGCCCACCTTCTCCTCATACGCCGCCACCGAGTCCGGCGCGGTCGGCGAGCCACCGAGCGCCACCCCGAAGTACTTGCCCGACGGCGCGGCCAGATGCGACACGTCGAAGGCGGGGGCGGGCGGCGCGGCGGTCGCCACTGCGGGCGCCCCGCCCGGGCCCGGGGCCTGGGCCAGCGCGGCCGGTCCGAGCTGGATGTCCCGGGCGATGCTGAACTCGACGACCGCGAGGGACAGCATCACCGCCCCCGCGATCAGGTGCTTCGTCTTCACGCCGGCAGAACCTCGGAACGGTCCTTGTCGGGGTCGATCAGCAGCGCCTGCGCCACGATCGTCAGGAAGAACATGCCGGTCAGGAAGAGCGGCGTGTAGGTCAGCGCGTCCTTGGTGACCATCCGGAACGCGGCGCCGCCGACCCAGAGCAGCGCGGTGCCGCCGGTCCAGAACCGCATCGCGATCCAGAGCCGCCGGGTCTTGCTCTTCTTCTTGGTGCCGCCGGTCGGCTGCCAGCCCATCCGGCGGCCGCGCAGGATGTCCCACACGGCGAAGAAGTGCGACCAGCCGTAGATCATCTTGACCGTGAAGCTGTCCAGGCCGTAACGGCACTTGTGCCAGAGCGGGAACAGCACCAGGTTGTAGATCACGCTGGGGATGATCAGCAGGTAGTTGGCCAGGCCCACGTTCTGCGGGAAGACCAGCAGCATGATCAGCGGCACCACCGGCGCGAACACCGCGAACACCGCGGTGTGCAGGTAGTAGCAGAAGCCGGAGATGTAGCTCAGCCGGGCACGCGGTCGCAGCTTCATCTGCCAGAACTTCTTCGACCCGAGCAGGCTCATCGACCCGGCGCACCAGCGATATTGCTGGGTGAAGAACGAGTCGACGTCGGCCGGGCAGACGCCGGCCGCCAGCGCGACCGGGATGTAGCGCAGCCGCCAGCCGGCCCGGCGCAGGTCGAAGCCGGTGTGCACGTCCTCGGAGTGGTCGATCAGCGTGTTGCCGCCGATCTCGGCCAGCGCCTGACGCTTGTACATCGCGCAGCTGCCGACGCAGATGGCCGCCTCGTGGTTGTTCCGCGACACCTGCACCGAGCGGTAGAAGAGCTCCTGCACCGCGCCCGCGCCACGCTCCAGCCAGCCCTGGCCGGGGTGCACCCGGAAGAACTGCGGCGACTGCACGATGCCCAGATCGGGTTCCTGGTCGAAGTACGGCAGCATCTCCTCGATCATGTCGATGCGCGGGGCGAAGTCGGCGTCCAGCACCAGGATGTAGTCACTCATCGAGCGCTCGAACGCATATCGCATGTTGCCGGCCTTCTTGTACCACCCCCGGTTCGGCCGCCGCTGGTAGACGAAGCCGAAGCGCAGCGCCATCCGCTCGAGCACCGCGTCGGAGGAGTCGTCGAGCACGTAGACGTCGACCGGCCCGGGATAGGACTTGGCCATCTGGCGGACCGATTCCCAGGTGTTCTGCAGCACGAACGGCGCCTCGCCGCAGACCGGCAGGAACACGTCCACCGACGGCCAGCGCTCCGGCTGCCACGCCTTGACCAGCCGCTTGTGCGCCTGTATGTCGAAGCCGCGGGTGAAGCCGTTGACCACCAGCGAGATCAGGTAGTAAACGACCGTGAAGGCGGTCAGCGGGACCAGCGCGAGCAGCCACGGCGCGGTGCGGATGAAGCTGGCCTGGCTGATCAGCAGGCAGCCGAAGCTGACCAGCGACGCCAGGGTGATCGGGGCCAGGCGGCGCTTCGCGTAGAGGTATTTCTCGCCGTCGGTGGGCGGCAACGGGACCGGGGCATAGGTGGGCCGGGCGGGGCCGGAGCCACCGCGGCGCTGCAACGGCACCCGCCAGGAATCGGGCACGCCCAGAACGGCGGTCTCGCTCGGTGCCGGCCCATCAGGTGTGACGACCCCCGTCGGCGGCACTCGTCGCCTCCCCGTTCCTGCGCCGGGGCCACCCGGAACCGCGGCGGCCGTGAATGTAGTTCGTGTCGACAGGGGATCGTCCAAGATGCCTGACATGCCTGTCAACCCGGCTTCGAGTTCGAGGAATTCACATGTTTCGGTCAGGAAAACTTTGTTCAAACACTGAACCGGTCCTCGTGGCTCGACGTAGTCCTGCCCTCACCCCGTGCTGCCCGCAGACCTTGTGCACATCGGACCATCGGTATTGACTTGTCGCTATGCGATGGAATCGCGTCACCGCGGGTTTCTGCGCACTACTTCTGCTCTCGATCACCGGTTGCGGATCGGACCAGCCCGATTCGGCCGGCGGGCTGGAAAAGGACTCGCTGACGGTCGCTTCATTGCCGTTGCTCGATGCGGCGGCGCTGCACATCGCGCAGGAGCGCAAGCTCTTCGCGGCCGAGGGCCTCACCGTGCGGATCCAGCCCGTGGCGCAGAGCTTGGCCGCGCTGCCGGCCCTCAAGAACGGTCAACTCGACGTGATCGCGGGCGCCAACTACGTGACCTTCCTGCAGGCCCACCAGCAGGGCACCCTGAAATTGCGGATCCTCGCCGGCGGGGCCGCGGTGGCACCGGAATTCATGCGGGTGGTGGTGCGCGGGGATTCGCCGATCAAGACCATCGCGGATCTCTCCGGCCGGACCGTCGCGGTCAACATCCTGAACAACATCCAATCGCTCACGCTGAACGAGATTCTCCGCGCGAACGGCGTGGATCCGGCCACGATCAAATACCGCGCGGTGCCATTTCCGCTGATGGACAAGGCGCTGGCGAATGGTGATGTGGACGCGGTGCACACCGCCGAGCCGTTCGGCACGGTGATCCAGCAGAAGGTGTCCGGGCGGATGGTTCTGGACGCCGGTAGGCCACCGATGACCGGACTTCCGGTCAGCGGTTACATCGGGACTGAGGACTTCGTCACGAAGTACCCGAAGACAGCGGCCGCGTTCCAGCGTGCGATCACCAAGGCACAGGCGGTAGCGGCCGGGGATCGGGGTGCGGTCGAGCGGGTGCTGCCTTCGTACGCCAAGGTGGACGCCGCCGTCGCCGGCACGCTGAGCCTGCCCGCGTACCCGACGAAGTCCGATCCCGCTGCCCTGCAGCGGCTCGCGGACCTGATGGCCGCGCAGGGTCTGCTGAAGAGCCCGATCGATGTCCAGACCGTGCTCTTCACCGGATGAGGCGGGGTCTGATCGGCGTCGCGGCCGTGGTCGCGGCCAGCCAGCTTCTCGCGGTGACGGGGGCGATCCCGCGCGAGTTCCTGCCGCCCGCCTCGGAGGTGCTGTTCCGGGCGGTGCGGCTGGCCGGCGACCCGCTCTTCCTGGCCGGCGTCGGCGCGACGATCCGGGCCTGGGCGACCGGCGTGGCCTTCGCGGTGCTCCTCGGCGTGGCGCTCGGCCTGCTGCTCGGCGGCGTGCCGGCGATCGGCGACGCGCTGCGGCCGGTGCTCGAGTTCCTCCGGCCGATCCCGTCGGTGGCGCTGATCCCGCTGGTCAGCCTGATCCTCGGCGCCGGACTGGGCACCGAGGTGACGCTGATCGTCTACGCGGCGATCTGGCCGGTGCTGTTCAACACGGTCTACGGCCTGCGCGAGGTCGACCCGGTGCCGCGCCAGACGCTGCGCGTCTTCGGCTTCGGCCGGGCCGAGGTGATGTGGCGGGTCTCGCTGCCGGCCGCCGCGCCGTTCATCGCCACCGGCGTACGCCTGGCCGCCGCCATCGGGCTCATCCTCGCCGTGGGCACCGAGATCCTGGCCGGGTTCGGCGACGGGCTGGGCGTGTTCATCGCGCAGGCCCAGCAGGCCGTCGAGGGCACCACCGACGTGCTGGCCGGCACCGTCTGGGCGGGCACGCTGGGCCTGCTGATCAACGCCGTGCTGGTGCGGGGCGAGAGGAGGTTCCTCGGATGGCACGGGCGCTGAGGATCCTGGTGCCCGCCGCCCTGGCGCTGCTCTGGGAGCTCGCCGCCCGGGCCGCCGCGGACGTCTTCTTCCCGCCGCCGACCGCGATCCTGGCCCGGATGCACGAGCTGTGGTTCTCCGGCCCGGCCACCCGCCTCTTCCTGACCCCGGAGGCGACCGGCAACATCCTGCCGAGCCTGGGCCGGATGGCCGCCGGGCTGGCCGCCGCCGCGGTCGCCGGGGTGGTGCTCGGGCTGGCGCTGGGCCGCTCCGAGCGGGTGCTCGCCTATCTCGATCCGCTGCTGCAGTTCGCCCGGGCGATCCCGCCGCCCACCATGGTGCCGGTCTTCATCGTGCTGCTGCACCTGGGCACGGCGATGCAGATCGTGTCGATCGCGGTCAGCGCGGTCTGGCCGATCCTGCTGAACACCGCGGACGGCGCCCGCTCGGTGGATCCGGTGCAGGCCGCCACCGCGCGGGTCTTCCGGCTCTCCGCGGCCGACCGGTTGACCCGGGTGATCATTCCGTCGGCGCTGCCCAAGGTCTTCGCCGGGCTGCGGCTCAGCCTGTCGCTGGCGCTGATCCTGATGGTCTTCTCCGAGCTGCTGCCGGGCACCGCGAACGGGATCGGCTTCCAGCTCACCGACGCGCAGAGCCGGTCCGACCTGCCCACCGTGTGGTCCGCGATCGTGCTGCTCGGCATCCTGGGATATCTGCTCAACACGCTGCTGCTGACCGTGGAACGTGCCGCCCTGCGAAACCGAGGTTCCTGACATGCCCACCGTTCGGGACGCCGTCTTCGACTTCTTCCGGCAGGTCGGCGTGGACACCGTGTTCGGCAACCCCGGGTCGACCGAGATCCGGATGCTGCGCGACTGGCCGCCGGACTTCACGTACGTGCTGGGGCTGCAGGAGTCGGTGGTGGTGGGGATGGCGGCCGGGCACGCGATCGGGTCGGGCCGCGCCGGGGTGGCGAACCTGCACTCGGCCGGCGGAGTGGGACACGGGCTGGGCGCGGTGTTCAACGCCTTCCGGGACCGGGTGCCGCTGCTGGTCATCGCCGGCCAGCAGACCCGGGCGATGCTGCCCACGCGCCCGTTCCTGTCGGCGGACGAGCCGGCCACGTTCCCCCGCCCCTATGTGAAGTGGAGCAGCCAGCCGGACCGCGCCGAGGACGTGCCCGCCGCGGTCGCCGAGGCCTACCGGATGGCCATGACGCATCCGCGCGGCCCGGTCTTCCTCTCCGTGCCGGAGGACGACTGGGACCGGCCGGCGGCGCTGATCCGCGCCCGCCCCCAGCTCGGCGCCTTCACCGCGGGCCCGGCGGCGCTGGCCGAGGTGGCCAGCGCGCTCACCGGCGCCCGCCGGCCGGCGCTGGTGATCGGCGCCGGGGTGGACGCCGAGGGCGCCGGGGAGGCCGCGGTGGAACTCGCCGAGCGGGTCTCCGCGGCGGTCTGGATCACGCCGATGTCGGCCCGGTCCGGCTTCCCCGAGGACCACCGCCTGTTCCAGGGCTTCCTGCCGCCGGTGCGCGACCAGATCGTCCGGCTGCTCGACGGGCACGACGTGGTGGTGTCGGCCGGCGGCACGATCTTCAAGCACCACGTGCACACCGAGGGGGACTACCTGCCGGCCGGGACGCGGTTGTTCCAGCTGGACTGCGACCCGCTGGAGGCGGCCTGGGCGCCGGCCGGGACGACCGTGCTCAGCACCGTGCGGGAGGGCCTGACCGTGCTGCTGGACCTGGTGGAGAAGCGCTATCGCCCGGAGCCGCCACCGCGGGCGCGGCCCGATCCGGCGCCCCGCGACGACCCGATGAGCGCCGCGTTCGTGATCGACACGCTGCGCGCCGTGACGCCCGCGGGCGCCGTGGTGGTCGAGGAGATCCCCAGCCACCGCGACGAGTTCCACGCGCGCTTCCCGATCACCCGGCCGGGCGGATTCCTGACCACCGGCAGCGGCGCGCTGGGCTGGGGACTGCCGCTGGCCGTCGGGCGGGCGCTGGCCGGTCGCGAACGGGTGGTCTGCGTGGTCGGCGACGGCTCGGCGATGTATGCCATCCAGGCGATCTGGACCGCCGTGCGATATCGGGCGCCGGTCACCTTCGTGGTGCTGAACAACCGGGGTTACGAGGCGGTGCGGCAGCTCGGGCGGCGGCTCGGCGCGACCGACCTGGTCGGCACGGACATCCATCGGCTCGACTTCTCCGGGCTGGCGATCGGCATGGGCTGTTTCGCCACCCGGGTGCCGGACGCGTCCAAGTTGGAGGGTGCGCTGTCGCACGGGGTGACCGCGGACGGGCCGTTCCTGGTGGAGGTGCCGGTCGCCCGGTCCGAGGCGGCGATGTACGGCGAAGGCGACTGAGCGGCGTGCTGGAGATCAACGGCTTCGGTCACGCGTACGGCGGGCATGCGGTCCTGAAAGCCGTTGACCTGACCGTGGCGCGCGGTGAGCTGGTCAGCATCGTCGGCCCCTCGGGCTGCGGAAAGTCCACGCTGCTGCGCTGCGTCGCCGGGCTGACCGCCCCGGCCGAGGGCCGCATCCTGATCGACGGCGCCCCGGTGGCCGGCGTCCCGGAGGGCCTGGCCGTGGTCTTCCAGGAGTACGGCCGCTCCCTGCTCCCCTGGCTCACGGTCCGCGACAACGTGGCGCTGCCGCTGCGCCGCCGCGGTGGCACCAGGGCGTCCCGCCGCGCGGAGGCGATGGCCGCGCTGGAGGAGGTCGGCCTGGCGGCGTCCGCACTGAAACGCCCGTGGCAGCTCTCCGGCGGCATGCAGCAGCGGGTGTCGATCGCGCGGGCGCTGGCCTACCGCCCGTCGCTGCTGCTGATGGACGAGCCGTTCGGTTCGGTGGACGCGCAGACCCGCGAGGATCTGGAGGATCTGCTGCTGTCGGTGCGCGGGCCGGGGATGACGATCCTGTTCGTCACGCACGACATCGACGAGAGCGTGTATGTGGGCGATCGGGTGGTGGTGCTCGGCGGCGCGCCGGCGACGGTGGTGGCCGATCTGGCGGTGCGGTTGCCGGTGCGCGGCGAGCAGATCGCGACCCGCGAGCAGCCGGAGTTCGTCGCGCTGCGCGCGGAGGTCGGCCGCCGCGTCCGCGGCCGCGCCGCGTGAGGCTGTTGCGCATGTGTGTGCAGAACGGCTCTGCGCACAAATACGCAACGGGCCCGGGCCCAGGGATGGGCTCAGCTGTCCGGTGGGCGCTCGATCTCGAGATGCGCGTCGGTCCCGGCGGTGAGCGGCCGGCGCTCGGTGACGACCCGGCGCCGAGCTCGTCGGAGAGCGAGGCGCGCGCCGCGTCCGGAAGCTTCATCGCGGTGGCGACCACGGTCACCTCGTCGTAGCCGGCCCGCGGCTGCTCGGCTTCTTCGTGCCGCGGGCTGGGCGCGACTATCTCGCCGTGGAGCGCGCCACCCGTGCCGAAGATCGCCGCGATCGGCAGGCCGTCCCGGGCCTCGATGAGGGCTGCGACGTCGTCGGGGAAACGTGTGATGTCGATGCCGGAAGTATAGAAATCGGCCGCCGGCGGTGCGTATAGGTGTGCAGAGGGTCTCTGCACACCTATACGCAACACCTCAGGCGTAGAAGCGCTGGATGCTCTGGGCCACGCAGACCGGCTTGGCCGAGCCCTCGGCCTCGATCGTCAGGTCGAGCACCGCCTGCACGCCGCCCTGCACCGGCTCGACGGAGGCCACCGTGCCGAGCATCCGGATCCGCGACCCGACCGGCACCGGCGCCGGGAAGCGCACCCGGTTGAGCCCGTAGTTGACGCCCATCGAGATGCCCGTGATCTGCAGCAACTGCCCGAGCAGCGGGATCACCAGCGACAGCGTCAGGAAGCCGTGCGCAATGGTGCCGCCGAACGGGCCGGCCTTCGCGCGCTCCACGTCGAGGTGGATCCACTGGTGGTCGTCGGTGGCGTCGGCGAACTGGCCGACCCGCTCCTGGGTCACGGTCAGCCACTCGGTGGCGCCCAGGTCCTTGCCGGCCAGGGCGGTGATGCCCTCGATGCCGTCCGCGACGGTCGTCATCCGGAGTCCTCTCTGTTCGTGGTCCGCCGTGGCCCGGCGGAGTGCTGCCCTCAGCAGTTTGCCTAGCTCCGCGCCCATCGCAAAGGCCGGATCCGGATTCGCCGAATACGCACACGTCGATGGCGTGGCGTTGCTGCCGGACGAAGTACAGTTCGCGGGTGGATGTCGTCTGGCCCGCGGCCGGGACCGTGCTGTCGCTGCGTTACAGGCTGACCGATCAGCTCACCACCGGCGGCATGTCGCAGATCTGGCAGGCCGACGACGAGCTGCTCGACCGGGCGGTCGCGATCAAGCTGTCCACCCTCTCCGCGGCCGTCGTGCAGCAGGCGTTCACCGAGGCCAGGACCGCTGCGCGGCTGTCACACCCGCACATCGCGGCGGTGCACGACTATGGCGAGACCAAGCGGCCGGACGGCACGATCGCGCCGTTCGTGGTGATGGAGCTGCTGCACGGCTCGTCCCTGGCGGCCCGGATCGCCGACGGCCCGCTGGGCTGGGCCGAGGCCGCGCGGATCGGCGCGCAGGTGGCCGACGGGCTGGCCGCCGCGCACGCCCAGCGGGTGGTGCACCGCGACGTCAAGCCGGGCAACGTGATGCTGACGCCGACCGGCGCGAAGATCCTCGACTTCGGGATCAGCGCGGTGTTCGGCGCCCCGGACGACGACGACACCGGGGCCACCTTCGGCACCCCGGCCTATGTGGCGCCCGAGCGCCTGGACGGGAAGCCGGCCGAGCCCGCCACCGACGTGTACGGCCTGGGCGTGGTCCTGTTCGAGATGGTGACCGGGGATCCGCCCTATCCGGTGGACACCTGGGAGGAGCTGACCGCCGCCCGGGCCGCCGGGCCGTCGGTGCTGCCGCCGGAAACGCCGCCCGCCTTCCGCGCGCTGGTCGAGCGCTGCCTCGCCGACTCCCCCGACGAGCGGCCCGAAGCCGCCGAGCTGCGCGCCGGCCTGACCGCGCTGGCCGGCGAGCCGGTGTCCGCCCCGCCCCCGCCGAGGTCCTTCACGGCCGGCCGGGCGGAGGCGCACACCGTGGCGATGCAGCACTCGCCGAAACGGTCGATCGGCCGGGTCGCCACGATCGTCCTGCTGCTCGCCGTCGCCGGTGTCGCCGTGCTGATCGGCTCCTGGGCGGAGGACGAATCTCCGTCACCGCCGGTGTCCGCCCCATCGGCTCCGGCATCCGATCCGACCCCGTCACCAACTGAGAAGACCGCGGAGCCCACACCAAAAGTCGAGCCGACCATCGGCGTCGACGAGGCGGTGGGCCGTGTGACCGCCGAGGTCGAGGCCGGGCAGGCGGCCGGGCGGATCCGCGACGACGTGGCCCTCGACCTGCTCAACCTGGTGCGCGAGCTCGAGCGGGCCGCGCCGGACGAGATCCCGGCCCGGGTGGACCAGCTGCGGCAGAAGGTGCGGGCCCGGGTCGGCGAGGGCGCGGACGCCATCGACCGCGACCAGGCCGCCGTGCTGCAGACCCGCCTGGACGAGCTGGGCCGTGCGTCCGGCGCCTGATCAGGTGGAACCGCGAACGACGAGGCGGGTGCTGAGCACCACCTCGTTCGAGTCCACCGGCTCGCCGTCGATCTTGGCGAGCAGCAGCCGGACCATCTCCTGGCCCATCTCCTCGATCGGCTGGTGCACGCTGGTCAGCGGCGGCTCGGTGTGCCGGGCGATGACCGAGTCGTCGAAGCCGATCAGCGCCACGTCCTGAGGCACCTGCAGCCCGCGTGCGCGCAGCACCCGCATCGCGCCGGCGGCCATCATGTCGGAGGCGGCGAAGACCGCGTCCATGCCCGGGTGGTGGTCGAGCAGCCAGGCCATCGCGGCGGCGCCGCTCTCCTCGCTGAAGTCGCCGATCGCCACCGGGCCGGTCGGGCCCATCACGTCGCGGTAGCCCTCCAGCCGGGCCACGCCGGGCGCCATGTCGAGCGGACCGGCGATCGCGGCGATCCGGCGGCGGCCCTGCCGCCACAGGTGCTCCACCGCGTCCCGCGCGCCGCCGCGGTTGTCCGCGTCCACCGAGCACTGCTCGCCGATCGGCGTGACCGGCCGCCCGGCCCGCACGGTGGCGACGCCACGCTCCTCGAGCCGGGCCGGCAGGTCGTCGCCGTGCAGCGAGAGCAGCAGTGCGCCGTCCACGTGCTGGCGGGTCAGGAAGCCGTCCACCCGGCGCCGCTCCTCGCCCGACTGCGCGATCATCAGCAGCAGTTGCAGGTTGCGGCCGACCAGCGCCGACGAGATCGACTGCACGATGCGGCCGAAGAACGGCTCGGCGAAAAACCGCTGGCCGGACTCGAAGATGACCAGCGCGATCGAGTCGGTGCGCTGGGTGACCAGCGTCCGGGCGGCTCGGTTCGGCACGTAACCCAACTCCGCGATCGCGCTCTCCACCGCCCGCCGCGCCTCCGGGCTGACCTTCTCCGAGCCGTTCACCACGCGGGACACGGTGCCGCGGCCGACGCCGGCCCGGGTCGCGACCTGATCCAGCGTCGGACGCCCGGTCGAGCGGCTCCGCTCAGCCCTCATCGAAACTCAGCCCTGATCGAAGCGGCCCTGATCGAAGCTCAGCCCTCATCGATCCGTTCCCCACCCCTGTCGCCGGCCCTCACTGCGAGGTCACATCCGACACAAGCTACATCCACCGCGCTCGTGGGCGGGGCAGGCAGGGCCTGTCAGGGCAGGCCCCGCGGCACGGGCGGGCTCGGCCGTGCCGCGGGGGTTCATGGGTGCGTCAGCCCGGCATGCACATCAGGTTGTCCACGCTCGCCGGCGCGGCGCCGTTGGCGAGGAAGCCGACCTTGACCGAGCCACCGGGTGGAATGGTGCTCGTCCAGGCCTCCGGCGACAGCATCACCATCGAGCCCGACGTGGAGTGTTTCCCGTTCCACGACTGGGTGATGGCCTGCGTGCCGGGGAAGGTGAAGTGCACCATCCAGTTGCTCACCGGGGTGGTCGGCGCACCCACGGTCATCTCGCCCTGGAAGCCACCGCCCCACGAGCTCACCACGCGGTAGCCGGCCACGCAGGTGCTGCCGGTGGGCGGCGGGTCGGTCGGGTCGGTCGGGTCCGGGTCCGGCGGCGGTACGGTGCCGTCGCCGACGCCGGTGACCTCACCGTTGCCACCGTCGAAGACCACGTCCGAGCAGCCGTAGAAGGTCTCCTGGCTGTCCGAGCGCGACCACACCGAGTAGATCAGGTGCTTGCCGCTCTTGCCGGACGGCAGGTTCGCGGTCCACGAGTAGCGGCCGTCGTCGGTGCCCGGTCCGCCGATCGACGTCGGGTTGACCACCTGGGAGAACGGCGTGGGCTCGAGGTCGTTCCAGGCCAGCGCCCGGGTCGGGCTCCACGAGTCCTTGGTGATGTAGAGCGAGAAGGTGCCCGGGTGCTTGGCCCAGTTGTTGTAGTCGAAGCGCATGCTGGCGCCCGCCGTCAGGTGGGTCTGCGGCCAGTCGTTGCGGGCCAGGTTGAAGCCGGTGAAGTTGTACGGCCCACCGGTCCCCCCGCTGCACAGCTGGCCGTCCGGGAGGAAGCCGTTGACCCGGCCCGCCCCGTCCGAGCGCAGCACGGCGAACCAGTTGTAGAGCGAGCCGGCGCCGCTCTGGGCCACCGCGGCCGCGCAGGCCGGGTTCTGCGGGATGATCTGCCCGGTGTCGCTCAGGCCGTCTTGCCAGCACAGGTAGGTGCGGCTGCCGGGCGCCATCATCGCGCCGTGCGCCTGTGCGGTGCCGGGCAGGGCCAGGGTTCCCGCGGTCGCCGCGAGGACGGCGGCGGCCGCGATCGCGGCCCATCGTCTCAGTTTCATCACTTGCCTCCGGTGCGGTCGGCGTAAAGGATTCCGCGGCCATTGGTGCCGAGGTAGACGCGGCCGTAGATGCGCGGGTCGCCGGCCAGGGCCTCGCCCGCGTTGCCGTACTGATGGGTGTCGTCGTTGATGCGCACCCAGGTGGCGCCGGTGTCGTCGGAACGGAAGACACCGTCCACGCCGCCGACGGTGCCCACCAGGAAGACGGCCGGGTGGGTGGCGCCGGGCGCCGCCTTGCCGAAGGCGACGTTGACGGCGGCGTCGACCCCGGCCACCCTGGTGACCGTGACGCCGCTGTCGGTGGAGCGGAAGAGCCCGGAGTCGCCGGCCAGCCAGACGTTGCCGGTGTTGCCGGGCACGGTACGCAGCGCACGGGCGTCCACTGTGGCGGATCCGGCGAACGTGGCGCCGCCGTCCGTGCTGACGTACAGGCGGCCCGCGGCGTATCCGAAGAAGGTCCTGGGGTTGACGCGGTCGGCCTCGACCTTGGCGCCGGCCGGGATGCCAGCGGACGCGGACCACGAGCCGCCGCGTGAGGTGGAGTAGTGCACGCCCGGGCCGGACGGCGCCCAGACGATCGAGGAGGCGTCGGCGGAGATCGCGATCGAGCCGCCGCCGGTGACGCCGCCGGGTTCCTGTCCGGCATACCAGGTGCGGCCGCCGTCGGTGGAGATGCCGACGTGCGACCCGGTGCCGTTGCCGGCCCGGACGAACACCGACGGGTTGAGCTCGGCGAAGTCGATGCCGGTGTTGCTGCCCAGGTTCGGGGTGTCGTGGAAGAACTCCGGCACCACCTGGAGATCGGCGTGATAGAAACCGCCGATGTCGCCCAGGGCGCTGACCAGCGGCGCTCCGGTCGGCGGCGCGGCCAGGTCGAGCACCGCGGTCTCCTCCAGACCCTTGGCGAGCGGCCGGATGGTGAACGTGGTGTCGCGGTCCCAGTTGGTCAGCTCCGTGGTCGCATAGACCGTGGCGCCGGTGCCGTAGAGCATCCGGTCCGAGTCGAACGGGTCGATCTCCACCGACTCGTTCATCCAGCCCAGCTTCGGCGACGATTCGGGCGGCTGGGGGTTGTTGTTGAAGTCCAGCCACCGGTTCGCCGAGATGTCCATGGTGTAGCGCCGGGTGGTGTTCGGATAGCCGGCGTAGTCCCAGATCCGGGTCCAGGTGGCGCCGCTGTCGGTGCTGCGGAAGAAGATCGCGTCCGGCCACCAGGAGATCTGGGTGGCGACGATCAGCGTGCCCGGGTGCTGCCGGTCCAGGGTCAGGCCGGAGTAGCCGAAGTAGGTGTCGTTCAGCGGCACCGGGCTGACGTCGGTCCAGACGCCGCTCCGGGTGTCGAACCGGTGCACCTGGCCCTTGCCGCCGTCGTACGGCCCGCCGGTGTCGCTGGTGGCGATGAAGAGCTGATGGTTGACCGAGTCCAGCACGCCCTTGTGGGCGAGGTGACCGGTCGGCTGCCCGGGGATCCGCGCCCAGGTGGCGCCGCCGTCCGGCGAGCGGTAGACCGGGCTGTTCTTGTCCGCCACCCCGACGTAGACGTCGCGCGTGACGTCGTCGAAGGTCACCCAGGTCAGGCCCTGGTTCTGGCTCAGGTAGCCGTTCGGGTCGGACGGGTCCTGCACGTAGTCGCCCGGGTTCGGGAACGCGGTCACCCGGGCCCAGGTCGCGCCGAAGTCGGTGCTGCGCCAGAGCCCGTTGCCGCCCTCGGCCGCGAAGTAGACGTTGCGGTTGTCGTGCGGGTCGACCGCCAGCCGCTCGCCCATGCCACGACCGGGCATGTTGCCGCCGTTCTTGAACGGCAGCGGGCTGACCTGCCAGGTGGCGCCGCGGTCCGCGGACCGCAGGATGGCGCCGTTGTTCGGGTCCCAGCTGTTGGTGTACATGCCGGCCGCGGCGTAGACCCGGTTCGGGTCGACCGGGTCGGTGGCGATGCTGAGCACGCCGTTGAAGCCCCAGTTCCGCTGCCCCACCCAGTCCAGCAGCGGCGTCCAGTTCTGCCCGGCCTGGTTCCAGCGATAGGCGCCGCCGATGTCGGTCCGGGCATAGATCAAGTTCTTTTCCGTACGGTTGAACACGATGCCGGGCACGAAGCCGCCGCCGTCGATGCGGACGTTCTGCCAGTGGTAGCCCTCGGCGGCACGGATGTCGGCCGCGGCGGGCGCCGACCCGGCGTGGGAGAGCGTGCCGACCAACGTGAGCACGGCGACGAGGGCGGGTATTCGGGGGCGGCGCACGGGGATCCTCTCCTGGCACGTCGGGGGTAACGTTCCTAGACATTGACGTTCATCGAGTGGGAGCGCTCCCATGACGATGGTCCCCGGACATTTGGTTGTCAAGAGCCGGAAACAAATGCCCCGCCATCCGGCATTGGCCGACACCTATGTTTCCAGCATGTTGACAAGACCCCGGGCATATCGGTAGACAAGTCGCCATCCGTCGATGTGGGAGCGCTCCCGACCATCGATGGAGGAACATCCGTGACTCGCTTCCGACGCGTCGGCCTGCTCTTGTCCGGAGCAGCGCTGACTGCGGCGGGGGGGGGGGGGGGGGGCCCCCCCCCCCCCCCCCCCCCCCCCCCCCCCCCCGCCCCCCCACCCAGACAAAAAACCCACCTCCCCCCCTCACCCCACCCCCCCCCCCCCGAGCCCCCCCCCACCCCC